>NZ_CADDZT010000083.1:0-16976 GCF_902812655.1 Candidatus Frankia meridionalis | reverse complement strand
CCTTACCGCTGGAGCTACGACGCCGACGCCGAGCACGCCCGCTACCTCGAACGCCACCCCACGCCCGACCCCAGCCCCGACAGCCTCGCCCAAGCCGCCTGACGGGGCCACGGACCGTAGCCAAACACCGCAAACGAACTAATGAGGCGCTGCACTAGACCTCGCCCCAGGTGGGCCTGCACGTCCCCGGTCGTCATCCCACGGGCCACCAGCGAGATCACCATTTCGTCCACCCCGCGCAGCCGGCGGACCCGTTTGGGGACCGTCACCGGCGCGAACGAGGCCGCCCGGTCCCGCGGCACCTCGATGGCGACCGGGCCGATCTCGGTCAGGACCGTCTTGGTCCGGGTCCCGTTGCGGGAGTTCCCGCCATCGCGGCCGGCCGGGTCGTGCTTGTCGTAGCCCAGGTGGGCGCTCCTCTCGGCTTCCAGGCAGGCTTCGAGTACCAGCTTCGTCAGCTGGGCCAGCAGGCCGCCTTCGCCGGCCAGGCTGATCCCGTCCGCGTGGGCGCGTTCGGCCGGCAGACGTACCAGCTGTGCGTCGCCGGGGTCCCACTCCGCCGGGCGGCCTGCGGGCTGGCCTGGCAGGGGGGCTTCGTGGGCCGGCGGAACCTCCACCATCGTGTCACTTAAGGCGCATCCTCACTCTCGGGGAGTTACGCCGTTATTTCTACAGGCCCGTGCCCACGCTATGGTCTTGTTCGGCGGCGGTCGGGGGCTGCTGGGTGGTAGCGGTGTACGGGGCGCCCGGTTGATCCGTAGGCAAGATCGAGTGCGACTAGGCCACGCCGTTGTAAGTCAGCGAGGTAGCGCTGGGCTGTTGGGCGGCTCATACCGAGCTGTTGGGCAATTTGGGTGGCGCTGACCGGCTGAGCTGCTGCGCTGACAGCATCGAGGATTTTCGCCATCGTCGGTGGTAGTTGGCTGGGTGGAGAGGAGTTGAGTGCGGTCGGAGCGCGCAGGAGGTTGTAAAGGGCGTCGACGGTTTCCTGGTCAGCCTGGTCGGAGCTCTCGAGCTGCTCGCGCCACCGGCGGTAGGCCCGAAGTTGATCACGTAATTGTCCGACTCCGAACGGTTTAACGAGGTAGTATACGGCGCCGAGGTGCATTGCCGTCCGTACGGCGTGGAGGTCACGGGCTGCGGTGACGACGATACAGTCGGGAACCCTGCCGGCTGTGGCTTTCAGAGTGCGCAACAGGGACAGGCCATCCTCGTCGGGTAGGTGGATGTCGAGGAGGAGTAGCTCGGGCTGGAAGTCGCGAATCGCGGTGCGTGCCTCGGCCGCGCTGTGTGCTTCTCCGACGCAGTGAAAGCCTGGGACCTGTTCGACGATGGCCGCGTGAATGCTGGCGACCCGGTAGTCGTCGTCGATGACGAGGATGGGAATCACCGTGAGTTCTCCCGTGTGCTGAGGCCTGGCGTTGAGGTGGTTGAATCGGGGATGGGTAATCGGACTTCAAACCGGGCGCCTGGCCCTGGGGATACGGTGACGGAGCCGCCGGTACGGTGTACGAGCCGATGTATCAGGGCGAGCCCGAGGCCACGGCGTATCTCCCCGCGGGGGGTTTTGGTGGAGTAGCCGTCCTGGAAGATTTCCTCGATCGTGTCGGGTACGACGCCGGGTCCGGTATCGGTGACCCTGATGAACACCTCGCCGTCATCGTCGCTGATATGTACGCCGACTTGCCGGGGGCCGGGTTCACCCGCGACCGCGTCGACCGCGTTATTGATCAGATTTCCAATGATCGTTATTAGTACTTGAGGATCCATGGCGGGCTGGTCTAGGTGCGATGTGTCATCGATGATCACCTGTACGTCCTGCTCGGCCGCGATCGTCACCTTGGCCGTGAGCAGCGCGGCTATCGATGGCGGCGCGATTCGGGCTCGCAGTTCCTCGCCTTGGCCAAGGGTGGTTTGGGAGATCTCGGCCAGATAGCTCGCTGCCTCCTCCGGTTTGGAGAGTTCAAGCAGGCCTGCGATGACGTGTAGCCGGTTTGCGAACTCGTGTTCCTGGGCGCGGAGCGCCGCGGTGAGGCCGGTGACCGCGTGCAACTCACGGATCAGCGCCTCGAACTCGGTGCGGTCGCGTAGCGTGACCACGTACCCGACGTCACGCCCGGACAGTAGGACTGGCATTCGGTTGACTACAAGTAGGTATTCATCGGTGAGGGCGACCTGGTCGGCGCCCGAGATGTCGCCGGCGAGCATGTCGTGCAGCCGGCCGGGCGGCACCAACTCATCGAGGTGCTGCCCGGTTGCCGTGGATGTGATCCGCAGCAGCCGCCGAGCTTCGTTGTTGATCAGATTGACGCAACCGTTGGCATCGAAACCGAGCACACCCTCGCGGATGCCGTGCAGCATTGCCTCGCGCTCCTGCAGCAGCGATGCGATTTCCGACAGCTCCAGACCGAAGGTGATTCGCTTGATTGTCCGGGCAAGCGCCCACGAGGCAACCGTGCTGAGTGCGAGGATGAGGGCCGAATACAGGAGAATCAATAGAGCTTCGTGCCGCAGCCGGCTCGTCACGTTGCGTTCCAGGATGCCGACTGAGACCTCACCTATGGCGGCGCCGTCCGAGTCGAAGATAGGAGCCTTACCGTTGGCCGAGCGGCCCAGACTGCCGTGATCGATGCCGACGTGAGTATGCCCGTCCAGGGCGACCACGGGTTCTTCGAGCCGCTGCCCGATCAGTGCCGGGTTCGGGTGGGATAGACGGACACCTGCCCGGTCGGCGACCACAACATAGTCTGCGCCGGTGCTCCGCCCGATCTGGTTGGCCAGACCTTGGATGACGCGTTGGGGATCGGGGCGTAACACCGCTGCTCTGACGTCGGGGATCTGTGCCACCGTCGCGGCGATGTCGACGGCGCGCGTCTCGTACTGCCGATCGAGTGACCGGCGGGTGAGCTCGACGTAGAGCGCGCCGCCTAACGCGATCGTGACAACGAGGATGCCCAGCACGCCAATGAGGATCTGCGATGCCAGGGTGCGTGAGCGCCACATCGAGGTTCCTCCACTCTGTCGATCATGGAACGTGTTACGCCGGTTCCGGAAGAGGCGGCGCGGCATCCCACATGGTAAGTGGCAGCCGAGCAGAACGTACTGAACTCACCAGAAGGCGCTGCCGCTGAGCTTTGCGAGCAGAACGACGAGTAACGCGGGATAGCCACACAACTTTCTGAATTATTTCGCTCTCGTTTCCAGACTCCTACTGTCCTCCCACACAGCCGGTACGCCACCCACTGATCCGCGCCGGCGATGCCGTTTTCATAGTCAGGAAGGACCAGCGACAGTGCGACTACCACAGCACAGCGATTCCGGGACGCTGGCGATCGATCTACGAGCGGTCACGAAAAGGTTCACGACCCCGTCCGGGGCAACGTACACGGCGCTGAAAGACCTGAATCTAGGGGTGGTGGCCGGGGAGTTCTGCGCGATCGTCGGACCGACGGGCTGTGGGAAGTCGACCACGCTGACCTTGGTGTCCGGACTGGAACGACCGTCGCTGGGAACGGTCAAAGTCCACGGTGCGGACGTATCGGGTATCACCCCGGGAGTTGCGTTCATGTTCCAGACCGATGCGGTCCTGCCGTGGAAGACGGTGCTCGACAACGTCGCACTAGGACCGCGCTTTCGCGGCACCTCAAAGTCCGCGGCCAATACGAAGGCCCGCGACTGGCTGCGCCGGGTCGGGCTGGCTGGTTTCGAGGACCGGTTCCCCCACCAGCTCTCCGGCGGCATGCGCAAGCGGGTGGCCCTGGCCCAGAGTCTGATCAACGAGCCGCGGATCCTATTGATGGACGAGCCGTTTAGCGCGCTGGACGTTCAAACCCGCTCGATCATGTCCAATGAGTTACTGCAGTTGTGGGACCTCACTCGTCCCGCCGTCGTCTTCGTCACCCATGATCTCGAGGAAGCAATCGCTCTGGCTGACAAGGTCGTCGTTCTCACCGCGGGTCCCGGCGGCACCGTCAAGGCCAGTTTCGAGATCGATTTGCCGCGGCCTCGTGTGGTGCAGGAAATTCGCTTCGAACAACATTTCGTCGATCTCTACCATCAGATATGGGAAGCCCTACGCTCGGAAGTTGATATCGCCTATGCGCAGACCACCGCTGCGACTACGAAGAGGGCGCCGTGATGACCGTCACCGCGAATCTGACGACAGCGGGCGAGAAACATGAGGTCTCCGTGAATGAGCGGGTCTACCGCTCCAAAGTACGCCGACGTAAGCTCATCGTTCACCTCACCCAGCTCGCGTTTCTGGTCGTGGTGATCGGCGGCTGGGAGCTGTATGTAGGATCCGATTCACGAAAGATCATCCTATATGGAGTGCCGTCCGGGATTGTCAGCCGTCTACACACCTGGGTCGCCGACGGAACCGCGATCGGCTCTCTCGGAGACCAGATCAAGACCACTTTGGAGGAAGCGCTGATCGGCTTCGCCATCGGCACTGCGCTTGGCATCGTCGCCGGGATCGCGCTCGGACGGATCCGTTTCCTCGCCGACGTATTCAGCCCCTACATCAAGGTCCTGAATTCGATCCCGCGCATTGTCCTCGGGTCGGTGTTCGTGCTGGCCTTCGGCCTAGGCATCGAATCGAAGGTTCTGCTGGTCATCGTGCTGGTGTTCTTCGGTGTGTTCTTCAACGCCTTCCAAGGCGTCCGCGAAGTCGATCGCAACCTCATCGCCAACGCCACCATCCTCGGCGGCTCCCCCTGGCAGGTCACCCGGCAGGTCATACTCCCGTCGGCGTTCACCTGGATCATCGCCAGCCTGCACGTCAGCTTCGGCTTCGCCCTCATCGGCGCGATCGTCGGAGAGTTCCTCGGCGGCTCGCACGGCCTCGGCGTACTTATCAAGAACGCGCAAGGCACCTTCGACGCCAACGGTGTCTGGGCCGCGATGGTCATCATGGGCATGGTCGCTCTGCTCGCGGAATGGTTCATCACCAAGCTCGAAAACCGTCTCCTCCGGTGGCGGCCACCGCAACTCGCCGGACCGGACCTGTAACAACCGGAGAACTCACCGCGCTCGGCTCATACCGACCAGGCTTTCCTATCCACAACAAAAGGGGAACCGCATGTCCAGAACAAGATTACTAGCCGCGGCCGGGATCGCCGCAGCCCTGGTCGCAACCGGATGCAGCTCGAACGCCAGCCATACCAGCAGCGGAACAACAAATGTCGGTACCGACTCAGGCACCAAGGTAAGTATCATGGTTGGTGGTCTCAACAAGCAGATCTACCTTCCCTTCATGCTTGCCCAGCAGTTGGGTTACTACAAGGACCAAGGCCTCAACATCGCGCTCTCTGACGAGCCGGCCGGTGTAGATGCCACAACAAACATGCTCGCAGGCAAGGTCGATGGCGTCGGCGGCTTCTATGACCACACCATCGACCTGCAGGGCCTCGGCCAGTCAGTGGAGTCCGTGGTCTCCATGCTGGTCACCCCTGGCGAGGTCGAGCTGTGCCGCAACGACCTCGAGAACCAGATCAAGTCCCCAGCCGACTGGAAGGGCCGTAACCTCGGCATCACCGACCTGGGCTCGTCCACCGACTTCCTGACCCAGTACCTGGCGCAGAAGAACGGCGTAGACCCCACAACCATCAACCGAATCGGTGTCCAAGCCGGCGCCACCTTGATCGGCGCGATGACGCACAAGAACGTTGACTGCGCCATGACCACCGAACCCACCGTGTCGCAACTGCTCGCCAACAAGCAAGCCTACATTTTGCTCGATATGCGTTCTGACGCTGGGGCCACCCAGGCGCTCGGCGGCGAGTACCCGGCGACGTCGCTGTACATGACCACCTCCTATATCAAAAATAACCCACAAACGGTACAGAAGCTGGTCAACGCCTACGTCAAAACCCTGAAATGGATCCAGGAGCACACTGCCGCCCAGATCGCTGACATGATGCCCGCCGACTACTACGCCGGTGTCGGCAAGGACACCTACGTCGCCGCCCTCAACAACGAGAAAGGCATCTACAACCCGACCGGCATCATGCCACCCAACGGACCGCCTACAAACCTGAAAGTGCTCTCGGCATTCAACAAGAACATCATCGGCAAGAAAATCGACCTGAGCAAAACCTACACAGACCAGTTTGTGGAGAACGCCACATAACGCCGCCATCCATCGCCGAGCAGTCGACTGTGCCCGCCCATCCCCTTACCTGGAATGGGCGGGCACTGCGTGCATCGCCCGACCCTGTGGGGTGCCAGAACTGTGCCACCAGCGTTGAGCTGGGCTTTTGCGCGACGCGTTCGTACTCATTGACCAGACCACCGATAACAGGTCACCGTTCGACCCTGTTGGGCTCCACCTAATGCAACAGAGCCGTTTCAGGCGATCGCGGTGATATCCCCGTCGTCGAAGTAGATCGCCTGGTGTAGCCGGCCACCGAGAGCGGCAGCGAACCGGGCGACCACATCCTGCCCAGAAATTTTGCCCTGTTCAATCTGCGAGACCCTGCCTTTGGTGACACCCATCCGATCGGCCACCTGCTGCTGGGTGAGGCCCCGTGCGCGGCGCACCTCGCCGAGGCGATGACCTACCGCGACCGCGAGGAGTTCCTGCTTACCGGCCTCGACCGCCTCCTCACCGCCGGCTCGAGCGACTTGCTCGGCCCGGACGTCCGCCCACCGCACATAACCACTCATCGTCGGTCGTCCTCCTCCTGGCCGCGTTCCTTCAGGTACGTCTCGTGCCGGTGCTCCGCCAGCGGGATCGCCTCCTCGTACCATGCGTTCCACCGGCAGGACTTGTCCCCGGCGACGAGCAGGATGCTCGAACGCCAGGGGTCGAAGCAGAACAAAATCCTCACCGTGCCGGGACGGAATTCCTTCAGGTTGGGCAGCGACGAGACCGTGATCGTGTCCACGAGCGGTCGACCAAGCCCCGGGCCGGCCTCCGCGAGCAGATCGATCGCTTGGACGACGCGCGCGTGCGTCGGCGCGTCCAGACCGTCGATCCACGCGCGGACCTCGTGAACGAGGAAGACGTCCCATTGCTGTCCGCCCACACCGCAAGTATAGTTTCTGGTAAACCAACGGGTATCCGAAACCCGTCCGGGGTTGTGACCTAGGACTTTTCACGGGTGCGGGATCCCGCTCCATGCCTCAACCCGGTCAGCGACAGCGTCACGACCGACACGGACGCGCAGGCGGTGCTGCGGTGCGACGGTGCTCGAAAGTGGAGCGGTGTGGCCGTCGAAGTTGAACTTCCGCGGCTCCTATTCGATCATCTGGCCGACGTGACCCCTTCCCTGGTATGTACCCTTTGCGAGTGCCGACAGGCCGACGGTTTCGTAATACCTTTGTCGGAAGGATGTTCACCGGTCGGCACGCAAGCATGGCATCGCCGACGCGGACAGCATTCATGCCGCCCAACGATTCCTGGCCGCCTATCCCCTCGGGGACGACAAGGAGGAGCCGCGCAGGGAGCTACGGCCCGAGTCCCGACCGGGCGGGCAACCTGTTGGAGGTCGTCGTCCTGCTCCTGGACGACACAGATCTGATCATCCACGCGATGCGGATGCGGTCGAAGTACTCCGATCTCCTGCCGTGATCAGTGAGAGGTGTGTCATGACGGACAGCAGTGAGAGGCCTCCGACGTCGAACGGTGTGCCGATGACCGACGAACTGGTGGATCGGCTGGCGGCGGAGGCCGATGCCGGTTATGACGTTGCGGAACTGCGTCGACGCGGGGGCCGCCGTCCGTTGGGGTCGGCTCCTGCAGATGTGGTACCGGTGCGGCTGGACCCGGAGCTGCGGGCGGCGCTCGCCACGCGGGCGGCTGCCGATCACACGAACGCCAGCGACGTCATCCGCCAGGCACTCCGGGCATGGCTCGACGTCGCGTAGGCGCCGACGTCCCACAGGGGTGCGGGGAACGGCCCCGACGATCGGAGTCGCACTGGTGAAATTCATCGAATAACTGTTAGTAACGCATATGATCGTCTGCTATCCGGAGAAACGACGGGTACTGTGGGCTCATTGCGGGTGCGGACGTTGCGAACCTCACCGACAGCACCCGACACCCTCGGACATCCACAATTGCCCCGGCCTGCACATTCCGGCATTCTCCAATATGGCGCGGAATGTTCCGGCACGTATTCCAACGTTCTTTTAATCTCTGGGTTCAGGGTTCGAGTCCCTGGCGACCCTGCTGGTCCTGCGCGAACCCCTCGTCACCGCCGGCCCGGTCGACGGGTTGGGTGGCGCCTCCCCGCTGGCCGCGCTGAGCGGCCGGCGGGCTGCGGCCCGCGACGCCCGCCGCGCCGGGGAGGCCACCCGCCGCGCCGCGCATACCCGCCTGGCCCGCCGCCTCGCCGAGGCGACCGACCTTCTGGCCCCGGCGGGGATCGTGCTCACGCCGCTGGACGCCGGCACGGCGACCAGCGTGCTGGCCGCCGCCTGCAACCCCGCCGGTCTGGTCCCCCCGTCAGCGCTCGCCGCACCCGACGAGGTCATCACCGCCGACTTCGACGACCCCGACATGCGCTACCCCGGCGACGAGTCCGGTTTCGACGACGACGACTTCCCGTGGGACGGCCCGAGGTTCGACGAGATGGATGGACCCGCAGCCGGGCCATCGGGCCCCGCCGCCCGGGGCGGTGCCGGCTGCGACAGCCCGGTGGACGCCGAGCCCCCCGACGGCTGGGTCCCGCCGGCCCCCCGCACCCGCCCGGCGGGCGACTCCCGGCGGGCGAGACGACCCGACGCCGGCGGACGGAGTGGGGGACACCGATGAGGAGACGGATCCGACGCGGGGCATCCGCCTCAGCCCACGGCCCGTCCACCCGGCTGGCGGACGCCGCCGCAGCGGCGTTCGTGCCGGACGCGCTGACGATCGCCCCCCGCCACCTCGACGTTGGCGGGGACTTCCTCGCCACGATGGCGATCGCCGGCTACCCCCGCGAGGTCCACGCCGGCTGGCTCGCGCCGCTGCTCACATATCCGGGGCGGGTCGACGTCGCCGTGCATGTCGAGCCGATCGATCCGGTGACCGCGGCGAACCGGCTGCGCCGCCAGCTCTCCAAGCTGGAATCCGGCCGGCAGCTCGGCGATGAGAAGGGCCGGCTGGTCGACCCGCGGGTCGAGGCCGCGACCGAGGACGCCTACGACCTTTCCGCCCGCGTCGCCCGCGGCGAGGGCAAGCTGTTCCGCCTCGGTCTTTACCTGACCGTGCACGCGGCCAGCGCCGACGAGTTGGCCGACGAGGTCGCCGCGGTTCGGGCATTGGCGGCCAGCCTGCTGCTCGACGCCAAACCCACCAGCTACCGGTCCCTCCAAGGCTGGGTCAGCACCCTGCCGCTGGGCCTGGACCAGGTGCGGATGCGCCGCACCTTCGACACTGCCGCCCTGTCCGCCGCGTTCCCGTTCACCTCACCGGATCTGCCGCCAGCCGACCCGACGTCGCTCGCCCCGACCGGCGTGCTCTACGGGCTCAACGTCGCCTCGCAGGGCCTCGTGCACTGGGACCGGTTCGGCGACATCGACAACCACAACGCCGTCGTCCTGGGCCGCTCCGGCGTCGGGAAGTCCTACCTGGTCAAACTTGAACTTCTGCGCTCGCTCTACCGGGGCATCGAGGTCCACGTCGTCGACCCCGAAGACGAGTACGCCCGCCTCGCCCATGCCGTCGGCGCCAGCTACCTACATCTCGGCGGCGACGGTGTGCGGATCAACCCGTTCGACCTGCCCATCCACACCACCCCCGACGGGCGGTGCACCGCGCCCCGCGACGCGCTGGTCCGCCGCAGCCTGTTCCTCCACACCGTCATCTCGGTGCTGGTCGGGCAGCTGTCGGCGGCCGAACGGGCAGCACTCGATATCGCGATCACCGCGACCTACCGGGCGGCCGGGATCACCGCCGACCCGGGCAGTTGGAGCCGTCCCGCGCCGCTGCTGGTCGACCTCGCCGCAACCCTCGCCGGCTCCGAGGACCTGGCGGCGGTGGCGCTCGGCGCCCGGCTGCACCCGTTCACCGCAGGGGCGTTCTCCGGCCTGTTCGCCGGCCCGAGCACCGGCCGCGGCGACGGCCACCTTGCTATCTACTCCCTGCGCGACCTGCCCGAGGAACTCAAAGCCATCGGGACGCTGCTCGTGCTCGACGCGGTATGGCGGCGGGTATCCAACCCCGCCGACCGCCGGCCCCGGCTCGTCGTGGTGGACGAGGCGTGGCTACTGATGCGCCAACCCGCCGGCGCCGACTTCCTGTTCCGGATGGCGAAGTCGTCCCGCAAATACTGGGCCGGGCTGACCGTCGCCACCCAGGACACCGCCGACGTGCTCGCCACCGATCTGGGCCGGGCGATCGTCACCAACGCCGCTACCCAGATCCTGCTGCGCCAGGCGCCGCAGGCCATCGACGAAATCACCCAGGTGTTCGACCTGTCCCAGGGCGAACGGCAATTCCTCCTGTCCGCGGACAGGGGCCAAGGACTCCTCGCGGCCGGGCCACAAAGAGTCGCCTTCCATGCCCTGGCCTCGCCGGTCGAACACCGACTCATCACGACAAACCCGGCCGAACTGGCCGACGAGCCCCGCGTCGGCGATGACGGCTTTTTCGATCTCGCCGTTCCGGCCGGGCCGGAAGACCGGGCCGATCCCGACGGCCTGATCTACCTCGATGCCCTCTGAGTGGTCCGATCCCACCGTTGCCGTCAGGAGATCATAACTATGAGTGTTCTGCCGGCGGCGATGTCCACGCCGTCGTCGCCGCTCGCGACCTACCTTCAGGACCCCTGGGCCGGTATCCACCAGCTGGCACACCACGCCGAGGTGTGCGCGCTGGCCTGGGGTTCCCTCGCCGGCCCGCTGCTCGCCGTCGCCGTCGCCGGTCTGCTCACGGCCCGCCGGCGGGTGCGGCGCCGCTATGGGCAGCGGCTCGCCGCGGGCGCCCGTCTCGTCACCGTCCTTGCCCCGCCCACCGTCGACCCGGCCGGCGCGACCGCGCTGTGGTCGAACCTGCTCGGCCTGCTGCGCCCCAGCTGGCGGCGGCTAGCCGGCCAGCCCCATCTGGCGTGGGAGTACCTGTTCGACGCCGACGGGGTCCGCATCCAGATCTGGGTCCCCGGCGTCGTCCCCGACGGCTTCGTCGAACGGGCCGTCGAGGCGGCCTGGCCCGGCGCCCACACCCGCACCACACCCGCCCGCGGCCCGCTCCCGGTCCTCGCCCGGCCCGGCCGGCGGCTGCTCGCCGCCGGCGAGCTCCGCCTCGCCCGCCCGGAAGCACTGCCGATCCGGGTCGGCCACGACGCCGACCCGATCCGCGCGCTGCTCGGCGCTCCCGGAGGGCTCACTCGCACCCAGCGGGCGGTCGTGCAGATCCTGGCCCGTCCGGTCACCGGCCGCCGCGTCGCCCGAGCCCGCCGCGCCGCCCGGCGAGTGCGCGCAGGCGGTTCGGCGCATCTGATCGGCGGCCTGCTAGACCTGCTCACTCCCCACGCCGGCCAGCCACCCACCGGCCCCTCCGATTGACCGCGCTCGCCTGACCGAGCCCCGCGCCTACGAAAGACAGGGAGAACCTGCGATGAGACTGATCGATCCCGCCAAGATTCCCGCGGCGACTGAGGACGACATCTATGAGGCGCTGGCCGCGCTCAACGAGGAGATCCGCCGCCGCGTCGAGGCCGACGGCGGTCTCGCCGAGGCGGTCCGCGTGCTGTATCCCACGGCCGTCGGCCTGCTCTGCGCCGTCGAGCACTCGTCGGGCTACCCCACGGCCGAGCCGTCCGGAGTCCTGCTCGCGGACGGCACCACGGTGGACGTCGGGAAACACCACCCCGACGAAGGCGGCCCGTGCGGCGGGGGTGCCGGCGGCGTTTGAGGTGTCGCGGTCGGGGATCGGCGCCCACGTCTGGCTGTTTTTCACCGGTCCGGTCGCGGCGGCGACGGCGCGCCGGTTGGGCGCGGGTCTGTTGCGCGAGGCGATGGCGTTGCGAGGCCGGATGGATCTGGCCAGCTACGACCGGCTTTTCCCGTCCCAGGACGTCCTGCCGGCGTCGGGCAGCATCGGGAATCTCATCGCCCGTTGTCGCGCTTCGGTGTCGTCGTACCGGCCGATCCGCCCCCGGTCATGGTCCGCCACTGAGAACATAGGGCACGTATCGGTCGTGGGACGTGCGCAGGTAGACGACCATGGCGCACGGAATAGGTGGATTGCCTGCCCGAGCCTGCTCCGAGACCGGGGCCGCGTAGATGACCTGCCCGAGACCCAGGACCCCGATGCGGCCGACGTGCCGAATAGCGCCGCGCTCACGAACTCCGGCCTCGGCCCGCAGGACCGGTCGGCCCGGTCCGTTGTAATCACGGTCACAGTACGTGACCCTATCTGGCAGGCTCGAGGGCCAGGGCCAAGCGTGGAAACTGGCACGGTACCAGCCTGCGAACAGCACGACGACAACCAGCAGAAAGACCAGAAGAGCCGCGAGAAGGCCCACCAAACGGCGCGGCGGGCGTGCTCGCGATCGGCCGGATACGTTCCGGGGGGTGATCTGTTCGGACACGAGGGCGACTCCCGAGGACGCAACGAATCGTCCGATAAACGACTCTATCCCGTCCCATCGAGCCGGATCCGTACCACCAGCGGATGCGCCATCGACGGAAGATCGGCAGACGCCTCATCCAACCAGGTTGATCAGGTGAGGCAGCCGGCAAGCGTATCCGAAACCTGAACGCCGCGCCCCATCCCATGCCGAGGGGTGGAGCGACATACCAGGTCGTCCCATCCTCCGAACCGTGGCGCTCGACTCAACAGCCGGCAGCACATCGCGGTCGCCAACAACCCAGGGTCTAGGGTCGGCAGGACCCTACCCCGTCCAGGAGCCCTCGTACCAGAGCTGCCAACCGACCCGGCCGGGGCCTGGGCGAGCGGACCTGCGTAGCCGGTCGCGACGCTCGTGGCGGTCAGGCCGGCCGCCCGAGCGAGGCAGGCCAGCTCAGGCAGGTGAACGTCCGCATCACATAGGTGTGCTCGACATCCCGAAGAGGCGGACCGTCGGCGTCGACCACTGTCGTGTAGAGCCGTTCGGTCCATACCCCTCGCAGCCGAGCCGCTCGACCGCCTGCTCGTAGTACCGAACGAGGCCACGCCGGTCAACGAACTGATCCACAGCCAGACGACGCTGAGACGCATAGCGGGTGTGATCCCGTGCGCGAGTGGTGGTCGCCGTGCTCGAAGCACGGCACAGGTCGACCCTCCGTGTCCAGAACGAGACGTGCGCGCACATATGTAGTGCTTTGGGTGACTCGACAGGGTCTGCCTGTGCTATAGATGACCGGTTGTTTCAGTTCGTCCTACGGCCTGCTTATCGAGCGAGAGTCGTTCTACCCTGCTCACCCGACGTGCCCAGAGCAGGAGCGATGCTTACCGAGGATGAGTTCGAAGAGTTGGTCAGCGTGCGGACGGGAGTTGCGCGGGCTGCCGTGGACAGTGCTGCCCGGTTGGGGGCGGATCTGGGTGGGCAGAGCGATGCGGACCTTCTTGTTCAGGTGCTCCTCGAGGAGCCCCTTAAGCTCGCCTCCTTCGATGAGGCGGATTCGCCCGGCACGTTTCGCGACGAACTCCCTGCTCGCGGGCCCGAACCAGGAGGACGTGACCAGGATTCCCTTGGTGGCGTTCTGGTCGTCCATTGTTCCCCATAGTGCCCGTACCGCCTCGGCTGGAACGACCCGCTTGTAGAGCTTGGCCTGGATGACACAGACGCCGCCGGTGATCGGGTTCGCGTCCGTGACCACGACGTCGACACCGTCGTCGCGTGATCCCTGGGTCGTCTTGGCCCAGCCAGTCATCCCGATTTTCTCGAAGAGCTGGCGAATGAGGTGCTCAAACGTGAACGGGTCCATGGCCAGCAGGTCAGGCCGGCTGTCAAGCTCGGCAGCAGCGTCGAAGTCGTCGATGAACTTGTAGCGAGAAAGGTCGAAGTCGACGATCGGCGTCACGGCCTCCACGTCGTACGGGTGCGGCGACACGATCGCCTTCAGGTGCTTCAGGCAGCCCACGGGCTTGAGGTAGTCAAAGTCCAGGCCCTCGTAGATCTCTCGCGTCACGCTGACGGTGATCAGGCAGGGGTAGGCAGGCTGCCCGGTGCCAGGGTCGCGGGTCCGCACGTGTCCGTTGAGAGCGACCGAGTCGACCAGACTTCGCGGGGTGGTCTCGAAGATCTCCCGCAGGTGACGCAGCGCGGTCTGTGCTACGACGGACGCATAGAGAGCCTTACGGTCCCGATCCGCCCGGGACAGGGTGTCGATCGCCTTGCGCGTCTTGACGTAGCGGAAACCGCGCTCGCCCGGGACGATCTCGTTGGTGGGCAGATCGAACTCGATCCAGATCTCACGCGGCTCGGGCCGGTAGGCAAGCCGCCGGCCCGTCGGGAACCCGGCCGGGTAGCTCGACCGGTCCAGGATCTGCGCGACGAAGTCCTCGACTGCGTCGGTGTCGCCCGCATGATAGGCAGCCTCGAAGAGTTCCACCTGCTGGTTGTGCCGGGCGGCATCGGCACGCACCTTGTCGGCGCGCCGCTGGTGGTCGCCGCGCGCTTGGCGGATCTGTTCCTGCCTGTTGGCCTCCGCGCGCTGAACCGTGTCGACGGCCTCCTGATAATGCCCCTGCGCGTCTTCCAGTTCCTGCTCGTAGCGGGCGCGACCGCCAAGCATCGCGGCCAGTCCACGCGGAGGGCCGGGCGGGGCGAAGTCGTCCCAGTCCGGTATGGGCGTCGGGGGCCCGAAACGCGACAGGTCAAAGGCGGGGATCCGCGCCTCGCGCCGCAGGCTGCCGAACGAGAACGGGGCCAGATTCGCCCCGGTCAGCAGCGCGTCCAGCGTCTGAACCTGGGCGTCGACCTCAGCGGACAGCTTTTCGGCCTCTGCTGCCATCAGATCGTGATTCAGCTGCTCGCGCTGCCGGGCGTCAGTCCGGGCCTGGCGTTCGGCCTTCTGACGTGCCCGCTCCATCGCCTTCTGCGCCCGGTTCGCCGCGGTGTCGATCTGGCGCTCCTCGCGCTCGAGGCGAGCTCGCTGATGCTCTTGGGCGCGGCGGAACTCCGACCAGCCTGAACGTTTACCAGCCACCTACATACAGCACCAGACCAGGCACTTTCTGGCAAGAAGTACTGACCGGCAATGCCACTATCTGTGACGTAGCGTCACTGCGTGCGCCAGATTGCCGCAGGTCCAGTGGAGCGCCGCCGAGTGGGATGCGGGAGGACCCCTTCGAGGGCTGCGTTTGTGGAACCAAGCGGACGCAGCAGCCCGACGTGCAAGCCTGGTGAACAACGATTGGACCCATCAGCAGGCCACGCCCTCAGGCGTGACGCGGCCGGCTCGCGCGATGGCGGGGCCGCAGTACACTCAGGTACTGAACCCTCTGCCCCGAAGGGGACATGTCGTGCCCTATCGCCTGGAGATCGTCAGCGAGGTCCGGGAGTGGCTCCATGACCTACGTCGAACAGACCGAACCACCGCGATCCTCATCGGCCAGGCTGTGACCGCTCTTCTCGACGAAGGCCCCGCTCTGGGACGGCCGCTCGTCGACCGGATCAAGGGCTCACGACTCCACAACCTCAAGGAGCTCAGACCCGCCTCGAGCGGAGCCAGCGAGGTCCGCATCATGTTCGTCTTCGACCCTGAGCGTCGCGCGGTTCTGCTCGTTGCCGGAGACAAGGCCGGACGGTGGTCAGCCTGGTACGAAGAGGCGATCCCACTGGCCGAAGCCCGCTACGCCCTCTACCTCAAGGAGCGTGACGTATGAGCCCCGCCCACGGATACGACAGGGACGGGTTCCTCGCCGAGTTCTTCCCCGACGAACACGACCGCCGTGAGGTCGAGGAGGGGGCGGGGCGGTTCGTGGCGGAGAACCGCGCACATCGGCTCGCGGAGATGCGTCGGCGTCTGGGTCTCACCCAGGCAGACGTCGCCGACCGCATGCACGTCCGGCAGGAACGCGTCTCCGCCATCGAGCGGGCCCATGTCGATGCCAGTGAGCTGCGTACCCTCGCCGCCTACGTCAGAGCACTCGGTGGACACCTGGAGATCATCGCGGACTTCGGCGGGGAACGGCTCGTTATCGGCTGAAGGATGCCAACCCGGCCGCCACCCCCACGAATACGGTCGGCAGATTCACCATGCCTCCGAACCGCCAGGTATTCGGAACACCCGTTCGATTCAGTAGATGATGTTCCGGTCGGCGCGGTCACTAGGTATTGCCCCTGGTCAGGGCACGCGTGGAGACCGGGCGGATGGTGATTTCGGGTCCCTGAACCAAGATTATCCGGTTCTTATTGTGGTGCGTTAGGTCCACCCAGATCGCCTGTGGCACAAGCACTTCTCGCCGTTGGGCCGGGCGTCCGAGACACCGAACCCCACGTTTACCCCATGGTTTCGATACGTGTCCTCATCGGTCGATGTTGCTCGATGGTGCCCGTCAGTGGACCCGGACGGGGTCGCCGACCCCGGTCTTGCGAGTTCCGCCGCTCCTGGGGAGACCGGGGTTCCGCGACGTTCAATGCCAGCGTTACCATGCTGGTTACCTGGAGTCGACCTCGCTCGGAGCGCAGCACCTCCACTGAGCAGGCGGCCAACTGGGTCTTGGCGGTGGTGGACCTCGGCGGCGATGAGGACCTCGGCCGGGGCGGGACCTATCAAGCAGGCCGCGGCAGTGTCCCCGCGCCACGAACACGAGCACGGTGGGATCGCCGTACGTCGTCGATGGTGGGCAGGTGGCTGTGGTGGCCGGTTGGTGATCGCTCGTTCGTGGGATGTAATCGTCGTTCAGGTCGCGGGGTAATAGCGGCGTCTCGGGTCGCTGGGGCTGGTGCCGATCTCCCGGACGAGTCCGCGTTCGACGAGCCGGGCAGCCGGGTGCGAGTGGCGCGGGTCGACAGGCCGATGGCCGCGGCGACTTCGCTGGCCAGGGCGCCGTCTTCGGTAAGGGCGTTGAGGATTGCCTGGTCGGTTTCATCCATGGT
>NZ_CADDZT010000082.1:37179-39543 GCF_902812655.1 Candidatus Frankia meridionalis | reverse complement strand
CAGACCCCGACCGGCCCGTCGCCACCGGCGCCGAATGACCCCACAGCCCCCACAACTCGGGCAGCAATCCACGCGAACGACGCAGCTCGCGCGGTTCGCCGAGATCCTGCCCGACGGTCGGTGGAGCGAGGATCCGGCCGTTGTCGACGCCCACCGGCTGGACCGCTCCGGTTGGTATCCGCAGGGCAGGCCGCTCGGGGTGGCCTTCGCCCGTCAGATCTCGGATGTCCAGGCCGTGCTGCGTGAGGCGACCAGGCAGGGCGTGCCGCCCCGGACCTCGGCGGGACGGTGACCGGCGAACACGGCATCGGGGTGCTCAAGCGGCGCTGGCTCGGCGCGGAACTGGGGGCGCGCAATCACGACCTGCAGCAACGCCTGCGCCAGCTTTTTGATCCGGCCGGCATCCTCAACCCCGGACGGGCGATCTGAGCGCAGAGCCTGTTTGAACAACTTGAAGCGGAGACGACCAGTGGCCCGATGGATCGACAAACTCGAACAGGGCGCCGCCGAACACCTGCCCCGCCAGGTGTACAACTACTACCGGCAGGGCGCGGGCACCCACCACGCATGCGACGAGGCGACCCCCGCCTGGGACGCCCTGCGCATCCGCCCACGCGTCCTGCGCGACGTCACCACCGTCAGTACCGCGACCACCGTTCTCGGCACGTACCTCGCCACCCCGGTCCTCGTCGCGCCGACCGCCGTGCAGCACTTGGCCGAAGCCACCGGCGAGGCCGCCACCGCGCTCGGTGCGGCCAGGGCCGGTTCCCTGGTCTGCGTCTCCTGCTTCACCGCCCAGCCCTACACCGACATACGCGACACCGGTTCCCCCTGGTGGGCGCAGGTCTACGTACTACGCGACCGCTCCCTCACCCGGGACCTGGTGGCGCGGGCGGAAGCTGCGGGCGCGGCAGCCATCGTGGTCACCGTCGACACCCCGGTGCTTGGCGACCGCCCCTTCCCCGCCCCCGACTCCCACAGCATGTGGTATGGGGGCCGCCCCCTGGCAGTCACCGCGCTGCACGACGTCACCTTCGCCCGGGACCTCACCTTCGACGACATCGCCTGGCTGCGCGAAATCAGCGACTGCCCATCGTCGTCAAGGGGATCCTGCGCCCCGACGACGCACTGATCGCTGTGCAGGCAGGTGCCCGCGCGGTCATCGTCAGCAACCACGGTGGCCGCCAGCTTGACGCCGCCGTCCCCACCGCCACCGTCCTGCCCGGCATCGCCCACGCGCTGCAGGGTTCCGGCGCCGAGACCTACGTCGACGGCGGCATCCGCAGCGGCCTGCACGTCCTGGCCGCTCTCGCCCTCGGCGCCCGCGCCGTCCTGCTCGGCCGGCCCGTCCTGTGGGCGCTGTCCACGGCCGGCGCCGACGGCGTCTGCCGGCTGCTCCAGACCATCACCGACGAACTGCACCACGCGATGACCCTTGTCGGCGCCCGCGACCTGGACGAACTCACTCCCGACCTGGTGACACCCCCGATCAGCGTCGAATCGTGGGCGGCGCCGAGCCGATGACTGCCGCCGGCACGGGGGCCCGTCACCGGGGCCGCCTCCAAGGCCACCCGCCACCGCACCGGTGGAGAAGCTGTACCAGTGCTGCACGCCGCCTGGGTGTCGCGGAGCGCGACCGCAGACGATGTCATTGCCCCAACAGATTGCGTTCGACCAGGTCAAGAGCGCCAGCGTCAAGTCCGGGCTTGCTGGCCGGCAACCCTCCTCCGCGGCGGGGTGCCTCCCGGGCTGAGACCAGGCCGTGTCCGGGTGTCCGGCGCGGCAAGTGCGGACCCTCACCGGGTCCCGTGGACCCGAGGAGTCACGTCGTGGCGTTCTTTCAGTCTGTCCTGGATCACCCTGCCGATCAGACCGCGTCCGGCGGGCCGGACGGTGCGAGCGGGGGGTGTGCGGGCACGTCGGGCGGCGAGGCGGCGGGCGGCTGCGTGCCGGCTACGGTTGGGCTGGCCCCGCTGTTGCCAGTCGTCGGCGCCGATCTGGGTGTTCCGCTGGTCGGCGGCGGCCGGACGCGCCACGTCAACCTCGACTATGCGGCGAGCGCCCCAGCCTTGTCGCGGCGGCCGAGCAGGTGCTGCGGCTGTTGCCCTACTCGGCGAGCGTGCACCGTGGGGCCGGGTTGGCCTCACAGGTGTGCACGGCGCTGTACGAGAGTGCCCGCACGGAGGTGGGCGGCTTCCTCGGCGCCCGCTCTGACGACAGCGTGGTGTTCACCCGCAACACGACCGACGCGGTGAACCTGCTCGCGCACTGCGTCGCGCACGCAGGCGACGGTCCCGGCCGGGTGGTGGTGCTCGACCTCGAGCACCATGCGAACCTGCTGCCCTGGTCGGCGGAGCGGCGTCG
>NZ_CADDZT010000082.1:35162-36863 GCF_902812655.1 Candidatus Frankia meridionalis | reverse complement strand
CGACGCCGCAGGAGACCCTCGACGCGCTCGCCGACACGCTGGGGGAGGAGCCGACCGCGCTGCTCGCGGTGACCGGTGCCTCCAACGTCACCGGGGAGCGGCTGCCGCTTGCGGAGCTGGCGCGGATCGCGCGCGGCGCGGGTGCCCGGCTGTTCGTCGACGCCGCCCAGCTGGCTCCGCACCGTCGGGTTGATCTGGCCGCGCTCGGCGTCGACTACCTGGCGCTGTCCGGGCACAAACTGTATGCCCCGTTCGGGGCGGGCGTGCTCGTCGGCCGGCGGGACTGGCTGGATGCGGCGCCGGCGTACCTGGCCGGCGGCGGCGCCGTGCAGGAGGTCACGTCTGAGTCTGTGAGCTGGGCGGATACGCCTGCGCGGCATGAGGCGGGCACGCCCAACCTACCCGGTGCCGTGGCGCTCGCGGCTGCCTGCCGGGCTCTCGCCGGCCTGCCGGCCGGTGCGCTCGCCGCGCATGACGAGGCCCTGCGCGCCCGGCTGGAGAGCGGGCTTGCCGCGCTGCCGGGTGTGCGCGTGCTACGGCTATGGCCGGGCGGCACCGCCACTGCCACCGACGGCGCTACTGGTGGGCGGGAGGCGTGGCCGGTCGGGGTGGTGGCGTTCACGCTCGCCGGTCACGACCCCGACGCGGCCGCCGCGTACCTTTCCGCAGAGCACGGTGTCAGCGTGCGGGCGGGCCGGTTCTGCGCGCATCCACTGCTCGGACGCCTCGGCGCGCCCGGAGGCGCGCTGCGGGCGAGCGTCGGGATCGGGTCGACTGTCGCTGACATCGACCGACTCGTGGATGCGCTCGACGCCTACCTCATCGGGGGACCGCGCTGGCGCTACGGGCGAGGGCCGGGTGGATGGGCGCCGATCCCGGACGACCGTCTGTTGCCCGACTGGGCCGCCGCGACGCCGACCGCGCCGGTGCCGGGCGCCTCACCCTGCGACCCCGATTCACCGCTTAGTGCTCTACCGCATCGCGCGGGTCCCGGGCGACGTTCGGCCGAGTAAGGCTCAAAAGACCATGGGCTGGGAAATATACCACGGTTGGGGACAACCGTTCGCACACCGGAAGTTGACAAGGCTCATGAGCCTCTCTTTCGCCGTCACCTGGGACTACCGCTGCCCGTTCGCCCGTAATGCACACGAACACGTGCTCACGGGCCTCGCGGCCGGCGCTGACTGGCGCGTCGCTTTCCTGCCGTTCTCGCTCGGCCAGGTCCATGTCGAGGAGGGTCAGCCCAGCGTGTGGGAGAAGCCCGAGCAGGACAACGGGATTCTCGCGCTGCAGGCTGGTGTGGTTGTGCGCGACGAGTACCCCGATCGGTTCCCGGCCGTACACCGGGCGCTGTTCGCCGCCCGCCATGACGATGCGTTGAAGTTGGACGACCCGGTTGTGGTGGGAAGCGTGCTGCGCGAGCACGGTGTCGACGAGCATGCGGTGTTCGCGCTGATCTACTCCGGCGAGGCGCTGAGCCGCGTCCAGAGCGAACACGAACAGTACGCTCAATCCCACACCGTGTGGGGAGTGCCCACGTTCATCGCCGGTGACCAGGCGGTGTTCGTCCGGCTCATGCACCGCGCCCCGGCCGGGGCGATCCGTACCGTCGAACGGGTCGTCGACCTGCTGACCGGCTGGCCCGAGCTCAACGAGTTCAAGCACACCTCCGTCCCCCGCTGAGCAAGGCTTGGTCGCGCC
>NZ_CADDZT010000082.1:33728-34852 GCF_902812655.1 Candidatus Frankia meridionalis | reverse complement strand
TGCGGAGTTGGTCAGCCGATTGCGGCGCGCAGGTCGACGAGATCGGCCTCGGGCACGGCTATCCGGAACGGCTCGATCTGCATCTCCCGTATCTTGTCGGAGTCTCAGGACGCGGTCCGCCTGATTGTGGCTGCTCCGCCGGGAAGCGGCAGACCGAGATGATCCCGTAGGGTGGACCCCTCGTATTCGCTGCGGAACACGTCGCGTTCCTGTAGCAGCGGCACGACCTTGTCAGCGAACTCGTCCAGGCCGCCGGGTGTGATGTGCGGGACGAGAATGAACCCGTCGCTGGCGTCCTCCTGCACGAATCTGTTGATCGTTTCGGCGACGGTGGCCGGCGTGCCGATGAACGACTGCTTTCCGCTGACCTCGATGACCAGCTCGCGGATGGAGAGTTTCTTCGCTTCGGCCAGCTCACGCCACTGTTTCGCCACCGCGAGCGGATCGGAGAACATCCGTACGCTGGCGCGGCCCCGCGCGATGGTGTTCTCGCCCGGCCCGGGGTCGATCTCGGGTAGTGGGCCGTCCGGGTCGTAGGAGCTGAGGTCGCGGTTCCACACCTGCTCGAGGAACCGGATCGCGGTCTGCCCGCTGACCTGCTGGTGGCGGACGACGGCGGCGTGTTCGTGGGCCTCGTCGTCGGTGTCGCCGAGCACGAAGGTGGCGGCCGGGAACACGAGCAGCTCCTTCGGGGTCCGGCCGTAACGCGCCAGCCGGCCCTTGACGTCGGCGTAGAACGCCTTGCCCGCTTCGAATGTGCTGTGCCGGCTGAAGATCGCGTCAGCTGTCGCCGCGGCGAATTCGCGGCCCGCATCCGAGTCGCCAGCCTGGAAGATCACTGGACGGCCCTGCGGACTGCGGGGCACATTGAACTGGCCGACGATGTCGAAATGCGCGTCGTGATGCTCGAACGCGCCCGCGGACGCGTCGTTGATGAAGACCCCCGACTCCTTGTCGGCGACGATCTCGTCGCCGCGCCAGGAGTCGAACAGTTCCCACGCCGCCCGCAGGAACAGCTCGGCCCGCTCATAGCGTTGATCTTCATGCAGGAATCCGCCGCGGCGGAAATTCTCCCCGGTGAACGCGTCCCATGAGGTGACGACGTTCCACGCGGCCCGCCCGCC
>NZ_CADDZT010000082.1:26020-33236 GCF_902812655.1 Candidatus Frankia meridionalis | reverse complement strand
TCGGCCGTCCGCGCGAAATGCACGAACGAGCTGAACTCGATGTGGCTGCCCGACCGCGGATCGCTCCACACGGTCGTGTTGTTGACGCCAGGGAAGTGTGCGGCCAGATGGATCTGCTTGCGTGGTCTGCTCATCACGGCTCCTCGCAGGTCGTCCTCATGCATCAGTCGGCGACAGCCAGCCGACAGGCAGGGCAGGCGCTGTCAGACGGTGGCGTAGCGGTTCGCGGGCCGGGGCAGACCGAGCAGACCGAGCAGCGTGTCCGCCTCGTACTCATCGCGGAAGGCTCCGCGGCGCGCGAGCTCCGGCACGAGCAGACGGGTGATCGCTTCCAGATCATGGGGGATGGCGGCGGGACGCAGTCGGAATCCGGTCAGGCCGGCCTGCTGCCACTCCTGCAGCAGATCGGCCAGTTCAGGTGGCGTCCCGGTGAAGATGAGCGCGTCTGAGGCGTACCCGGCGCCGGCGAGAGAGTCCAGCCGGCCCCTGCGGTCGGCCGCCCGCCCCGGATCGACGTCCAGGAAGACGACCAGGTCGCCGAAGATGTGCAGCGGCTCGTCCGCCCGGCCTGCGGCGGCCTGCTCCGCGCGGACCTCCTGTTCGATGCCGCGTACCTGCTCGGCGTCCTGCGGCGTGACGTACACCACGTCGGCCGCACGTGCGGCCAACCGGTACGGGACGGTGGCATGCGCCAGGGCGGTGACCAGCGGCTGGCCCTGTGGCGGGCGCGGGGTGATCGACGGACCACGGACGCTGAACCCTTTCCCCACGAAGTCGATGTAGTGCAGCTTGTCCCGGTCGATGAACCGCCCGGTCGCCGCGTCGCGGATCTCGGCGTCGTCCTCCCAGCTGTCCCACAGGCGGCGTACCACCTCCACGTAGTCGGCGGCCTCGTCGAACAGATCCCTGATCAGCTCGGCGATCGGAGGCTGGTCGTGGTCGGCGAACCGGAATGCGGGGAAGTCACGCCGGCCGAAATGGCCGGCCTCGGCCCGGCTCGCCGAGACCTGGACCCGCCATCCGGCGCGACCCATACTGACGTAGTCGAGAGTGGCGATCGCCTTGGCGATGTGGAAAGGCTCGGTAGGGGTGACCCGCACCGTCGGGACGAGCCCGACGCGGCTGGTGTGCGGAGCGACCCGTGCGGCGATCAGGACGGCGTCGAGGCGTCCGCGCACCCGGTCCGTCCGGCCGTCGGGCCGCCCGTCGAACCGCGATGACTGCCAGGACAGCGAGTCCTCGATGGTCACGAAGTCGAGCAGACCACGCTCGGCTTCACGCACCAGGTCGGTCCAGTAACGTGCGATGAACAACTCGTCGGCGCGGGCGTCCGGCTCGCGCCAGGCTGCAGGATGCCAGCCGGTGCCGTCCAGTGCGGCGGCGAGGTGCAGGGGCGGCGGTGTGCTCATCGGCTCTCTTCCGGCTCGGACCACACGCTCGGACAGCACAGGGGCTGATCTAGGGGCGACGGGCGTCGGGTACGTGCGCTGACGGTGGCACGGGCGCTGAGCGCGCCCATGCTTCGGCGAGTAGCTCGTAGGACCGGACCCGGTCGGCGTGGTCGTGAGTGATCGTGGTGATGAGCAGCTCGTCGGCTCCGGTTGCGTCACGCAGCGTGCGCAGCCTCCGGACGACAGTTTCCGGCGAACCGACGAACTGGGTGTCGAGCCGGTCGGCGACCAGTGCGCGGCTCTGCTCCGTCCACGGGTAGGCCGCCGCCTCGGCGGGTGTGGGGTAGGGGACCGCGCCATCGCCGGTGCGGATGCTGGCTACCCACGGTCCGTATCCACTTGCCAACTGGCGGGCGGTCTCGTCGTCGTCGGCGACGACGACGTCCGCGGAGACCATGACGTGTGGCGCTGTCAGTGATCCACGGACTTTGGCTTCCGGCGGCGCGGAAAGAGCATGATCGCGCCGTCTTTGGCCATCCAGCGTCTCGGACGGCTGGAATGTGGCCCGGTATGCCGCAACCGTGTCGAGCACGGTGGACGGCACGACGTGGTAATTGGCAGCCAGCGGAAGTCCCAGTTCGCCCGCGGTCCGCGCGCTGTCGCCGGCGCTCGCGGCCAGGATCCACAGCTGTAGGTCGGCGCCCTCGGCGGTCGGTGAGCACAGGTGGACGCCGTCCGGTGTGCGGTACTCGCCGCGGATGAACGCCTGGATGTCGCGGACCTGGTCGGTGTAGTCCTCGTCGGCGCCGTCCCGGTACCCGACGAGGTCCATCTGTCGGCGGAGGTTTTCACGATTGAACATGACCTTCGGCGGTGCCGGGATCAGCAGACCGTTGATCACAGAGGGTTCGGCGGTGGCGGTGGCCGTACCGCCGCGCCCCGCCGACGGCCCTGCGGCGGATCCGGTGGCCCGCTCTCCCACCCTGCGCGCGCTGGAGCGTCCCAGACCGAGGTCGATACGTCCGGGGTGGATGTGCGCGATCGTCCCGAACTGTTCGGCGATGACAAGAGGCGTATGGTGGCCCGTCTGCACCGCTCCGGAGCCGACCCGGATGCGCCGCGTGGCGTCGGCGACCAGGGCGATCAGGACGGCGGGTGCGGCCGAGGCGACACCTGGGGTCAGGTGGTGCTCAGCGAGCCAGTACCGGGCATAGCCGAACCTCTCCGCGTGCCGGGCAAGGTCGATCGTGTTGCGCAGCGCGTCGGCGGCGCTCGTCCCGGAGCTCAGCGGGGCGAGGTCGAGCACCGACAGCGGGACAGGGCCTGTGGAGGGCATGCGACACCGTTCAGTGAGTCCGGGGTTTGGGCCTCCGGGGGCGCGCGAGGACCATGACCGCGCCGTCTTTGGCCTAGTCGATGACGTCGGGTTCCTGGCCCACGGTCAGCCAGTCCGCGTAGGACAGGCCGGTGACCTGTTCGAGCCGGGCGATGTCCTCGACGAAGTAGGGCAGGACGGCGTGTCGTTGCTCGGGGGTGAGTTGCGGTCGGCCTCCTCGCTTGCGCTGCAGCACGGTCAGCAGTGGTCCCCGGGCCGCCTTGCGCAGCGGCACGGGGAAGTGCTGACCGATCTTTCCGCCGTTACGCAGCAGTGCACGCAGTACCGCGTTGGTGCGGGTGTCGGCGACGAAGGGCGTGACGTTCTCGGACGGCACCGCGTCGAGCAGGCCGGTTTCGACGCCGAGGAATTCGCACACCCGGTCCAGCGTGGGAACCGGCGAGTCGCGCAGGTCCCGGTAGCGCAGCAGCAGCACCTGCTCCTGGGAGAACCGTCGGAACAGGTGGTCGAGTTGCTGGCCATAAAGTCCTTGCGAGACATAGTGCCAGAAGTGTGCCCATCCGTCGGCTCTGCGGCGTTCCTCGAGGGCGCAGGCACGGATGAAATCCCGTTCGGGTTCGAGGCCTGCGGCCCACAGATGCGTCCAGTTCGAGTGTGCCCGGTCGACGGGGTTGCGCAGCAGGACGATGAGCTTCGCCTTGGGAACGATCCGTTCGATGCGGTTCTGCGCGTCGAGGTCGTAGAGGTAGAACGGCGTGGCCTCACCGCGCAGCGCGCCGTCGGGCGCGGGGTCGAACAGCGCCTCGTATTCGGCCCGCTGCCAGACGTGTTCCTGGTAGGTCTGGGCGTCGCCCGGGCCGCCCTGTGCGGGTGGTGGCCCGTCGGACAGGAAGAACTTCGGTTCCTTGACTGAGGGCAGGAACAGCTGCGGGTGGCGGGTCAGTGTGGCGTGGAGCGCGGTGGTGCCGGCCTTTGGCACACCGATGACGAGGAAGTCCGGGAGAGGCATCGACGGAAAAGCTCCTATGTCATCACTCTCAGTAAAATCTTTTGGTGTCGCGTCGGGCAGCGGGCAGCGGCGACCGCAACGACGGGACGTGGAGAGGCAGGACGGCGTACGGGACGCAAAGCCCCGCGCGCAGAACCGAACTGGGACCGAACCGGGTGTGTAGCGGCTGGGGAGCCGGTGGGGAGCCGGTGGGCGCAAGCGACCGGACCAGGTCGACAGCTGGCCAGCCGTTCGGGCGCAGCGCCGCGCCCGGGAGGTTTCAGTAGAGCACGCATGCCAACCGCTCGTCCATAGTCGACCAGATCGATCGAGATGATTACAAATACCGGTGACAGCGGCCAGCGAACCCGCACACTTTGTTTACCAAGACAGTAGGCTTCGCGGCGTGGTGACGTACCCGACCCAGCGAACCGTGCCGAATGTGTCGCTGCCACGAACAGAGTCGGCGGCGACCGCCGTCCCTCCCCCCGGTGACGGACCGGGCTTCTGGGCGGGGGCGCCGAGTGCACTGCTGGTGGACGGCACCTTCTACCTCGCCTACCGGCTTCGACGGCCGATCGGCCGCGGCCGCGGGTACGCCGTGGTGATCGCCCGGTCGTCTGACGGCGAGCATTTCACCGAGATCGCCACCATTCGTCGGGAACCGTTCGGCGCCGAGTCACTTGAGCGTCCGGCGTTGGTGCTGACGCCGCAGGGAACCTGGCGGTTGTACGTGAGCTGCGCGACCCCGGACAGCCCGCACTGGTGGGTTGATGTCCTCGAGGCGGACACGCCCGCCGGCTTCAACCCCGAGCGCCGCCGTACCGTGCTGCCCGGCGACGCTCATACCGCGGTCAAGGACCCGGTCGTGGCCCTGTTGGACGGCGAGTGGCATCTGTGGGCGTCCTGCCATCTGCTCGACGACCCTGACGCAACCGACCGGATGGACAGTCGCCACGCCACGAGCGCCGATGGGCTGTCATGGCGGTGGCGCGGCACGGCACTGTCCCCCCGTCCCGGCGCCTGGGACGGACGCGGTGTCCGGATCACCGCCGTGCTTGCACACGGTGCGCAGCCGGTCGCCTTCTATGACGGACGGGCCAGCGCAGCGGAGAACTGGGCGGAGCGCACGGGCCTCGCCGTCGGCACCACCGTCGAGCGTTTCGATCCGGTCGGCGACAGCCCGGTGGCCGCGTCTCCCCACGGTGACGGTGCGCTGCGTTACGTCAGCATCGTGGATCTTCCGGATGGGGGTGTCCGGTTGTACTACGAGGCGTCCCGGCCGGATGGTGCACACGAACTGCGCACCGAGGAACATCGCATCCCGCAACAGGTACCCCGACAGCTGAAATAAGGATCATGAACCTGGATGCGGGACGTGTCCGGGCGGGCGCGGTTGGCCATTGGTCTCACCGACCTCACCGACCTCACCGACCTCCGCCGCTCGACGGATCCGTTCGACGAAGACGTAGTTCCGATCTTGGAGGCTGCCGGGCCTGCGGCCGTAGCCCCAACCGAGCCACCGCCGGTACTCCCCGAACCGGCCCTGGGACGCGAGAAAAGTCTCATCGGTCAGTGGGGACCCGGCTGGTGCCGGGCCGGCCAGCGGCGATACGAAGAGGGCGTCGGCGGGGCAGTTGGCCTCGCACATGAAACAGGTCTGGCAGTCCGACTGCCTGGCGATCACAGGATGGCCGCCGTCGACCGCCTCGAAGACGTCCGTCGGGCACACCTCGACGCAGATGTTGCAGTCGATGCACCGACTGTCGCTAATTACCTCGATCACGACGCCGCCATCTGCGCGAGCGCACCAGGGACACGGGCCTGCGGATGCGTGTCGGGACGGGCTTCACCGACCGCCGTCCAAACGCGGTCGAGGCCGCCGACGCGGATCCGGTGGACCAGTGCCGGGTCCGTGTCCGGATGGTCGTCCCGGACCTGAACCCCGCGGGTCTCCGGCCGGGACAATGCACTGCGGTACATCCATCGCGCATGTGCCAGCATCGCCGCGGCCTCGCGACTCCGGACGACGGCATGCGCATCGCTGCTGTCGGGGGCGAGTCCATCGACGACGGCGGACCACAGTGAGTCGAGGACGGCCAGGGAGTCCCGGAGACTCTGCTCCGTCCTGAACCTGTTGTGCTCCAGCGGGAGTACCCGGCTCTGCAGAGCGGCCACCACATCGTCGGCCCGCGGGCCGACGATGTGGTGGCCGCGGGGCCGCAGCCCCGGTCCGCCCGCGGGCCGCAACGGCGCCGTCGACCAACCGGTCGGCCGGCCTGCGGCGAACCGGGCTGCCGCTGCTCCTGCCCAGCCGCCCGACGAGATCGCCCAGGAACCGTTGTGGCTGCCACCGCCACTGATCGCGCCGGTGACCGGTTCACGCGATGCGGCGTCACCGGCCGCGAACAGCCCGGGGACGGTGGTCGCGCACTCGTCGTCGACCAGGCGCAGCCCGCCGGTGCCGCGGACCGTGCCCTCAAGGACGAACCTGATCGGGAAGCGCTGCGTGAACGGGTCGATGCCCATCTTGTCGAACGGCAGGAAGAAGTTCGGCTGGGACCAGCGCATCGCCTGCCGTATCTGGGGCTCGGCCCGCTCAAGCCGGGCGTACACCTGTGTGCGCAGTGCCGCTCGCTGCACGTCGAGAAGACCGGACGGGAAGAGACCGCCTGCCAGCTCGGCCCCCTCGGCATCGGTGAACGCAGCGAACTGGTACATCAGGCCTTTCGTCTGCGCGCCGAATGCAGGGGCGATGCCGTACTGGCAGGAGAACTCCATCCCGGACAGTTCCGCGCCGACCTCGGCCGCCATCAGCGCGCCGTCGCCGGTGTCCACGTTGAGCCCGAGCGCGCCGGACAGGAACGCGCAACCGCCCGTCGCCAGGACCACGGCACCGGCCCGGACCGCCCATCGCGTGCCTGCGCGTTGCCGCTGGATGCCGGCGGCGCCGGTCACGACACTATCGGGATCGACCAGGAGCTCGAGGGCTGGCGAATGATCGAGAATGACCACGCCGGCACGCCGGACCCGGCGGCGCATCAACCGCATGTACTCCGGTCCCTGAAGGCTGTTCCGGCGTTGCTCACCGTTGTCGGCTACCGGGAAGGGGTAGCCCCAGTCGGCTAGGGTCTGGACGGCATCCCAGGTGCGCTCGAGAACGCGCTCCATCCATTGCCGCTCCGTGAGATGGCCGCCGGCCACCTCACGGGCGGCAATGGCGTCCTGCCGGGCCGACCCGACAGGCGGCACGTACCACAGGTTGTTCCCGGCGGCCGCCGTGGAGCCACTGGTGCCGCAGTAGCCTTTGTCCGCGAGCGCCACACGCTGCCCGCGTGTCGCCGCTTCCAGCGCGGCCCAGGTCCCGGCCGGACCGCCGCCGAGCACGAGAACATCGACCTCGCCGGGAACGACGGCGGGCGTTGCACGGCGCCTGGACACAATGCTCACCTCTCCGATCTGTCCGGGCTCACCTCTGCGATCTCATCCGGCTGCCGCCCC
>NZ_CADDZT010000082.1:8846-25699 GCF_902812655.1 Candidatus Frankia meridionalis | reverse complement strand
AGCTGGGTCAGCAGCTGGCGTATCGTGAGGTTCTCCCGGCGGGCCAGTTCCACGACGAGGGTGAAGCGGCTCTTGTTGCCGTTGATGTCGTCGACACTCGGCAGCTCCGCCGGCAGCAGGCCGTCGATCGGCTGGTCGAAAAGGTCGATGCCGACCATCTTCGACAGCTGACTGAGCCCGTATTCCGGTACGATCAGACCGTTCAGTTCGGCTTCCCGCTGTTTCGCCTCCTGCTCGGTGGAGCCGAGGATGGCCGCGATGCCGGGTAGGATCTTGATGCTGTCCGGCGAGCGGCCGTGGCGAACGGCGCGCTTTTTCAGATCTGCGTAGAACGCCTGGCCGTCCGCCAGGGTCTGCTGTGCGGTGAAGACCGCCTCGGCATACCGTGCGGCAAATTCCTTGCCGTCTTCGGAGGAACCGGCCTGTACGAGCAGCGGATGGCCCTGTGGGGGGCGCGGCACATTCAGCGGCCCGGCCACTGAGAAGTACCGGCCGGTGTGGTTGACCGGGTGGATACGGTCCGTGTCGGCATACAGCCCGGACCGCTTGTCGTACACGAGGGCGTCGTCCTGCCAGCTGTCCCACAGAGCACGCGTCACATCGAGGAACTCGGCCGCGCGCTGATAGCGGAGGTGGTGCTCCAGATGCGCCTCCGCGTTGAAATTACGCGCTTCGTCCTCCTGCCCCGAGGTCACGATGTTCCAGCCTGCGCGACCGCCGCTCAGATGATCCAACGAGGCGAATTTGCGGGCCACATGGAAGGGCTCGTTGTAGGTCGTGGAAACCGTGGCGACCAGCCCGATCCGGCTGGTCGCCACGGCTAGCGCGGACAACAGGGTCAACGGTTCGAACCGGCCGGCGAAGTTGTACCGCACGTTGTTCCACAGGGCGAGGCCGTCGGCCAGGAAGATCGAGTCGAGCTTGCCGCGCTCGGCGAGCTGGGCCATGCGGATGTAATGGTCGACGGATCCGTCGCGTTCGGGTTCGACGGCCGGGTGCCGCCAGGCCGCCTCATGGTGCCCGACATGCATGAGGAAGGCATTGAGATGTAGCCGGCGGGGGCGGTCGCTCATCTGCTCTCGATTCTTGTGTTGTTGGCTCTTGAGCTGTCGCCTCTCGGCGGCCTGCTGGTCAGGGGAGCCCGCGGCGCTCGCGCTTTCAGGAATTGGGTGCGACGCGCCAGCGGGAGAAGTATCGTTCCACGGCCAGGAGAAGCTGGTTGATACCCAGGACGATCACCGAGATGGTGATGATCCCTGCATACATCGCATGTATGGCGAAGTTGGACTGCGCGTAGCTGATAAGATAGCCGAGACCCGCTTTCGCGCCGACCAGCTCCGCGGCGATGAGCACCAGGATCGCGTACGCCCCGGCGAGGCGGATGCCGGTGAAAACGGTCGGGACGGCAGCGGGCAGAATAACCTTCTGGAACAACTGTAGTGATGACAGGTCCATCGACCGTGCGGACTTGATGGGCAACGGGTCGACACTCCTGACCCCGCTGACGGTGGCCTGGATGTCCTGCGGGCCGCTGATGGTGTTCCCGATCCACTTGAGAGTGATCGGGCCGAGATAGCCGAGGTCGGCGGCGAGCTCGGCGGGGGTGACCGCTCCGGGCCCGAGCTGGAACCGCCGGCGCCGTCACGGCCAGGGCTGCGGCGGCTCCGAGAGTCTTGGATTTCCTGCGGATGGTGCGAAACATGGTGCGTCCTTCAACATGAGGGCGGGTGAACTGTCTGTACGGGTCGCCGGCAGGGTCCGGGGAGCGGGCGGTGGGAACGGGTGGTGGGAACGGGTGGGTCGCCGCGAGGTCGCAGTGTCGTCTGCGTGACGACCGGAGAAATATCGAGAAGGGGTAAGCGCAGCCGTCAGCACGGATGTGTAACCCCGGCAGGAAGGCCATGGCGTGGCCGGCCCATCGCCGGGCCGGCTTCGACCGCGCTGAACGTCCGGTGACCGTCAGACAGCCGTCAGCCTGTCGGACTGGGTAGACCCCGTCGCCATTGACGGTGAGAAGGCATTTACGGGCCAGGTGAGCGGCCGGTCGGAAGGCATATGATCATGAAGCTTTTCGTGCGCCCGGAGGCCCGAGGATCGCAGGCCCAAAGATCTACAGGTGTGTCCACCACGAACGCCTCGGGATCGGCAGGCCGGGTCAGAGGCGACAGAGATCGCTGGCGACGTGGACATGGTCCACCGTCCGCCGGACCGAGAATCGCCTGTTTAGCACGTTGCCGACTATGTCGGTCGAGATGATGGATTGTCAACCCGTTGCAGGATCGACGTGACCTGCCCGATACCGCGGGGGCGCGACGCTTTCTTGACCGCCGCTGTGGTCATCCACCCGGGGAGCACTGCGGCCCAATTATTTTCACTGCGCTGCTAAACGTTGACTCGCCTCTGAGGGGGACCGGACCATGGGTGCCGTGGCCGGTTTGGTGGGAACCGCAGGTTGTTCGCCGCCGATTCGGACTATGCGAGGAGGGTCGCCGCCGAGCCGCTGGTGGCGATCCACCCGGTGGTGCGGGTCCATCCCGAGACCGGTGAGCGGGCCCTGTTCGTCAGCCCGAGTTTTACCGCGGGCGAGAACGAGATCATCGGATTTTCGTCCCGGCAGAGCCGCAGGCTGCTCGAGCTTTTCTATGAGGAGGTGTCCCGTCCGGAGTACACGGTGCGGTTCCGGTGGCAGCCGGGAGACGTCGCGTTCTGGGACAACCGGGCTACCGCGCATCTCGGGCCGTCCGATCTCAGTCATCTCGACTTCGACCGGGTGCTGTACCGGGTCACGCTCGTCGGTGACATTCCCGTCGGTGTCGACGGGAAGCAGTCCGAACTCGTCACCGGGCAGCCGTTCCTCGCCAGCTGAGTATCCCGAACGATTGATCAAGGAGAATCGTGACCGTCACAGGTATGGAGCTCCACGGGCCGAACGTCGCCCCGAGCAGGGCGTGGGTGCCGGGGGGGCGTCCGCCTGCTTCATGAACCCGCGATCCCGACGCGACACACCGCCGGTCCCGCGGCGGCTGTCCTGCGGGCCGTGCTCGGCCTGGGCGTGGTCACCGGCGGCCGGGTGGATCCGCAACGTGGGGTCGTTGTCGAGCGCCAGCCGCTCGGCTGGCGCGACGTCCCGGTCCGCAAGGTGCTGGCCACGGCGACGAGCCTGCCGGTTTACGTGGACGGCCATGCGCGCGCCCTCGCCCAGGCGGAGATCCTGTTCGGGGATCAACGGGCCCGGCGGAGCCTGGTCCACCTGTTCGTCGGCAACGTCGTCGACGCTGCGATGTCGATGTGAACCAACCGGGCGGGCAGGGCCGTCTGGTCGAGCAGACGCAGCGCCCACCCCGTCCACACCACCGGACGGATCGCCACGGGTTGCGCCGGCTCCACGATGCCCACGATGTCAGTGTCGGGGTGCGGTCAGTGTGGGGTGTGTCCGGCATGGATGAGCGCCTCGAGGAAGACGAGTATCCGCGCGGCCGCCCAGCGGTGGCCGTCGTCGTGCAGGACGCTGTGGCCGCCGGGCACGACCGCCAGCTCCGCTCGGGGCGCGGTCCGGGTCAGCATGCGGATCAGCGGGAGTGGGCTGATCTGGTCGTCGTGACCGTGGATGAGCAGGATCGGCATGTCAGGCAGGGCCCGTGGAGGCGATTCGGTCAGCGGCTCGCCGGACACAGGCCGGTGCAGAAGTGGCAGGCCGAGGAGGATGAGCCCGTCGGCCCGCAGCGCCGGCGAGCCGGCGAGGGTGAGCGCCCGCAGCGCGCCGGTGTCCGAACCGAGAAGGATGAACGGCACGTCCGGTTTGCGCATCTCGCCGAGTGCTGTGGCCGTGTCGCCTCCGGGTCTCGCGATCGCGACGGCGTGGCCGTCCCTGGCGAGTCTGATCGCCAGGGACTCGAAGCGTTCCGATGTCTCGTGCCGTCCGGTGAGCAGGGCAACGGACGTCCGGGCGGCTGGGGATACGTTGCGGGTCAGCCGGGGGAGAAGCCGGTCCACGGGCGGGTGGCCGGCGTCGGCGTGTGGGGAACCGCTGGCGTCTTCGAGGCCTCGGAAGGCATAGTTAACCGTGCGGGAGGCAGTGGTCACAGGTCTCTCCTGTCGTGCATCCTGGCCGGCCGCGGCGGACATGGTCCAGCGGCGGCATACCGGCGGGGAGGATCGATATCTGCACGTCGCCCTCGGGTGCGACGTGGTCCGACGAGATGAGCGGCAGCCATATCCGCAGGCGGGACGTGCACGCCGGCGGCTGCTGCGTTGACTCAGGCCGTGGAGCGCAGACAGGTGGCGGAAGCGACCCGCAGGAGGTCGATGTGAGCCCGTGTGACAAGCCACGCCGAGCAACGACGATGCTTCACACCTTCGACCTTGCGCCCGCCGGGCAGGAATGTCAACTTTCCCGACCATATTGGTGATGTATTGCCGGGAAGGGTGGGGCCGGATTACGGCGTCGGCGTCGACGACCGCGACGGCGTGGTCGTCTTTGGCCCAGTCCACTCCGCCGCCCACACGTCGACTACGTGCGGGTCGCCAGCGCGTTGTGTCCGGCGTCCTGACCGAACGGACGGTCACCGCAGGCTGGTCCCGAGCGCGCAGGCTGACCGTGCTGCCCAGCGGCCGGGTCTGCTCCTTCGGGCCGGCCCACGTCCACGAGATCAGAAACTCCGGCGCGGTCCCGGCGGTCAGTATCCACGTCTACGCGCCGGCGTTGGAGTTCATGCGACGATGCCCTGGATCCGCAGAGTGGACTGGTCGAGGTAGGCCGCGAGCAGGCCCCGGTGAACTGGTGACCTCCGTGACATCCGCCCGGCCGCGCAGCGCGCGACCGAGGGAGAGATCCCGGGCGCGTTGATCGTCGAGCGGAATGTACTCGAGTGGCGTCTTGACCCCGCCAGTGACGCGAAGCTCCCCGAGGCCACCGGTTACGGGCTGCAGATCATCATCGTGTGCTCGGAGGGCTACACGTCCAGCCTCGCCGCAGCGTCCCTGCACGACCTCGGCCTGCGTCAGGCTACCGATGTCATCGGCGGATTCCATGCGTGGGCCGCCGCCGGTCTCCCGGTCCGGGACACCGCTTCGTAGAGCGCCGGGATTGTTCGCCCGACCCGCGCAGCTCCGGCGGGCCGGGCGAAGGAGGCTCGTGCGCGGGCTTACTCGTGCGCGGGCTATTTGTAGGTGGGCTATTCATAGGCTGCGGCTGCGGCACGTAGCGCGGCGAGGACCTTCTTCGGTTCGTAGTCGGCCGGCTCGCCGGGACGATAGATGACCGATGTCAGGTCCCCGGTGTACGGGAAGAACCCCTGCCTTTGGTAGAGCGGCCAGGACACCGGCGAACGACGGTCGATCCCGACGTCGATGCCCTGCGCGGGGGCCATCCCGATCAGCATCAGCGCGTTGTCGAGCCTGCCCGCGGCGACGCCGTCCACCAGGACCTCGAAATTCCACCGGAAGTCCGGGATCGCCGTGGCGCGCAGCGTCACCTCCCGGCGGCCGGGCTGGAGCGGCCCGGCGTCCACCTCGGTGAGCAGCCCGTACTCGTTGTAGGCGAAGAACAGCCGGCCGTCCTCGACGTAGAGGTTGTAGCCGCCGCCCTGGTCGCCATGCGCCACCAGCACGCCCTGGTCGCCGTCGGCCTGATCGAGCCGCACCTCGACCTTGAACGAGCGGAACGCGATGAGCAGTGACGAGCGGTACCGCTCCAGGTGCGGTGTCCCGGCCAGCAGCGTGACCGGCCGGACGAACGCATTCTCGGACTCCGGGCGGGCGGTCCACAGGTAGCCGGTGCCGTCATCCAGCGGGAACACCTGGTTCTCCCAGGCGGCCCGCTCCCACGCCTCGGCCAGCTCCTTGACCAGCTCCGGGTGGTCGGCGGCGAGGTCCTCCGTCTCGGTCGGGTCGACCCGGATGTCGTACAGCTCCCACGGGTCCTCGTCGTGCGGGCGGCCGAACCGGTGCAGCGTCACGAGCTTCCAGCCACCCCGGTAGTACGACCGGTTGCCGACCATTTCGGCGTACTGCTCGTGGTGGGTGCTCGCGGCCTCCGGACTCCTCAGCGGATCGGCAAAGCTGACGCCGTCGAGATCCTTGGCCGGTTGTCCGCCCCGGGTCGCGGGCCGGGTCACCCCGGTCAGCTCCAGCAGGGTGGGATAGACGTCGGTGACGTACTGGTACTGCGTCCTGATCTGGCTCGCATATTCCCCGAGGCCGCGCGGCCAGGAGATGATGAAGGGCACCCGGACACCACCGGCGTGGGTGTTGGTCTTGTACAGCCGGAACGGGGTGTTGGAGGCCATGCCCCAGCCGCGCGGATAGTGGATCGAGCTCTGTGGCCCGCCCAACGTGTCCAGGTCGCGCGGCACGTCCCGGAACCATTCGGCGGGCATGTTGGCGTTGCGGGCGAAGTTCTTGAAGTAGCTTCGGGTGCCGCGCCCGCCGCCCTCGCCGGTGCCGCCGTTGTCGGAGGTGAAGATGACGATGGTGTTGTCCAGTTCGCCGAGCGCCTCGATGGTGGACAGCAGCCTGCCGAGGTTCTGGTCGACGTTGTCCACCATCCCCGCATAGACCTCCTGGAACCGGGCGAACAGCTCCCGGTCCCCGGCCGACAGGGAGTCCCAGGCCTCGACGTCGTGGAACGGCTCGCTGTTGCGCGGCGGCAGTTTCGTTCCCGGCGTGAACAGGCCGCCTGCGAGCTGGCGGGCGAAACGGTCCTCGCGTACCGCGTCCCAGCCCTGGTCGTAGCGACCCCGGTACTTGGCGATGTCCCCGGCCTTGGCCTGCAGCGGTCCATGCACCGCCGGGTGCGCGAGGTAGAGGAAGAAGGGCCGGTCCGAGTTGGCGCGCAGCCCCTTGACCAGGCCGATCGCCTCGTCGGTGAGGTCGTCGGTCAGGTAGTAGCCCTCGGGGTACCAGTCGACGTGGACCGGGGAGTTGTCGCGTACGAGTTGGTGCGGGAAGTGCAGGCTGGTCAGGCCCTCCAGGATCCCGTAGAAGCGGTCGAAGCCGCGCTGCAGCGGCCAGGAGGACCGGGGCGCGCCGTCGTTCATCGTGGCGTCCTTGGTGAGATGCCATTTGCCGACCGCGTACGTCGCGTACCCGCCGGCCCGTAGCGACTCGGCCAGCGTGGGTACGTCATCGCCGATCTCGAAGACGAATCCGGGGAATCCGGGGTCGGCGTTGGCCACGAAGCCGTAGCCGGCGCGGTGCGGGTTCAGCCCGGTCAGCAGGGAGGCCCGGGAGGGGGAGCAGAGCGGGTTGGTGTGGTAGTTGGTGAAACGGAGCCCGCGGTCGGCCAGCCCGTCCAGGTGCGGTGTCTCGATCTCGGCGCCGAACGGCCCGATGTCGCTGAAGCCCATGTCGTCCAGGAGGACGATGACGATGTTGGGTGCCCCCTCGGGTGCGCGCGCAGCCTGCCGCCACCACGGGCTGGATTCGCGGACCGTGCGGCCGACGGTCGCACCGTGTCCCGGATAGCTACGCGTCGTCACTTGGCCTCCTGGGCGATGGAGTTGAAGCGGGTGTCGAACTCGGCGGCCACGTCGAGTTTCTTTGGCAGCAGCCCGAGCCGGTCGATGCCGACGGTCGATGGCACGAAGCGACCTCCACAGGGAGACAGGCATGGCGAAACAGGCGCCGTGGCGCCGCAGAACTGGGGCTCTCAGCGGGCGACGCGGCGACAGCTGATGTCGGCAACGCAGTGCGAGGCGACGGCGAACAGCGCCAGCCGATGGGTGGTCACGCGCGTCGATCGGAACACGGGGGACATGCTCGGAGCAAATTCCGAGCAAGTCAACCGATAAAGTTGAAAAGATCTCCGGGGAATGGCATGGCGGCCCCGCGTCGAGGGCCGGGGTCGGCAGACGGAGGCGTCGAACGCCCAGCTGCGGTGTTCTGTCGTGGGGTGGCGCACTGCCTGGTAGCCGGCGTGCACCGCACCGCCTCGACGTTCGTCTTCTCGGTGGAAACGTCGCCTTCGAGCGTCACGACGTTCTTGATGGTCTCGAGTTCGGCGAGGCCGGCCGTGTCGGGGTGCACGGCGACGACCCCGTAGCCCCGTTCGGTGAACAGCTCCACGATTGCCCGGCGGCTGATCCACCTTTCGTAAGCTCGTCGTCGCTTGCCGGTGGAAGTCCGGTCCGGGTAGCTGCTGTTGGGCGCCGCGCATGTCCCGAGCGTCGGTCCAGGCGCTCTCGTCGACGGCGGCGTCGGCCAGCACACCCGCTTTCAAGAAGCAGATACGCGACCAGATCGTCTCCGCCAGCCCATTGTCGGGCGACGGTGTCGTGCTCCAGCCCGCGTTCGTCGTCGGCCCTCGCCGCGCGGGATGCCGAACTCGCCGGGCATCACGATCAGCCCAGCCGAGCTGCGCGCTCTGGGCATCGGCCCCGGAGACACGGTCGAGGTGACCGTCCGTTCCGGGGTACTCGAGGCCCGCGCCGTAAGCCGGTACGAGGACACCCCCCTGCCCGGCCTGATGGCCGTGATCAACACGGCCCGGACCCGGTCGTGACCTGGACCTGTACGCGGTGCTGATGGACCACCTGGCCCACGACCACGGCCAGTACAAGACCTCCAGCAACATCGTCACCGGCGCGTCCTGGCAGCCCGCACCACCCTCACGCGTCCCAGAACTCATGCTCCAGTGGGCCGACCAGACCGAGTGGCAGACCACCAACCTCGACAACGAGGCCCTGCTCGAGGCGATCGCCGGCGCACACATCGTCTTGCCGTCGACGGCGAGCACCCGCCAGATCGTCACCGGGCCCGGGACCCGCCCGGTCATCCCCAGGCCGGCGCGGGCATCCGAGGGAAAGTCAGCATTGCTGTCGCTGTTCTACGCGCTGCTTCTGCCACGAGCGACCGACTTCATGGGGCGTACGGTGAAACGCAGCCTCACCGACTACGTCGACAGCGGCGATACCGCGCACACCGTTGCGGCGTGGCATCCGGCTGCCTCGGGCACACTGGACGGCTCACCGGACCGCATCCTCATCACCGGCGTGGTCTATGAGTGGTCCGACCTGCGCCGTCCCGCCGACGCCGACCGGGCCCGCGACCGGCTCGACACCACCTTCTACGCGTTCTATGCGGTGCCGGGCGTGCTCGACCTGCAATGCCTTCCCATCCTTGACGCCACCGGTGAGCCGTGCCACCGGGCGGGCTACGTCGCCGCCTTGAAGGAATTCGCGGCGATCTACCCGCAGGCCATGGATCTGGTCATCTCCGAGAAGCAACATGAGTGGACGGCCGCGCTGGCGAGCCGGGGCCTCGACCCAGCACTGTTTCGCACGCAGAAACAGATGAACCACGTCGAGGGCGGCGTGGAAGACATGTTCCGATTTTCGTCAGCCCGCGAGTTCATCGACCTGCTCATCGATCTCACGGTTGCACCGGAAGATGCGATCGGCGTCGCTGATCGCCTGGCCTCGATTGCGTCGCTGCTCGCGACCAAGCCAGCCAAGACCGCCGAGCGCGACTTCTGCCTCGACTCGGCGACGGGCCTGGACCGCATTCACGTCTGCCAGCAGGAGGTCGACGCATCGGAGATCGCCCTCCGGCAGACCGTCGACGAGGCGGCCAAGCTGTCCGCCGCTTTCGCCGCGACCGTCTCCGAAGCGAACACGAGGATCGAGGCGCTCGCCGGACGGCGCGACGGCATTGAGAAGCGCCGCGCCGCGGCGGTGACCGAGGGTGGCGCCGCGTACGAGCTCGTCTACCTGTACGAGGAACGCGCCGCCCAGATGCGACTGCGCGCTGCGGAGGATCAACACAGGAGGGCCGACGACGACATCAGGGACGCCGCCGGACTCATCAAAGCATGGGAGGCAGCCGGACATCTCGCAGAGAAGAAGGAGCTGGAGGACGCGCTGGAGCGCACCCGGCGAGAGGCCGGCGAGGAACGCGAGCGCACCGCACCATTGCGGCGCGAGCACGACGAGCACAGCGCTCGCCTGCAAACCCGACTGCGCACGCTGGCCGAGAGCCACGAGGCCAAAGCCGGAACGGCTGCTGAAGCCGCCAGGGCGGCGAAGGCAGACGTCGAGGCCCACCGCGCCGCGGCGAAGGAAGCCGGCCAGCAGGCCCAGGCAGCGGACAAGGACGCGGCGACCGCGACGGCTCGGCTGGAGTCGCTGGCCACGGACCTACACGCGGCTGTCTGCGACGGCGTGCTTCCGAACGAGCAGACCGACCCTGTCGAGCATGACGCCGTTCTCGCCGAACAGCACACCACGCTCACGAGCATCCTTGAAGAGGTCCAGGGCCGTCGTGAACAACGCCCGGCGGCGCGACGCGGATTGACCGGCACGCTCACCACGCTGACAGGCGAGCAGGTCCGACTCGACGCGGAGCGCACCCGGCTCGCGGAGGAACGTGCCGCTCTTGTCGAACGTGCTTCCAAGCTCGTCGCACGCGAACGCGTACAGGATCTCACCGAGGCCACCGGCGACGCCCCCGTGGACCTCTGGGCAGAGGCGGACACCCTGACCCGCCGGTTGTCGGACGCGATCGTCGATACCGATGTGGCGCTCGTCCGGCTGGAGGCCGAGCGCATCGACGACCAGCGCATCCTCGACGTACACGCACGCACCGGGCTGCTACCCACCACCCTCGACGCCGAGCGTGTCCAAGCTGTTCTGGCCGAACACGGCATCTTGGCCGAAACCGGCTGGGCACACCTGCGTACGCTGGTGCCCGGCACGCGCATCCTGGAGACAGTCACGGATCCGGAACTCGCGCGCCTCGGCGTCGGACTCGTCATCCCCACCGCCCAGGCCGATGCCGCCGCAACCGCGCTGACCGGCGTCGACACGGCAACCACAGCGCTCGTCGGCGTTTACACCGCTCAGGACGCCACCGCGATCGTCGGCTCCAGATGGACTGGCCCCGACGGCACTGGCCCGGTGTGGACTGGACTGCATCGCGGCTTGGTGGACCTGGCCTGGGCCGAGGGCGACGTTCGCCAGGTCGCCGCCCGCGCCGAGACGTACGACGACCAGCAGTCCCGCCTGACCGAAGCGCGTGAAGCCGACCGGGCGCTGCTCGGCGAGCTCACCCAGCTACTCGCCGACTGCCCCACCGGGCACCTCGACAGCCTTACCGGCCGCATCGACGACCTCGACAACACCCTCCTCGGTATCGCAGCAGCACTCGAACAAGCTCGCACGGACCTCGCCGCACTCGACGAGGCGGAGGCCGAGGACACGGCGACCGAGCAGCGGACACAGCGACAGATCTCCCACATCGAGACGTCCCGCGCCCGCCTGTCCGGCCTGATCCAGAAGATGGGGGCAGCCGCGCAATGGCGTCACGAACTCGCCGACGCCGAGTCGCGGTCGAAGGACGCCCACCACCGGGCCGAGCACCTCACGGAGGAGGCGAACCGTGCTCTCGACTACGCCACCGAGCAGAGCAAGCTCAGCGATTCCGAAGGCGAGGCCGCCAGCGCGTACCGAAGCGAGGCCGCCGGCCTGACGTTCCTCGACTCCGAGCCGAACCTTCCCGATGATCCGGCGGTGTCCCTCGACGTCCTACGCGCCCGGCGTCAGGAGGCTGCCCGTACCTGGCAGGTCCAAGCTTCCCAGTCGGTGCTCGCGGAGCGGGAACGCAATTTCACCACGGCTTTGGCGACCGAGTCACAGGTCCTCGCCGCAGTCACCGCCGAAACGCTGCAACATGCCGCTGTCCTGCTCACCACCGCGGAGGGTCAGACCAAGCCGGCCCGGGCGGCGGCACTGGCCGCCGCCCGAGAGACGAAGGAGGAGGCGGTCGGCCGGAAGGGCCGCGCCTCCGGTGATATCGAACGACATAGCGCGACGCTCACCAGAATTCGGGCGCGACGCACCGATCCGCCCAAGCGCGCGTTGCCGATTGAGCCAACCACAGCGGAGCAGGCCGACGCTCTGGCATCTGAACATGACGAGATCGGCCAAGCGTGCGTCGAAAGGCGGACAACCGCAGAGGGCAAACTCCGTGACCTTGAGAGCGCGCAAGGCGAATACCGGAGTCGGGCCACGGCGTTCGAGTTGCTCGCCGACGGCCTTCCCGACCCGGCCGACCGGGTCATCGCGCCGTTCGGCGGAACCGACGACGAGGCCAAGACCCGCAAACAGACGGTCATGCAAGCTCTGCGTGTCGCGGAGAAACGCGCGAGCGACGCGGCGGTCTCCCGCGCGAACGCGGTCGGCGACCTGCGGACAACAGGAAGCAGGTACCCGGGAGTCGCCACACCCGCGAAGGACCGCGTCCTCCACGACAACGAAGAGGTGCTGGCGCGGCACGCGGGGAACCCTGGCGAAGCAGCTAAGACTGCGCGCGGAGATGATCAGTGGTGAACTCGCCGACATCGCCAAGGACCAGGCGATTGTGACCGACTCCCTCGCCCGCCTCGTCTCGAACACCTTCGACACCTTGCGCAAGGCCGAACGGTACTCGCGAGTGGCGACGAAGACCGGAGGCTGGGCCGGGAAACAGATGCTCAGAATCTCCTTCGAAACACCCGCCAGCGACGCGGACCTCCGCACCTACGTCAACCGCGTCGTGGAGCGACGCATCGCCGACGGCGTCAAACCGGAAGGACCGCCGCTGCTCAAGGATGCCGTCCACGAGGCAGCCGGAACCCGAGGCTTCACCGTCAAAGTCCTCAAGCCCGCCCTGGACCTCGTCCCCACCACCGAGGACATCACCCGGCTCGGCAAATGGTCCGGCGGAGAGAAACTGACCGTCTGTGTCGCGCTCTATTGCACCATCGCGGCGCTGCGCGCGGTGAACGCCGGGCGCCGGGATCGCTCGGGCGGTGTCCTGCTGCTCGACAACCCGATCGGCCGCGCCTCACACGGCAGCCTCGTCGGTCTCCAGAGATCTGTCGCCGCCGCACACAAAGTCCAGCTCGTGTACACCACTGGGGTGAAAGACCCCGATGCCGTATCCCGATTTCCCAACGTCATCCGGCTGGACAACCGCCCTGGCCGCACCCGAAACCGCCGCTACATCGTCCCGGACGACATCGACACCGACCAGCGACTCATCACCGGCGTCCGCGTTGCGCACGACGAATCGTCCAGCGGTGAGGGGAACCAACCTCAGACGGAGGCATCGAGATGACCACGACGCTGGGTGACATCATCGCCGCCTACGTCGCGGACCATCCGACAAGCCGCGTCCCGGTCGACGGCCTGCTACGGCACGCCGCCGCCGACCCAACGCTCGTCGGCGATCCGACAGCACGGACCCGGCTCGCCGCCGTCCTGGCCGGACTCGCTGAAGCGGAAGCCGTCGTGCTGCCAAAGGCGCGCTCTGGGTGGGACGATCGGACGAAACCGCCCTTGCCACTCTGGGTGGGTAAGGTGACAAAGCCCCGTCGGGTGCGGGCGGCACCGGCCCGGCGAGTCTGGCCGCAAGCACTCGAAGCAGCCGCCGCGATCGCCACCCGGCCGGACGAACACCAACTCCTCGACAGGATCGCCAACTGGCTGCGGAACAACCCCGGCGTCGAACCCGTCCCCCTCGAAGAACGCTCATTGGAGATCCTCGACGACGAGAAGGCGCTCGCCATCGAGACGCCCAAACGACTGTTCACCTCCGGCGCCCTGACCCTCGACCTCCTTGCTTGCTACCCGATGCCGGGTAGCTGTTCAGCTCGGGTGATGGGCTCGCTTCCTGCGTTTGCGCAGGTAGGAGCGGCCGTTGGCGGGACCGGTGGTCGTGGTCCGCGGACGGCCAGGTGAGGCGGGGTCGTCAGCCGGGTTGTGCTGCGGGTGGGAGCCAGGCGCCGGTGGTGAACAGTTGGGTGAGCGCGTCGAGGGTGTCGAGGCCCCATTTCGTGGCGGTCGACAGGTAGGATTGCACGACGGCGAAGTCGGCCAGGCCCTGGAGCGTGCGCCAACAGCCACCGGACACTTTCTGTTGTATCTTGACCGGTCGGACGTCTCGCTCCGCGAGATTGTTCGAGAACGGGACCGTCAGGTCGGTCGCGAACCGCAGGATCATGTCCTCGTAGCGGCGGAACCGGCGGATCAGCGTCCTGGCGTCGGCGGCCAGCGGGCTGCGCCTGCCGTGGTTGTCGGTCTCGCCGCGGGCGAGCGCGCCGAGGTAGTGGTTAAGGATCTCGCCGAGCACCTTCGGGGCGAGCGTGGCCTGCCCGGCGCGGCGGGCGGCGCCCGCGGCGTGGTGCGCGTCGAGCAGAGTCGTGGCCAGCGCGTCGGCCCAGACCTGGCCGGCCGGGTCACCCTCGTGGACCGAGCGCAGGTCGCGGAGCAGGTGTGCTCCGCACCAGGCGTGCAGCGCACCGGTCAGATGCGCGTAGCCGCCATAGCCGTCGCGTACCAGCACGCCGGTGAACGCCGGCCAGACCCCGCCGGCGTCGATCGTGGCCGCCGTGCGGTCCCCGCCGTGCGGTCCCCGCCGTGCATCACGGTCAGATAGTCGGTGCACGCCACATGCAGGTAACGCAGAGCTCCGTCGGCGCGGGCGGTGGTCTCGTCCGCGTGCGCGACCGGCGCCGCGGCGACCAGGGCGCGTACGTGCGGCAGGAACCCGGTCTCGAGCAGCCGGGCCGCCCGGCCCCGCAGCGAAGCGACCCAGCCCGTCGAAACCACCGCGCCCACCAGCGCGGCCAGCACGGACAGACCCGCGCCACGAACCGGTACTCCCTCACCCGGGGCCGCGGCGGCGGGGGCGGCACGTCGAACACCTGCTGGCGACGGACCCCGAACACCGGCGCGCCGGCCAGCGACCCGCCGCACTCCCCACACGACGCCGGGTCGAGTGTGATCACCTCGTCCGGGTCCGCGACCATGCTGCGCGTCTGCCCCGGCTCACCGGGCTGCTTCCCACGTGGCCGGCCCGACGACGTCCGCGACGACCGCTTCGGCGCCTTCGTGTACGGATCATCCGACGACGGCGGACGCGACGACGTCCGGCTGTCCTTACCAGCCTGGCGTTCCAGTTCCTCGACCCGCGCGGTCAACCGCTCGATCAGCGCGTCGCGCTCCGCGATCGCGGCCGCCTGCTCCACGACCAGACACGCGAGCTCCTCGTAGCTCGGGCGGCCGCTGGAGTCCACACGACGAACCTAACGATCACAGCCCACGATCAGCCAGGTGTCAGGACGACCGCCACACAAGATCCAGCGAACGACCAGCCATCCCCGATGACCCGAGCTGAACAGCTACCTACGACCCCTATTTTCTAGGCTCTATCATTATCTATCGTCAGAACGGTCGAATCTATCTTGCCGATGGACAGCAGCGGATCATCACGCTGCTGCTGTTGTTGATCCGGCTGGGCACCCTGACCGAGAACCGGCACGACGCGGCGCACCTGCACGTGGACGTTCGTTCGCTCATGCGCGGCGAGGACCGCGGCGGCCAGCACTTCGCCGTCCGTGTGGACCGGTACACGGAGTTCTTCGACCAGCTGGTCAACAACCGGCCCTTCACCAGCGACGGTGTGCCTGCCGACGTACGGCGGCTGCACGAGGCCGCAGAGCATCTGCTTACCCGCTGGCCGGAACTGCTGAAGGAGGATGCGCTTCCGTACTTCGCCCGCTGGCTCCTCGACCGGGTCTCGCTCGTCGAACTTGACGCCGGCGACGCCGCCCGCGGCAAGGAGATGTTCTCCGCGATGAATGACCGCGGCAAGCATCTCGCCCCGCTCGACCTGCTGAAGAACTACCTGCTTGCCGAAGCGCCCGGTGATCCGTACCAGCTCGACCTGCAGTGGCAGCGTATGGTCGATGAGTTACACGGCCCGGACCGGGACGCGCCACTGGAGTTCGTTCGCGCGGTTTTGCGCGCCAAGTACGTCACGCCGATCATCGACACGAGCCAGCTGCTGGAAAGCGCCCCGCACGAATGGCTCGACGAAAATGCCGAAAGTATTGGCCAGTACCGGAAAAGGGACGGGCGGGTCAGGCTTCTCACCGAAGTCTTCGAGCCGCTTTCCCGGCCCTATCTGGCGATGCTGGCAGCGACGAGCCGTCTCCGCGCGGACCAGGAGGCGATCTGGTACAACGCCCACCTTCGGATACCGCGACAGTTTGATCTTGCGCTGGCCGCCGCCGAGCCAGACGAATCGGTCGCTTCCGTGCTGCGTAAAGGCGAGCTGGTAGCCCGCTTCCTGGACCTGTTCGTCGTCACCCGCGGGGTCAGGCAGCTACCCTACGGCCCGGGTGAGCTCGACGATCTGGTGTCGGGGCTGCTTGGCCGGGTGCGGATGACCCGCACCGCCCACGAGCTGAGCCGTGTGCTCGGCGAGGAGGCGGCCGGCTGGTACGTCCACCTCGCCGAGGTCCCCGAACTGCGGTACCGGCCCGGCGGGAACCGGCCGTTCGTGCTGTACTTCCTCGCCCGGCTCACTGCGTGGCTGGCGAAGGGAACCGGCCAGAGCGAGACCGTGGACCATCTGCTGGCGGTCACGGAAGGCCAACGACCGTTCGAGATCGAGCACTTGTTTACCAAAAAAAGCGGCGCCGCCACCTACCTGGCGCAGGCGACGTCCGACACGGAGTTCGAGCGCATCCGGTCGCGGCTCGGCGGTCTGGTGTTACTGGACGGGGCGGACAACGCCAGCGTCGGTGGCCTGCCACTGGAACACAAACTGTCATCATATCAACGGTCCAACGCGTTGGCCGGCTCGCTGCACCCGGACACCTACCGGAGCCGGGGCCACAAACGCTTCAACACATTCGCCGCTGAGCAAGGGCTGACCGACCTGTTCCGTCCCTACGATGTCGATTCCCCGCCGGAAGCGGTAGTCAATGCCCGCGGCCAGCTGTATCGGGCGATGGCGGAGCGGATCTGGTCGCCGGATGCGCTCGGCTTGCCACGGCCGCCCGGTGCCAGGCCGTCCGTCGCCGTGGGCGG
>NZ_CADDZT010000082.1:3641-8821 GCF_902812655.1 Candidatus Frankia meridionalis | reverse complement strand
ACGCCCACGGCGACAGCGCTACAACGCGACCCTGGCAGACCTGATCGACGCTGGCCTACTGCGCGCCGACGACCGGCTCGTCGGGCGCCGCGGCGGCCGGCTATTCCAAGCGGCCCTGACAGCCGATGGCCGGATCCGCACGGCCTCCGGCGAGATCCACCGATCGCCGAGCGCTGCGGCCAAGGCCGCCACTGGGGCACCCAACCCAGGCGACTGGCGGTTCTGGCGCGTGGAACGAACGAACGACACGCTGTTCGAGACCCGTGCTCGATACCTGCGGTCGTCCGGCGTCGGCCAGAACGGCTGAGAAGAACGGATTCGATCCGCTCGCCACCAACACCGGGGTCATCACCCCGATCCTGATCTGGACGCCCAACGCCCGCCCGGAGAGCCACATCCGCGACACCCTGACTCACGCGCTGTGCGGGCGGAGGATGATCGGGAAGTCGCGGGCGGCGCGGAGTCAGCCGCACGCGCTGCTGTACTACGCCTGCGAGGCTCCCCGGAACCATGCTGATTTCGCCGAGCGGTACCCGGATCATCCGGGTGGGATTCTGCTGGCGGAACGGCACCTGATCGCCGGGATCAACGACTTTCTCAACACCCGGCTTCTCGGCCCGGACCGGATCCCGTTGCTGACCGATGAGATCGACCATGCGGCGGTGGCTGCGCAGGATGACCGGGTCTCTCGCCGGGCCGCGCTTGCGCGCACCCTGGCCGATATCGCCACCCGGCAGCGGCGGCTGCTCACCACGTTGGAAACCCAGGACGACCCCACCGGGGCGGTGCTCTCTCATGTGCAGCAGCGCATCGCCGAGTTGGACGTCCAGCGGCGGGCTGCCCAGGAGGCGCTGGAGGAGCTGGACGCCCAGGCCGCAGCGGTAGCGGCCGCAGCCCCCGATCTTGGGCTGTTGGGGCGGGTGCCGTTGGGCCGGTTGGACGTTGCCGATCTGCCCCAGGCCACTGCGCGGCGGTTGCTCGACGCACTCCGTTTGAAGATCCAATATGACAAGGTGGCGAAGCGGGCGACTGCGCAGATCACGTTGGATGTCGAGACCGCCGACGCCCTGGGTGGTCACGGACCGTGGGGGTTCCGGGGGCTCGGCCCCCGGGCAGACATCGAAGCTCACGGGAAGCCGTGCAAAGCACGGCGAACATAGGGATCCACGCGTGCCCCCGGCGAGGCACAGCAAGGAAGGGAAGACGTTCGGGACACTTCGAGCGGCTTGTTGACCTTGGGTGGTGTGCTTCATCTGCCTTGATGGGAAGAGCGTGTGCTGGCGCGGGTGACGTCGGAGATCGGCGGATCTTGCGAAGATCTGGCTCTGGGCAGTGATGATCTCTGATGGTGCTGGTGTGACTCAACCACGGTCGGCCGAACTCCACTGCGTGATCGGCGTGGTGGACAGTGCGTCGTGCTCCCGGTGCTGGAGGCCGCCACTGGCCGGTGTTCACCGACCGGCTGCTGGCCACCCTGGTCGTGCTGCCTTTCCCGTTGCCCCACGCCGTGCTTGCGCAGTTCTATGGTGTGGAGCACGTTGGCGGACGTGTTCGCCTACGCCGCTGCGGAAGGCGTGCGGCTACGCATCGACGGCACCGAGGTGCAGGTCCGTCGGCCGCCGGTAGGCCCGGCCGGCGGGCGTTCGTGTCTGGGAAGAAACGCCAGAACACTGGGAAAACCACGACTATCAGTGACGGGCAGAGCCGGATGCCGTGGTCCGGGGCGGCCCGGGCGGATGTACGACCAGACCGCGCTGTGCGTCCACCGCGGAAACCGGCGGACGCCGCTGGATCCGGTGCGGAGCATGCCTGGCGGCAGGCGTGTTACCGGCAGTTGGCTCGGCGATCTGCGTGGAACACGCCTTGGCCGAGTAGAAGCAGTAGGCGGTCGTTACAGCGTTATCTCGGCCGGCGGGAGTCCTACCCGGATACTTATGCCGCGATCGTGGGGGAATGTCAAGCCGATCGGGCCGCCCGGCGTGCCACGGTCCGGCGGGCGAGTACTGCACTCATAATCCGTCGGTCGTGGGTTCGAGTCCCACCCGCCCCACCAATGTAGGCATTGCGCGAACCGCTCCCTTCGGGGGCGTTGTGGCTGGTAGGACGGCTGCGGCGGCCCTGTGGGGGGCGTTTTTCGTGGCTGGTCGGGTTGGCTTGGGTCGGTCTGTGTCTCCAGTCTCTACGTTGGCGGTGCCCCCGGAAGTGTCGGGTCTGGGGACTTTGAAGATCGGTACGAGCCGGTCGGGTCCGAGGATCTTGACTTCGGCGACGAGGGCTTCGACGAGGGCCTTGCGTCGGAGGTCGTCGCCCGACTCGATGATCGTCTCGATGTGCTGGACGACTGCGCGGAGGGCGGACCGGGCCGGCATGACCGGTTCGTCGTCGATCTCGTCGGCGAGTTCGGCTTGCCGGTGGCGGAGCTGTTTCTGCTTGGTGCGCAGGGCTTCGAGCCGGGCGGCGAGGATCTCTTCGTCGAGGGTACCGCGCTCGAAGGCGCCCAGGTAGCGGTCGATGGCCTGGTCGGTTTGGGTGAGTTCGGTTTCGATGGCGGTGAGTTCGTCGGTGCGGTCGGCGCGGGCGTTGCGGTGGCGGCGCTGGGCGGCGGTGACGGCGTTGGCGATGAGGTGCTGGTGGTCTCGGTAGAAGCTGGTGAGGGCGGTGAGGACGGCGGTGTCGACGGCGTCGGCGTCGAGGCGGGGGGCGTCGCACTGGTCGCGGTTGTAGCGGTTGCGGGTGAAGCAGGTGTAATAGCGGTAGGTGTGGTTGCGGCCGGTGGCGCGGGTACCGAGGAGGGCTTTGCCGCATTGGGGGCAGCGCATCCGGCCGGTCAGGTAGTAGTCGGAGGGGCTGGGGTTGTCTCATGATGGCGCTCGCGCCTGTCCTACGGGCATTCTTCACAGACCGGCTCATGACCCAATACGGCGCCAGCCCGCGCACGGTCGCCTCCTACCGCGGCACCTTCAAACTTGCCGCTGTGGCCATCCGATCGGCGACCAGCGCCGTGACCGCCGCCGTGTGATCGTTGATGAAGAAATGTCCGCCGCTGAAGGTGATGAGCTCGAACCGTCCGGTTGTGTGGGTGCACCACGCTTGGGTGTCGGCGACGTCGGTCTGCGGGTCACTGTCATCGATGATGACGACGATCGGGCAGCTCAGCACAGGCGCGCACCCCGCCGCCCGAGGATCGTGGTGGTAGCTTTCGATGGCCCGGTAGTCGTTACGCAGCACCGGCAGGATGAGCTCGCGCATTTCGGGGTCGGCGAGCAGCGACGCTTCTGTGCCGGACAGCCTTGCCAGTTGGGTGCAGTTCCCTTGAAGTGAGATCGTTGGGCTGACGAGCTTCGTGCGCTGTGACAGTATTGATCAATAGAAGGGCTCCTTCTCGCTACGTTCCGTGGTGCCTAAGCCATGGACGTGCAACAAGAAGGAGCCCAGGTGCCAGCGTACGAGGAGCAGGCGGAACCAGTGGCCGCGGGGGCGTTCGCCGCGGCACGGGAGCGGTATTTCGCGCTCGAGGCGGAGCTGCTGAGCGACTGCGCGCAGGGGTCGACGGTCGACTCGGTCGAGGACCTGGTCAACGCCGGCGGCCGGGAACTGCTGCTGGCGATGCTCCAGGCCTTCCTGGACGTGCGGGCACAGCGGGAGCGGCGGGCCGAGGCCGCGCCGGTCGGCGCGGACGGCGCCGCGCGCACCCGGGTCGAGAAGGACCACAGCCGCAAGCTGATCTCCCGGTTCGGGCCGGTCAGGATCCAGAGGATGGCCTACCGGGCACCGAACGCGGCGAACCTGCACCTGGCCGACCTGGAGCTCAACCTCCCCACCGGGGCCCACTCGCACACGCTGCGCCGCGAGGTCACCGCCGAGGCCACCCGCGGCTCGTTCGACGACGCGGTCGCCGCCGTCGAGCGCGCGACCGGCCAGAAGATCGGCAAGCGGCAGGCCGTCGAGCTGGCCCGCTCCGCGGCCACCGACGTCGCGGCGTTCTACGCCCAGCCGAGGCTCGAGGTCGCCAGCGCCGGCCGGATCCTGGTCCTGCAGTTCGACGGGAAGGGCATCATGATGCGCCCCGAGGGGTTACGCCCCGCGACCGCGAAGGCCGCCCAGGCGAGGAGGAACCGGCTGTCGACCCGGCTCTCGCCCGGCGAGAAGAGCAACCGTAAGCGGATGGCGGAGATCGCCGTCGTGCACGACGCCACACCCGCGCCCCGCGCCGTCGACGACGTCCTGCCGCTGCCCGGCCGCGTGAACGCCCAGGCCGGCGGCCCTGCCAGGGCCAGGGGGCCGAAGGCGACCGGGAAGTGGCTGACCGCCTCCGTCGTCGACGACATCGCCACGGTCATCGCCGCCGGCTTCGACGAGGCCGAGCGGCGCGACCCCCACCACCAGCGGACCTGGGTCGTGCTCGTCGACGGCAACAACACCCAGATCGACGCGATCCAGGCCGAGGCCGCCCGCCGCCGGGTCACCGTCCACGTCCTCGTGGACTTCGTCCACGTCACCGAGTACGTCTGGACGGCCGCCTGGTCGTTCTTCGAGACCGGCGACCCCCACGCCGAGACGTGGGTCCGCACCCAGCTGCGCCAGATCCTGCGCGGCAAGGCGCCCGCGGTCGCGGCCGGGATCGGCCGCCGCGCGACCAACAACCACTACAACGCCCAGGAACGCAGGGGCGCCGACACCGTCGCCGCCTACCTGAAGGCCAAGGCCCCCTACCTCGGCTACGGCACGGCGCTCGCCAACGGCTGGCCCATCGCGACCGGCGTCGTGGAAGGCACCTGCAGATTTATGATCAAAGACCGTTTCGACATCACCGGCGCGCGATGGGGACTCGAAGGCGCCGAGTCCCTCCTCCTGCTCCGCGCCGTCGTCACCAACGGCGACTTCGACGCCTACTGGGCGTACCACCTCGACCAGGAGCAGCAACGCAACCATTACAGCAAGCTCGCACCGCTCGACACAGCAGCGTGATCAAACCTCGATTACGTCACTGGAGCGGAACTGCACCCTTGCCAGTTCCGCCAAGACGCCGTCATCGTAGCGTCGGTGCACGTCGTCCTCCCGGCGGCGCCTGGCACCCGGAGACGAACAGCACCGCCGGGGCGCCCCCGTGGCCAGGACCGCCCCGCCTCCCGGGTCCACTGGCGGTGAGCCGGCGAGCCACCTCGAACGCGACGACGGCG
>NZ_CADDZT010000082.1:0-3331 GCF_902812655.1 Candidatus Frankia meridionalis | reverse complement strand
GCTCGCCGACCCGCCGGCGTGCGGAAAACAGACCAGGCGATGGGTCGCGTTCGAGGCCGGTCGAATGCGCCGAAGCCAGTCGTCGGTGCTGGGGGTCATGAGTTTCCGCTCTCCTTTTCGTGTTCATCGAATACGTTGAGAGGGTCCGTCGTCCGGAGCCGACTGTTTCCGCCCTTGTCACAGCGGGATGTTCGAGTGGCGACCGCGGGTGCCGGGCGCGGCCGCCAGCGCCTCGACCAGCCGGCGTCGGGTGTCGCGCGGCGCGACGACCTCGTCGACGACTCCGGACTCAACCGCCCGGTCGACGCCTCCTTCTGACCGTCGATGACGTTCGGCGAGATCGGCGCGGGCACGCTCACGTTCGTGCTCGGGCAGCACCGCGAGCTCCTTCCGGTACAGCACGCCGACGGCCGCCTCGGCGCCCATCACAGCGATCTCGGCCTCGGGCCAGGCGAAGACCGCGTTCGCGCCGAGCGCGCGGGAGTTCATCGCGATGAAGGCGCCGCCGTATGCCTTACGGGTGATCAGGGTCACACGCGGAACGACGGACTCGGCGAAGGCATGCAGGAGCTTGGCGCCCCGTCTCACCACGCCGTTCCATTCCTGAGCGACGCCGGGCAGATAGCCCGGCGTGTCGACCACAACGATCATCGGTACGCCCAGCGAGTCACACATCCGTACGAAGCGGGCACCTTTCTCGGCGGACAACGAGTCCAGACAGCCGCCCTTGCGAAGGGGGTTGTTGGCGATGACCCCAACCACCCGTCGACCGAGCCGGCCGAGACCAACGATGATGTTGGGGGCCCAGCGTGGCTGGAGTTCGACGAACGAGGCGTCGTCGTCCATGAGCGTCCGCACAAGGGGGCGTACGTCGTAGGCACGGCGCCGTGACTGGGGCAGCAGCGAGCGCGGATCGGTGCGCGACGGTTCGGCGTTCGACGATTCGGTGTCCGGGTGAAAGGAGCCCGGCCGGGCGAGCAGGACCGCGAGTTGCCGTCCGTATGCGAGCGCGTCCTGGTCGGTGTCGCAGGTGACGTGGACCACGCCGGACCTGCGCTCGTGGGCCTCGGGGCCGCCGAGCCCCGCCTGGTCGATGGACTCGCCGGTCACGCTGCGCACGACATCAGGGCCGGTCACGAACATCCGGCCGGTGTCCGACATGACGACCAGGTCGGTCAGGGCCGGGCCGTATGCGGCGGCGCCGGCCGCCGGTCCGAGCACGACCGAGATCTGCGGGATCACGCCGGAGACCCGGGTCATGGCGGCGAACATCCGGCCAGCGCCGTCGAGGGAGCGCAACCCGTCGGTGAGCCGGGCGCCGCCCGAGTGCCAGACTCCGATGACCGGGCAGCGGCGGCGCTCGGCCATACCGATCGCCGCCACGATGTCGCATGCGCCGGCGAAATCCAGGGAACCGCCCATCGCGGTGGCATCGGTGCAGAATGCGACCGCCGGCGCGCCGTCGACGAGTCCGGCCGCGGTCAGCACGCCTTCGAGGTTTTGACCACGGAGACTCTCACGATTGAGAACTGTCAGGGAGTCGGGGTCGAGAAGCCTCGTCAGGCGCCTGATGGGCGCACGTACGTCGGCCTCCTGGCTGATTCCACCGGGCGAGACCGCGGTCGACATATGCATCGTGAACATCCTCGGATGACGGAGTCGGCGGCGCGGCGCGATCCTGCGACCGCGATCGAACTGTCGAGTGGCGCGCTCCCGCTGACAACCCCTACACGACCCTACGCGGCCCCCCTACGTGCGATGTGATCGGTGTCGAGGATTCGCAACCCCAGAATCACCCCTGTTGAGTTCGCCAACACGAGGTATCCGGGGACAATCACCCAGGAAAACCCTGACGCGGTGGCCCTGACAGTTTTGTAGGGGTTGTTCGGGGGTCCGTGACCCGGATAGCTTTGTCGACGGTGCCCGACTGGACGGCCAGTACGGCGGGCGTGGCGTCACCCATGGGAAGATGAGAGGGCCGGGCTGAATAATGTTCACGAAAGCCGCCGTCCTTCGCGAAAAAGGCGCCGATTTCGCGCTCGAGGTGGTATCTCTAGGCGAACATCGCCCGGACGAGGTGCTGGTTCGGATGGTGGCGACGGGCGTCTGCCACACCGACCTCCTCGTGCGCGACCAGGTCCTTCCGCCCGCGCCGCCGGTCGTGCTCGGCCATGAGGGCAGTGGAGTGGTGGAGGAGGTTGGATCGTCGGTCTCCGATCTCGCGCCCGGTGACCACGTCGTCTTGGCGCCGCGCAGTTGCGGGCGCTGCCGCACCTGCCTCAACGCCCACCCGATGACCTGTGTCGGGTGGGGACCGCTGAACCTTCGCGGCCGGCGGCCCGACGGATCGACCGCATTCCGCGACATCGACGGCGCCGAGATCAACGGGCACTTCTTCGGCCAGTCCTCGTTCGCCGCGTACGCGGTCGTTCCCGCGCGGTCGGCGATAGCGGTGCGACCGGACGCGCCTCTGGAGATGCTCGGCCCTTTCGGATGCAGTCTCCAGGCCGGCGCCGGCACGGTTCTCAACGCACTCAAACCGCAGCCCGGCTCGAGTATCGCCGTGTTCGGGCTCGGCGCGGTGGGGCTGGCGGCGGTCATCGCGGCAGGGCTGGCCGGCTGCGCGTCGATCATCGCGGTGGATCTCAACACTGACCGGCTGGAGCTGGCGCGCGATCTCGGCGCGACCCACACAATCGACGCGGGCGGCGGAGGCGGGGACGCGGCTGACGTCGTCGGCGAGGTGCTGGAGGTGTCCGGCGGCGGAGTCGACGTCAGCGTCGACGCGGTCGGGCTCTCGAGCACCGCCCACTCGGCCGTCGCCGTCCTGGCGGCGGGCGGTGTGGCCGCCATCGCCGGTTCCGCGGCGGCGGGCAGGGACGTCGCGTTCGACCTCAACCAGCTGATGGGGCGCTCCGTTCGCGGCGTGCTCGAGGGCGACAGCGTTCCGGCCCTGTTCATCCCCTATCTCGTGGACCTGTACCTCGCCGGCCGATTTCCCATTGACCGGCTGGTCCGGACCTACGCGTTCGACGAGATCAACAGAGCGGTCGAGGATTCCACGGCTGGCAGTGTCGTTAAACCGGTTCTCCTCTTCTGACCTACATCCGTCAGGCGCCTTTCGCCTGGGGTGTCGGTTTGGTCCGATAGCCCCGATTCATCCCTGTGTGGCAGGTACCTGTTTGCTTATGATGATCTACGAGACCCCACCGTCAACCCTCTACCGGCGGATGTAGGTCTGACGGTGTCCCGTGTACCGCCAGGCCGGCGTACCCGACCGTAGTGGGGGGCGGACGCATGGCCCGTGTCGACTGGTCCGGAGCGCCGTTGC
>NZ_CADDZT010000081.1:29820-33757 GCF_902812655.1 Candidatus Frankia meridionalis | reverse complement strand
AGGTTGGGGGTTCGAGTCCCTCGGAGCGCGCGCCGGTTGAGGCAGGTCAGAGCCCCGCAGCCGATCACACGGCGCGGGGCTCTGGGCTTTTGACAGCACCAGGTGTAGCAACCATGTTGTCAGGCATCGGCACGGCGGATGCGGAGCAGCCCTCGGTGAACCACCGTCACCGTCCCGGCGAGATCGGCCAAATCATGACGCGTCACCAGGTTCTCCACCGCGACCACAACCGCACGCGCCGACTGCTCATCGAGCCGGAACACGACGATCCCGCCATGGGATCCTGGCGGGTACGACTGGATGTTGCCGAACCCGCGGTCCAACGTGAAAAAGATGCGACCCTCACGACCGGCGGCGGCAAGGACCTCCGGATCTGTACAGCCAGCGAGCTTCTCGTCAAAAACCGTATCAGCGTCGACCCCGAGCGCGGTGAGCCTCCCGGCCAACGAGACCGGAAGCCCCTCGTCGAGCTTGACCTTCACGGAGCGATGCTCAGCGGAACCAGGTCCTCCCGGGCCAACCGTGCCCCGTAGGCGGCAGCCGCCCGTACGCCCGACTCGTCGATAGACGGATACTCAGCGACGATCTCGCTGACCGACATGCCATCCGCCAGACAGTCGAGCACCACGCTCACCGGCACCCTGGTGCCCCGGATGCACGCCTGCCCATGACAGACCGCAGGATCCGCCACGATCAGAGCCAGTTGGTCAACTCCCATAGCCCAGTATGCGCCCACGGCAAGCCAGGACGGACGACAGCCAAACTGACAGCCGAGCCCGCGGACGAACACGGACCCTGGCGGACGACAGCGGACGGACCGCACGAGGTCACCGGACAGGGCGGACGTCCACGGACGCCAGCGGAAGATTCGGAGCAAACTACGGATCTGAGGTCGGGGGTTCGAGTCCCTCCGAGCGCACGCTGGTTGAGGCAGGTCAGAGCCCCGCAGCCGATCACACGGCGCGGGGCTCCGGGCTTTTCGATCTTCTTTACTGCAGTTCGTACTACAATTGGAAACGATCAGCTCCCGGGCGACCCGACACCACCCACACCATCGTCACGTTCCATAGTCACGCCCGACTCTCCTGGGATCTTGACTCTGCCGAGGCAGCGCGGGCCCACAGTCTTCCTTGTGTCGGGAGGCCAGGCAATGGCATAGTGACTTACGCGATCCAAAAGGGGGCCATTCGGGCACTGTGGATCGCCTGAGCCAGGAGCCACGGTGGACTTCCACTTCCTCCTCGTCCTCGTCCTCTCGCCAGGCGTCCTCGCCGGCTTCGTGACGATCGCCAAGCACCGCCAATGGCTTCGCCTTGTGCGCCATGTCTACGACCACGAGACCGCAGCGGGTCGAATCGTCGATCCCATCGCATTGTTGGAGACCGCCAAAAACTCCCGTGCCGCTCGACCATGACCCCGCCTACCTACCCATGGTTAGCAACGTCTTCCATCAGTTCATAATCCGGGTCAAGATAACTTCCATACTTGCGGCCGTGCCGCGGCGGACGTCTTCGAGGACATCAATATAGATGTCTGCCGTGGTCACGATACGAGTGTGCCGGAGCAATGCCCGAATCTCGTTGAGATCAACCCGGCACAAAAACTGATACAGAACAGTGTTCATACCGTTCTAAATGGCCCGTGAGACTGGCTGATCGCGACGAATTCGGCATGGTCGGTGAGCACAGGTCCGGGCGCCTTCGGTGGTCCAGAGGAACGTCACCCTCGGTGCTACGAAGACCTTCAGTCCTACAACGGGGGTGGACATCGGTGGACAACATCGACATACGACCTGCACAAATGGATGTCAGTGGACATCCATGAACATATCGCCGAGGACTACGTCAAGGGGTTGGGGGTTCGAGTCCCTCCGAACGCGCATCAGATTGAGACAGCCAAGTTGACAGCCTACGGGCTGCCAATCAGTCCGCGGCTCAGATCTCCACGGTCCAACCGTTGTCGAGAAGCAGTTCGGTAGCGCCCCACTCGGCTTTCATTCCGGCGTGGCGCAGCACCTCGCGCCGACCCCGGACCCTCCGCGGGCAACTTTGCCTGTGCCCTGTGCCCTCAAACCCCTGTGCCAAGAATCCTGACGCAGGACATCATCCTCCCGGACGCAGGAACCGGCTGGCCGCGGCGGTGTTGTCGGTGCGAGCCTGGGTCCGCTGGGCCGGCTTCACGCATACGTTGTCACCCGCGAATGCCTCTCGCCACGCATAACCCCGTGTACAGGTATGCACGCCGAAGGCGCTGTTAACCCACCTGGAGGAGGCCACGGCAGCCGCCCGCGGCCCGCAGGACTGCTCGGTGGAGATCTCCGCCGGGCGGTACCCTGCCGACGTCGAGGCCGCCGTCTACTTCTGCTGCCTGGAGGCGCTGCAGAACACCGGCAAGCATGCCGGGCCGGATGCACGGGTCCGGATGCACGGGTCCGGATGCACGGGTCCGGATGCACGTGGATGCCGACGACGAGACCGTCCGGTTTGCCGTCACCGACGACGGGCCTGGTTTCGATATGGCCACGCCCTCCTCACCAATATCAGCACGGAAATATCAGCACGGAATTCAGCGCGGGATCAGCCTGCCGCGGTCCGCTGCTCGGCGAGGTGGATCAGGACGGCTTTGACCCGCCGGTTGACGTCCGGCTCGGCGGTCAGCCCGAGCTTCGCGAAGAGGGTGTTGATGTGTTTCTCCACCGCCCGCTCAGTCAGGAAGATCGCGGCAGCGACGGCGGCGTTGCTCTTCCCCTGGGCGATGAGGGAGAGGACCTCCCGCTCGCGTGGGGTGAGCGAGGCCAACACCGGCGACCGGGCAGGCGTCCGCACCGCGACCAGCGCCTCCACCACCGCGGGGTCGACCACGGAGCGGCCGGCGGCGACCGCGCGCACCGCGTCCGCGAGCTGCCGCGGCTCACCGACCGTGTCCTTCAGCAGGTACGCCCGGCCGGCGCTGCCCTGCTCCAACAGGCTCAGCGCGTATTCCGGGTTCGTGTACTGGGAGAGCACCACGACCCCGATCTGCGGGTGGCTGGACCTCAGCCGGGCCGCCGCGCGGATACCCTCGTCGGTGCCGGTCGGCGGCATCCGCACGTCGGTCACCACGGCATCTGGCCGCGCGTCGTCCACGGCGGTGAGCAGCTCGTCCAGGTCGCCGCAGGACCCCACGACGGTGATGTCGGGTTGGAGGTCCAGAACCTGGCGCACGCCCTCACGCATCAGCAGGGAATCGTCGGCCAGGATGACACGTACCGTCACGCTCCCAGCGTAGTAGGTCTGTGTGGATCCGTAATGGATGTCGATGATCCGACAGATTCACCGGCATTCATTGACAGTCGCACAGGGCGCTGTGACGCTCACGCGGTGAGCGTGCAGGGGGCGACGGGAACAGTCCCCCTGCCTCATCCACCGCACTCCCGCACCCTGCCGACACCGACACCGACACCGACACCGGTGGTGTATCTCGCGGTTGGGCTCGGTGTGCTGTTCGGCGTATCCGGGCTGGTGTTCAAGGCGCAGGACAGCTCGCATTCCACCGTGGACACGGTTCTCGGGGGTGCCGGCGGTTTTCTGTTCCTCGCAGTCGGGGCGCTGGCGCATGCCCGCCGGCCGGCGAACCAGGTAGGGCTCCTGATGGTCCTGGTCGGTGCCGGGTTCTTCGCCGAGGATCTGCAGCTTTCGCGGACACCGTGGGTGTGCACCGCCGGGGTGCCGCTGACGCGGGCGTCGAGCGGGTTCGTCGTCCACCTGGTGCTGGCCTTCCCGACCGGGCGCCTGGCCTCGCGGGCGCAGCGGCTGCTCGCCGCGGCCACGTACGTCACCGTCTTCGGGCTCGCGCCGGTCGCCGCACTGTTCATCGACACGCAGCTGCGGGCCGATCCCATACCGAACCTGCTACTGATCGCCGGCCACACGCCGTTGGCCCGGACGCTGAACCAGAT
>NZ_CADDZT010000081.1:13615-29296 GCF_902812655.1 Candidatus Frankia meridionalis | reverse complement strand
GGCGTGCTGGTCGTACTCGTCCGCCGGTGGCAGGCGGCCGGTCCGCCCCTGCGGCGGGTACTCGCGCCGGTCTTCCTCACGGGCCTGCTGGGAGGCGCCGCCACCTTGACCGGCGGCGTCCTGGGCTCGACGCATCCGCTGCGGTCGACGTTCCTGTGGGTCTACTGGGTGGCGTTCTGTCTGCTGCCACTGGGATTCCTCGCCGGGGTCCTGCGGATCCAGCTGGGGCGTACCGCCGTCGGGGACCTGCTGGGCCAGCTACGCGAACCGCTGTCCGCCGCCGACCTTCAAAGACTACTGGCCCGGTCGTTAGGTGATCCCTCGCTACAGGTCGGCTACTGGCGGCCGGACGCCGACGCATTCGTCGACGGGGACGGCCGGCCGCTGCGGCTACCGGAGGACGATCCGCAGCGCGCCGTGTGGCCGGTGGAACGCGACGGGCGGCGGGTGGCCGCGCTGATATACGACCCGGCGCTGCGGGAGGATCCGCACCGCCTCGACGCCGTGGCGGTCGCGGCCGGGCTGGCACTGGACAACCAGCGGCTGGCCGCCGAGGTGCGCGCCCAACTCGCCGAGGTCCGGGCCTCGCGGGTCCGGATCGTCGCCGCGGCCGACGCCGCACGGCGCCGTCTCGAACGCGACCTGCACGACGGTGCGCAGCAACAACTCGTCGCCGCGCGCCTGTTACTGCGCCTGGCCCAGCAACGCCTCGACGGCACCATCGACGAGCAGACCGACGCGCTGCTCGCGCGCAGCGCCGACGGACTCGACGCGGCCATGAACGAACTGCGGGAACTCGCCCGCGGCATCCACCCCGCCGTCCTCACCACCGCGGGCCTGCTCCCCGCGGTGCGGGCGCTGACCGAAAAGACCCCGCTCGACGTGCGGCTGACGACAACCGCCGTACCCCGGCTGAACCCCGCCGTGGAGGCAACCGGCTATTTCGTGGTGGCCGAGGCGTTGACCAACACCCTCAAGTACGCCCACGCCGACCACATCCGGATCAGTGTCGAGTACATCGACGGCCGCCTGCGCATCGAGATCGCCGACAACGGGATCGGCGGAGCCGACATCACAGCAGGAACGGGCCTGAGCGGCCTACGCGACCGGCTCGCGGCGCTCGACGGCACACTGACCGTGCACAGCCCGGCGGGTCACGGCACCACCGTCTGCGCGCTTCTCCCCTGCGGCTGACCGGCGATGAGGCCCCATCCCCACCAGGCCCACCACACCGGCCGGCGATGACGGCGCGACCATGGCCGGCGCTGCCGGCTCTTGCCCCTCGCCAGCGCCTGCGGGGTACAGCACGCGCCGGAGGGTACTCGACAGCCTGCGTCTGTCCTTCGCGGAGACGACCGAAGAACGCGTCGATCACAGGAACCGCCCCGCCTTCCAGGACGAACTGAGCAGCGCCGGACTCCCCTGACGTCCGGGTCGTTGCATCGCTCATGCTGATCGACACCGCCCGGCCTCAATGGCCACCCGCGAACCCGTTTACCACAGGCAGGTCATCGTCAGCGGAACGGTTTGCGCAGTAGCAGCGGCAGTGCCCTGAACCCGGCGAGGGACCGGTCGGTGGACCACGGCGAGTACGGCGCCTGGGCGAGCATGCCGAGCGCGATCAGCGGATGGTCGTAGTTGACCCGCCAGCCGGCCCAGTCCCGCCAGGCCTGGTCCCGGTCCGCCCTGATGGGCAGGCCGGCGGAAACAAGATCGTCAACGACGGTGTCCCACTCGTCGCGGGACACGCTGATCGGGTCGCCCTGGCGTGGATCCGGCGGGTACGGGATCTGGAAGAAGTCGGCAATGCGGCGCAGCGACAGGTACCCCGACCGGATGCACAGCTCGGCTTCGACATCCCGCGGCACGTCCACAACGGCGGCGAGGAAAGCAGCGGAGTCGAGCACGGCACCGGCAGTGGTGATCCAGGAGTGCTCGGGTTGGGGTGAACGGAAGAACACCAGGGCCGGGAACGAGGTGTGGGTCTCCTCGATGTCGACGAACCACGTCTCCGTCTCGGCCCAGGTGGCGCTCAGCCGGTCGAAACGTTCGAGGCGCCATGCCCGGACGAGGAGTTCGGAACCTGTGGGAGGGTTACCGGCCCGGACCTCCAGCTTCGCGACCATGGCCTCGCGCCGGCTGAAAGCACCGTAGATCGCCGGAAGATAGGAGATCAGCAAAGCGACCAGGAGAAGCCCGACCGAAGCCTCAACGAAGGTGAGCGCCGTCGGCAGCATCCCCTGCGGAACATCGAAACCCAACGTGAACAGGGAGGATCCTGAGATCTTGAACGCGTCACCGATGCCGCGTACCGGCTCCGCAGCCCACTGGGCAAGGGCAAAGCCTGCGTAGACCAGCAGAAGCCAGGACTGGAGCAGGAGCAGAAGGGCGAAAGGACCGTAGCTGGCATACACCCGGTCCCGCAGGTCGTATGTTGGCGCACGCCCCATCCGGACCCGAAACGCCCAGCGCACCAGCACGAAGACGAACCGGCTGAGACGGGACGGAACCCCGCGGGGAAGCACTGTCGTGCGCACCGCCGACAGCACTGTGGTAACGACCATCGCCAGGCCTGCGAGCACACCCAGAATCCTCAGCGCGATCACTGTGGGAACCCGAAGAACATACGTGAACTATGCCGTTGCAAGTCAGTGAACATGAGCATGTTCCCTGATCGCAGCCACCTCCTGCGGGGTGGCGGTCCCTACCTGATCGATTCCGGTGCACGGGCCGCCAACGATCCTGATCATTGATGGATCGCCCGCTCAGGTGGCCTCGACCACATAACAAGATATTCACTCCGCCGCTGCCGGTCGTCCATGGCCGGTCGGAACAATGTCTCAATGGCAGAGCCGCCAGAAGTTGTCTTCGGTCCCAGCACACACGGCCCCAGTTGGTGGGCGCTCCTGCCCTCCTCGCAGGTCCTCCGCGCCCGGCGTTTCAACGATCTTCTCGCCCACGTCGAGCGCGTGATGGCGGAGCAGGAGCCGGGCCGTCCGTTCACGCTCACACTCGACCACCTCGGCACACGAGAACCAACCGCCAGGTCACGGATCCGCCGACGGACATCCTCTCAATCGTCCCTATCCCCTCAATCGTCTAGATGGTGAACCCGGCTACGCGTCCGGGTACGCGATCTGACACCGATGAGCCAGGAAACACCGATGAGTCAGAAAACGGAGCCGTCACCCACCTCTGCGTGACCCCGAGACGTCCTCCCGAGACGTCCTCCCGTCCACAATGCTTGAGACCCGGGTCGTTCTCCCGCCGAGGAGCCTCATGATCGCCGATATTCTGCCGGACAAGGTCGCCTGCCGGGACGCTTTCGACGACTCCGCGGACTGCCCCCTGTTCCCGGAGGAGGAGGCACTGCTGGTTCGATCGGTCGACAAACGGCGGAGGGAGTTCACCACCGCCAGGTTCTGCGCCCGTGCCGCCCTTGGCGAGCTCGGCCTGCCACCCGTGCCGCTGGTGCCCGGCGAGCGCGGCGCGCCGCAGTGGCCGTCAGGAATCGTGGGAAGCATGACCCACTGCGCCGGCTACCGGGCGGCCGCGGTCGGGCACGCCACCGACATCGTCACCATCGGTATCGACGCCGAACCCCACGAGGTCCTGCCAGCCGGCGTGCTTGACGTGATCGTGCGACCTGAGGAGGCCGTCCGGTTGCGCCGGCTCGCCGACACCACGCCCGAGGTGTGCTGGGACCGGTTGCTGTTCAGCGCCAAGGAGTCCGTCTACAAGGCGTGGTTCCCACTCGCCAGGCGGTGGCTCGGCTTCGAGGACGCCGACCTCACCATCGACCCGACCGACGGTACGTTCACCGCTCGCCTCCTGGTGGCGGGGCCGGTGGTGAACAACCGGCCGATCACGGAACTGACCGGCCGGTGGCTCGCCCGCGACGGTTTCGTGCTGACCGCGATCGCCCTGCCCACCGGGTGAGGTCCGAGCCCTGCGCACGCGGCTCGTATGCGACGCGTTTCGGACCGGGTCATACATTCGCAGTGATCCCGTCAACGATCAGTCCGCGAGAAGGCCGCCGCGGTGGGTACACGTCAGGCGGATAGCGGCTGCTCGGTCCAGATGACTTTGCCGTTGGCCGTGTACCGGACCCCCCAGCGTCGGGTGAGCTGGGCGACGAGGAACAGCCCCCGCCCGCCCTCATCGGTCGTGCAGGCACGGCGCAGCCGGGGGGATGTGCTGCTGGTGTCGCTTACTTCGCAGATCAGAGCGTGATCGTGGAGCAGACGGACCTGGATGGGGCCGGCAGCGTGGCGCACAGCATTGGTGATCAGCTCGCTGGCCACCAGCTCGGTCGTGAAAACGACTTCTTCCAGCCCCCAGTCGGTCAGCTGCCGGGTGACCGCGGCGCGCATGCAGGGGACGACCGCCGGGTCGGCGGGCACGTCCCAGCAGGCGTACCGCTGCGGGTCCAGCGCACGGGTCCGGGCGACGAGCAGTGCGACGTCGTCGGCTGGATGAGCGGGCAGCATGGCTGTCACCAGGGCCTCGCAGGTGTCCTCCGGCGGACGGTCGGGACGGGTCAGCGCATGTCGAAGTCGCTCGAGCCCGGTGTCGATGTCGCGGTGGCGGTCCTCGATGAGCCCATCGGTGTACAGAACGAGCTGGCTACCCGGGGATACTTCGAATTCAGTCGTCTCGAAGGGCAGCCCGCCCAGACCGAGGGGCGGCCCGGCGGGCAGGTCGAGGAACTCCACCGTGCCGTCAGGCTGGACGAGAGCGGGAGCGGGATGACCGGCACGACCCATGGTGAAGCGTCGGGACACCGGGTCGTAGACCGCGTACAGGCAGGTGGCGCCGATGATCCCGCGGCCGCAGGCTTCGATGTCCTCGCCCTCGTCAAGCCGGCTGACCAGGTCGTCGAGATGCCCGAGGAGCTCGTCGACCGGCAGGTCCAGAGCGGAGAAGTTATGGACGGCGGTACGCAGGCGGCCCATCGTGGCGGCTGCGTACAGACCGTGGCCAACGACATCGCCGACCACCAGCGCAACCCGGGCGCTGGACAGCGGGATGACGTCGAACCAGTCTCCGCCCACTCCGGACTCGGCGGGCAGGTAACGGTAGGCGACCTCGACGGCGTTCTGCTCTGGTAGGCCCTGGGGCAGCAGACTGCGTTGCAGGGCCAGCGCCATACCGTGCTCACGGGTGTAGCGGCGGGCATTGTCAATGCACACGGCCGCCCGTGCGACCAGTTCCTCGGCGAGGGACAGGTCGTCCTCCTCGAAGGAGCCGGGTTGCTCGGACCGGTAGAAGCTCGCAACACCCAGTGTCTCGCCGCGCGCACGCAGCGGGACTGTCATAAGCGAGTGGATCCGATGGTCGAGAATTCTCCGGGTGCGCTCGGCATCCTGAGCCAACCAGCCGGCGTCGACGTGCGGATCCGGTTCGAGAACCGAATGCCCGCCCATGACGGACCGGGCCTGGGGGCTCGACGCAACGAAATCGATAAGAACGCCGGTCGGGTAGAACGGGCAGTCCGGAGCAATGCCACGGAGAGCGGTGCGGCGCATTCCCGCGCTCACGCCGGTCGGTTCGTCTCCGCGCAGGACCGAGTCCGGCAGATCGACCGCAACGAAGTCCGCGAACCGCGGGACCGCCACTTCCGCCAGTTCCTCGGCGGTTCGTGTCACGTCCAGCGTGGTACCGATCCGCACGCTGGCCTCATAGAGCAGTCCCAGGCGCTGCCGTGCCGCGACGGCAAGTTTGCCGACCCCCGACTCACCGACCAGCAGCAGCCATCCGTCGCTGTCACCGACGGCTCTGTCCGGTGTCGGCACCGGAGTCTGGGTCGGTAAGGCACCCACGGACAGCGGCAGCACGAGGCCACCCGCGGCCACCGGATACCGCCGCGGTCCGCCGGAAAGCCTGGCCTCGACGACGGCACCCGCGGTTCCGGTAGGACTCGTCACCGGTCGGCAGACCAGTACGACCACCTGGCCGTGGGACAACCGCACCTCCACGACCGCCCCATCCGCCGAGGAGATCATATCGGCGGCCTTCTCCCGCAGGACGGCTTCGTCCCGCCGGGTCAGCACAACGTCCGCCGGGGCGCGAAGCAGGACGCCGGCCGGTGCGTGAAGGCCGGTCGGTCCACTCTCCAATGTCACGACGGATGTGTCCGTGCGTCGCCCGTCCTGAAGAAATGTCCGGACCAGGGCGCGTTCACGCTCCGTGTACTGCTCGAACAGGCGCCGTTCGATGGCGCCGGCGGCCTCACGAGCCAGGGCGACCATCGCCGGATTCGCGGCGGATCGCAGGCAGGTGAGGTCGATGACGCCTTCGATGCACCCGCTGAGCGGATCGCGGATCGGTGCACCCGCACAGACGTACGGGCGCAGGCGATCGGCGAAGTGCTCGGTACTTGAGACGTAGGTGGGCACTCTTTCCACGAGCGCGGTACCTATGCCGTTGGTGCCGACCAGGTGCTCGGCGTAGTTGAAGCCGGGGGCCAGGAAGACCCCGTCCATATGTCTGAGCAGCGCCAGCCCGGTTGCACGCCGTTGGAGTACCGTCGCCTCGCTGTCTGCGAGGATCACGCCCACTCCGGTGCCGGCAAGGCCGACACTCAACCGGTCAAGGACGGGTCCGGCCACCCGGGCGACGCGTTCCTCCGGGTCGAGATCCGACCGGTAGGGAGGGTCGAGACGGTCCGGCGTGAGCCCTAGTAACTCACAGCGCCGCCACGAAGTCAGGATCGGGACGGGAACGTCTCCCACGGCCCGCCCTTCCCCCACAAAACGATCATGAGCGCGACCAAGTGCGTCAAGATCGTCCAGGGCATTCGCCACCGAGGTCATTTCCCCTCCCGCGAGACCGCTTCAAGCGCACCTCGATCGCCGGCATGGGCCCCGCCCTCATCTTCTCTATCCGACGGAGCTTCAAACCATATCCCCGATCGCCGGTCGGCTACCTCTCATATCATCACTTAAAGTCAACATTTCGATCAGTGAAATGAAGGATGTCGAAGCGCATCGACGCCATGTCACCGATCGACCTCTATAGGCAACAGTGCGACGTGGGTGCCTCCGTTCAGCGCCGGCATCGCCGACAGCGGGTCGACCGCGGAGCGGGGCGTGAGCACATTACGGTTGGCCCCGTAGGACTCGGGCTTCCCCCGCCGGCCGGGTCGAGGATGCCCGACCCCCAGCCGTGCTCGGACACGACCACGCCTACGGCAAGCGCGTCGGAGACCACCACAGGCAGCTCGATCCGGGCGCCGGTCGTGGACACGACGGCCACCGTGTCACCGTCGGACAGGCCCTCCCTGGCGGCGTCCTCCCGGCCGATCTCCAGGCTGTTGCGCCGCGTCCGACGGTGCAGGCCAGGTACCTCGTTGAGCCAGCCGTTCATCGATTCCCGGTGCCGCCGGGCGATGAGGGTGTACGGATGGCTCGCCGGCGGGCACGGCGGCGCAGCGGCAAGCACCCGTCGCAGCTCGACGGTGAACGCCTCCGGTGCCAGCCGGACGGCACCGTCCGGAGTACTCACGTATTCGGCGAAATGGCCGAAGGTCCGCTCGGCGTAGCACCAACCATGCGGATGCGCCCGGATGTCGTCGTAGCTGATCGGGCTTCGGGCCAGCAGCCGCCGCTGGACCGCGGCCGGGTGCATCCCGAGCTCGGGCCGCCGCTCGGCACGCGCGCGGACCCGGGCCGCCTTCGCCTCGGCGTCCAACGGTGTGCGCGACATGAAGGGCAGGTCCATGGCGATGGCGAGGTCGAGCCAGAACTCCCAGTTCTCCCGCACGCCTTCAGGGGGTTGCACCGCCTGCTGCCCGAACTGCACGAACGGCCGCTCCTCCAGGCTCGACCGGTTGAGCAGCACGTCCTCGCGCTCCAGGAAGTGGGCGTCCGGTAACAGCCAGTCGGCGTGCCTGGAGCTGACCCGCTGGAACAGGTCGATCGAAACCAGCAGTTCCAGTTCGGTGAGGGCGGCGTCGAGTCGCTGCCCCTCCGGACCGGAGATCACCGGATTACCCGCATGCAGGATCAGTGCCCGCACCTGACCCGGGCCGGGTGTGGTGATCTCGTCGGCCATCTCGGCGAGCGACCGGGTGCCGGTGATGTTCTGCGCGACGCCGGTGTGGGCGACGCACACGGCGGTCTCGGCGCCCGCGAACTCGGTGGCGACCGTGATGATGCGGTCCCGCTCGATCCCGCAGCGATCGGCGAGGTCGGCCAGGTCGACCTCGCCGCAGACCGCGCGCAGCTCGTCCAGCCCGGACATCTGGACCCCGGCGCTGCTGGGCCGCTCCCATCCGTTGTCCAGGATGACCTTCACAAGGCCGAGGAGGAACGCCCAGTCCTGACCGGGTCGGATGGCCAGATGCAGGTCGGCGTCCTCGGCCGTGGGCGTGCGCCGAGGGTCCACCACCACGATCTTCCCGCCGTGGCGCCGGGTGGCCAGCGCCCGCTTCCAGCCGTCCGGGATGCTGCCGATCCAGCCGAACGTGGTGTGCGCGGGGTTCATCCCGAGCAGCAGGAAGTAGCGACAGGCGTCCACGTCGGGCAGCAGCGGCAACAGCCAGACGCCGTACATCTCCCGGCACACCACATGCAGGGCGTTCTGATCGACCGAGCCCACCCCGAAGACGTTGGTGGTGCCCAGTGCCCGCGCGAACGCGCCGCCGAACAGAACGGCCCCGCTGTTGAACCCGGTCGGGTTGCCCTGGTAGATCCCGATGCTGTCCGGTCCGTGCGTGTCGACCAGCCGGCGCAGGACGTCCGCGATCTCGTCGACGGCCTCGTCCCAGCTCGCCTCGACGTAACGGTCACCCACGCGGCGCAACGGGACGCGCAGTCGCCGCGGATGGTCGATCAGCTCGGCCGCGGTCCGCCCCTTCGGGCAGAAGTCCCGCCAGGTGAGCGGGTTGTCCTTGTCGGGCTGGATGCGCAGGACACGGTTGTCCGCGACCTCGACGTTGATCCCGCAGTATGCCTCACAGATCCGGCAAAACGTCGAAATCATTTGACCGTTTGCGGCCACGGGACGAATTGTCCCACCAGCGCGTCACATGCTCATCCGATCGGAGGATTCATCCCCGGACGCCTAGGGGCGGGGCATTCACCGCGACCGGTGGTAACCGATGGTTGTCAGGGAGCGGTCCCGGGAACAAGCCACCGGGTGTGACCTCGTCACTTGCCGTTGACGCCCCGGGGATCTCTGCCACCGCTCCCTTCGGACCGAGCGGCCGGCAACCCGGAGACCCTGGACGATGACAACGGTTCGACGCGGCAGTCCCGACCACGAGGTCGGCGCGCAGCAGGCCACGGACCGGCCCGACCCGTCACCGTCCGACCCGTTCGCGCCCCTGCGGACGCGGCGTTACCTCGGGCTGCTGATACTCGCAGGGATCCTCGGGGTGCCGATCTCGGCCGCGGCCTACGGCTTCCTCAAAATGGTCACCAACATGCAGGGGTGGGTCTTCACGAACCTGCCCACGACGCTGGGCTTCCAGCGCGAGCCGATCTGGTGGCCACTGCCCATGCTCGCGCTGGCCGGCATCCTGGTCGGGCCGACCATCCGATATCTGCCCGGCAAGGGTGGTGCATCTGCGGCCGACGGCTTCAAGGCGCATGGCGCGCCCTCGCCCGTCGAGCTGCCGGGAGTCATACTCGCGGCGCTGGCGACCCTCAGCTTCGGCGTGGTACTCGGACCGGAGGCACCGCTCATCGCGCTCGGTGGTGGGCTCGCCGTCTGCGCCGTGCGGTTCGCCGGGCGCAACCCGCCCGCGAGGGTGAACGCGGTGATGGCTGCGGCCGGCGCCTTCGCCGCCATCAGCACGCTGTTGGGTTCGCCGCTGCTCGGGGCGTTCCTCCTGATGGAGGCCGTCGGCGTCGGCGGGGCAACCCTGGAACTGGTACTGCTGCCGGGCCTGCTGGCCGCCGGCGTCGGTAGCCTGATCTTCATCGGCCTGGGCTCCTGGACCGGGTTCGGTACCTTCTCCCTGACGATTCCCGGTCTTCCCCCGGGCGGGCAGCCGAACATCGCCGAGTTCGGGTGGGCCTTCGTCATCGGTGTTGCCGCGGCCTTCATCGGGACGTCGATCCGCAGGCTCGCTCTGTTTCTGCGGCCCCGCGTCGAGCGGCGAATCCTCCTGGCCACCCCGATGGCGGGCCTGGCCGTCGCGGGTCTCGCGATCGCGTACGCCGAGGGCACCGGCAGGGGCACCTCCGAGGTGTTGTTCTCGGGGCAGGACGCGCTGGGCCCGCTCATCGCCCATGGCGCCGAATACACGGTGGGAACGCTCGTCCTGCTGATCGCCTGCAAGGGGATCGCCTACGGCGTTTCGCTGAGCGGCTTTCGGGGAGGGCCGGTCTTCCCGTCGATGTTCCTGGGAGCGGCAGGCGGGATCGCCCTGTCCCACCTGCCCGGACTGCCACTCGTGCCCGGGGTGGCCATGGGCATCGGGGCGATGTCCGCGGTGATGCTGAAGCTGCCCATGACCGCGGTCCTGCTTGCCACCCTGCTGCTTCTGGCGGACGGCCTTGCCGTGATGCCGCTGGTCATCGTGGCGGTGGCCGTGGCCTACGTGGTGTCGGTGCGGCTGACCCCGGCACAGCTTGCCTAAGTGGCAGAAGTGGCAAAAAATCGGTTATCTTATCTATCGCATAAGACGAGGGACGCCGGAACGGCCCAACATCGGAGGCGCTGCATGGCATCGGAGTTCGGCGGGCGGGTCGCCCTGGTCACGGCGGCGGCCGGGAAGGGCATCGGCCAGGCCACGGCCCGGCGGCTCGCCGCTGGTGGCGCCCGGGTCGTTGTCACCGACATCCACGAGCGGCGGACCCACGCGGTCACCGCGGCGATAGCCGCCGACTACCCCGACACCACCGTGGTCGGCTACCCGATGGACGCCGGTGACCGCGACCAGATCGACAAGGTCGTCACCGAGGTGGCCGGCACCCTCGGTCCGGTACAGATCCTGGTCAACAACGCCGCCGTGAACGTGCTCGGCAGCATCTTCGACTACGACCCCGCCAACTGGGACCGCTGCATGCGGGTAAACCTGTCGGGTTCCTGGTACCTGTGCCGGGTGACCATGCCCCTGATGCGTGAGGCCGGCGGCGGCGTCATCGTCAACATCGGTAGCTACGCCCCGGACGTCGGTGGCAACGGCATCGAGTCGCCGTACGCGGTGACCAAGGGCGGTCTCAACGTGCTCACCCGCAGCTGCGCGCATGAGGGCGGCCCGCATGGCATCCGCGCCGTGTCAGTGTCGATGGGGCTGGTCAGGGGTACCAAGTTCGTCGACGACAATCCCGAGCTACAGCAGATACCTGGTGCCCTCGGCGTCCTCAGCGACCTCGTGACCGCGGACGAGATCGCCGAAACGGTCGCGTTCCTCGCGTCCGACCGTGCCCGCCACATCACCGGCGAGATCATAAACGTGTCGGGCGGCGCCTACATGCGTGCCTGACCCGACCCCGTACCCGCTACCGCAGGATGCAGCGACCACCGTCGACCATGAGGGTCGCCCCGGTCAGGTAGCTCATCCCCGGCCCGGCAAGGGCCGCGACCGCACCCCCGATGTCGTGCTCGGAGTCGCCCATCCGGCCGAGCGGGACCTTGTTCAGGATCGCCTCGAAGCGTTTCGGTGCCGCGTCGCGGAAACCGATCGAGGCGGGCGAGTCCCCGAACGGGCAGATGACGTTGACAGTGATGCCGAACCGGCCCCACTCGCGCGCTGCGACCTTGGTCAGACCTCGGATCGCCTCCTTGGCCATGACGTAGGAGGCAAACCCCGGATCGCCCTCGACTCCGGTCGACGAAGCGAGGTTGATGATCCGCCCGCCGTGTTCGGACAGGTGGGGGAAGCAGGCCTGCATGGCATGGAAGGTACCCAGCGTCCCGCTGGAGTAGCAGACCGCAAGATCGTCGATGGTCGTCTCGCTCAGCGGCTTGAGCGGGATGACCGTCTGCGCGTTGTTGACCAGAATGTCGACGGTTCCGTAGGCGTCGGCGACGGCGGCCACGAGCGCGTCCACCTGCCCCCGGTCGGCGACGTCGCAGCCGATGGCCAGGGCCCGACCGCCGGCTTCCTCTATCTCGGCGACAGTCTTTTCAATCTTCACCACGGTCCGCCCGCCGATCGCGACGGCCGCCCCCTGCCTGGCGAGAGCGAGCGCGATCCCACGCCCGACCCCCTGACCCGCACCGGTCACAATCGCGACCTTGCCGTCCAGCTGGCCCATGGCATCTCCGTCCTTGCCACCCGATGCCGTAAAGCGTATAGATGATTTGTCTTTCCTGCCTCACCGGTCCTGTTTGTGAAACATTCCGGATCGACCGCCGGACAGGATCGCGCACGGACGCGCCCAGCCTCGCGCACGCCTTCGTCCTGGAGAACCGTACGCAGATCCTGGCCGGCTTCAGTAACGACCCGGCCGAATCGATCACGGCGTTCCGCCCGGGGCGGGCACCACGCTTCGGCGGTTGACCACGAACACGGCGACCCGGTTCGGAGATCTCAGCACAGGGACGTCCAATCATCTAAAAGATCGCACTGATAGTATGAAGATCCCAAGTTGCCGCGCCAACGCGGCCACGCCGATTCCACCGCGGACGGTGACGTCCGACCGAAGGGGATAACGCCGATGACGCCGCAGACAGCGGAAGCCTCGTTCCTCGACACGGTGGACCCGGTGGACACGGCCATCGACCGGCTGCTCGCCGAGCACCCGCCGGCATCCACGCCGGCGGCGGAGTTCCTCGGCGCGCAGTACGACGCCGGTCTGGCCTGGATCTCCTTCCCGGTCGGCCTCGGCGGTCTCGGCCTCGGCGTCGGACTTCAAAAGCACATCAACCGCAGGCTCACGGCGGCCGGCGCACCCAGCGGCTTCTTCCACAACCCGCTGGGATATGGAATGGGCGGACCCACACTGCTGGAGCACGGCACCGACGAGCAGACGCGGCGCTACCTGCGCCCGCTGTTCACCGGGGAAGAAGTGTGGTGCCAGCTGTTCAGCGAGCCCAACGCGGGCTCGGACCTTGCCTCGCTCGCCACTCTCGCCGTCCGCGACGGCGACAGCTGGGTGATCAACGGGCAGAAGGTCTGGACGTCGTGGGGCCACGTCGCCCGCTGGGGCATGCTTGTCGCACGCACCGACCCGTCCGCGGTCAAGCACCGCGGCCTGACCTACTTCCTGTGCGACATGACCGCTCCCGGTGTCGAGGTGCGACCGTTGCGGCAGATGACCGGCGACGCGGAGTTCAACGAGGTCTACCTCACCGACGTCCGGCTGCCCGACTCGCTGCGTATCGGCGAGGTCGGCCAGGGCTGGGGGGTGGCGTTGACCACGCTCAACAACGAGCGCTACATGCTCAGCGAGGGTCTGTCGGCACAGCCCGCGGTCAATGAGGCGATCCGGCTGTGGCGGGAGCGCACGGACACCGAGTCCGCCCAGGCCCAGGTGCTACGCGACCGGCTACTCGACCTGTGGGTGCAGGTGGAGGTCACCAGGCTCACCATACTGCGTGCGGACACCGACCGTGAGCGCGGTAATACCGGCCCGCAGGGCGCGGTCGCGAAGCTGGCCACCGCACAGTTGAACAAGCGGGCCACCGACCTGTGCGTGGACCTGCTCGGGGCGGCCGGCATGATCTACGGTTCGTACGACCCCCGTAAGTTCAGGATCGAGAATGCCGCCGACCAGGACAGCCCCGTCCGCTCCTTCCTACGGGCCCGGGCCAACACGATCGAGGGTGGCACCTCGGAGATCCTCCGTACCACCCTCGGCGAGCGGATGCTCGGCCTGCCCGGTGATGTCAGGGTCGACAAGAACCTGCCCTGGACCGAGGTCCGCCGCTCCTGACCCGGTTCTCCGGTGTCATGCGGGGAGGTTCAGCAGGGCAGCGGTGTTGCCGCGCATCACTGCCCTGCCCTCGGGCTCGGGCTCGGCGAGCCCGCCCAGCTTGCCGGCGTAGTCCACTGAAGGCACGCATGTTCGCATTACTCGCCTCGACGTCGTCGTGCATCTCGTGTTCGACCGCGACCGCGAGGCTCGGGAACATCATCACGGCCTCGATGCCCTGGGCGTCCATGGCGGCGATCCGTGCCGGACGCTGCATGAACGACGTCCGGTGGTCCGCGCACCAGAGCCGCCCAAGGCCGTCCTCACCGCACACGACGTGCAGTGACCGGTCGCGGTGCAACGTCGACGCAGACCATCTGGTAAACAGTCATCGAATATACCGAAAAGCGACGGTACTCCAACGGCACACCGATGACCGCAGGGCCCGACTCTGCGGACGCGAACCCCGGGCACACCCGACACGGCCACCAGAAGCAAAGATCACAACCCCCGCCGTCCGGGGTGGATCCGGGGGTTGACTCATCGGGTGTCAAAGGTCACACTTCGCGGACTGCCAAATATCTATCAAATTAAGCGATTCATGTTGCAACACACGGTGACTTCGGACACCATCACCTAGGAGGATCATGAAAGTCCGCACGAAGGCGCCCTTCGCTATAGCTCTCACCGGCGCCCTCGCGCTCGCCGCATGTGGAAGCTCCTCATCAGGCGGCGGAGGCACCACGACCAGTTCCGGCGCCAAACTTTCCGGCGATCCGGTCAAGATTGTGCTCATCGCGCCACAGTCCGGCCCGTCCGATACGTACCCCCAGTTCCCGGCCGCAGTGAAGGCCGCGGCCACGGCGGTCAACAAGGCCGGTGGCATCCAGGGCAGGCCCCTTGAGGTCACTGTCTGCGACGATCAGTTCGACCCGAACAAGGGCGCCGACTGCGCGAACAAGGCCGTCGAGGACAAGGCCCTGTTCGTCACGTCCAACTCCAGCACGGGCGACCGGTTCATGCCGATCCTGGAGAAGGCCAAGATCCCGGTGATCGGCAATACGCCGAACAGCGCGACCGAGCTCAAGAGCCCGTACTCGTACCCCTTCGGCACCGGTGCCATCTCCATCGCCGGTGGCGGGACGGCCTGCGGCAAGCTCGACAAGAAGGAGCCGGCCGTCGCCGTCGTCGACATCGCCGCCGGACGCAGCTCAGCCGCCTTCTTCGGTGTCGGGCTCAAGCCGTTCAACCTTGAGATCAAGAAGACGGTGCCGGTCCCGCCGACCGCCACGGACCTCTCGACCTACGCGGCATCGCTGACCGGTGCCACCGACTGTGTCGAGATGGTTCTGGGGAGCGGCCAGGCGAGCAAGATGGTCCAGGCGCTCTCGCAGGCGGGCTCCAAGGCCACACCCATCTATGGCGCAATCGCGACGGACCAGGAATGGATCAACAAGCTCGGAACCGCCGCCAACGGGCTGGTACTGGTGGGAGCCCTGCCCCCGACCAATGACAACACCATCCCGGCGATCAAGCAGTACAACGCCGAGCTGGACGCCGCAGGCGTGTCCCCGACCGGTCGCAACGAGGGCTCGCTGAACATGTGGGCGACCGTCCACCTGGTGGCCCAGTACGCGCAGAAGCTGCCCAAACTCGATGGTGAAAGCCTCGCCAACGCGCTGAACACCGCAGGAGAAATCAACTTCTCGCCACTTCCGAAGGTGGACTTCGCCAAGCCGATCCAGGTCCTGTTCCCCGGTAACCGGATCTTCACCACCGACGTGTACCTCTCCGAGATCAAGAACGGTACCCGTACCCCGCTGTTCGACAACAAGGTATTCAACGTCCTCAACAACTCCTGATCCGCGGC
>NZ_CADDZT010000081.1:11065-13556 GCF_902812655.1 Candidatus Frankia meridionalis | reverse complement strand
ACATACCCGCACTCGGCAGAAAGGCTCTCCGACGTGGACTTCCTCCGCTTTGCCCTGCTGGGTCTCGGCACGGGCAGCCTTTACGCGCTGGCCGCGCTCGGAATCGTGCTGGTCTTCCGAGCCTCCGGGGTGCTGAACTTCGCCAGCGGCGTGACAGGCGGCTTCGCCGCCTTCGTGTTCTACGACCTGCGCGACACCCACCATCTGAACTGGATCATTGCATTAGCCCTGAGCATCGCGGTGGGAGCGGCGCTGGGAGCCGCGACGCACCTGCTGGTGATGGTCCCGCTGCGCAAGGCGTCCGCGCTTGTCAAGCTCATCGCCACACTCGGCGTCCTGCTGGTCGTCCAGGGCGTCGTGGTCCTCATCTGGGGTTCCGCGCAACAGCTTGTGAAGTCGATCCTCCCGACCGAACCGGTCCACCTGACCGGCTCGCTGACCATCGGCAAGGACCGCATCGTCCTTATCGGACTTCTCGCCGTCCTCGCAACCGTGCTGCGAGTGGTCTACTCGCGTACCAGGTTCGGTCTCGCGACCACGGCGGTCGCGGAGAACCGGCGCACCGCCGCGGCATCCGGCTGGTCGACCTCCATGATCGAATTGGTGAACTGGAGCGTCGGCGGTGCGCTGTACGCGACTGCGGCGATCTTCCTGGCGCCGATCGCCGGTCTGTCCGCGGGCTCGCTCACGCTGCTCGTCGTCCCGGCACTGGCAGCCGCGCTGGTCGGCGGCTTCTCCTCGTTCCTGCTCACGATCGGCGGCGCAATGCTGCTCGGGGTCGCGCAGGCGGAGGTCGGTCGCTACTCCCACATCACCGGTCTCGCCGACTCCGTGCCGTTCCTGCTGATCATCTTCATTCTCACGGTCGGTGGACGGGCCCGACCCGCTCGCGGTGACCTGCCCGTCCGGCTGCCACTGCCCGGGCCGGGCCGGGTCAACCTGTTCTTTCTGGTTCCCGCGACCGGAGTGGGTCTCCTGCTCATCTGGACGTTGGCCACGAGTTGGGTCGACGCGGTCAGCACAACCCTCATCGCCGCGGTGCTGGTGCTGTCCGTCGTCGTCGTCACCGGCTACGCCGGGCAGCTCTCACTCAGTCAGTGGGCACTTGCCGGGTTCGGCGCCTGGGTCTCAGCCCGCCTGGTCGCCGCGTCGCACCAGCCGTTCTGGCTTGCGGCACTCCTCGGCATCCTCGCCGCCATCCCGGCCGGGCTCATCGTCGCGCTTCCCGCGCTGCGCACCCGCGGGGTGAACCTCGCGGTTGCCACGCTCGGCCTGGCGCTGGTGATCCAGAACATGATTCTGAACAACGGCGACCTCACCGGTGGGCTTGACGGAACGAACGTCGGATCACCGAGTCTGTTCGGTATCGACCTCGATCCGATCACCTACCCGCGGCGTTACGCGACCCTTGTCCTGATCATGCTGGTGCTTCTCGGTCTTGTCGTGGCCAACGTCCGGCGGGGCCGTACCGGGCGACGGCTGCTCGCGATCCGCAGCAACGAGCGGGCCGCGGCATCGATCGGCATCGGGGTCTACGGCGCCAAGCTCTACGCGTTCGGCCTGGCGGCCGCGATCGGTGGGATCGGTGGGATCCTCACCGCCTTCCGAAGCCCTACCGTGGTCTTCACGCAGTTCGATGTGTTCGGATCCATCAACGTCGTGATGTATGCGGTGATCGGTGGGATCGGCTGGGCCTCGGGCAGCCTCGCCGGCGCCACCATGGCCGCCGGCGGCATCACAGCCAAGATTGTCGACTCCATCGGCGACATCAGCGGCTGGCTGCCCCTCATCGCGGGCGGCGGCGTCATCCTCACCCTCTTCCAGGCCCCGGACGGCGTGGCCAAGCTCAACTCCGAGGGCTACCAGGCGCTGGTCGCACGGTTGCGGGGACACCGGTCCGCACCGGACGCAGCCACCGCCACGGACGGGACGACCCCCGAAACCACAACCCCCGAAACCACAACCCCCGAAACCACAACCCCCGAAACCACAACCGCCATCCCGGCGCCCTCCCGTAAGCGCCAACCCGCGGTACTCGAGGTGCGCAACCTCAGCGTCCGTTTCGGCGGGGTGCACGCACTGACCGACGTGAGTCTGCGCGTCGAGCCCGGCAAGGTCCTGGGCCTCATCGGCCCCAACGGCGCGGGCAAGACGACACTGCTCGACATCGTCACCGGCTTCACCAAGCCCACCTCGGGCGAGGTCCTGCTCGACGAGCAGCCGATCGTCGGATGGTCCCCGGTCCGCCGGGCCCGGGCTGGGCTCGCCCGGTCGTTCCAGGCCGTCGAACTGTTCCCGGACATGACCGTCCGGGAGAACCTGCTCGCCGCCGCGGACACCCAGGCAGCGCGGTACTACCTGACCGACCTGATTCGCCCCGGCCGGCAGCGGGCGAGCGCACTCATGGACGAGGTCGTCGCGGAGTTCGGGTTGGCGGATCTCCTCGACAAGAAGCCCGCGGAACTGCCGCACGGCCGGGCACGGCTCGTCG
>NZ_CADDZT010000081.1:3513-10668 GCF_902812655.1 Candidatus Frankia meridionalis | reverse complement strand
CCGGCACCATCCGACACGCCGGCCGACGAGGACGTTACGGACCACGAGCCGGCCGCAACAGACAAGACTCCACAGCCAGTCGCCGGACGCAACACGTGACAGAGCAAGGAGCCACGATGACAGCGTTGATCGAAGCCAGAGGACTGTCGGCCGGTTACGGCTCACTCGCGGTCGTGCGCGATCTGGACCTGCAGGTGGGGCCGGGTGAGGTCGTCGCGCTGCTCGGTCCGAACGGCGCGGGCAAGACCACGACGCTGTTGACCCTGTGCGGCGAGCTACCCCCCCTGGGGGGGCAGGTGCTCGCCAGCGGCGAGGTGACAAAGGCCCCGCTGCACCGACGCGCCCGCTCCGGCCTCGGCCTCGTCACCGAGGAACGGTCAGTGTTCATGAGCCTGACCGTCGAGGAGAACCTGCGGGTCAGCGGGAGCGACCCGGCGTTGGCGATGAGCCTCTTCCCCGAGCTCGACCCATTCCGCAAGAGGCGGGTGGGGCTACTGTCCGGAGGGCAACAGCAGATGTTGGCGCTGGCCAGGGCGCTGGGCCGCCGCCCGAGCCTGCTCCTCGCTGACGAGCTTTCGCTCGGGTTGGCGCCCATCATCGTCACGCGGCTGCTGCGTGCGGTACGGGAGGCCGCGGACACCGGTGTCGGCGTGCTCCTCGTCGAGCAGCACATCTCCAAGGCCCTCAAGTTCGCGGACCGGGCCTACGTGATGAGCCGCGGCCGGATCCAGATCAGTGGCTCGGCCGAGGACCTGCGCGGACGGCTCGACGACATCACGCAGTCCTACCTGTCCGGTGCGCCGATGGCCACGGCAGACGCCTGACCCTCGCGGTCAGGCTCCGAAAGAGGAGAACCCCTGGAAGCAGCGTTGCTTCCAGGGGTTCTCCTCGTCGGGCCGGGTTTGTCGTTCAGGCCTCGACCCGGTCCGGCACGGTGAACAAGGAGCGGAAGGTGTCCAACGTGATCGTGTGGCGCACCTCGTCCGAGACGTCCTGGAAGAGCTCGTGCAACGTCTTCTGGGTGTGCCCGTAGGTGCCCTCGAGGTGGGGATAGTCGTCGCCCCACATGACGTTGCGGTAACCCATGGCGGTGACCGCGGGAACGGCGCTGACGTCGTGCTGGAACGACGTGTAGACCTGCCGGTAGATCAGCTCGCTCGGGAGGGCGGACAGCTTCGGCAGCGCCCAGTTGCCGTGCTGGCGGTAGCCCTCGTCCATCCGGTCCGCGAGCGCCGGGACCCAGGATGCGCCGCCCTCGGCGATCAGGATCCGCAGCCTCGGATGCCGGTCGAGCACCCCGGCAGCGACCAGATGGGTGACGACCCGCATGCCGGGGAACGTCGTCTCCACGTAGTTGATGACGGCCCCGCCGGGACCGCGGAACGCCTTCCCGTCCGAACCCGTGCCGATGTGGAAGGCGATCAGGAGGCCCGCCTCCTCGGCGGCCGCCCACACCGGCTCCCACAGTTCCTGGGCGTACTCCAGCCCGTCAGGGACCGTGGTGGGCAGGAACACGCATTGGAAGCCGAGCCCGGCGGCCCGCTGCAGCTCGGTCACGGCGTCCTCGACGGAGGCCATCGACAGGAGTGCTGCGCCGACAAGGCGCGGGGAGACGTCCATGATCTCCTCGCGGCACCAGTCGTTGTAGGCTCGGACGCAGGCGGCGGCAAGCTCCCGGTCCTGGATGAGTACGGTCCACAGGCCCATCGACGGGAAGACGAGCTGACCCCAGATGCCCTCGGAGTCCATGTCCTGGATGCGCAGTGCGACATCGTAGGCACCCGGGGGACGGAACGAGTCCATGAAGTCGTTGAGCGCCCGACGCTGGATGACGTTGTCGACGTAGATGGTCTCGAGTCGGTCGCCGCGCTCGGTACGCGGAGCACGCTCGGCCAACCCTGACGGGAGCCTCGACGTCCACAGGTCCACCGGTTCCAGGAGGTGGGAATCTCCCGAATTCGCCCAGATCTTATCCATGCCGACTCCTCATTCCTGCCCGTGTCCCGTCGGCGCGAGTGCCCTCCGGCCGGACGGCCACTCCTCGGAGACGGTTCTAATTCTCACAATGAGTGTTATTATTTTACAGCACTGCTGTCAAGCGGATGTCGTTGCACAACATGCCCGACACCGAAAGCGCGGCCCGGAGTCGCCGCCACAAACCCGGGCTCCGGACGGACATAACCGACTTCGCGGAAGATCTGCCATCCATCGGATGCGCATCGTGGCCCTCGCATGCAGAACGCAATCACAACGGGAGGAAAAACCATGGCCGGACGTTTCAGCGGAAAGACCGCGATCATCACAGGATCGTCGCGGGGAATCGGCCGGGCGATCGCCTGGCGGCTGGCCTCCGAGGGCGCCGGGGTCGTCCTCAACGCCCGCAGCACCGACGACCTGGACTCGGCCCGCAAGGACTTCGAAGCCGCCGGGTACGACGTCGCCGCCGTAACGGCGGACGTGGTCGAACCGGACGCGCCGGCCGCACTGGTCGCGGCGGCCACCGAGCGGTTCGGCCGGATCGATTTACTGGTCAACAACCTGGGGCTGAGCACCTACCTGGGACGGCCGCACCTCGCGGACCGGGACAGCTTCGCCCACGATGTCGTCGGCAACTCCTGGATCACCGTCGGGATGATCCAGGAGGCGATGAAGGCGGGCCTCGCCGACGGCGGCGGCGCCGTGGTGAACCTGTCCGCGATCAGTATCCGCAAACTGGTTCCGTACGCCGCCGTCTACACGGCGGGCAAGGCCGCGCTCGAGGCGCTCACCCGTGACCTGGCGCTCGACCTCGGCCCCGAAGGCGTCCGGGTGAACGCGATCGCCCCCGGCCTGGTGAAGACCGACGGCTCGCGTTTCGTCTGGGAGGGCAGGGAAGAGCTGCAGTCACGGGCGGTGCCGCTGGGACGTCTCGGCGAACCGGACGACATCGCCGCCGTGGTCGCCTTCCTGCTGTCCGCCGACGCATCCTGGGTCACCGGTCAGGTGATCGACGTGGACGGCGGTGCGGTGCTGGCGCCGGGCGAGTTCGCGCACCCCGACTGACAGGCCCTGACTGCCAGGGAGGTCACGAGGTGGCGATCGCCGTCGCCTCGGTCACGGCGGCTTCGCTGAGCACCCAGTCGGCCGCCGCGACGTTGCTGAGGACCTGCGCGGGCGAAGTCACGCCGGCGATCACCGATGCCACCGCCGGCTGCGCGACCAGCCAGGCGATGGCCAGCTCCAGCAGGGTGTGGCCGTCCTGGCGGGCCAGCTTCCCGAAGGCGTCCAACCGGTCGTGGGTGCGGTCGGAGAGGATCTTACCGACGACATCGGGGGCGACGTGATCCCCGAGCCGGGTGCCCTCGGGCGGCGGCTGTCCCCGGCGGTACTTGCCGGTGAGGACGCCCGAGGCAAGGGGGAAGAACGGCAGGAACGCCATCCCATGAGCGGTGGCAGCTGGCACCGTGTCCCCGAGCGCTTGCGGGCGCAGCAGGTTGAGCCGGTTCTGGACGCTGGCGAACGGCCGCAGGCCGTGGCTTTCCGCGACGGATGCCGCCTCGTCGATCTGGGCCGCGCTGACGTTCGCGCATCCGATCTCTCTGACCTTGCCCGCCTGGACGAGCGCGTCGAGGGCACCGAGTGTCTCCTCGATCGGCACGGTCGGATCGGGAAAGTGCAGCTGGTAGAGGTCGATGTGGTCGGTGCGCAGGCGGCGCAGGCTGGCCTCGACGGCGGTGGCGATCCACCGGGGGCCGGCACCCCCCTCGCCGGGCGCGGCGCCGTAGGTCGACCCGAACTTCGTCGCGATGACGACGTCGTCGCGACGCCGGCCCAGCAGCCGCCCGAGCAGCTCCTCGGAAGCACCGGCGCCGTACTCGTCGGCGGTGTCGAAGAAGGTCACGCCATGCTCGATGGCGGTGTCGAGGATGGCCGCGGTCCTGGCCTCGTCGCAGGTGGTCCCGAGCTGGTTACAGCCCAGGCCGACGACCGAGACCTCCAGGCTGCCGATCTGTCGCGTGCGCATGCCCGCTCCCTTGGTGGTCATCGATCGGAAGCGCGGGGCGCACCAGAGGGCTCACGTGGGAGTCCGAGGACCCGCTCGCCGATGATGTTGCGCTGCACTTCCGACGATCCCGCATAGATCGTGTGGCTACGGCTGAACAGGAAACTGTAAAGGAGCTCCTCGCGGGCATCCCCGCCCGTCGCCGAATCGCCGCCGGTCACCATGGCCTGCGGGCCGAGGACGTCGGTGGCGAGCTCGCCGAGACGCTGGTGCCAGCGCGACCACTGCAGTTTGCCCGTGGACGCCTCAGGGCCCGGTGGCTTTCCGGCGAGGGCCCGACCGATCGCGCGCATGCCGGTCTGGCGCATCACCTCGAGACCGACATAGGCGTCGGCCAGCCGGTCCCGCAGCACCGGGTCACGGTCGACGCCCCGGTCGCGGGCCACATCGACGAGACGCCAGTACTCCGCGGCGAAGCGCAGCTGCTGCCCGAGGAAAGCGGTGCCGCGTTCGAAGCCGAGCGTGCCGTTGACCACCTTCCAGCCGTTCCCGACGCCCCCCACGACAAGGTCGGCGCGGGTTCGCGCGCCGTCGAGGAACACCTCGTTGAACTCGGCCGTACCGGTGATCTGACGGATCGGCCGGATCTCCACCCCGGGCTGGTTCATCGGGCAGAGCAGGAAGGACAGCCCTCTGTGCTTCGGGGCGCCCGGATCCGTCCGGGCGAGAACGAAGATCCAGTCTGCGAGGTGGGCCAGGCTCGTCCAGACCTTCTGACCGGTGATGACCCATTCATCACCGTCGAGAACCGCGGCGGTCTTCACATTGGCGAGGTCGGACCCGGCCTCGGGTTCGCTGAAGCCCTGGCACCAGAACTCCTCCGCCCGCAGGATCGGGGGCAGGAAACGCGCCCGCTGCTCGTCGGTGCCGAAGGCCATCACCGTGGGCCCCAGCAGCTGCTCCCCGAAGAAACCGACCCGGATCGGACCGTTCGCCCGCGCGTACTCCTCGTTGAAGACCAGCTGCTGCCACAGGGACAGATCCCGGCCGCCGAACTGCCTGGGCCAGGCCGTGCCGATCCACCCACCGGCGGCCAACTCCCGCTCCCACCGGCGCCGGACCCCCAGTTCGGCCGGGCCGCCCAGGTCGTTGCCCGTGCCCAACGCGGCGAACTCACCGACAAGATGGGCGGACAACCACGAGCGCACCTCGGCTCGGAACTCGGTGTCCGTGTCCGTGTCCGTGTCCGTGTCGTCGGACGGTACGCTGGCGTTCGCACCGGCACTGGCCTCCGTTACGGCCATGTCGGTCCTCCTCGCGATCGTCGGGGCCTGCGGGCGTGCTCCACACCCCTGCGTTGTCTCATGGTTCGCATCCGGTATGTCCTGCGCCCAGGAGCGCCAGGGCGCTTTCGATCAGCCCGGGGATCTGCGCCGCGTAGCGCTCGCGGGAAGGGTCCGGGCTGGACCGCCTCCGGTTGTGCTTGACGATGAGGGACAGCGTCGCCGCCGACTTGAACAGGACGAGCGCGTCGAACCAGACCAGATCAGGCACGTTCCCGCCCCGGGCCTGCTCATAGGCGGCAAGGACGGTCTCGGTGGACGGCAGACCCGGAGGGTCGTAAAAGGCGAGAGCGTTGCCTTTGACCCTGCTCATCGACAGGAACCACGCGAGGTCGAGCCGCGGGTCCCCCACCGACCAGATCTCCCAGTCGATGACGGCGGCGATGTCGCCATCGACCGCGAGCATGTTGCCGAGACGCCAGTCACCGTGCACGACGACCGGGGGCAGCTCCTCGGGCTGCCGTGCGCGCAGGACCGCGGCGCACTCGGAATGCCGTGGGCGTAGTGCCTCCTCGACCGTGTCCAGGGCACGCTCCCAACGATCCACCTCGGCCTGCAGGGACCCCGGCGGTTCGTCGTCCAACCCCAGTGCGGCGGGTGGGACGGCCTGCATCGCGGCCAGCATGCGCGCGGCGGCGGTGAACCGACCTGCGACGGCGGTCGCGGGGAGGTCTCGGGGCGGGTCGGTCGTCGGCTCGTAGGAGTCCCCCGCGACGAAGTCCATCGCGAACAGTGGTGGAACGGCCGGTGGGACGCCCTGGTCGTCGAACAGCACCCGGGGCACCCGCACGTCCGGCACCGGGGCGAGCGCGCGCAGCAGCCGAGCCTGACGCAGAACGTCACGGTTACGGACGGGAGGCACCCCCGGCGTGGCGACCTTGAGGACAACCTGGCGGAGCACGCCGTCGCGGTACGCCAGTGACGCGGCAAAGGTGTGGCCCGAGTGACCGCCGGTCAACTCGGTCAGGTCGTCGACACTCACCGCATCAGCACTCGCAGTGGACGCCGACAGCACCCGCCGTGCCAGTTCGTCGCGATCGATGACGGGTACCTGCGCGGTCACACCCGGCTCCCCGTAGCGGCAATGCCCCAACCAGCCAGCACCTCGTCGAGACTCGCCTCGACCGGCCCGGGTGGGGTGGACGCGGGGGTGCGGCTGAAACGTGGGGCGGGCGCCGGGCGGACCACTCCCCCGCTGTCGGTGAAGGTCCCGCGGCGCGCGAGGTGCGGATGCGAAGGCGCCTCGTCCATCGAGAGCACCGGGGCGAAGCACGCGTCGGTGTGCTCCAGCAGTGCGCACCACTCGTCGCGGGTCCGGGTCCTGAACACCTCGGCGAGTCGCGCCTTCATCGGTCGCCAGTCGGACCTGTCCCACTGCGTCGCCAGGTCCACCGGGTCGAGCCCGACCAGTTCCAGCAGCTTGCGGTAGAAGTTGTTCTCCATCGCGCCGACCGCGACGTGGCGGCCGTCCGCGGTCTCGTAGACGTTGTAGAAGGGGGCTCCGGTGTCCATGGCGTTGGTGCCCCGTGGGCCGTCCCACATGCCGATCGCGCGCATCTCGTGCGCCATCATCATCAGCAGCGCGGCACCGTCGACCATGGCCGCGTCGATCACCTGGCCGAGGCCTGACGCCCGTGCCTCGAACAGCGCGCACATCACGCCGAAGGCGAGCAGCATCCCACCCCCGCCGAAGTCTCCGACGAGGTTCAGCGGCGGGACCGGCGCCTGCCCCTCACGCCCGATCGGGTCCAGCGCGCCCGCGAGCGCGATGTAGTTGATGTCGTGGCCGGCGGCCCGGGCGTAGGGACCGTCCTGGCCCCAACCGGTCAT
>NZ_CADDZT010000081.1:0-2949 GCF_902812655.1 Candidatus Frankia meridionalis | reverse complement strand
AGGCAGACTTCGGGTCCGACCCCGAGCCGCTCGGCCACTCCGGGGCGGTAACCCTCGATGAAGGCGTCCGCGACGTCGGTGAGCGCGAGCACGGCGGCCACGTCGGCCGGGTCCTTGAGGTCGACGGTGACGGTCCGCCTGCCGCGGGCGAGCAGGACGGGTACCGGCTCGGCCCTGGAGTCCGGCGAGCGGTCCACCGAGACGACGTCCGCCCCCATGTCCGCGAGCAGCATCGCGGCGAACGGACCGGGGCCCTGGCCGGCGAGCTCGACCACCCGCACCCCGCGAAGCGGCCCGCCGGATCCGGTTACCTGGTTGTCGGTCATGTCACGCGCCCATCTCGTCGACCGGCCCGTCTCGTCGACCGACCCGGTCACCTGTTGCCGAAAAGATCACTTGTTGCCGAAGACCGGGGCGCGCTTCCCGAGGAAGGCAGCCTCCGCCTCGCGGCAGTCCTCGGTGAGGCTGGCCAGAATCTGGGTGCGGTTCTCCAGCTCCATGGCGGCGGCGAGGCTCGGGGCATCGATGTTGTTCCAGAGCACCTGCTTGGTCATCCGGACGCCGAAGGGACTGTTGGCCACGATCGCGGACGCAATCGACAGCGCCTCGTCCACGACCTTGCCGTCGTCGACGATCCGCAGGACAAGGCCGTTGTCATGCGCCTCCTGCGCGTCGATCAACCGACCGGTCAGCATCATCTCGGCCGCCGCGGTCGGCCCGACTATCCGCGGCAGCAGGTAGCTGGTGCCCATGTCGGCACCGGACAGGCCGATCCGGACGAACGCGACGTTGAAACGGGCGGAGCGCGCGGCGACCCTGATGTCGGCAGCGAGCGCCAGCGACAGGCCCGCTCCGGATGCCGGGCCGTTGACCGCGGCGATGACCGCCTGGGGGAGTTCGTGGATGGCCCTGATCAGGTGGGACGCGCGCGACTGCCAGGCCATCCCGAACTGGATCCGGCCGAGCTCCGACGCTGACGGGTCCGCGCCGAGGTCGCGAAGGTCCTGCCCGGAGCAGAAGCCCCGGCCCGCCCCGGTGATGACCAGGACCCGGGTCGAGACGTCCTGGGACAGCGCGGCGACGGCATCCTCGATCTCGTCGTACATCTTCAGCGTGATCGCGTTGAGTCGGTCCGGTCTGTTGAGGGTGAGGACGGTGACGTGCGGAGCCACTTCCTCGACGCTGATGGTCTCCATCGCTTCACCACTCCTTCGGCCGGGGCGGACTGTAAACCCCTGGGACAACATGCACGACCCACAGACAACACAGGGTGAAACACCGGAAACATGGGGCAACCAAACCGTCCGTATCAGGACGGATGCCGTCGGGATCGTGGCTGCAGACGCTACGCTTGATCGCACTTGTAGTGCAATGCGCTTGATAGTCTAACTCTAAGATCGGACGCGCCTGGCGGGGAGACGGTGACAGGTGAAGGTCGATTCGGGTGGGGTGGTCGGTCCGACAGGCGCGGCAGCCCTGGCGCAGGACGCCCAGGCTCGAGGCTATGACGGCCTCTGGCTCGGCGAGACCGCACACGACCCGCTGATCGGCGTGGCCCTCGCGGCGGCGGGCACGACCCGCATCGAGGTCGGGACGAGCATCACGGTCGCCTTCGCCCGCAACCCCATGAACCTCGCGGTGGCCGCGAACGATCTCCAACTGGTCGGCGGCGGCCGGTTCCTCCTCGGGCTCGGCACTCAGATCAAGCCCCACATCACGCGCCGTTTCAGCATGCCCTGGTCGCAGCCGGCCGCCCGCATGCGTGAGCTCGTCCTGGCGATCCGGGCGATCTGGGACTGCTGGAACGACGGCGCCGCCCTCGACTTCCGCGGTGAGTTCTACACCCATACGCTCATGACGCCCTTCTTCGATCCCGGACCGAACCCGCACGGACGTCCGCCCGTGCTCCTCGCGGGCGTGGGTGAACTCATGACGAAGGTCGCGGGCGAGGTCGCCGACGGTTTCCTCTGCCATCCCTTCACGACCGAACGGTTCCTGCGGGAGGTGACGGTGCCGGCGCTGGCCACCGGACGCGCACTGACCACGGGACGCACTCTGGCCACGGGACACGCACTGGCCACGGGACACGCACTGGCCACGGGACACGCACTGGCCACGGGACGCACGTCCGCCGGCGGGACCCTGGATGGTTTCACCATCACCGGGGCGCCCTTCGTCGTCACCGGCCGCGACGAGCAGGAACTCGCCGCCGCCGCGCGCGGGACGCGCAAGCAGCTGGCGTTCTACGCCTCCACCCCCGCCTACCGGCCCGTCCTGGAGATACACGGCTGGGGTGACCTACAGGAGGAGCTCAACCTGCTGTCCAAGCGGGGCGCATGGGACGAGATGGGCGACCTCGTCGATGACGAGGTGCTGAACACCTTCGCCGTCGTGGGTGAGCCCGACAAGGTCGCCTCTGAAATCATCCGGCGCTACGGCGACGTCATGACCCGGATCACCCTCAACACCCCGTACGAGTCCGACCAGTTGCTGTGGCCCGACATCGTCGCGGCCCTACAGGCGTCATAGACGGCCCTACAAGCGTCATAGAAGGAAGCGGTCCATGCCCTCTATAGCAGTCATGTTCACCTTCTCGGTGCCACCGGAAAAGGCCGACGAGGCGATCGGGATCCTGGACGAGATCAGCACGGCCATGAAGGCCGAGGAACCGGATGCCCTGGTGCACGTCTCCCACCAGCGCGCCGACAAGCCGGGGTCCTTCGCCTTCTACGAGCTGTACCCGGACGAAACGGCTTTCGAGGCCCACGGAAAGGGCCCGGTCATGCGGGAGGTCGGCGCACGGCTGAACGCGCTGATGGAACAGCCGGGCAAGGGTTTCATCCTCACCCCCGTCGCCGGTGTCGGGCTGCCCATCTGAACCAGAACGGCGGCGCGCCCACACCCACACCCACACCCACGGGAAAAGGGTCTCGGTATCCCTCAGAAGGG
>NZ_CADDZT010000080.1:61715-62369 GCF_902812655.1 Candidatus Frankia meridionalis | reverse complement strand
GCTTCGACCAGCAACCCATCGAGGCCGCGGCTCTCGCCGACGCCTGTGCCCGGGCATACGACCTCACCGGTGAGCCGCGGTGGCTGACCGGGCTTCGCCGTGCCGAGGCGTGGTTCCTCGGCGACAACGACAGCGCCACGCCACTGCTCGACACCGCCACCGGCGGGGGCTGCGACGGCCTCGAGCGGGATGGCCGCAACACCAACCAGGGAGCGGAGTCCACCCTCGCGTGGCTGTCGACGGCCCAGCATGCCCGCCGACTGGTCGCGGCACCGTGAGCGGGCAAGGGCGCGAGCGCAGTGGTCCGAGGGCCGAGCACGGTCGTGAAGCGAGCGACCGACGGAGCGAACCGGGGACCCCGAGCCTGGAGATCGATCCGGAGATCGATCCGGAGATCGACCTGGTCACCCGGCATCCACTGGCGCTGTCCGCGGATCCCGGTCGAGTCATCGCGAAGCTGTTCCTCCCCGGCGAGGAGGGGGGCGAAGTGCACTCCCGAGCCGCCGGCATCGTCGACCGGGTACTCGCCCTGCCAGAGGACGAGGTCGAGGGTCTCGTCGCCGGCCTGCTGCGGCACTTCACCCCACGTCACCACGACTACCGGGGCATCCTGGTGCGACACGCTGGCGTCGTGGCGTCGCGGGTGCGGGCGCC
>NZ_CADDZT010000080.1:56911-61364 GCF_902812655.1 Candidatus Frankia meridionalis | reverse complement strand
GGCACCCGGGATCATGGCCGGGATCCGGGCCGTGGCCGGTCTGCTTCAGCGGGTCGAGTTCCCGCCGGCCAGCGCCGTGGCGCAGCGGGTGCTGTGGCCGGCCGTGGCTGCGGAGAGCAACGGCATGGAGGACGCCCGGTTCGTTCGTTTCGTCGCGCCGGACGGGACCGCCGACTACCGGGCGACCTACACCGCCTATGACGGCCAGCACATCACCCCGCGGCTGCTGACCAGCCCCGACCTGCGGGTCTTCACCGCCTCGCCGCTCACCGGGACAGCCGCACGGAACAAGGGCATGGCGCTGTTCCCCCGGCTTGTCGCAGGCCGGCACCTCGCGCTGTGCCGCTCCGACGGCGAGACCACCAGCGTGGCAACCTCCGACGACGGCCAGGCGTGGGAGCCGGGCCGTCGGATCCACTCGCCCCGGGCGTCCTTCGAGCTCCTGCAGGTGGGCAACTGCGGGTCGCCCATTGAGACACCGGCGGGTTGGCTGACGCTCACCCACGGTGTCGGACCGATGCGCACCTACACCATCGGGGCGATCCTGCTCGACCTCGACGATCCGAGCACCGTACTGGCGACGCTGCCGGAGCCGCTGCTCACCCCACGCAGACCCGAGGCCGACGGCTACGTCCCCAACGTCGTCTACTCCTGCGGCGGGCTGGTCCACGACGGCCGCCTGTGGTTGCCCTACGGGATCGGCGACGCCCGTGTCGGGGTGGCCAGCCTCCCGGTCGGGCCGCTGCTCGCCCGGATGACCCGTCCTGCATGACCCGTCCTGCATGACCATGTTCCCCGGCGGCGCGGTCGTGAGCGGCCGGCCGGGCCGGCCGGGTCAGCCGGAGCCGAGCAGCCGTCGGTACACGGCGAGGTAGTCGGCGACCATGCGGGCCGCGGAGAACCGTCGCTGCGCAACCGCGCGACAGCCGGCGCGGTCCAGGCCGGCGGCCAAGTCGACCGCCTCCGCGGCTGCCGCCGGCCCGTCGACCAGGAACCCGGTCACCCCTTCGTCGACGACCTCCGGCATGGCCCCCCGCGGGTATGCCACGACGGGTGTCCCGCAGGCCATCGCCTCGACCACCGCAAGCCCGAACGGCTCGTCGAACGCGACGGGGTGCACCAGGGCCGCCGCCGAGCCGAGCACCTCGGCGCGCCGGCGCGGTCCCACCGAGCCGAGGTAGCGGACCCAGTCGTCGTCGACGTACGGCTGCACCTCCTCGGCGAAGTAACGTTCGTCCTGGACGATGCCGCAGATCAGCAGACGCCGGCCGGCGCGGCGGGCGATGTCGATCGCGACCGCGGTGCCCTTGTCCGGATGGACCCGGCCGAGGACGACCAGGTCCTCTCCACCGGCGGCCGAAAACGGTAGGGCATCCAGGTCGATGCCGTGGTGGACCGTGGCGACGTAGTCCAGGTCCGGGCTGCGGTCGGCGTCGGAGATGGACACGTACGCCGACCCCGCCCGCCTGTACGCCGGGACGATCCGGGGGTCCGAGAAGCCGTGGACGGTTGTGACCATCGGCGCGCGGGCGTGCGCCGCGAACGCCAGCGGCAGCCAGTCGAGATGGTTGTGCACCAGGTCGAACTCGCCCGACCGGGTCAGGGCGTGCGCGACGTGAAGCGCCTCCCATACCCGGCCGTCGAGCGTCGGGTCCTCTGCGTAGCCGTGCGGGCACACCCCGTCCAGTGTGCCGGCCGTCAGCGAGTCCAGCGTCGCGAACAGGGTGACGTCGACGCCGCACGCGACCAGCCCCTCCGCGAGCAGGCTGGTGATCTGCTCCCACGGGCCGTAGTGCCGTGGCGGGGTACGCCACGCCACCGGGGCGAGCAGCGCGACCTTCATACGGGTACCTCGATTGCTGTGGAGCCGGATAGCGCGACCTTCATACGGGTACCTCGATTGCCGTCGAGCCGGACGACGAAGCCGACTTGGTCAACGGTCAACGGTCGGTGACGGGTGACCAGTCCTCGGCGAAGGTTTCCATCTGCGCGAGGACCAGCTCGATCGCGGTCTTCTCGGCGTCCGGCGGGTAGCCGTGAGCCGCAGATCCGGTTCGATCTGCCGTTGCTCGGCGCGGCCGGAGCCGACGAGCCAGGCGACGACCGCCCGCGCGTCGAACAGCGGACCGCCGGCCTGGCTGACGGCCGGCTGCGGGAAGTCCTTGTGACGGCGCCGCCAGGTCGTCACCACCGGGCGCCGGACCCCGGCCAGCATACGAGCCAAAAGGTCAGAAAAGACTCTGAGTCAACCGATAACCCTGATTATCAGAAAATTGTTTGCCCTGTTGGCGTTGGCGGTCCGAGATTGGTCCCGGTCCGGGCGGTTAAGAGGGGGATCGCCCGGACCACCGCCGTGCCGTTCGAGGAGACCGCTACCATTTCGCCGTCGGCCGTGGGCTCGGGGAAGGTGCGGCTCCCGGACTTCCAACGGGCATGGAAGCGGGACGACCAGCGCACCATGGAGATCGGTTAGGACGTCTGCGCCTGATAGCCCTGCCACCCTCCAGCGGAGGATCAGGTGCGTTCGGGGAAACGAAGCTCCGGGATCGCGTTGAGGTTGATGCCATATCGGGCATAGACCTTGATCGCGTTTTCGCCGGTCATCTCTGAAGGAACGGGGCCGGTTAGCCGGCTTACCAGGTGAGGGTCATCCGGCTGTGTGGTTTGTCGATGATGAGACCGTTGGGGAGACGCTCGTCCGGTGTGCCGGCCGGGTGGACGTTGATGACCGGGCGGGCTTTCCGGTCGCCTCCCCAGATGCGGATCTGATCGCAGAGCCGGTCTGCCACCCCGGGTCCGGCGGGGCCGTGGCCGATGGCGCCGAGTTCGGCGAGTTTTTGAGGGGTTGCGTGTCGTTCAGGGACGTTAGGCACGTGCAGCGTGCGTGAGTGACGGTGATGGGGGCCCGCCCCTGCGCGCGTCCGGGGCGGGATGCGCGCAGGGCGGATGGTCGGGTGTCAGCGAAGGGCTGCGGCGATGCGCTGTCGCAGCGTGGCGTCCCTGAGGGTGTGGATCTCACGCCAGGTCGCGGCGGTGACCTCGTCGCTCTGGAGTTGGCGGACGTCGGCGGTGGTGCGGAAGAGGAACCGGAAGTCGACGTGCTGGTGGTCCGGCTCGCCCTTGGCGTCCGGGGGACCCAGCGGATCGGGAGCGCCAGCGAGCGATCTGCTGGGAGTACGGGCGGGGATGGGGTGAACGTCGATGTGAATGGGGTGCCCGTCTGCGGGGGTGACCGCGTCGGCGGGGATGCCGGTCTCCTCGGCGAGTTCACGCAGCGCAGCTCCCAGCAGCGAGGTGTCCTGCGGTTCGAGATGGCCACCGGGCAGAAGCCACATGTCCAGTGCTCGGTGGTGGATGTGCAGGAGGCGCCCGTCGGTGTCGGCGAGGATCGCGCCGGCGGTTACGTGGCCGCGGAACTCCTTGCGGGAGGTGAGGTCGGCCCCGCCGTCGAGGAGGTCGAGAACGGGCGCGAGGTCGGGTTTGTCCTCGGGATGCGTGTCGAGGTAGGTGGTCAGCGTGGTGCGGATGTGGTCTGCCGCGATGGCCAAGTCGATCACCTGTTGAAGTAGGAGAGCCAGATTGCCGCGATCGCGGCGCGGTCGGCCGCGGGAACCTCGTGCATGCCGGGGGCGAGGTCGCCGCGGGTGAGCATCCTGATCCCGGCGAATATCTCGGCTTGGACCAGGAAGATGAACGTGCCCACGGAGGCGCCGTGGAGGAAGTTGACCGCGTTGCCGGCTTCGACGCCCGTCTGCTCAAACTGCCCCGCGGCGGACAGACCGCCATCCGCGACGCTGGGCCTGCGCGCGCTTCCGATCGGCCTCCACACCCACTCCAATCGGATCATGAACAGCTTGTAGACGCTGAACGAGGCGGTCGCCGGGTGGCAGACTGTCCCCCAGGTGCGCGAGTTCCGGCAGGAGATGGACCAGATCCCCACGGCCACTGTCTGACAGCGAGCGAGCCGTCCACCGGCCATCTGGTACACCGTCTCCGACGGCCGCCGGACCCGCCCAAGGAAGGACGAGCCCTTGATGGCCCAGCTCGATGATCATCGGTGGATGACGTGGGCTATCGAGCTCGCCTACCGCTGCCCGCCGGCCACCGGCGCCTACTCGGTGGGTGCCGTCATCGTTGACGAGAACGGCGAGGAGATCGCGTTCGGGTTCTCCCGCGAGGTCGACGACGCGGTGCACGCCGAGGAGTCCGCGCTCGCGAAGGTCGCTCCCGATGATCCTCGGCTCGCCACCGCGACGATCTACAGCACTCTTGAACCTTGCTCGCAGCGTAAGTCCCGGCCGCGTACCTGCACCCAGCTCATCCTGGAAGCGAAGATCCCCAGGGTGGTCATCGCCTGGCGGGAACCCAGCCTGTTCGTCGCCGACTGCCAGGGCCACGAACTGCTCACCGCGGCCGGTGTCACCGTCGTGGAAATGCCTGAACTCGGCGAGGC
>NZ_CADDZT010000080.1:54870-56651 GCF_902812655.1 Candidatus Frankia meridionalis | reverse complement strand
ACCGCGTTGCCGACCTTGCCGGTGCCGCCGGTAACCAGCACCCTCACCCGGGCGACTGTATGACGCGAGGGTCTGGTCGCGCTGCCCGAGATGGCGGACTACCGCGGTACTTCTATGAAGGAGATTCGGTCGGTGGTCCGCTCTGCCATGCCCTGGCACCGGCGGTTGTGGCCGCTCGGGCCTGCTGCCACTTGAGCTTTGCGATCTCGCTGGGTGGCAGCTCAAGCTGTTGTACCCACCGCTGTGTCGCCGAGACCAGAGCGGAGCCGACGAGCGCGATGCCGGCGAACCCCAGCAGACCGCCGATCCCGACCATCGCGCCCCCTCCTACCAGGAGTCCTCGGCTGAGCTGAATTCCCTGCGGGGATTCCTGAGCGATCATCATCTGTCACCTTGTCGCCGATCGGAGGACGGTTTCAGGCGCCGTTACCAGCACGACCCAGGACGCATTGCTCCCGGAACGGCTCCTTACCCGAGCCTGTCCGCGCGGGGCCGCCGCCGCATCACCCCGCCCGAGTGAAACGGGAGCAGCGGGGTCGGCAAGCCCAACCTGGAAATATGATTCGACGGGTGATTCCTGAACCTGGATCGCCGTAGCTGATTGTCGGATCCAGACCGGCCCGACATGAGGCTCATCCTGAGCTATTACGGGCGTGTTCGACGTCGGCTGCTGATGACCCAGGTTCCGGCGATGATGACGAGGGCGAAAAGTAGCAGTCCGGCGCCGAGTGTCACGAGCAGCCAGACGCGGTCGCGTAGCGTCAACGTGCCGCTGAGGGTTATCTGGAGTGAGCCGATGGCGAACGCGATGGCTGCGGTGAATATGGTGACGAGTTCTATCGCGCGGATGGCGGAGGTCTGCAGTGTGTGGCGCAGGTCTCGGTTCGCGTTTTCCTGCTGGCGCCACCGGTCCCGTTGTTCGCCAGCCCAGCTGGCTCGCTGACGACCTTCCTTGATCATCTCGCGTTCGTTCAGGTACTGTTCCTGTAGCAGTTTGTGGCTTACGCGGCTGCCGATCGCGGGTAGTAGTCGGAGTGCGGTGTCGATGCTCGCGAGGGCCTCGTCGTAGCGTCCGCACATGCGTTGTCCGGTCGCGAGCCGGAAGCGGAAGAGATGGTCGTCGGGATACTCGGCGACCGCCTCACCCGCATGCCGCCGCAGCTGCGCTCCCTGCTCGTCGAACGGCACTGCCGCCCACAGCGCGTTCAAGCAGACATCGACGACGTGTCGCGACCTCGGGGATGCCGTCCACGCCTGATCGAGGAGTTCGGTCGCATATTCGGTGGTGATCGTCCGGCTGCCGAAAGCGGCGAACGCGCGCAGCCCGATGAAAAGTGGGTCGCGGCGGTGCTGATCGGCGGCGACCGCGAGCAGCGATGCCTCCAGGAACTGGTACAGCTCGTCGAACCAGAAGTTCGCCCGGAGCTTGCCGGCATGGTAGAGAGTCGCGAAAAAGCAGATGTCGCCGGAACCTTGAAAGCGCTCGATGATCCGACCGGTGGCAAGGGTCAGGTCCTCACGCGACTCGACGGTCTCCTTGGTGATGAAGGCGTACCCGAGCGACCATTTCTCGGCGATGTCGGTGCGATGGGCGCCGGCGGCGTGTTCACCGAGCCACCGGGCGCACTGGGCCGCGACCTCCACGGTTGGCTCCTGAAGGAAACGGCGACGCCAGTATCTGTCCGCGCAGATCAGCCACGGGTCCGCGACGAAGTCCGCGGACGCAACGTCGAACGGCGGCTCCACGCCCGCGTCGAACAGGGTGGAAGCCACCGACTCGC
>NZ_CADDZT010000080.1:37281-54828 GCF_902812655.1 Candidatus Frankia meridionalis | reverse complement strand
AGTCGGCCGTCGGCGCCTGATCGAGCTGCGCGACGATCGAAGTGATGTTCATGCGTCCCCTCGGTTCGCCCTCTTGGACAGGTATTTATCACACATGTGGCATCCTTCCGGTACATACTGCGAATGTGCAGGTGGATGTGGTGACGGCGGTGCACGCCGCCTACGCCCGCTACATCCCCGCCGCATGGGCGTCGCTGCGCCGCCAGACCCACCGGGACTGGACCTGGCGGGTGCAGGTGGACGGCCCTCCCGCGGACGTCCTCGACGCACTGGTGGCCTGCGGGGCCGCCGTCGACGACCGGGTGCGGACCGCGGTTCACGGCACGGTCGAGGGCCCCGCCGTAGCGCGCAACATCGCGCTCGGCAGATGCGCCGCACCGCTGGTGCAGAACCTCGACGCCGACGACGAACTGGAGGACCACGCGCTCGCGACCCTCGCCGACGCGCTACGAGCGCATCCGTGGGTGGGGTTCGCCGTCGGCCATGCACGGGACCTGTTCCCGGACGGCACCCTGCGGGGGCATCCCCTGCCGCTGTCGGCCGGAGTGCTGCCACGCGGGGCGTTGCCGGCCGCATGGACGACCAGCCCACCCGAGGCATATCGGCTGCCCGTGCATCCCGCCGGCGTGATGTGGCATCGAAGCCTGCTGCTCGCACTCGGCGGATGGTCCGCTCTGCGCGGCGTCGAAGACACCGCGACGCTGATGGCAGGTTCGGCCCTGTCCGCCGGCGTGCTCATCAACACCCCGACGCTGCGCTACCGCAGACACGACACGCAACGCTCCCTGGAGAAGTCCGATTTCTCCGGGGGGGGGCACAGTATTCCCTGATTCGCCAACGAGCCGCCCTCCTCGCAGCAGCGTCCCCGTGGCGCGACTTGCCGGGGGCGCGGGCCCATCCGGCGGAGCCGCCCCTGCCATGAAGGTCGGTCAGGGCTCCGTTTTCCCCAGGAAGGTCCGCAGGTCGTCGGCATGGTCCTGCTCCTCCGCCGCGTGCTGGGCGAACTCCGGCGTCACCTCGCCGGACCCGAGGCCCTGGGCGGTGTAGTAATGCCGTTTGTAGCGCAGCGCACAGACCAGCCCGGTGGCCAACGCCTCGTTACACACCTCGATGACCCGGTGAAGGCCGGCGCCGTAGGCATCCGTGTGGCCGCCGTCGTCCGCGAGGAGGAACCGGGGATTGCGGATACCCCAGTCATCCGGCGGGTCGTCGTAGAAGACGGGGCGTAGCTCCAGGAGGTAGCCGCTGCCGCGCACAGCCTTCCATGCGAGGTCGCAGTCCTGGTCGGCGAGCAGCCACTCGGAGTGGACGTCCTGGACGCGGGTGGGCTTCCCGTCCGACGCGGCCGCAATATGGATGATCGGAAGGGCGACGTCAATCCGGCAGCCCTGCCGCCAGCCGGAGGCGCGGGCGCTGTCGCGATGGCAGTCGGATGGCACGGCAGGCTGCGGCGCGGGCAAGCCGGCTCAGGACCCCGTGCAACGGGGCGACGCGCGCGGCCGTCTCGCGCGAGCGGGCGGTGACGCGACCGTCTGTCTCCAGTTTGCGTACCGTCGTGTGCGACGTGCCGAGTATGTCAGCGAGGTCCCGTTGCGACCAACCGGTCAGCCGGCGGACCTCGCGGACCAGCGTGGGCAGACGCGATGTTGCCTTTGTCGGCGCCGGTGGTAGCTGGACCCAGGCGGTGCACTCGGCCAGCAGATCCGCGACGCCCCCGACGGGGCGGTGAAGAACGATGAACGCCACAGGTTTCGTGGCGCTCACACCGCGGTGGTGCACGGCTCCCCGCGCGGGGTCAGGTGCCGAGCGCATCCTTCAGATAGCTGATCGCCTGTGCGATCGCGGCTCCGGCGGCGTTGGTCTCCCGCAGCGCGTCGAGCATCACGAAGTCGTGGACGATGCCCTCGTAGCGGACGGCGGTGACGTCGACACCGGCCTGGTGCAGCTTCGCGGCATACGCCTCGCCCTCGTCCCGCAGGACGTCGGCCTCGCCGGTGATGACGAGTGCCCGGGGCAGCCCGGCGAGCTGTTCGGTGGTCGCGCGCAGCGGCGAGGCGGTGATCTGGGCGCGTTCGTCGTCGTTGGTCGTGTACTGGTCCCAGAACCACTGCATGCTGTCGCGGCGCAGGAAGTACCCCTCGGCGAACCGGTGGTAGGAGTCGGTGTCGAACGACGCGTCGGTCACCGGGTAGAACAGCACCTGGGCGACGAACGGGACGCCGCCGCGTTCCTTGGCCAGCAGCGTCAGCGCGATGGCGATGTTTCCGCCGACGCTGTCCCCGGCGACCGCCAGCCGCGTGCTGTCGAGGCCGTGCTTGCCACCCTGCTCCACCACCCAGCGTGCGGTCGTCCACGACTCCTCGAGCGCTGCCGGGTAGCGGGCCTCGGGTGATCTGCGGTAGTCGGGGAACACGATGGCCGCGCCGGTGCCGGCCGCGAGCTCACGGATCAGGCGGTCATGGGTGTGGGTGTCGCCGAAGACCCAGCCGGCGCCGTGGATGTAGACGATGACCGGCAGCGTCCCGGTCGCCCCCCTGGGCCGTACGATGCGCACGGGGACCTCGCCGTTCGGGCCGCCGGGAACACCGATGTCCTCGATGTCCGCGTCGGGCCTGGGGATGTCGGGCCTGGGGATGCCGCCGTCCTGAAGCTCGTCGAGGGCCCTGCGCCCTTCGACCGGGCCGAGGTCGAACGGGTACGGCGGGTTGGCCGTGGCCTCGACGAATGTGCGGGCGGCGGGCTCCAGGACCACGGTGGCGGTGGGAGAGACAGTCATCCACTCGTTGTACCCACCGCTGTGCCGGTTGACCGGATGCGGACACGGCGTTACTCGATACCGGCGGCCCGGCAGTCCCGCCGATAAGATCGCAATTGTCCGGGACGAGGCCACGAAACCGGCTGTCAACCATACTGGAGGCTTTCGGCCGGTCCTGACGGGGAACGAGTGGCGGTATGCCACGGCTGCGAGCAGCGAGCTGGGCACGTCCGCTCGCGCCGCTGTTCGTGCTCGCAGCGGTAATCGTCATTGATCTGTTCGGCGACCGAAGATACGTCATTCTTGCACTCAGCGTCATCAGCCCGATGCTCGCCGCCATCCTGACCGGTCCTCGGATGACCACGGTCTACGCGGTGGTGGCGGTGGCGGTCGGCTCGCTACTCGGAGCCCGCAACGGTTTCTACACCGGCGACTATGCCGGTGGCGTGGCGGCCCAGGTGATCCGTCTGTGCGGTATCGCGGTGGGCGGCGTTCTCGCTGTCGCGGCCAGCCACGACCGGACTCGGCGGGAAGCGAAGCTGAAGAACATCACCCATGTGGCGGAGGTGGCGCAGCGTGCCATCCTCGGCGCTGTACCAGCTTCGTCCGGGGAGCTTCTCCTTGCCGTGAGTTATGAGAGTGCCGCGGCGGAGGCGAGCGTCGGCGGCGATCTGTACGAGGTCGTGGACAGTCCCTGGGGTACTCGAATTCTGATCGGCGACGTGCGTGGCAAGGGTCTTGACGCCGTCCGGATCGCCAGCCGGGTGATGGGCTGCTTCCGAGTGATCGCGCGGCGGGTGGAGGATCCCGCTGGTGTCATGGCGGTTCTTGACGGGGAAGTCATGGAGGTCAGCGGTCCTGAGGATTTCGTCACCGCCGTCTTCGCCGAGATAGACAACGGTTGCCTTCTGATGGTCAACGCGGGCCATCCCGACCCTGTCCTGCTCCGCGACGGCGCCATCCGGCTGGTCCCCGTCGCCTCCCGGCAGCCACCTCTCGGTTTCGGCGCCGACGGCATGGTCGTCACCCGGTACAGCCTTCGGTCAGGCGATCGGCTGCTCTTCTACACTGACGGGCTCACCGAGGCGCGTCATCCGGTGACGGGCGAGTTCTTCCCCCTCCTGTCTGCCACCGAGGCCGCTCTCCGGCACGTGTCTCTCGAGGAATCCCTCAGCGTGCTCGTGCGGCAGCTCCGGCGTTGGACCGCGTCATCGCTGAACGACGACGTCGCACTGCTCGCCGCGGAGGTCGCCTGTCCGGATGGTGCTTCCAGGAGACGGGGGGTTTCTTCCGATCTTCTGGCGGCCGGCGGGATGCAACGGGAGTGAGAGTCTGCGCGATGAGGGCTACGGGACGCCGGGGTGGACGCGGCCGAGTTGCCGGGCGGCGGTGACGGCCTGGTCGGCGAAGCGTTCGTAGTAGCGGGACAGCAGGGTCAGGTCGACGGCGGCCTGGATCCCGTGTGGCCAGGCAGGGTCGGTCAGGGTTGCCAGCAGCTGCCGGTGTATCTGATCGATATGGTCGTCGGCGTTCTCCATCCGCCGCGCTGCTGTCGGATCGTCGTTGACGATCGCGGCGGCGAGCCGGCGGGCGAGGTCGGCGCTCAGGCCGCCGAGGCGGGCGACGGTGGGGCGTAGCGGGGCCGGGACCACGGGGGAAGGCGTTCGTAGGTCGGCGGTGGCGGCGATGTGATCGGCAAGCTCCCCCATCCGTTCCACCGTTCCGGCGATCCGCAGCATCGCGACGACCAGGTGCAGATCCCCGGCCACCGGGCTCTGGCGGGCCAGCAGCACGACCATCTTGTCGTCCAGTTTCCGGCAGTGGTCTCGTAGGCGTTGTACGGCGGTGTGCACGTCGCTGCTCCGGACCCGGTCGCAGACCGAACCGGCCACCGTCGCGGTCGCACTCGTTACGATGTGGCTGGCCTCACTCGCCAGCTGGCCCAGAACCACACGTAGTTGCACCAGCTCGGCGGTGTATGCCAACCGATGCGGTCCCGGAATCTCCACATCTACAGTGTCCGCCTTTCCACCCGTACGAGAGCGCTCCGTCGAGGTCGCGTCCTGGTTACCCGTGTTCTGGTGACACCCGGATGCCCTGGTAGCGCCCGGCCGTTGCGTCCCGGTCGCCGTGGCGTGATGTACCTCACTGATTGAGTGGTTCGGCCCTGCCGAATCAGCGGTGGCAGGACCGTGAGGTCCGCTCGAAGGAGTGTCTGATGATGCGACGGATCCTGGCTGGGACGCGGTGACGTTTCTACGCACATCTACGCGTGAAGGGCAGGCTGTCGGTCGGGCGGCCGGGATACCCGCCCACGTCGTCCCGGATCCCCTGCGGTCGGATCCCCTGCGGTCGGATCCGGACCGCGCCGCAGGTGGTCGGACTGCCCAGGCACTCCGGATGCTGGTCTCCCATGACATCGCGGTTGCGGTTGTGGTTGTTGTCTGGATACCGTCCATACTTCTGCTGGACGTCAACTCGGGTGTGTGGCACCAACGTGCCCTGGGCGTGTTCACCTGGATCGTGCTGGTCCTGTTGCTGCGTTCGGAGAGTTCGGCGACGCGTGCCCAGATCGCCGTGGTCGTAGCATTTGCGACAGTGGTCGAGTATGCATTCTCTCCGACCCTGGGTGTCTACACATATCGCTTGCACAACGTTCCGGCCTTCGTGCCGCCAGGGCATGGTCTGGTGTATCTCGGTGCGCTTGCGCTCGGGCGGTCACGACTGTTCGGAGCGGCCCGCGGCGTACTCGTGGCGGGCACCGTCGTGATCGGCGGTGTCTACTCCTTCTGGGGACTTTTTCTCAGTGGTCGGCCGGATGCACTCGGCGCTTTCTGGTTCGGTTGCCTCGTCCTTTTCCTGTGGCGTGGGCGACAGCCACTCGTATACGTCGGCGCTTTTCTGATAGTCACCTATCTTGAGCAGCTCGGTACAGCCCTGGGAACCTGGGCCTGGTCATCGCATGACCCGACCGGCCTGGTGTCGATGGGAAACCCGCCGAGCGGAGCAGCCGGCGGGTACGGTTTTTTTGATGCCGCGGCGCTGGCCGCGGCACCGGCAATCATGGTAGTGATCCGGCGCTGCCGTGCCGGCAACTCCGATGGAAATCCGGAATTCCGGACCAAGGATGCTCCTCGTCGATCGGAGTGCGGGCAACGGCCACCTCTTGCATAATCGGTGTGGTTGTCGATCCCGAATAGTTGTCGCCGCGGAGTGTGGTTTGGGATGGTCAGGATTGTCGACTGCCCGGATCGGGAGCGTCGGGTGCTGCCTGGCCGTAGCTGTGAGGAGCCTTTCTCGACGGGTATCTTCGCGGATCCCCGCCCGCGGGCGATGACAGTCATGTGACCCTCACAAACAACGCCATGACGGCACGGATAATTGCCCCCAAGCGCGAGAAGTGAGGCTTACCATGACCGTCTATCCTGATATTATGGATGATTTCCTGGACCCCCATGCGAACGACGATCCGGCGATTCCGGGCTCCGTCACACAGACGCTCGCCACGTGCGCGGCGTACGCGTACTCGGATCAGGACGTCCTGGCGGAGCGGATGGTGGAAATGGGGTTTGTGGACAGTCACTGCCTCATGATCTCCAGAACGGTCGACGTACTGTTGGTCGACTCACACGCGGTTCTGGTCCAGAGCGCGGACGGCAGGGTCGTGATCCTGTGTTATCGGGGCATCTCGCCGCTGAAGCCCATCGACTGGCTCACCGACGTCGACGTCGAACCCGAAAGAGTAGTTCTGCCGAACCTTCCGGGGGACGGCGACAAGTTCGTCCATCAGGGGTTCTACGGTAATACACGTGCGACATTCGACCACGTGGTGAAGTCCCTGCGGCGGGCGGTGAACGGGCAGTCGGTTGACGCAAACAGACCCGACCCGGAAAACAGCCTTGAAGCGCTCTACATCACCGGGCATGGCCTGGGCGGGGCGATGGCCGCGATGGCGGCCGTCATGCTGACGACAGATCCCGCCTATCATGACATCGCAGGCAGGCTCAGAGCCGTCTACACGTTCGGCCAGCCCATGGTTGGGGATCATGCGTTTGCCAAGGCCTGTGACCGGATCAGGTTCCTCCGGGACAACCGGCTGGAACTCCTCAGGGACAATTTCATCCGGTACATCTACGACCGCGATGTCGTCCCCCACCTCCCGCCGCGCGCATCGGGTAGATTCGCCCACTTCGGTCGCGAGTTCCGGTACCCGGTCAGCGGGAATATCGTTGCGAATATCGGGCAGCGCCGGTTCAACTCCTGGGTGCCCGGCATGGCCGTCAGAATGGTTCCAGACCGCCTCGACATCAGGGTGCTCGGCCGGGGAGTGACGATACGGCCGCAGTCCCCGTTCCCGGTCGTGCAGCCGAACAATCAGGACCTGAACGGCCGTTGGACCGACCAGCTACCGCCGGCGCAACAGGTTCCGGCGCTCTGGCAGCTCATCGAGCCCCTGATCGACTTCATGGCAGGAAAGATCAAGCTACTCCGCGATGTACCGTTCACGTACTCACTGGACGATCATTTCCCGTTGCACTACATCACCGCGCTGACCCCGGAGGGGCAGCGGAACCTGTTCGAGATGGTGCGTACCGGTAAGCCGCCGGTCGGAGCCTCCTGGCGAGCGCCCGCCGCCGCTGTCACCGCCGGTCCTGCGATCGTCGGCGAGCAGCTGCCGGTGAACTACACCGGGCCGCTCGCGGGCAGGGGCGCGGACATCACGATGCACTGGGGTACCACCGACGGGGGCAGCTCCAACTGGCGGAATATCCAGAGCACCATGATGAGCCGGCGGAACGGCTCATGGATGGCGCAGATCCCACAGGTTCCCGCCGACGCCGATCTGAAAATGACCTTCCGCAACAACAACGGTGACTGGGACAACAACAACGGTGCGGAATACGGACTGACGATCAGCAATCCCTGATCCTGGAGCTGAGTCGGCAGCGCGGGCGGGACGAGCGGGCGGGATGGCTGTCTCGTCCCGCCCGCTCGTCACGGCCGGGGAATCCGAGCCGGGGGGAGCAGTTTGGCGGACTGGCTGGCGATCGCCAGCAGCTGTCCGCCCTGGTCGAAGATCCGGGCGTTGACCTGCGCGACGTTGCGTGTCACGGCATCGACCCGAGCGTCGACCAGCACCCAGTCGCTCTGCGTGATTCGCCCGACCCGGAGGCTGTTGTCCAGGCTCAGGGTGTACACCGGTTCGGTCACCGCCATGGTGACGGCGGCCGGGGCCAGATCCGCGAGGATCGCCAGCGACACCGACGAGGTCACCAGGGGCTGACGTAGCCGTGCCCACAACATGCAGTGACCCGAACCCGGGTTGCTGCCCGGCGTCGGGTCCAGCGGACGTGCCCATCGCTGCTCGATCTGGCTGAGCATCCCCTGCATCGGGCGTCCGAGACCGGTGGTGGACCGCGCGGGGCAGTCCTGCGGGGGTGGTATTTCCTCGGGCGCCGTGGTGAACTGTCGGCCATGGTCCGGGCGACCACCGAAGGTGCCCATGGCCAGCAACGCGAGCCGCCCGTCGACGGTGCCACGTACGGATGCCTGCGACAGGCTCCGCCCGTGCTGGCCCACGTCGAGGTGCAGGTCCAGCCGTTCTCCGACGGTTATGGGGGAGATGTACTGGACGGTCGCCCACAGGCAGCTCCGGTCGAGGACGGTCTCGCCGACGGTCATCGCCACGGCCAACCCGCAACCACCCCACAGCGTCCCGCCGGAGTTGAGTAGCCGCTGGTCGACGACGAGGCTGCCGCCTGCGGCCGAGGCGTCGACCGTCAGCCCGAGCATCCTGTGCGCGGTTGCCGTATCCGGCTCGTCGCCTCCGTCGGTGCGGACTCCCAGCTCGGCGGTCATGCCCTCACTCTTCCAGAGCGCCTGCCGTGCGGCGGACCCAGCGGACCGGAAGCCAACAGGAGCCGACCGGCGGTGATCGTGATTGGCGAGGCCGTCAACCCGCCGGACGAACTGCCGAAGGACGTCCAGGGGCGAGGGCGGGAGCGAAGAAATGATCACGAGAAATCGAAAACCCTGACAGTGCTCCCGCGACAGGACTCGAACCTGTAACCTGCCGGTTAACAGCCGGACGCTCTGCCAATTGAGCTACGCGGGACCGTGGCATACCAAGACGTCGTACCCCAGACCGTGTTCCTCAGGTCGTGTTCCTCAGGTCGTGTTGATATTGCTTGGACCATGTCAGTCCAGATCATGGGGCTCCAGCACCTGGCCTCGTAAGACTACCTGAGGTTCGCCGGGACGGTTCGATGGGGTACTAATCATCCAGTCGGCCAGCGAACGGACCGCGGCTCACGGCACCGGTACCCAGCAGGAGGCGCCATGCACTTCAGGCCCAGTTTCATCGTCGGCTTCGGGTTCGGCTACCTGCTGGGCGCGCGGGCAGGCCGTGAGCGCTATGACGTGATCATGCGCCAGGTACGCGCCGTCCGGGAGCGCCCGGAGGTGCAGAGCGCGGCCGGTGTCGTCTCGGCCCAGGCGAGCGGCTTCGTGGAAAGGGTTCGCCAGACGGTCGGAGGCAGAGGTGGCCGTGGGTCGTCCACCGGGTACTTCGCCGGCACGGTCGGAGCGCACAGTTCCAACGGCTCCGGTGCGGTCCACACGTCCTGAGCGGCGGTCGTGCCCGAGCCACGTCAGCGGATGACGCGTGACGGCCCGTCGGCGGCCGGGCCGTCCCAGGAGCCTGCGGCACTGTCCGATGTGATCGACCTGCTCGCGCGGCGCCATGCGCTGCCGGCCTTCTGGAGCCTGCGGGAGGGCCCGGCGGCGTTTCGTGCTCTCGCCCTGCGCCTGGACGTACCTCAACCCCAGTTGACACAGCGGCTCCGGGAACTGCGCGAGGCCGGGATCGTCGAGGTGGACGAGGCCGGTGACTACCGCCTCACCGTGCACGGGCGGCGCCTGCAGGGAGTGCTCGAACCTGTCGAGGCGTGGGCGGGGGAGTGGGCGCGGCTGAGCCCACGCGGGCGGGTCCCACGCGGGTCGGCGACCCGCGGCCGCGGGGAACCGTGAGCGGCGCTGGCAAAGAAGCACATCCTGTCCCGCGGGCAGTGTTACCAACCCTGGGCGGCCGGTGGCCGCCTTGCGAGTCGGACAATCCGGTCGTCGACATCCTGGGTATGTCCGTTGTGCCCTTATAGGGTTATATCAAAATAATTGATAATTTTGGTAGAAAAAAGTGACTTTCATCCCATTGCATGTTAAGTATGACGTCTTCGTCGGCTTCGGATGGGGGAAGGTCATGGGCGTTGCGGCAGGGGTGCATCACGCGGCCCAGTACGATGCGCTTTTCGTCGGCGTGTCTGTTGCGCTGTCGGTGGTGGGGTCGTTTGCGGCCGTGGTCAGTGCATTGCGCATCCCGGTGAGTGAGGGGCCCGACCGGCTGCGTTGGACGGCGGCCGCCGCCGTGTCGCTCGGCGGCGGCGCGATCTGGGCCATGCACTTCATGGGCATGGCCGCCTATCACGTCGCCGGTGTGGACATCAGCTACGACATCCTGCTGACCGCGCTGTCGTTCGTCATCGCGGTCGGTGTCTCGGGACTTGGTCTGATCATTGTCGGACGGGATCCCCGCAGTGTGTCCAGACTGACGCTCGGTGGGTTCGTGGCCGGTCTCGGTGTCGCGGCGATGCACTACACCGGCATGGCCGCCATGCGGATGGGCGCTACCGTCACCTACGATCCGACGCTCGTGGGGGTCTCGGTCGTCATCGCCGTGTTCGCCGCCCTGGCCGCGCTGTGGATCCTCTTCCGGGTACAGAGAAAGATCCACATATTTGTCGCGTCGCTGGTGATGGCGCTGGCCGTGTGCGGCATGCACTACACGGGGATGGCCGCCACCCAGATGGTCGCCACGAACGACATATCGGATGTGTCCCGGGGGGTGGACCCGGTGACGCTGAGCCTTGCCGTGTGTGTCCTGACGTTCTCGATCCTGGCCGTTGTCATCTTCTCGGCCCTCGGGGGCGTGAGCGAGATCGACATCTTCAGTCTCGCCGCCGCTCGTCCGGCATCGGCATCGGGACCGGCACCGGCCGCAAGCCCCATGTCGAACGTGGCGTGGGACCCAGCGCCGCACGCCCGCCGTGCCACGGTGCAGCCCGAGGAGGTCGAGCGCAGCGGTCAGGGCCGCGAACGAGGCGAACGAGGCGAACGAGACCAGAGCCGTAACCCGGATCGCCAGGGACACCGCAGGGCCCGGGGTACCCAACCCGTGTCCGCACGGGAAGAGCCGCCCGTCACCGCCAACCCGCGAGGCAGGTCATACGGTAGGTAGGTGAGCCTGTTCGACGCGGGGCTCGAGCGGACCCTCGCGACGTCGGGTCCCCTCGCAGCTCGGCTTCGCCCCCGTACTCTTGACGATCTCGTCGGACAACGCCACCTCCTGGGCTCGGGTAGCCCGCTGCGGCGTCTGGTGGAGGGTGGCGGTACCACCTCGGTTCTGTTGTGGGGGCCGCCCGGCACCGGCAAGACGACGTTGGCGCACATCATCTCCAGCTCGGGTGGACGCCGATACCGTGAGCTGTCCGCGGTGACCGCCGGCGTGAAGGACGTCCGGGCGGTGATCGACGAGGCGCGTGACACTCTCGGATTGTCCGGTGTTCGTACCGTGCTCTTCATCGACGAGGTTCACCGTTTCACCAGAACCCAGCAGGACGCGTTGCTGCCCGCGGTGGAGAACGGCCTCGTCACACTGGTCGCCGCGACCACCGAGAATCCCTTCTTCTCCGTGGTGGCGCCGCTGCTGTCCCGGTCGCTGCTGCTGACTTTGGAACCGCTCACCGATGACGACCTGAGAATCCTGATCGATCGGGCACTGCATGATCCGCGCGGCTACGGTGGCCGGTTGGCGATGGACCCTGACGCGGTCGCTCACCTGCTGAGGCTGGGCGGCGGTGACGCCCGTCGCGTGCTGACCGCGTTGCAGGCCGCCGGCGACGCCACGCTGGCAGCCGTGAAGGACGCCGTAAAGGACACGGCGAAGGAGTCCGACGATGCGGGCGTGGGTGGGATACCGGCGCGTGTTGGCCTCGCCACTCTCGAACAGGCGGTGAACCGGGCCGCGGTCCGGTACGACCGTGCCGGCGACCAGCACTACGACGTGGCGAGCGCCTTCATCAAGTCCATGCGTGGCGGGGACGTCGACGCCGCCCTGCACTACCTCGCGCGCATGCTGGACGCGGGGGAGGACCCCCGGTTCATCGCCCGGAGGATGATCATACTGGCCAGCGAGGACGTGGGGCTTGCCGAACCCGGAGCACTCGGCGTGGCCGTGGCCGCTGCACAGGCGCTGGAGATGGTGGGCCTTCCCGAAGCACGGCTCGCTCTCGCCCAGGCTGTGATTCATCTCGCGCTGGCACCGAAGTCCAACGCGGTGTTCAGGGCGATCGACGCGGCCGCCCGGGACGTCCGGACCGGGCGTGGTGGTCCTGTCCCGATCCATCTTCGTGACGCGCACTATCCGGGCGCCGGTAATCTTGGCCACGGTGGTGGCTATCGGTATCCCCACGATCACCCGGGTGGGGTGGTCGGCCAGCAGTACGCACCGGACTCCCTGGTCGGATCCGACTACTACCTGCCGAGCGAGCACGGATTCGAACTGCGGGCCTCACAGCGGTTGGCGTTCCTGCGGGCGACGCTGCGAGGCGCCGACGATCCGGCTGCCGCGCGCGATAGTGAGGACAAGCAGTCAGGGGCGAGTGACCACGAAGCTGGTCGCGCTCGGTAGGGTCGCTCCAGGAACGTCGGGTTGGAACGTCCACCGACCGCAACCGAGCGGTAGGCGCCGAGCTGACGCCACCAGCGACTGCTGGTTCTCCAGATACAGCACCGGCACAGAAGTACCTGCTGGGTCACGAAGGCACGGCCGGCTCACGGCCCATAACAGCGGAGGCGGAGCACACATGTCCGGTGGTGCGATCGCGGGACTGATCGCGGCGGGGGCGTTCTCCGTGCTCGTCCTGTTCGGCTGCTACGTGTTGTTCAAGCTCGGGAAGATCTTCGATGAGGCGGCCGCCCGGGTCCGCCAGACCGGCTTCGCCATCGACGAGGGCACCGCACGGGTGCGGCAGGCGGGCACGACCGTGGACGAGGTGAACGTGGCTCTCAGCCACGTAAACAAGGAACTCGACCGGGTCGACGCCATTACCGCGAACGTTCAGTCGATCTCGACGAACATCTCCTCGCTCACGTCGTTGTTCGCGGCGACGGTTGGTGGTCCGGTCGTCCGGGTCGCGGCGTTCACGTACGGGGTTCGGCGCGCGGCGGCCAAGCGGACCCGTGCCGAGGTCGAGTCACGGGTAGCGTCGGAGATCAAGGCTGACCGTGCGGCGCGGCGAACCCAGCGCCGCGCCGGAGCCTCCGCCGCCGGAGCCGAGAGGGGGGGCGCCTGATGCCACGGATGTTCTACATCGCCCTGGGCGCGGCTGTCGGCGTGGTCACCGTACGCCGGGCAGCCCGCACGCTGTCCTCGCTCACCCCGCAGCACATGGCCGGGTCTCTCGTACAGTCGGTGCAGGACTTCGTGGCCGACGTACGGGAAGGTATGGCCGAGCGGGAGGATGAACTTCGTCAGGCGCTCGGGTTGGACGACACCGACGACACCGACGACGTATCGGATCGCGCGGCGTCCCACCTGGTCTAGGGCATCGGCACCGACTGGTCTGCGGGTGGGTCGATGATTCGCCGGGCAGGCGTGCGCATAGGCGTCGACGTGGGCACGGTACGGGTGGGAGTTGCCGCGAGTGATTCCGACGCGATGATCGCGTTCCCGGTGGGAACGCTACGACGCGACCCCCGGATGCAGCGTGATCTCGAAGAGCTTGCAATTATTATTCGGGATCGTCGCGCTGTGGAGGTCGTGGTGGGTCTTCCGACACGGCTGTCCGGTGCGGAGGGGCCGGCGGCGCGCCAGGCTCGGGAATACGCCGATCTCCTCGCGGTGCGGGTGGCTCCTGTTCCGGTACGGCTTGTCGACGAGCGGATGACCACGGTTGTCGCTCACCGCCGGATGGCCGAAGGTGGCATGCGCGCGCGAGCCCGTCGTGGACTTGTCGACCAGGAGGCAGCTGTGCAGATCCTGCAGTCGGTGCTGGACGCACCACGTGGCGCGGACCCACCGGACCCGACGAAGGACGGCCCGGGGTCGGACCGACCCGCGGACAGCATGTGATCGACGACGATCTTGATGAACTGCTCGGAGAGGCGCCGCCTGATGGTGCCGGGCGCGGCCGGACCGGCCGGACCGGCCGGCGGGGAGGCCGCCGACACCGCGGAACCGTACCCAAGCTTATCGTCATTCTGGTCGTTGTGGCCGGAATCCTCGGTGGCGGGATTTACGGTGCAGGCAAGGTCATCGGACGCATCGCCGGTGGGGAGTCGGCTGCCGACTATGCCGGACCCGGTGACGGTTCGGTCATCATCCAGATCCAGGCCGGGTCGACCGCCCGCGACATCGCGCGGGTCCTCGCCTCCGCGGACGTCGTGCGGACTCCGGCGGCCTTCGTCGACGCGGCCGCGTCCGACGAGCGGTCGCGGTCCATCCAGCCCGGGTTCTACAAACTCCGGCAGCGGGAGCGCGCGGTCGACGCGCTCGCCACGCTGCTCGACGCCCGGTCCCACGCACTGTTCCGACTCACTATTTCCGAGGGCATGACCGCCCGGCAGGTGTTCACGACCCTTGCGGACCGTACGGGCCAGCCGATGTCGGCGATCGAGGACGTCGTGAAGCACCCGGCCCCGCTCCAACTGCCGTCGTATGCCACCGGTATCGAGGGTTACCTGTTTCCCTTCACCTACGACCTGCAGCCGGGCGCGTCGGTGGCCACCACGATGAAGATGTTCGTCGACAGGTTCAGGTCGGAGACGGCATCGCTCAACATCGAGGCCGGCTCGGCCGCTCTCGGGCGCAGCCCACAGGACGTCGTGACCATCGCCTCCATCATCGAACGGGAGGTGAAGAACCCGGATGAGGGGCCCAAGGTCGCACGGGTCATCTACAACCGGCTGGCCGACACGAGCGGAGCCTTCCGGCGCCTCGACCTGGACTCGACGACCCGATACGCACTCAACGAGTACGAGGGTCCGCTGACCCAGAGCCAGCTGAACGCCAACAACCCCTACAACACCCGCAAGGTGGCCGGACTGCCACCGGGCGCCATCTCCAACCCGGGCCGGTGGGCGTTGGAATCGGCCCTCCACCCGGCAGCGGGAAGCTGGATGTACTTCGTGTCCCTGCCGAAGTCCAATGTGACGATCTTCGCTACCACGGAACGGGAGTGGCAGGACGCGCTCGCGCGATACAAGTCCGAGGGCGGGTCGTGACCCGCTCCGGTGGTCGAGCGGACACCTGGCAGCCGCATGCCCGAGCCGCAGTCCTGGGAATGCCGATCACGCACTCGCTGTCACCCGTTCTGCACCGTGCGGCCTACGATGCGCTGGGGCTCGACTGGGACTACCGGGCCATCGAGTGTGACGAGATCGCGCTGGCGGATCTCCTCACCCGAGTCCGCACGGAACCCGGCTGGGTGGGTCTGTCACTGACGATGCCGCTCAAGACGGCCGTCCTGGCACTGCTCGACACGATCGATACCGACGCCGCAGCCATCGGCGCGGTCAACACCGTCGTCGTCCGGCGGGGCACGGACACCGGTTCGGACGTGCGCCTGGACGGCTTCAACACCGATGTCGCGGGTATCGCCCATGCCGTCACCGAGGTTCTCGGCGTCGGGGTGGCACCGGGTAACCCGCTCGTGCTCGGCGCCGGTGGCACCGCTCGGGCCGCGCTCGGGGCGCTCGCCGGACTCGGCGCCCACCGGGTTGACATCGCAGCCCGCCGGCCGCCGGCCGCCGTGCCCCTGGTCGATCTCGGCGTCGTACTCGGGCTTGCCGTCACGGTCCACCGGTGGGAGCCGTCGGGCTCGGGGTTGGCCCCGCGGACGGGAACGGCGGGCTTCCTAGGCGCCGCCGGCCCGGGTGGCGCTGACCTGGGCGGTGCCGATCCGGGTGGCGCTGACTTCGGCGCGGCCGATCTGGGGGCGGCGGACGTGGTCATAGCGACCACTCCGGCCGGCGCCACCGACGACCTCGCCCGATTCCCGTGGCCCGCGTCAACCGGGCTGGTCGAACTGCTGTACCACCCGTGGCCCACCCGCCTTGCCGCCGCGGCGCAGGCCGCCGGGGCTGCGGTTGCCGGGGGGCTGGTCGTGCTCGCGGCTCAGGCGGCCGGCCAGGTGCGGCTGTTCACCGGCGCCGAGGTGGACGTCGGTCTGCTCCTCGACGAGGGACAGCGCGCGCTGAGCGCCCGGGAGCCGGGGCGGACCGTCCGGTGAACGTTTCGGCGGCAGCGTCGGCGACCGTGATCGTCCTTGTCGCGCTGTGCGTCGTCCCGGCGCTGCCGTGGCTGGTGGGCGCCTTCGGCCCGCCCGACGGCGAATCGGTCCGCAGGCCGGTGCCCACCCGGGGGTCGCTGGGGGTGGTCACGGCCGCGGTCGTCGTCGCCTTCGCGGTGAAGCTGTCCGACCATGTGAGTTGGCTGCCGGCCTACGCCTACCTGGGGGTGGTCGGAGTAGCCCTCGCCGCCATCGACGCCCGGGTCCATCGACTGCCCGATGCGATCACATTGCCGTCCTATCCGGTACTCGCCGCGCTGTTCGGGCTTGCGGCCGTCTTGGACCGGGAGCCGGGACGCTGGTTACGCGGCGTCCTCGCGGCGGCGGTCGTGTCCGCGCTGTTCGCCGCGATCTGGGCGTTGCCGGGCGCAGGCCTCGGGTTCGGCGACGTGAAACTGTCCGGCCTGCTCGGCGGTGCCCTCGGGTGGCTCGGTGCATCGGCGGTCGTCGCGGGCCTGGCCGCGGGGATGATGCTCGCCGGCGGGTGGGCACTGCTTCTGCTGGTGACCGGACGGGCAGGTCCGCGCGCGCGGATCGCCTATGGGCCGTTTCTGCTCGCGGGCACCTTCGTCGGCATTCTGGCCTGGGGTGGCACTGGCTTCGCATGAATCCTCCGGGCCTCCGGCGGTGCCGGGAACAATGATCGCGCCGCTGTCGGCCTGGAGATGACCGTCGTTTTTCCGTGCCTCGGGTGGCCTTGGACGGTCTGACTCGTTCGAGTGTCCGGCAGCGTGGAAGACTGGCAGCATGGTGCGTTGGCTGACTGCCGGAGAGTCGCATGGCCCGGCGCTGGTGGCGACGGTCGAGGGCCTACCGGCGGGCATCCGCGTCTCCAGCTCCCAGATCGCAGACGAACTCGGGCGTCGGCGTCTCGGCCACGGGCGCGGTGCGCGGATGAGCTTCGAGCGTGACGAGGTCGAGCTGCTCGGCGGCATGCGCCACGGCCTCACCCTGGGCGGCCCGGTGAGCATCGTCATCCGTAACACCGAATGGCCGAAATGGCGCCAGGTCATGGCGCCGGACCCAATCGACGCCGAGGAGTTGGCGGGGCTGGCCCGTAACGCCCCGCTGACCCGGCCGAGGCCCGGCCACGCCGACCTGGCCGGGATGCAGAAGTACGGCTTCTCCGACGCCCGCCCCGTCCTTGAGCGCGCCAGTGCCCGGGAGACCGCCGCCCGGGTGGCTCTCGGTACGGTCGCGAAGGCCCTGCTGCGCCAGGCGTACGGCATCGAGGTCATCTCGCACGTGGTGGCCCTCGGTGGGGTGGAGGTACCGCCCGGCTCGCAGCCACCCCAGCCGGCGACGATGGACGCGGTGGACGCCGACCCGGTCCGTTGCGCGGATCCGGCGACCAGTATCGCGATGGTCGCGGAGATCGATGCCGCG
>NZ_CADDZT010000080.1:23252-36935 GCF_902812655.1 Candidatus Frankia meridionalis | reverse complement strand
TGTCGAGGGCGGGATGACCACCGGCGAGCCGTTGCGGGTGCGGGCCGCCATGAAACCGATCTCGACGTTGTCGCGGGCGCTGTCCACCATCGACGTCGCGACCGGGGAACAGGCGGTCGCGATCGCGCAGCGCTCCGACGTGTGCGCGGTGCCCGCGGCCGGAGTGGTCGCCGAGGCCATGGTCGCGTTGGTGATCGCGGACGCCGCGATGGAGAAGTTCGGCGGCGATTCGGTGGAGGAGTCCCGCCGCAACTGTGAGGCCTATCTGAAGTCTCTGATCGTCAGGTAGGGCGGTAGGAGCCGGTATGGTTATGGATGTTCTGGTGCCGGCTGCGGCCGGTGCGTCGTGACCGGTTCTGCGGGCGAGGTTGCCATGCTCGGCGCACGGCGACCGATCGTGGTTCTCGTGGGCCCGCCGGGGGCTGGGAAGACAACGATCGGGCAGTTGCTGGCGCGGCGCTGCGGCGCGGGTTTTCGTGACACCGACGGTGACGTCGAGGTCCACGCCGGGATGTCGGTCGCCGATGTCTTCGTCGAGCGTGGTGAGGACTACTTCCGGGCACTGGAACGGGACGCGGTCGCCCGCGCACTGGCCGAGCATGACGGGGTACTCGCCCTGGGCGGGGGCGCCGTGCTGGACCCTGCCACCCGGGCGTTGCTGCGCGGGCACACGGTCGTCCACCTCGACGTCGGGATCAGTGACGCGGTGAAGCGGGTCGGACTGGCCCGGGACCGTCCGCTGCTGGTCGAGGCGCCGCGCACCAAGATGGCCGCGATGCTGCGGGCCCGCGCCCCGCTGTACGCCGAAGTCGCGTCCGCGGTGGTGAGCACCGCCGGGCGCACACCCGAGGAGGTAGTCGAGTTGGTCGAGAAGCTGGTGGCTGCGCTGTGACGGTCTCGCCGGTGACGCGGATAGAGGTCACCCCGACCGGGGAGCGCCCCTACGGCGTCGTGGTCGGTGAGGGTCTGCTCGGGGAGCTCGCCGACCTGGTGGCCGGCCGGACCCGAGCCGCCGTCATCCACCCGCGTGCCCTGCGGGCCACCGCGGACGCGGTGGTCGCGGACCTGCGGGATTCGGCGAAGGTCGAGGCCCACGCCGTCGAGGTCCCCGACGGCGAGGAGGCCAAGCAGCTGCGCATCGCGGGCTTCTGCTGGGACGTCCTCGGCCAGGTCGGTTTCACCCGGGACGACGTGGTCGTCGGTCTCGGCGGCGGAGCCGCGACCGACCTCGCCGGGTTCGTCGCGGCTTCGTGGCTGCGTGGCGTGGACGTCGTGCAGGTCCCGACGACGATTCTGGGGATGGTGGACGCGGCTGTCGGTGGAAAGACCGGGATCGACATCGAGGCGGGCAAGAACCTCGTCGGCGCGTTCCACCATCCGCTCGCGGTGCTGTGTGACCTGGCGACCCTTCAGACCCTCCCGGCCAATGAGCGTGCCTCGGGCCTTGCCGAGGTGGTGAAGGCCGGTTTCATCGCCGATCCGGTCATCCTCGATCTGCTCGAGGAGGACCCGACGGGCGTGCTTCATCTGCGTGAGCTCGTCGAGCGGTCGATCAGGGTGAAGGCGGAGGTGGTCTCGGCCGACCCGAAGGAGGCCGGCCGGCGGGAGATCCTCAACTACGGGCACACCCTCGGGCATGCCATCGAGAAGGTCGAGGGTTTCACCTGGCGGCACGGTGCCGCGGTGTCCGTCGGGATGGTCTTCGCCGCGTCCCTGAGTCGGCTCGCGGTGGGGCTCGACGAGGCGACCGCGGACCGGCACCGCCAGCTGCTCGAACGCGTCGGCCTGCCCACCACCTACCGGGCGGACCGCTGGTCGGAGCTGCTCGACGCGATGCGGGTGGACAAGAAGAGCCGCGGTCGGCGGTTGCGGTTCGTCGTCCTGGACGGACCGGGCCGGCCCCGTACGCTGGACGATCCGGACCCGGCGCTGGTCGTGGCCGCGTTCTCGGAGGTGGCCCGGGAACTGTCCGATCTGCCGGATGCGGCGGGCCGGCTATGAGGTCCGGTTCATGAAGGTCCGATTCGTCAAGGTCCGATCGGTAAAGGTCCACTCATGAAGGTCATGGTGCTCAGCGGCGCCAATCTCGGCCGGTTGGGGCGGCGGGAACCCGCGGTGTACGGCAGCCGCGGCTACGATGATCTCGTGGCGGCCTGCCAGGAGCAGGCCGGCGAGCTCGGGCTGGAGGTGGACTGCCGGCAGACCGATGACGAGGCCACGATGCTCCGGTGGCTGCATGAGGCCGCGGACACCGCATCCGCGGTCGTATTGAACCCGGGTGCCTGGTCGCATTACTCGTATGCGTTGCGCGACGCGGCTGCGCAGGTCGAGGGCCTGCTCGTGGAGGTGCACCTGAGCCAGACCCACGCCCGGGAGCCGTTCCGGCATCACAGCGTGATCAGCGCGGTGGCGGTCGGCACCATCACTGGGCTCGGTTTCGACTCCTATCTCCTCGCGCTGCGGGTGATCGCCTCGAGGCTCTCGCGAGACCTCGGGGATCGGTCCGGTGCCGACGCGTAGGACGGCGTTCGGTGGTCAGGGCCGCCCACCCTATAGACTCTCGCGAGATCCCCCGTCAGTCGAACGGACCAACCTGCTGGTCCGGCTGGAGAGTTGTGCGCAGTGGCGACCACCAATGACCTGAAGAACGGCATGACACTCGACCTCGACGGCATCCTGTGGAACATTGTCGGGTTCCAGCACGTCAAGCCCGGAAAGGGCGGGGCGTTCGTTCGGACGACGTTGAAGAACGTCCTGACCGGCAAGGTTGTCGACCGAACGTTCAACGCCGGTGTGAAGGTCGAGGTGGCAACCGTCGACCGACGCGAGATGAGTTTTCTCTACCGCGACGGCGCCGACTTCGTCTTCATGGACAGCGAGTCGTTCGACCAGATCCCGATCCCGCCCGGAGTCGTCGGCGACGCCGCGAACTACATGCTGGAGAACACCACGGCGACGGTGGCGCTGCACGATGGCGCACCGCTCTACGTGGAGCTGCCCGCGAGCGTCGAACTGGTCATCGCCGCGACCGAGCCCGGGGTGCAGGGCGACCGCTCCACCGGTGGTAACAAGCCGGCGACGTTGGAGACCGGTGCGACGATCCAGGTGCCGTTGTTCCTCACCACGGGCGAGAAGGTGAAGGTCGACACCAGGGATGGTCGGTACCTCGGCCGGGTGACGAGCTGAGCGCCCGGTCGAAGGCGCGTAAGCGCGCCCTCGACATCCTCTATGAGGCGGACCTGCGCGGGAGCAGTTTCACCGAGACACTCGCCGCGCGGCTGGTCCAGTCCGATCCACCGGTGCCGGAATACGCGGTCAGCCTCGTCGAAGGTGTCGCCGAACGCCTCGCCGACATCGATGAGATGCTTTCCGACTATGCCGAGGAATGGACCCTCGAGCGTATGCCCGCGGTGGACCGCAACATCCTGCGGATCGGCGCGCTGGAACTGCTGTGGCGCGAGGACATCCCGGACGGGGTGGCCATCGACGAGGCCGTCGAACTCGCCAAGCTCGTTTCGACGGAACGGTCACCGGTCTTCGTCAACGGCCTGCTGGCCCGGTTGCTCGACCTGAAACTCGGACGGACGTCTCGCTAGCCGACGCCCGGGAAAGAGGCTGCGGGCAGCGTTCTCGCGCGTTTGCCGGAGGCTTCGGGCAGGCTCGTGAGGCCGGATAGGGAGCGGACGGCTCTTTACCCGTAACGTCCTCTGCGGCCTCGGCCGGGATTCGGACCGCCGGCCTGAGCGAATGAGAACGGTCATTCCGGCTGGTCCGCCAGGTCTTGCCGTTCCTGGCGGACCAGCCGGGACGCGGGAGTCCGTAACGGGACGTCGCCGTGGGGCGACGTGCATCCGGAACGGAGCCGGGGGCTACGCCGACTCGCTGATTCCTGCTTCCTGGCCCTGCTCCGGTGTCAGGACGCCCCAGGAGACGAGCTGCTCGGTGAGCTTGCTCGGCGAGGTGTCGTAGATGACGGCGAGGGAACGCAGGTCCTCGTAGCGGATGGACAGCACGCGGCCGTTGTAGTCGCCTCGCTGGCTCTGGATGGTCGCCGCGTAGCGGGCGAGCGGCCCGCCCTGCTCCTTCGGCACCTGGGAAAGTCGCTCCAGGTCGAGGACGATGCGCGGGGACTGCTCGAGTGGTGCCACGGTGGAACCCTCAGGAAGGAGTTCTCCCACCGGGACGCCGTAGAACTCGGCAAGTTCGGACAGGCGCTGCACCGTAACGGCGCGGTCTCCGCGTTCGTAGGAGCCCACGACGACAGCCTTCCATCGCCCGTGCGACTTCTCCTCGACGCCATGAAGCGAGAGCCCCTGCTGGGTGCGTATTGCGCGCAGCCGAGCACCGAGCGCCTTCGCATAGTCGGACATCGGAGTGCCCACTCCCGTCGTGGTCGATCAATTGGAACCGGGGCTCTTGCCGCCGGTGGTTACCCATAGTAGTCCCGGGTCGGTTGGCGCCCGACACCAGGGGGGTCGTGTCGACTCTTTCTTTGTACCACTTTCTGTAGCCCTTCGATCGCAGTAGGCGCTAGTGCTATGGGAACTTCCCTGGCGAGAGCCCTTCATGCACATCTCGTTCCTTGTGGGTAACGTGCAGTAACAGTCGGTGTGCCTGGTACCGTCATCCAGACCGCTCCTTTAAGGACCGTCCAGTGAGGCGGGGAAGGAGGGATGTCGGCATGGCCGCAGCCTCCGCAGGAGGGCCTGTGTCCGGTCGGGAGACATCCGGCCATGGCACCGCCCGCACGGTGCTGTCCGGTGAGGACATCGGCCGGGTCCTCACCCGGATGGCTCACCAGATCCTGGAGAAGACCGCTGGTGGAAACGGCGTGGTGCTTCTCGGTATACCCACCCGTGGGGTGCCGCTAGCCCGCAGACTTGCTGCGCGGGTCCGGGCGGTGGAGGGCGTCGAGCTCGGTGTCGGTTCACTCGACCCGACCATGCATCGCGACGATCTGCGGTTTCGCGCCGTCCGTCCGCTGGAGGTCACCGACCTGCCGGACGGGGGGATCGACGCCCGGACGGTGATCCTTGTCGACGACGTGCTGTTCTCCGGACGGACGGTGCGGGCGGCGCTGGACGCGCTGGCCGAGTTCGGGCGGCCTCGAGCGGTGCAGCTGGCGGTCCTGGTGGACCGCGGCCACCGGGAACTGCCGATCCGGGCCGACTACGTCGGCAAGAACATGCCGACCTCTCGTCAGGAGGCCGTCGCGGTTCGTCTCACCGAGATCGACGGCTCCGACGCGGTGCTGATCGTGTCGGAAGGGGCGGATCGATGAGCCGGCTCCTCCTCCCGGCTGTCCGCCGGGCCGGGTTCTTCTTGCCGCTCTCCTCGCGGTGGCGGGGACAGGACGGGATTCGGCCGGACGGGACGACGCGGTGATGCGGCACCTGCTGTCGACCGAGGATCTCACCCGCGATGACGCTCTGCGGGTACTCGACACGGCCGAGTACATGGCGACCGTTGCCGACCGATCGGTGAAGAAACTGCCGACCCTGCGCGGACGTACGGTCGTCAACCTGTTCTTCGAGGACTCGACCCGCACCCGCACCTCCTTCGAGGTTGCCGCCAAGCGGTTGTCCGCGGATGTGATCAATTTCTCGGCCCGAGGGTCGAGCGTCTCCAAGGGAGAGAGTCTCAAGGACACGGCGCAGACCCTGGAGGCGATGGGCGCTGACGCCGTGGTCTGTCGGCATCCGGCCAGCGGCGCTCCGTACCGGCTGGCCCGCTGGGTCCGCGGCAGCGTGCTCAACGCCGGGGACGGCACCCACGAGCATCCGACCCAGGCGCTTCTCGACGCGTTCACCATCCGCCGCCGACTCGGCCGCCTGGAGGGCCTTTCCGTCACGATCGTCGGTGATCTGCTGCACTCCAGGGTGGCCCGTTCCAACATGTGGCTGCTGTCCACCCTGGGAGCGAGGGTGACGCTGGTCGCCCCGCCCACGCTGGTGCCGGTCGGGGTCGAGCAGTGGCCGGCAGAGGTCTCCTACGACCTGGACGCGGTGCTGCCCAAGAGCGACGTGGTCATGATGCTGCGGGTGCAACGGGAGCGGATGACCGCGGCGTTCTTCCCGACCGAGCGGGAGTACACCCGTCGGTACGGCCTGGACGCCGACCGGCTCGCGGCGATGCCGCCGTCCGCGCTCGTGATGCACCCGGGACCGATGGTCCGGGGGATGGAGATCGCTTCGGATGTGGCGGATTCGACCCGCTCGACCGTGGTCGAACAGGTCGCCAACGGCGTAAGCGTGCGGATGGCGGTTCTTTATCTGCTTCTCGGCGGCACCAGGGAGGTGACATGACGCAGTGTGGCGATGTGGTGACTTCCGAGCCGGTGGCCGGCGCGGGACGCTGGCATCTGCGTGGGGTCCGGCCGTTCGGCGCGGACCCCGTGGACGTGGTGCTCGACGGCGGGATGATCGTCGAGGTCGGTCCGGGGCTGTCCCCCGCCGGCGCGAACATCCTCGACGCGGACGGTCTACTCGCGCTGCCCGGTCTGGTGGACCTGCACACCCACCTGCGAGAGCCCGGACGGGAGGATGCCGAAACCGTCGCCTCGGGCACCCGGGCGGCGGCGCTCGGCGGATTCACCACCGTGTTCGCGATGGCCAACACCGAGCCGGTCGCGGACACCGCCGGGGTGGTGGAGCAGGTATGGCGGCTCGGGCGTGACGCCGGGCACTGCGACGTGCGCCCGGTCGGCGCGGTGACCGAAGGGCTGCGGGGCGTCCGGCTCGCCGAGCTCGGCGCGATGGCATCGTCGGCCGCAGGTGTCCGGATGTTCTCCGATGACGGTCACTGCGTGTCTGACGCGGTGCTGATGCGCCGGGCACTGGAGTATGTCAAGGCATTCGACGGGGTTATCGCACAACATGCCCAGGAACCCCGGCTGACCGAGGACGCGCAGATGAACGAGGGTGCGGTGTCGGCACGGCTCGGTCTGTCGGGCTGGCCGGCCGCGGCCGAGGAGGCGATCATCGCTCGTGACGCGCTGCTCGCCGGCCACGTGGGTTCGCGGCTGCACGTCTGTCACGTATCCACCGCGGGCTCGGTGGAGATCCTGCGGTGGGCGAAGTCCAAGGGCTGGCGTGTCACCGCCGAGGTCACCCCGCACCACCTGCTGCTCACCGACGACCTGGTCACATCCTTCGACCCGGTATTCAAGGTCAACCCGCCGCTGCGGACCGCCACCGACGTCGAGGCGCTGCGCGCCGGGCTCGCGGACGGCACGATCGACTGCATCGCGACCGATCATGCGCCGCACGCCCCGCAGGACAAGGAGACGGAGTGGGCGGCCGCCCGTCCCGGCATGGTCGGCCTTGAGACGGCACTGTCGATCGCGATCCTGGCCATGGTGGAGACGGGACTGCTGGACTGGGCCGGGCTCGCCGACCGGATGGCGATCGCCCCGGGCCGGATCGGCGGCCTTCCCGACGCATCCCCGGACGGGACCAGGGCGCTGTCGGCCGGAGCCGTGGCGAACCTGGTCCTTGTCGATCCGGCGGCCCGCTGGACGGTCGACCCCGGTGCGCTCGCCAGCCGCAGTCGTAACACTCCCTACGCCGGCCGCAACCTGCCTGGCCGCGTCCAGGCGACGTTCTTGCGGGGGCGTCCCACCGTGCTCGACGGGAAGATCGTATGACCGACCATCTCACCTTCACCGCCTCGCTCGCCGCTCTCGCGGACGGGCTTCCCACGGCGGCCCCCGAACGCGGTCCGGACCGGCTGGGCCTGCACCTGCTGTTCGCCTTCGGCTGCCTGCTGCTGTTCGTGGCCGCGGTCGGTGGCATGCGCCGCACCTGGCGTCGCCGCGCCGAGCGGCAGGAGGAGGACCTCCCCGACCTGCCGCCCGTTCCCGGGCAGACCGGCACGGTTCTCGCCGCGCCGCTCAAGGGTCTGTATCTGGGCACGGTGGACGCCGGGCACTGGCTCGACCGGATCACCGCCCGGGGGCTCGGTGGACGTGCCGACGCGTACGTGACCGTGTACGACCGGGGGATCCAGGTGGACCGGACCGGCAGCGAGCCGTTCTGGATCCCGCGGGAGGCCGTGCGCGGCGCCCGCCTCGAGCGGGCCCACGCAGGCAAGGTCGCCGGTGCCGGGCGCATCATCGTCATCGCCTGGTCGTTCGGCGGCCATGAGTTGGAGACCGGCCTGCGCGGGGACGACCGGGCGCGCCAGCCCAAGGTGGTTCGCGCGGTGCACGACCTGATCGGGCCGGGGCCGGGGCCGACCGACGGGGAGGTCACCAAGCCTCGACCGGTCGGGCGGGCGGTGTCGCGGCTTCGCCCGCGGGCAGCGGGTCAGGTACCGGGTCAGGTACCGGGTCAGGCAACAAGTCGGACACCGGGAGCCGCCCGGTCCGGTCCGGGTGGGGCGCCGGTCGGCACCGTGCCACCGGCCCGCTCGCCGGGCACGTCGCCCATTCCGGTCATCACCCGTGCGCCCATGGCCTCCGACGTCCCCGGGACGCGGCCCGGGGCTGGGGGTCCCGGTTCGGTGGCCACCGGGAAGGACGGGCCGGCCACCGGTGGTCCGGGGTATCTCCCCGATGCCATCCATGTCGACCCCCTCACATCCCCGCTGGGTGAGGTCGTCCGCGAGATGAAGGACACCCGGTGAGCGCGGGCGGGAGCGAGCAGAGTTCACGTCCCGGGACCGGGACCGGGACCGGGACCGAGACCGGGACCGAGACCGGGGGGAACGGGTCGCCGAAGGGCATCCGAGACGAGATGACGAGTGAGGACGCGTTCGCGCTGCTGTCGGATGCCGCCGGGCTGGCGGACGGCGGGAGCGAACCGGTTGAGTCCCCGGCGCAGGCGGCTGGCCGTCGTGGTGCGCGTCCCCAGGCCGTGCGGCTGATGCTGGAGGACGGGCGCAGCTTTGTCGGGGAGGCGTTCGGCGCGTCGGGGGAGGCGTTCGGTGAGGCTGTCTTCGCCACCGGCATGACCGGATACCAGGAGACCCTGACCGACCCGTCCTACCACCGGCAGATCGTGGTCATGACTGCCCCGCACATCGGTAACACCGGGATGAACGACGACGACAACGAGTCGGAGAAGATCCACGTCGCCGGCTTCGTGGTCCGCGACCCGAGCCGGATCGCCTCGAACTGGCGGGCGCAGCGCACCCTGGACGAGGACCTCCGGGCGGCCGGGGTGGTGGGTATCAGCGGTGTCGACACCCGGGCGCTCACCCGCCACCTGCGGGAACGCGGGGCGATGCGGTGCGGTATCGGCGCCGCCTCCGATGACGAGGGCAAGCTTCTGGAACGGGTACGCGCGAGCCCCAGCATGGTCGGCGCGGACCTGGCACCGCAGGTCAGCACGGAACGGCCCTATGTGGTGGCGGCCGGGACCGGTGAGCCGCTGTTCCGGGTGGCCGCCCTCGACCTGGGGATGAAGCGGTCGATACCGGCGTCACTGGCGGCCCTCGGCTGCGAGGTTCATGTCCTACCGGCCCGCACCGGCGGTGACGTGCTCGTCGGTCTCGCTCCGGACGGCGTGTTCCTGTCGAACGGTCCGGGGGATCCGGCGACCGCGGACCACGAGGTCGCCGCGGTGCGCGCGGTGCTTGACGCGGGGATCCCGGTCTTCGGTATCTGCTTCGGTAACCAGGTGCTGGCCCGGGCGCTCGGCTTCGACACGTACAAGTTGGCCTACGGTCACCGCGGGCTGAACCAGCCGGTGGCCGACGCCGCGACCGGCCGGATCGCGGTGACGAGCCACAACCACGGATTTGCCGTCCGGGCACCGTTGGAAGGCGTCACAGAGACTCCCTACGGACGGGTGGAGGTCAGCCACGTGTCGCTGAACGACGGCGTGGTGGAGGGCCTGGCCTGCCTGGACGTGCCCGCCTTCAGCGTCCAGTTCCATCCCGAGGCGGCTCCTGGCCCCCACGACGCCCAGGATCTGTTCGGACGCTTCCGCGATCTCATGGCGGCCTACCGGTGAGGGCCCGGAAGCGACCCGGCGGGCAGGACGGCGCGCGACCCGGCGTGCGAGGCAGTGGGCCGGATACACAGGGACGCGGACGGGAGGTCATGCGCTGATGCCGCGGCGAGAGGATCTGACCAGCGTCCTGGTCATCGGATCAGGGCCGATCGTCATCGGTCAGGCGTGCGAGTTCGACTACTCCGGGACGCAGGCCTGCCGGGTGCTGCGCTCCGAGGGCCTGCGGGTGGTGCTGGTCAACAGCAACCCCGCCACGATCATGACGGACCCGGACCTGGCCGACGCCACCTACATCGAACCGATCACCGTCGACATGGTCACCAAGATCATTGATCGGGAGCGCCCGGATGCGCTGCTCGCGACGATGGGCGGCCAGACCGCGCTGAACACCGCGGTCGCACTGCACGAGGCGGGTGTCCTCGACCGTTACGGCGTCCGTCTGATCGGCGCGAACATCAACGCGATCCGCGCGGGTGAGGATCGTCAGGCCTTCAAGGACATCGTGGCCTCCGTCGGAGGCGAGACCGCGCGCAGTGCCATCTGCACGACGCCGCAGGAGTGCCTCGACGCCGCCGAGGAGTTCTCCTATCCGGTGGTGGTGCGTCCGAGCTTCACCCTCGGAGGCGCGGGGAGCGGTTTCGCGCACGACCCGGACGAGTTGCGCCGGATGGCCGTGGACGGCATAACCGCGAGCCCGTCGTCGGAGGTGCTCGTCGAGGAGTCGGTCGTCGGTTGGAAGGAGTTCGAACTCGAGCTGATGCGCGACCGCGCCGACAACGTCGTTGTGGTCTGCTCGATCGAGAACATAGACCCGATGGGCGTCCACACCGGCGATTCGGTGACGGTCGCACCGGCGATGACGCTGACCGACCGCGAGTACCAGCGGATGCGGGACATGGCCATTGCCGTCATGCGGGCGGTCGGCGTGGACGCTGGCGGCTGCAACATCCAGTTCGCCGTGGACCCGGCGACCGGGCGGCTCGTGGTGATCGAGATGAACCCCCGGGTCTCGCGGTCGTCGGCGCTCGCCTCGAAGGCTACCGGTTTCCCCATCGCGAAGATCTCCGCGAAGCTCGCGCTCGGGTACACCCTCGACGAGATCCCCAACGACATCACCCGCACCACGCCGGCCGCCTTCGAGCCGACGCTGGACTATGTCGTGGTGAAGGTGCCCCGCTTCGCCTTCGAGAAGTTCCCCGGGGCGGACCCGACGCTTACCACCACGATGAAATCGGTCGGTGAGGCCATGGGGATGGGGCGCAGCTTCGCGGAAGCGTTGCAGAAGGCGCTGCGTTCACTGGAGCAGCCGTCAGTGGTGTTCTCCTTCGCGGGTGATTCCGGGGATGCCGACGAACTGCTGGAGCGGGCCCGTATCCCGCATGACGGGCGGCTGCGCACGGTGCAGCAGGCGTTGTGGGCCGGGGCGGAGCCGGCCCGGGTCACCGAGGTCACCGGCATCGATCCCTGGTTCGTGGAGCAGATCGCGTATCTCAACGAGATCGCCGCGACCACCAGCCGTGACTCGGACGGGATCCTGCGGGCGAAGCGGGCGGGCTTCTCCGACGCGCAGCTCGCCGAGGTGCTCGACACGAAGGAGGACGTGGTCCGCACGTTCCGGCACCGTGCCGGCATCCGGCCCGTCTACAAGACCGTCGACACCTGCGCGGCCGAGTTCGCCTCGGCCACCCCGTACCACTACTCGTCCTACGACTCGGAGACCGAGGTCGTCGCCAGCGACCGACCGCGGGTGATCGTGCTGGGCAGCGGGCCGAACCGGATCGGCCAGGGCATCGAGTTCGACTACGCCTGCTGCCACGCGGTGATGGCGCTGTCGGACGCGGGCTACGAGACGATTATGATCAACTGTAATCCGGAGACGGTCTCCACCGACTACGACACCGCCGACCGGCTCTACGTGGAGCCGCTCACCGTCGAGGACGTCCTGGAGGTCGTCCATGCCGAACGGCAGGCCGGGCCGTTGGTCGGAGTGATCGTCCAGCTCGGTGGGCAGACCCCGCTGGGCATCGCCGCGGCACTCGCCGCCGCCGATGTCCCGATCGTGGGGACGCCCCCGCGCGCGATCCACCTGGCCGAGGACCGTGGCCTGTTCGGCCGGGTGCTCACCCTGGCCGGTCTGCCCTCGCCGCCGCACGGCGTGGCGACCTCCTACGCTGAGGCCCGGACCGTGGCCGAGCGGATCGGTTACCCCGTGCTGGTGCGCCCGTCCTACGTCCTCGGCGGGCGCGGGATGGAGATCGTCTACGACGACCGGATGCTGCGCGCCTACATCGAGCGTGCGACCCAGATCTCCCCCGAGCACCCGGTGCTGGTCGACCGGTTCCTCGACGACGCGGTCGAGATCGACGTGGACGCCCTCTACGACGGGACCGACCTGTACCTGGGCGGCGTGATGGAACACATCGAGGAGGCCGGGGTCCACTCCGGCGACTCGGCGTGCGCGCTGCCACCGATCACACTGGGCCGGGCCGATCTGGAGCGGATCCGGGAGTCCACCCGGTTGATCGCCGAGGGGGTGGGCGTGCGGGGCCTGCTCAACGTCCAGTACGCGTTGCAGTCCGACGTCCTGTATGTGCTGGAGGCGAATCCCAGGGCGTCGCGAACCGTGCCGTTCGTGTCGAAGGCGACCGCGGTGGCGCTGGCGAAGGCGGCGGCCCGGGTGATGCTGGGCGCGACAGTGGCCGAGCTGCGCGCGGAGGGGCTGCTGCCGCCCCGCGGTGACGGTGCGACCCTGCCGTTGGACTCCCACATCGCCGTGAAGGAGGCGGTTCTGCCCTTCGGTCGGTTCCGGGACTCGGGCGGGCGCGGCGTGGACACCGTGCTCGGACCGGAGATGAAGTCCACCGGCGAGGTCATGGGCATCGACGCGGGTTTCGGTATCGCCTACGCCAAGTCACAGGCTGCCGCCTACGCGTCGCTGCCCACCTACGGTCGGGTGTTCGTCTCGGTGGCCAACCGCGACAAGCGTGCGATGATCTTTCCGATCAAGCGTCTGGCGGATCTCGGGTTCGTCGTGTACGCCACCGAGGGAACCGCGGAGGTGCTGCGCCGCAACGGGGTGAAGGCGGTCATCCTCGGCAAGCATTCCGCGCCCAGTTCCACCCTGACCGACTGCGTTGAAATGATCACCTCCGGTCAGATCGATCTGGTGATCAATACGCCGTGGGGTGTCGGGCCGCGACTGGACGGCTATGAGATCCGGACGGCGTGCGTGGCGATCGGCGTGCCGTGCATCACCACGATCCAGGGCGCGGCCGCCTGTGTGCAGGGTATTGAAGCCCTGGTACGGGGCGAGATCGGTGTGATGCCGCTACAGAGCTTCCACACGGAGCTGCGGGCCGGGTGGACGGACACCTCACCGGCCGGTTCATGGTCGGCGGTCGGCCAGGAACCGGCCGGTCCGGAGCGTCCTGTGACGGAAGGCCCTGCCGTGAACAGTGTCATCACGAAGGGCGTGGGTCCGGTCGCACCGGCTGCAACCCCTTGGACGACGGGTTGACGACGCACCCGCGGACCCGGCTGGACGCGTGGACGTCGCGTCCGCCGGTGGCGGTCGCGTTGGACGTGCCCGACGGGCCGGCCGCGCTGCGCCTGGCCCGTGCGGTGGCGCCGCACGTAGCCGTCCTGAAAGTCGGGTTGGAGTTGTTCCACCGCGAGGGACCGGACATCGTGGCCGCGCTGTGGGATGCCGTCGGAGGCGAGTCGGGAG
>NZ_CADDZT010000080.1:21817-22978 GCF_902812655.1 Candidatus Frankia meridionalis | reverse complement strand
GGGCGGGACCGGATCGGGCTCTTCCTCGACCTCAAGCTGCATGACATCCCCCACACGGTGGCCGGTGGACTGCGGTCGGTGGCCCGGTTGAAGCCCCGGTATGTGACGGTCCACGCTGCTGGCGGCGCGGCGATGGTCCGGGCGGCGGTTGACGCCGCCCCGGATGTCGAGATCGCCGCGGTGACCGTCCTGACGTCCCTGGGTGGTGACGAGCTGACCTCGCTGGGGTTCGGCGGGGCCCCTGTCGACATCGTCCGCAGGCTTGCGGTGTTGGCTGTGGGGGCCGGGGCCCGAGCGGTGGTGTGCAGCCCGATGGAGGTCTCCGCGGTGCGCGCGGAGGTCGGAAGTGATGTGACTCTTATCACGCCCGGAGTTCGTTCGAGGGGTGCCGGCAGCGACGATCAGGCGCGTATAGCCACACCCGCGGAGGCGCTCCAGGCAGGCTCCGATCTCCTTGTGGTAGGGCGTCCGATCACTGCTTCGAGCGATCCAGGTGCATCGGCTGCTCGGTTTCTGACTAGTTATTGACACCATCACAGTGCCGCTGACCTGGTGTGATGTCACAGAGGCCCCGGTCGGGCCATCTCAGGCGGATCTGCCCGGTACGGTGGGTCCGCGAACGACCGAAAGTAAACGGTACGGGAGCAAGCAACCCGATTCGTTCGGACGTGTGGGTGCTGTTCTGTGGACAATAGTCCGTGGATGTGCCCGTACTACCGGCTGGACCGAGACGCCCGTTACTCGTTAGTTTGCGCGGCGCCGCGATCACCCGAAAGAAGGAGGCGTACCCGTGCCCCTGCCGCCCCTCACGCCCGAGCAGAGGGCTGCTGCCCTCGAGAAAGCTGCGTTGGCGCGTAAGCAGCGTGCAGAACTCAAGGAGCGGCTCAAGAAGGCGGAAGTGTCTCTTGCATCCGTCCTGGAGAGAGCCGATACCGATGAGGTCATCGGAAAGATGAAGGTGGCCGCAGTTCTCGAATCCCTGCCAGGCGTCGGCCGCGTCCGCGCCACAAGGATCATGGAGAGGCTGGCGATCAGCGACAGTCGCCGGCTTCGAGGCCTTGGTGCCAAACAGCGTGCCGCGCTGGTGCAGGAGTTTGCGAGTTCCTGATCCACACCAGTGTTCGACAGGCGTGTGACGCACCTCCCTGGGTGCTGTCGGGT
>NZ_CADDZT010000080.1:20528-21259 GCF_902812655.1 Candidatus Frankia meridionalis | reverse complement strand
CGTGCGGCGCACTGGTGTCCGACGCGCTACCAGGCAGGCTCTAAGTGGTCGGCGCTCGTAAGTTGTTCGGGGGGTGTCGGATGTCAGGTGGATGCGTCGCAAGGCGGAGGAGGCCCAGGTAGCGGTGTTCTACCTGGGCCAACGACAACGATGCGAGGCGCCGCCTGGCGCCGGCAGACCCTGGACGAACTTCCGGCGCCGACCACTAAGGTGTGCTGATGCGGCTCACAGTTCTGTCCGGCCCGTCGGGTGTCGGTAAAGGGACCGTCGTCGCCGAGGTGCGTCGACGCCACCCTCAGGTTTGGGTCTCGGTCAGTTGCACGACTCGTGCACCCCGGCCCGGGGAGACCGACGGGGTGGAGTATCACTTTGTCGATGCCGAGGAGTTCGCCCAAATGGTCAAGACAGGTGAACTTCTTGAGCATGCGATGTTCGCCGGTCATGCCTACGGGACGCCCCGCGCGCCGTTGGGAGAGCGGTTGGCCGCGGGGGTGCCGTGCCTGTTGGAGATCGAGCTGCAGGGTGCCCGCCAGGTGCGCGCCGTCATGCCCGACGCGCGGTTCGTTTTCCTCGCTCCACCGTCCTGGGAGGAACTGGTGCGCAGGCTCACCGGACGGGGCACGGAACCGACAGAGGTGATCATACGCCGGCTCGACCGGGCGCGCATCGAGCTGGCAGCCGAGACCGAGTTCGACGCGGTGGTCGTCAACGATGACGTGACGGCGGCTGCG
>NZ_CADDZT010000080.1:17368-20265 GCF_902812655.1 Candidatus Frankia meridionalis | reverse complement strand
CGCAGCCGGCTGACGCGGGGACTGTCCCGGGCACCGGGCGAAGGCGGCGCGATCGTCGTTCTTGGGCGCCGCCGGAGGCCTTGTCGGTGATGCCGGCCGAAGGCGGCGCTACTCTGGAAGCTCATACTGGGATGGCCCGGGGCCTCGACTCGTGGCACTCGGCGCATGACCAGACGAACCGTCAACCTCTCCTGCCCACCCTGGCAGCCAGCTCGTTTCGAGCCGGCAGCCGCCCGTGTTTTTCCGGAAGGACACCGTGTCCGGCACTGCCGCGCATCCCGAAGGCATCACCAACCCGCCGATCGACGAGCTCCTCGAAGCCACCGACTCCAAGTACAGCCTGGTGATCTACGCCGCCAAGCGTGCCCGTCAGATCAACGCCTACTACTCGCAGTTGGGCGAGGGCCTGCTGGAGTACGTGGGCCCGCTGGTCGAGACCGCCAGCGCGCAGGAGAAGCCGTTGTCCATCGCCCTGCGTGAGATCAATGCGGGGCTGTTGACGCACGAGACCGTCAGTGAGCCCTTGCCGCCGGCATCCTGACGGCGTCTGGATGTACCGAATGCCGGCCGCGGATCAGGCACCGGGCATGGCATGGTTTCCGGTATGACAGGGTTGCGGACATGACCGACGCCGCATCGGGCAGCACCGTTCGGCGCCCCCGCGTCGTGTTGGGCGTGGCCGGCGGGATCGCCGCCTACAAGGCGGTCGAGGTGTTGCGTCAGCTGACCGAGACCGGGCATGACGTCCGGGTCGTACCGACGGCCTCGGCGCTGCGCTTTGTCGGCGAGCCCACCTGGAGCGCGCTGTCCGGCCATCCGGTGGCCACCGACGTCTGGACGGACGCCGCCGAGGTCGCGCATGTCCGGCTCGGCCGCGAGGCCGACCTGGTGTTGATCGCCCCGGCAACCGCGGACCTGCTGGCCCGTGCCGCGACCGGACGCTCGGACGACCTGCTGACCGCCACCCTGCTCACCGCGCGATGTCCGGTCGTGTTCGCCCCCGCGATGCACACCGAGATGTGGGAACACCCGGCGACCCGTGCCAACGTGGCGACGCTGCGGGCTCGCGGCTGTGTGGTCATCGACCCGGCTGTCGGCCGGCTGACCGGTGCGGACTCCGGCGCCGGCCGGCTCCCGGAACCGGCGGAGATCGCGTCGTTGGCCCGGGCCGTTCTCGCTCGCGGCGGGGACGGTCTCGCGGCCGGTCCGGCCCCGGATCTCGCCGGTCGGCGGATCGTGATCAGTGCCGGTGGCACCCGGGAGCATCTCGACCCGGTCCGTTTCCTCGGTAACTCCTCCAGCGGCCGGCAGGGTCAGGCGCTGGCCAGAGCGGCCATCGCCCGCGGGGGGGACGTCGTCGTGGTGGCGGCGAACGTGGCACTCCCGGACGTCGCCGGAGCCCGCACCGTGCGGTTGGTGTCCACCGAGCAGCTGCGGGCGGCCGTGCACGCGGAGGCGGCGCAGGCGGATGTGGTCATCATGGCGGCGGCGGTCGCCGACTTCCGACCTGTCGCCCGCGCGACTTACAAGATTAAAAAGACGGACGGTGACCCCGAGCCGGTCGCGCTTGTCCGTAACCCGGATGTGCTGGCGGAGCTGGTCGCCGCCCGTCGACCCGGCCAGGTACTGGTCGGCTTCGCAGCCGAGACCGGCGGGCCGGGCGTCGACGTTTTGGACCTCGGTCGGGAGAAGCTCGCCCGCAAAGGCTCCGACCTGCTCGTTGTCAACCAGGTCGGCGACGGGCTCGGTTTCGAGGTCGACCACAACGCCGCGGTGGTGCTCGGTGCGGACGGTAGCGAGACCATGATCGAACGGACCAGCAAGGATCTTCTCGCGCACCGGGTGCTCGATCTGGTGGTGACCCGACTCGCGGTCCGTGATGGTCCGGATGCCGGGGTGGCGGTCGGTACCCGTCGGTAGACTTCGCCGGAATCACACTGGATCTCCCAGGGGGTCATAACGTGGCGACGCGCCTGTTCACGTCCGAGTCCGTTACCGAGGGGCATCCGGACAAGATTGCCGACCAGATCAGCGACTCGATTCTCGATGCAATGATCAAAGATGACCCGCGTAGCCGGGTCGCGGTCGAGACCATGATTACTACCGGCCAGGTCCACGTCGCAGGTGAGGTCACCACCGAGACCTACGTGGACATCTCGGCGGTCGTCCGGGATCGGGTACTGGAGATCGGCTACGACTCCTCCAAGAAGGGCTTCGACGGCGCGTCCTGTGGCGTGAGCGTGTCGATCGGTTCCCAGTCGCCCGACATCGCCCAGGGAGTGGACACCGCGCACGAGGCCCGTGTCGGCGGGTCCGACGAGGACGAACTGGACCGCCAGGGCGCCGGCGACCAGGGCCTGATGTTCGGCTTCGCCTGTGACGAGACACCCGAGCTGATGCCGCTGCCGATCGCGCTGGCGCATCGCCTCGCCCGGCGCCTCGCGGCCGTCCGCAAGGACGGTCAGGTCGGTTACCTGCGTCCCGACGGCAAGACCCAGGTCACGATCGAGTACTCCGGCGGGCGGCCGGTGCGGCTCGACACCGTTGTCGTGTCCACCCAGCACGCAGCCGACATCGACCTCGACACCCTGCTCGCGCCTGACATCGCCGAGTACGTCGTCACGCCGGAGCTGGCCACCCTCGACATCCTGACGGAGGGCCACCAGCTGTTGGTGAATCCGACCGGCCGATTCGAGGTGGGTGGCCCGATGGGGGACGCCGGCCTCACCGGGCGCAAGATCATTGTTGACACCTACGGTGGGATGGCCCGCCACGGTGGTGGCGCCTTCTCCGGCAAGGACCCCTCCAAGGTCGACCGGTCGGCTGCGTATGCGATGCGCTGGGTCGCCAAGAACGTGGTCGCCGCCGGGCTCGCCCGCCGTTGTGAGGTCCAGGTC
>NZ_CADDZT010000080.1:13994-17195 GCF_902812655.1 Candidatus Frankia meridionalis | reverse complement strand
CCTGCGGCGGCCCACCGAAGCCCATCCGTGCGGTGCGGGCCACCGGGCCGGGGGCGCAGGTGCCGGCGAGCGAGCTACCGGTGGCCCGGGTCGCGGTGGACGTCAACCACGCCCATCTGGATCGGCCGTTCGACTACACGGTTCCGGCGCAGTGGGCCGCCGAGGCGGTCCCGGGCGCGCGGGTCCGGGTCCGGTTCGCCGGCCGCCTCGTGGACGGGTTCGTCCTGGAGCGGTGCGAGCGGTCGGACCACGCGGGAAAACTCGCCTTCCTCACCCGGGTCGTGTCGGCGGAACCCATCCTCGCGCCCGAGATCGCGAGCCTGGCCCGGGCGGTGGCCGACCGCTACGCCGGCAGCCTCGCCGACGTTCTCCGCCTTGCCGTCCCACCTCGACACGCCCGGGTGGAGAAGGAGCCGCGGGTAGCCGCGGCCATCGGGACCGATGAACCGGACGGGCCGGACGGGCCGGACGGCGGGTTCCGGGCGCCGGATGCGCGGTCGGCGGTGGGGTGGGCCACGGGTAGATGGTCGGACTACCCGCAGGGCGAGCGGATGCTCACGTCCCTGGCCGCCGGTGGAAGTCCACGGGTGGTGTGGTGGGCGCTTCCCGGCCCGTTCTGGCCGGCGATGGTGGCCGCTGCGGTGGCCGCCACGGTCGCCTCCGCCCGGGGGGCGCTGGTCGTCGTGCCCGACTACCGCGACGTCGACCGGGTCGCGAACGCCCTGGCGGACACACTCGGAGCGGACGGCTTTGTCGCGCTGAGCGCGGATCTGGGCCCGGCGCAGCGGTACCGGCGCTTCCTCGCGGTCCGCCGTGGGAGCGCCCGGGTCGTCGTGGGTACCCGGGCGGCCATGTTCGCGCCGGTCGAAGACCTCGGCCTGATCGTCGTGTGGGACGACGGCGACGATCTGCACGCCGAGCCACGCGCTCCCTACCCGCACGCCCGGGATGTCGCGGTGCTGCGCGCCCGTCAGCAGCGGTCAGGATTGATCATCGGTGGCTGGTCGCCGTCGGCGGAGGCGGAGGCCATGGTCCGCGTCGGCTGGGCGGGTGCCCTGAGCGCCCCACGGCCGGTGGTTCGGGCCGCCGCCGCCCGGGTGGAGGCCACCGGCTCCGACTTCGAGGAGGCCAGGGACCCGGCGGCACGGGCCGCGCGGCTGCCGTCGCTGGCATGGCGGGCCGCCCGGGATGCGTTGGCCGCGGGCACACCGGTGCTGGTGCAGGTACCGCGGCGTGGGTACCAGCCGTCCCTGGCCTGCGCAGGCTGTCGCAGACCGGCCCGCTGCCGTCAGTGCCAGGGGCCGCTGGGCCGCCCGAGCGGCTCAGGTCCGCCGTCCTGCGGCTGGTGCGGACGTCCGGTGGGGGGATGGCGGTGTTCGTCCTGCGCGGATGTCCGGCTGCGGGCGAGTGTGGTCGGTGATCGCCGGACCGCCGAGGAACTCGGGCGCGCCTTCCCCGGCGTCACCGTCCGTACTTCCGGGCGGGACGGCGTGCTGGCGACCGTCGTGGCCGGACCCGCGCTGGTGGTGGCCACGCCGGGAGCCGAGCCGGTCGCGGACGGCGGGTACGGAGCGGTCCTGCTCCTCGACACCTGGGCGCTGCTCGGCCGGCCGGACCTGCGTGCGGCCGAGGAGGCGCTGCGACGGTGGTGCGCTGCCGCGGCACTGGCCCGGCCCTGCGCGGACGGCGGCAGGGTCGTCATCACCGGCGACGCCGGACTCGCGGTGGTACAGGCTCTGACACGGTGGGACCCGGCCTGGTTCATCCGGCGGGAGGCGGACGAGCGTGCCGCCCTGGGTTTCCCCCCGGCGACCCGGATCGCCGTTGTCGAAGGCGCTCCCGGCCCGGTAGCGGAGCTGCTTGCCGCGGCGTCACTTCCCGCCGGCGCAGACGTCCTCGGCCCGCTTGCGTGCGACACCGCGGGCAGGCCGGGTGACACGCGGGGCGGCGGCCCCCCGGTGAACGGCCCGAACCAGCGGGAACGCGCCATCGTCCGGGTCGGACGGGCCGATGGCCAGCTGCTCGCCGTCGCGCTCAAGGCCGCACAGGGGGTGCTTGACGCCCGCAGGTCCGCGCCGGTCCGGGTCATGCTCGACCCGGTTGCCCTGCTGTGACATGTGCCGCATCCCGCGCGGACAGGTCAGGGGTTCATCGGGCGTCCGGGGGCCCGCGCCCCGTAGCATGGAGTTTCCTCGCGGGTGTGGCGACGTGATCTGGCGACCCTTGGTCGCCGGACCGATGGTGCGATGCCGGTGGGGTGCGATGCCGGTGGGGCTCAAGGGCTCTGTCCGGATGTGCCACGCGGGGGAAGTCCGTGTCAGAGGCGTAGCGGGAAGAGGTGCGACAGTGACGGTCCGGGATATCCGGCTGCTGGGAGACCCGGTGTTGCGGACGGTCGCCGAGCAGGTCACGACCTTCGACAAGGAGCTTCGCAGACTCGTCGACGACCTCACCGACACCATGCACGAGGCGAACGGGGTCGGCTTGGCCGCGCCGCAGCTCGGTGTGTCGCTTCGGGTGTTCACCTATGACGTGGACGACGAGGTGGGCCATCTGATCAACCCGATACTGGGCCCGTTCAGCGAGGAGATGATGGACGGCGAGGAAGGCTGTCTGTCCCTGCCCGGTCTCGCGTTTGACCTGAAACGGCCGGAGCGGGTGCTGGCGGTCGGTCAGAACGTCTACGGCGATCCCGTCGTGATCGAGGGTAGCGGCCTGATGTCACGGTGTGTTCAGCACGAGACCGACCATCTGGACGGTGTTCTGTTCATCGACCGGCTCGACCGGGTCACCAAGAAGGCGGCCATGAGGGCGATCCGCGAAGCGGAGTGGGCCGGGCAGGCCGCGCCGGTGGTGAGGGCCTCGCCGCATCCGCTGTTCGGGCGTGCCCGCTAACCCTGGGCCCGGTGACGGGTGTCCCTGTGGATCCACTGCTAGCGTTGGGAACTGTGACTTCTGGCCTCGTCCCCCGTACCGCACGGCACTGGCGGGGTTGTCCCTGATGCGGCTGGTGTTCGCGGGTACGCCGACCGCGGCGCTCCCGAGCCTGCGCAGGTTGCTCGATTCCCCCCGCCACGAGGTCGTCGCGGTCGTGACGCGCCCGGACCGTCCGGTCGGCCGCGGCCGCAGGGTCATCCACCCGCCGGTCCGGGTCCTCGCCGAGGATGCCGGGGTGGAGGTCCTCACGCCCGACCGCCCGCG
>NZ_CADDZT010000080.1:3018-13632 GCF_902812655.1 Candidatus Frankia meridionalis | reverse complement strand
CCCGCGGGCTGCCCTGGACATCCCCAAACACGGTTGGGTCAACCTGCACTTCTCCGTGCTTCCCGCGTGGCGTGGTGCCGCGCCGGTACAGCACGCACTGCTGGCCGGTGACGAGGTGACGGGGGCGTCGGTATTCCGGATCGAGGAAGGTCTTGACACCGGTCCGGTCTACGGGACGCTGACCGAGCCCGTCGGCGCCCGTGACACCGCCGGCGACCTGTTGGACCGGCTGGCCGACGCCGGCGCCGGGCTACTCCTGGCGGTGCTGGACGGCATCGAGGACGCGATGCTGGAGGCCTGTCCCCAGCCATCCGACGGAGTGTCGCTCGCGCCGAAGCTGACCGTCGCGGATGTCCGGGTCGACTGGTCCGTGCCGGCTTACGGAGTTGATCGGCTGGTCCGGGCGGCTACTCCGGCGCCCGGTGCCTGGACGACGTTCCGTGACCACAGGATCAAGATCGGTCCAGTGCGTCCGTGGACCGCCTCGGGGGACTCCGCCATCGCTGGTGACCCGGAGTTTCCGCCGCTGGCTCCCGGGCAGGTCGCCGTACTCCCGGGTGCCGGTGCCGGTGCCGGTGAGGTCGCGGCCGGGACCGGGGGCGGTGTCGTGCTGCTGGGCGAGGTGCGTCCCGAGGGACGTCCGCCCATGGCCGCTGCCGCCTGGGCCCGGGGGGCCCGGCTCACCGACGGCGAAAGGTTCGCGTGAGCAGGGCCGCTGCGACCGGGCCCGCCCGGTCGCCCCAGACCTCCCCGGTGGATCCGGCGCGGATGCTCGCCTGGGAGGTGCTGCGTGCGGTCGACGAGCGCGGTGCCTATGCGAACCTGCTGCTGCCGGCGCTGATGGCGCAACGTCGGCTTCCCGCCAGGGACCGGGGGTTCGCCACCGAGCTGACCTACGGCACGCTACGGGCCATGGGCGTTCTGGACCTGCTGCTCGGGACGGCCACGAACCGTCCGGTGGAGGCGGTGGACCCGCCCGTGCGCGACGCGTTGCGCCTCGGTGCCTACCAGTTGCTGCACACTCGGGTGCCGGCGCGGGCCGCGGTCGCCTCGACCGTCGACCTGGTACGCCAGACCAGCGGCGAGCGGCCGGTCCGGTTCGCCAACGCGGTGCTGCGCAGGGTCGCCTCCCGGGTCGTTGAAACCGGTGGCGACATCGCGGCACTCGTGGCTGCGCCCAGCTACGCCGACGACCCGGTCGGGCATCTCGCGATGGTGACCTCCCATCCCCGGTGGGTGGTCGAGACCTTCGCCTCGGCCCTGCAGGGTGACATGGCCGAGACCCGCTGCGCGCTGGAGGCCGATGACCAGCGTCCCACCACGCACCTCGTCGCACGGCCGGGTCTGATCGACCGGGACGCGCTGTTGGACTCGGTACGCCAGGCCGGTCTGGACGCCGAACCGGGCCGGTGGTCGTCGTACGCCGTCCGTCTGGCAGGCGGCGATCCCGGACGGCTCGCCGAGGTTTCCGACGGCCGCGCCGGCGTGCAGGACGAGGGCAGCCAACTTGTCGTCACAGCGCTGTCGCAGGTGCTGACCGTAGGGGCGGACACCGGCGTGAGCGTCGACCTGTGCGCCGGACCGGGCGGCAAGACCGCGCTGCTTGCCGGTCTGCTGCCGCGGACCAGGCTCGTCGCGGTGGAGCCGCGGGCGGCCCGTGCCCGGCTCGTGGCCCGTGCGGTGGCCGGCCGGTCGAACGTGACCGTGGTACGGGCGGACGGTCGCCGCTGTCCGCTGGTTCCGGGCACCGCCGACCGTGTGCTGGCGGACGTGCCCTGCACCGGGCTCGGGGCGCTACGGCGCCGACCGGAGGCCCGCTGGCGCCGTCCGGCCTCCGAGGTCGCGACGCTGTCGTCGCTGCAGCGCCAACTGCTGGTCGCCGCCCTTGACCTGGTCCGTCCCGGTGGGGTGGTCGCGTATGTCACCTGTTCGCCGCATCCGGCGGAGACCACCGAGGTCGTGGCGGACGTGGCCGGGCAGCGCGCCGACGTCTCCGTCCTGGACGCACGGGCGTCCCTGCCCGGGGTGGACGACCTGGGGGACGGCCCGTTCGTGCAGCTGTGGCCGCATCGGCATGGAACCGACGCGATGTTCCTCGCCATCCTGCGCCGGGCAAGCCCCTGAGCCGTCGGTGACGCAGGGCGTAGGTGGAAACCGCCGTCGGGATGCCGGAAACGACCTACGCTTCGACCTGGGTGGCAGGCCGAAGGTCCCGGTGGCCGGAGGTCACCGGTGGGTCGGACGGGCCGGGAGCGGTCGATACGCTCGAAGGGTGGCAACAGCGCAGATTTACCCGAGCCTGCTGGCCGCCGACTTCGGACGGATCGCCGAGGCGGCACTTGTGGTCGAAGGGCACGCCGACTGGCTCCACGTCGACGTCATGGACTACCACTTCGTGCCCAACCTCGCGTTCTCACCGGACACGGTGGATGCGTTGCGCAAGGTAACCGATACGCCGCTCGACTGCCACCTGATGATCGAAGATCCGGACCGGTGGGCTCCCGGATATGCCGAGCGGGGCGCTGCGAACGTCACCATCCACGCCGAGGCCGTGAATGACCTGCCCCGCACGACCGACGCCATCCGGGCGGCCGGCGCGCGCACCGGCCTCGCCGTGAAGCCCGCCACCTCCGTCGAGCACTACCTCGACGACCTGCACCGTTTCGACCTGCTCCTGCTGATGACCATCGAACCGGGGTTCGGGGGCCAGAAGTTCATGGACGAGGTCCTGCCGAAGATCGCAGCGGCGCGGCGGCTGCTGGACGACCGTGGCCTGGACCTGTGGCTGCAGATCGATGGCGGGGTCAACACCGACACCATCGAGCGGGCCGCGCAGGCCGGGGTGGACGTGTTCGTCGCCGGCACCGCCGTCTTCGGCGCGGCCGACCCGGCGGCGGCACTGGAGGCGCTGCGGGCGCAGGCGCTGGGCGCGTCCCCGCGACTGGTCCCGCCCGGCGTCCCGACAGCCCGGTACCGGGTACCGGGTACCCGGTAGAGCCTGTCCCGCGCCTGTGCAGGCTTCATGTGTAACACTCGGACAAGTAGTTGCAGTTGCACGCGCGCTCCGGGGTCGGTGAAACTCCGAGCCGGCGGTGACAGTCCGCGACCCGTCCGCAGCCAGCGGGCGGTGGATCCGGTGAAATTCCGGGACCGACGGTGAAAGTCCGGATGGGAGGACGCGCGCGGGCGTGTGTCGTCCGGCTGCCTTCGGGCTGTCCCCGACCCCGTCCGGCGCCCACACGTCGGACGCGTCCCGCGTGACCATCCCTTGTCTCGGACGTGGTGCCGACACGAGGGGGCACGACAGGAATGTTCACCGGCATTGTCGAGGAACTCGGCGTCGTCGCGGCCGTCGAGTTGCGCCAGGCCGCAGCCCGACTGATCATCAGCGCCGACAGGGTGCTCGAGGACGTCAGCGAGGGTGCCTCCATCGCGGTCAACGGGGTCTGTCTGACCGTTACCGGCTGGTTCCCGCACGGTGATGGGCAGGCATTCGCCGCCGACGTGATGCAGGAGACGCTCGACCGTTCGGCCCTGGGTGGTCTGTCCGTCGGAGACCCCGTCAATCTGGAACGCGCCGTGCGCCTGGCCGACCGTCTCGGTGGCCATCTCGTGCAGGGGCACGTGGACGGTGTCGGCGTGGTCATCGACCGGGAACCCAGTTTCGGCGGGAGTGCCTCCGGTGACGCGCAGGACGGACCCGACAGATCACTGCGTGATCCGCTGGGATCCCCGGACCGCGCCACGGTCGGCCAGGACATCCAGTGGGAGGTCGTTCGCATCAGCCTGCCACCGGGTCTCGACCGTTACCTCGTCGAGAAAGGGTCGGTGACCGTCGACGGTGTCAGCCTGACGGTTGTCGACGTCACCGCGTCCGGACCGGCCTCGTTCGCGGTGAGCCTGATCCCGACGACGTTGCAGGCGACGACCCTGGGCCGGCGTGCGGTGGGGGAGCGGGTCAACCTCGAGGTCGACGTCCTGGCGAAGTACGTCGAGAAGCTGACCGCCGCCCAGGTCACCACCGCGACCTTCACCCACACGATCCAGAGCGGGAGCGGACGACTTTCATGACTACGCCCCTGGCAGTCGGCGACACACGTTTCGCCTCCATCGGTGAGGCGGTGGAGGCGATCGCCGCCGGACGGCCCGTCGTCGTCGTCGACGACGCGGACCGTGAGAACGAAGGCGATCTGATCTTCGCGGCCGAGAAGGCCACGCCGGAACTGGTCGCGTTCACGATTCGGCACACCTCCGGGGTGATCTGCGTACCCATGGACGGCGTCGATCTCGACCGACTCGACCTCGATCAGATGGTTCCGCACAACACCGAGCGGATGGGCACGGCGTTCACGGTTTCCGTCGATGCCCGTGACGGGGTGACAACCGGTATCTCGGCCGCGGACCGGGCGCTCACGATCAGGCTGCTGGCCGATCCGTCGACCACCGCCGCGGAGATCAGCAAGCCTGGTCACGTGTTCCCGTTGCGCGCCAAGGCCGCCGGGGTGCTGCGGCGCCCCGGCCACACCGAGGCCGCGGTCGACCTGGCCCGGCTGGCGGGGCTGCGTCCCGCCGGTGCCATCTGTGAGATCGTCAACGATGACGGCACCATGGCCCGCCTGCCGGAACTCACCCGTTTCGCCGAGGAACACGGGCTGTTGCTGATCTCCATTGCCGACCTCGTGGCGTACCGGCGCCGCAGCGAACGGCAGGTGGAGCAGGTTGCCGACACGAAGATCCCGACCCGCTACGGGGAGTTCCGCGCGTTCGGCTACCGCGGCGTCATCGAGGACGTGGAGCATGTCGCCCTGGTCAGGGGGGACATCGGCGACGGCCGTGACGTGCTGGTGCGGGTGCACAGCGAGTGCCTCACCGGTGACGTCTTCGGATCGCGTCGTTGCGACTGCGGCACGCAGCTCGACGCCGCGCTGCACATGATCTCCCTGGAGGGCCGGGGAGTGGTGCTGTACATGCGGGGGCACGAGGGCCGCGGCATCGGTCTGATCCACAAGTTGCGCGCGTACCAGCTACAGGATGCCGGGCATGACACCGTGGACGCCAACCTCGCTCTCGGCCTGCCCGCGGATGCTCGTGACTACGGCATCGGCGCGCAGATCCTGGTTGATCTCGGTGTGCGTACGATGCGCCTGCTGTCGAACAACCCGACCAAGCGGGCGGGCCTGGAGGGCTACGGGTTGGAGATAGCCGAACGGGTCCCGCTGCCGGTGAACTTCACCCCGGAGAACCTGCGCTACCTCACCACCAAGAGGGACCGGATGGGGCACGACCTTCCTGGGCTGCCGATCGGGCAACCGAGAACGTCAGGCGCCCGAGGTGACGTTCCGCTCCACCGCGTCGCCCCGGACGGGCGCGCAGACGGGGATCTGGTGATGGCGGACGTGTGCTCATCGGATCCGACATGAGCGGCTCGGGCTCGCCCGTGGTGTGGGTCCCGGACGGCGTCGGCCTGCGCCTGGCGGTCGTCGCTACCCGCTGGCACGCGGAGATCACCGATGCTCTTGTGGACGGGGCGCTGCGGGCCGCCAAGGATGCGCTCGTCGCGTCGCCGACCCTGGTGCGGGTACCGGGTGCGGTCGAACTGCCGATCGTGGTCGCGGCCCTCGCCGCGGGCCACGACGCCGTGGTCGCACTGGGAGTGGTGATCCGCGGGGGCACCCCGCATTTCGACTACGTCTGCCAGTCGGTGACCGAGGGGCTCACCCGGGTCGCGCTGGACACCGGCGTCCCGATCGGGTTCGGCATCCTGACCTGCGACACGGTCGAGCAGGCGCGTGATCGTGCGGGGCTGCCCTCCTCGACGGAGGACAAGGGTCGTGAGGCCACCTTCGCGGCGCTGGAGACCGCGAACGTCCTGGGGGAACTACGCCCGGGTTAGAGCGCCTGGGCTGGGTGTTTCCTCCATGGGGGGCGTGGGGTCCGATGGGATGGTGAGAGATCTGCTGAGGGATCTGCCGGGCAGCCTGGACGACCCGGCCCGAACCGTCCGATCCCGCCCACCTGCGACCCCGGCCGACCAGCCGGCCCGACCCGGTCTTGTAACTCGTCCCGGGGACAAGGACTCTTGTCCGTAATGGCCGCCACATACCGTGTCCGGGACGGTGGGACCCGGTCGTGCGCGTGGGGCCCACCGTGGGGACGGGAGGCGGTGGTGAGCGGTGATGGCGGCGCGAGGGCGTGACGAGGACGGATATGCGCCGGATTTCTCGAACCGGTCGGGTGGGCAGTGGGAAACCGGCGAGACCGCCGGCGTGAGCGAGGCTCCCGACGTCCTGCCCGCCATCCTGCCCGGCATGGTGACCGCGACGGATGTCGGGGACGCGAGGCCGGTGTCGCTGCTCGGCCTGCGGATGCCCGACCGGGAAGGCGATCACAACGCGACCGTGAGCCGCCGGCCAGGCCGACCGCGGGTGGGCACCGGGCGAGTGGACGGACCGGGCCCGCAGCCCCCGATGCCACGGTTGCCGGCTCCGGCGCATCCTGCCGGTGGGGACGCCCGGTCGCGGTCTCGTATGTCCGGGCCGCAGCAGGGCCCGGGCGGGTACAAGCCGGATCCGCCGGCGACGGCGGCTGAGCCGCACCACCTCGCGCCCGCGGGACCGGCCGTGGCGACCGCCCCGGCGGCGCCCGGCTGGACCCCGGACGTCGGAGCGTTCCTGCCTGGCGCCGGCCCGGTTTCCCACGGCTCGGTTCCGGCCGGCTCGCCCGAGACGTTATCCCCGGACCTCACCTGGCCCGATGTGGCCTGGCCGGAGCCGGGATCGGGATCGGGATCGGGATCGGGATCGGGGTCGGGATCGGAATGGGAGTTGGAGCCGGTTGTCACGGCGCCGATGTCCACGTACCCAGACGTCGGCGCCAGTCGGGCGATCCGCGCCGACGAGCCGGGCGCGTCCGGAACCGACTGCCGGCTGGTGCACGTCATCGGGTTCGACGACGGCTGTGGACGTACGACGGTGGCAGCCGGTCTGGAGATGGCGTTCGCCGCATCCCGCCGTGACCGGGGGATCACGGTCGAGGTCCATCCCGACCAGCGGGCGGCGTTGGCCGGGACGGACACCCTCGTGGTGGCCACGGGAGCTGGTGGGGTCGAGCTGGCCGCCGCTCACGACGCCCTCGTGGCGCTGGCCGGGACCGAACGCGGCGACCTCGCCGCGTCGGTGGTGATCGCCGTCGTGGAGGATGTCGGGGTGCGGTGGTCCGGCCGGGCCCGCCGCCGCCTGGCGCGGTTGGCCGAGCATGCGCGCGCGGTTGTCGTGGTCCCGTTCGACCCGGTGCTGGCCGGGGGGCCGCCGTTCGCCTGGTCGGCGTTGCGTCGCCGCACCCGCGCCGCATTCGGCGAGCTCGCCCTGGCCGTGGAGGCCGCGTCCGACTGAGCGGCCGGTTTGGCCGAGCGGCCGGCAGGACGCATAAGGTCGATCGGTGAAGCGGGAACTGCTGACGCCCGCGGGGCAGGACGACAGTGGTGGTGCGGACGACGCGCTGCGCATCGCCCTCGCCGGCGGGGATGAACGGGCGGTCGCTGTCGCTCTCGCGCGTTCCCGGGTCTTTGTCGCGATCGAGGCACGGCTGCTCGATGCGGATGCCACGACCGGCGCGGACAAGGCGTCCGAAATGGTTCTGGTGACGTTGCGGGTGCCGTCCGGGGCGACGGCGATCCCCGCGTTCAGCAGCATTGACACGCTGGCCCGCTGGCGGCGGGCGGCCCGGCCTGTCGCCGTGCCCGGTCATGCCCTGTGCGCCGAGGCCGTACGCGCCGGCCACCGTGCCGTCGTGCTCGACATCGCCGGTCCGGCCATGGCCACCATCGATGGTGACCTGCTGGAACAGCTGGCGGGCAGCCGGTAGGTAGGAGTTCGCCGGCCATATTTGGCCCGCGGTGTTGCCGGCGAGGCCCACCGGCGATCCGAAATATCCGCAACCGGCTTGCATGCTCCTGTTCTGACCTGCAAAAATACCTCTCGACCGAAGCAGGTGATCATGTGGTGTTGCCATGTTATGTTTGCATAACCGCAAGAACGACCGTTGTGGCATAGAATTTTCTGTCGGAGCGAAGTGTCGACTTTTCGGGTTGCTCTCGGGGGGCATGGTGGGTCCGCAGGTTTTTATCAGTTACCGCCGCACCGACACGGCTGGTTGGGCGGGCAGGCTGGTCGCGGATCTGCGGCATCGCCTGGGAGCGGGCGCTCGCATCTTCATGGATGTCGATGCAATCCCCGCCGGGGAGAACTTTGCCAGTTACATCGACCGTTCGGTCGCCGGGTCGGATGCCCTGATCGCACTGATCGGTCCGAGCTGGCTGGATGCCCGGGACGAGAACGGACGGCGCCGCATAGACGCACCGGCCGATTTCGTCCGGCTGGAGATCGAGGCGGCCCTGCGGCGAGGAATCCGGGTGATCCCCGCGCTGGTGGACGGTGCCCACATCTCGACCGCGGCGGAGTTGCCGCACTCGCTCGGGCACTTGGTGGACCTACAGGCGGTGAGATTTGACAATGAAAACTGGGAGATCGGTATAGGTCGAATTGTCGCGCCGTTCGTGAGGGAAGCGCCGGCACCCGAGCCCCGCCTCGAGGTGACAACCGGCAGGATCGACTTCGGCTATCTGGTGACTCAGCAGCCGTGGCCGCGTCGTACCGTGCAGTTGCGAAATGCCGGTGCGGGCGAACTCAACCCGAGCTGCACGACTCAGGATGGGTGGCTCGTGCTCCGCCAACGAGATGATGCGCTGGATGTCCTGGTGGACACATCCCATCCGGGCGAGTATGAGGGAAGAATTCTCGTGCGGTCCGCTGGTGGCAGCGCGGAGATTGTTGTACCGCATTTGTGGGAATGGCGCGCGAGGCCGCTCCGGGAGGTGCCTTCGGCCAACCTCCGGTCGCCGGACCAGCGCCTTCAGCACACGGTCGGCCGCAGGCCCCGTTCAGTCCACCGCAGCCCGTGTTCGGTGGGCGGCAGGTCCCGTTCGGTCAACCGCAGGCCCCGGGCCAGTGGGGGCCGGGGTTCGGGCCCACCATGATCCGCAGCTATATGCCGTGGGCGATCGCGGTCACGCTTCTGTGTTTTCTGCCGACCGGAATAGCTGCGATCGTCTATGCGTCCCGGGTGAGTACCTACTCCGCGGCCGGCCGGTGGGACAGCGCACTCGAAGCATCGCGTAAGGCGAAGCTCTGGACAATAATTTCGGCTGTCGTAGGTCTGTCCTTTGCCGTCATAATATTTTTTGCGGCGCTCAGTCAGCCGTCGACCACGTATTGACATGATGCGACATGGCTGACACCAGGGGTGGTGTCGATGGGCCGCCGACCGCCGGACGCACGCGGGCCGTCCTCGTCGTCGGTGGACTATCCGTGGCTGCCGCGGCCACCAGGGTGTTTCTGGTGGATCCGGCAACGCCCGGCCGCTACCCGCGGTGCCCGTTCAATGTCATTACCGGTTTGCCGTGCCCCGGTTGTGGAACCCTGCGTGCCGCGCACGATCTGTTTCATGGTCATGTTGTCGCGGCTGCGGACCACAACCTTCTGTTCGTGTCGGCCGTACCTGTGATGCTGGCCTGGTGGCTTGTTGCTCTTGCTCGGACGTTCGGATGCCTACCCCGGGGTCTGCCCGAGGGCTGGTCCCGGATCGCCGGCCTGATTCCGTTGACGATCATTGTCTTCTGGGTCCTGCGCCTGCTGCCCGGACCGACCGGCTGGCTCGGCCCCTGAGCCCGACCCGGTGGCGGCTGCCGGGTCGATTGCCAGGTTGATGCTGCCCTGGGGTGATGGGCCCGGCATCAGGGGACCCTTGTCCCAAGGTCAGGTGATCGTCGTATCCGGCCGGCTCTGCTAGGCTGTCGGGCGACCGCTTGTTACCGGGGCTTCGTCTTGCAATGACTCTGTTCGCAATGGCTCTGTTCCGGGACAAGGCCAAGCGGAGGCTTGCCTCCCACCCGATGCCGTCGCTACCGTGGCGGCCGGGTCGCCGGTCGGCCGAGCCGTTCCGTACGGCATGTCGGCCGGGCGTCCGGGTTGACCGGGCGCAGGGCTCCGCAGCGGCAGGTCATGCCCGCGCGTCGAGCCACGGAGGGAACCACATCAGCGCAGAGTCCCGTATCAATGACCGGATCAGGGTGCCCGAGGTGCGCCTGGTTGGGTCCGAAGGCGAGCAGATCGGCATCGTCGCCATCGCCGAGGCGATGCGGCTTGCGCAGGAAGCCGATCTCGATCTGGTCGAGGTCGCTCCGACAGCGCGTCCGCCGGTATGCAAGCTCATGGACTATGGAAAGTTCAAGTACGAGACCGACCAGAAGCGTCGTGAGGCTCGGAAGAACCAGGTCCAGACGGTCATCAAGGAAATGAAGCTCCGACCGAAGATCGATCCGCATGACTACGAGACCAAGAAGGGTCACGTGGTGCGGTTCCTCAAGGCTGGCGACAAGGTCAAGATTACGATCATGTTCCGCGGGCGGGAGCAGTCCCGACCCGAGCTCGGTATCCGACTGCTGCAGCGGTTGTCGTCGGATGTCGCGGACCTCGGCTATGTCGAGGCCCAGCCGAAGCAGGATGGCCGGAACATGACCATGGTGATGGCCCCGCACAAGGGATCTCGCCCCCAGCG
>NZ_CADDZT010000080.1:0-2646 GCF_902812655.1 Candidatus Frankia meridionalis | reverse complement strand
CCCGGCGGCTGTACAACGAAGTGACGCTCAGCTCGGCAGACGAAGGCCGTATCAAGCAGCTGCTGGCGCGCTGACCACCGCCGGCCCCGATGCCGCTCCCACCGGTTGGGAGCGGTGCAAAGCGGTGCCGACAGTCACGACTGAAAGAGAGTTCTCCCCTCATGGCAAGGGTCAAGCGGGCGGTCAACGCCCAGAAGAAGCGCCGGACGGTCCTGGAGCAGTCCAGCGGGTACCGGGGGCAGCGCTCCCGGCTGTATCGCAAGGCCAAAGAGCAGATGCTGCACTCGATGGCCTATTCCTACCGGGATCGGCGGGCTCGCAAGGGCGACTTCCGGCAGCTGTGGATCACCAGGATCAATGCCGCCGCACGGCAGAACGGGATGACCTACAACCGGTTCGTCCAGGGGCTGCGCCTGGCGGGCGTCGAGGTGGACCGCAAGATTCTCGCCGATCTCGCGGTGACCGACCCGACGGCTTTCGCCGCGCTCGTCGAGGTCGCGCGGGCGGCGGTGCCGGTGACGCCGGAGTCCTCGGCGGCCTGAGCGGTAACGCAGACGGCACCGTATTCGCCTCCGTGTCGGTGGTCGGGGACCCGCCTGGGCCGCGCTCGTCGCGGGTGCTCGCCGCGCGGCGGCTGCGCCGCCCGGCTGTCCGTCGCGTCCGCGGCCAGTTCCTGGTCGAGGGGCCTCAGGCGGTCGGGGCGGGGCTTGCGGTCGGGGCGCTCAGTGAGATCTTCGTGGGCTCGTCGGCGATGAGCAGGTATGCGGCACTCCTCGACGGTGCGGGGATTGCGGTGCGGGTTGTGTCCGACGACGCGGTGGCCTCACTGTCGGAGACGGTGACACCCCAGGGCGTGGTTGGGCTTGCCAGGCATCCGAACCACGGGATCGTCGACATCGAGGAGTCCCGGCTGGTGGCGATCTGCCTCGACACCCGTGACCCGGGCAACGCGGGGACGATCATCAGGTCGGCGGACGCCGCCGGCGCGGACGCCGTGGTGTTTGCCGGATCGTCGGTGGACCCGTTCGGTGGGAAGGTCGTCCGTGCCTCGGCGGGCAGCATCTTCCACCTACCGGTGGTCACCGACATCACTGTGGACGACGCGGTGCGGCAGTTGCGGGACCGCGGCTGCCGCATCGTGGCGACCACGCCGCTGGCGCCGCGAGATCTCCACTCCGCGGCGGATGCGGGGGAGTTGGACGGGCCCACCGCGTGGCTGTTCGGCAATGAGGCGAAGGGTCTGCCAGACTCCACCGTGGTGTCCGCGGACGCGGTACTTCGGGTGCCGGTGTACGGTCAGGCCGAATCACTGAATCTTGCGGTGGCGACAGCGATCTGCCTGTACGCGTCGGCGCGTGCGCAGGCCAGGCTCGGGTCCGGCGCGAAAGACGCCGGAGGAGGTGGACGGCTGTGACACACACGGTCACGTCGGCTCCCGACCACGCCCGCAGTCCAGCGGCTGAAGGGGACCAGATCCCCGGCCCGGGTCCGCAGGCGGACGGGACACCGTGCGCCGGGGTGCCAGGCTCCGAGGCGCCGGCCGCCCCGCAGGTGACCTGGGACGACATCCCGGACGGGATTGTGGTTGTGGATCCTGCCGGCCGGGTGGAGATCTTCAACATCGCCGCCGTGAAGATCACGGGAGTGACGGTGACCGCCGCACTGGGCCGTCACCTCACCGAGATCCTGCCGCTGCTGGACGAGCGGGGTAACGACTGGTGGGAGTGCTCCCGGGCGAGCCGGGAGCTGCCGAGGGTGACCGGCCAACCCGAACGTCGTCTGACGTTGGCCTACCCCTCCAGTGAGCGCGACCTCAACGTAACTGTTCGTTATGTCCGTGCCGAGGGGAAACTGACGCAGGTCTCGCTGTCGCTGCGGGACACGGCCAGCCGGGAGCGTCTTGAGCGCAACCGCGCGGACCTGGTGTCCACGGTCGCGCACGAGCTGCGTTCGCCGTTGACGAGTGTCAAGGGGTTCACCGCCACGCTGCTGGCGAAGTGGGACCGTTTCACCGAAGAGCAGAAGAAGCTCATGCTCAACACCGTCAACACCGACGCGGACCGGGTGACCCGGCTGCTCGCCGAGGTACTCGACGTTTCGCGCATCGACTCCGGCCGGATCCAGATGCGCAAGCAGATAGTGGATCTTGAACATACGCTGCGTCGGGTCGTCGACGGCAAGGTGGCGGCGGGCGAAGCCACCCATGACCGCTTTGTGGTGCGTACCGAGGGTGAGCTTCCGGAGATGTGGCTTGACTCCGACAAGATCGAACAGGTGCTGCACAATCTTGTCGACAACGCTCTGCGGCACGGCGCCGGTACCGTCACCATCGTCATGCGTGGCACGCCGAGCGGAGCCGAGGTAACCGTGGCGGACGAAGGTGAGGGTGTGCCCGAGGCGAGCGCATCCCGGGTCTTCACGAAGTTCTGGCGGGGCGCGACCCGCGGTAACGGAACAGGTCTGGGGCTCTACATCGCCAGGGCGCTCATCGAGGCACACGGCGGGACCATCACGGTCGGACGGGTACCGGGCGGCGGCGCCGAGTTCCGATTTGTGGTGCCCGCCGGGGCGCCGGTCTTCGCCTGACCGCGAAGTCGCAAGCCTCCCGGCGGGCGCCCCGCCCCATGCTCTACCCCCGTGTCCCAC
>NZ_CADDZT010000079.1:12356-19910 GCF_902812655.1 Candidatus Frankia meridionalis | reverse complement strand
CCCCGTGCCTTACCCCCACCCCGTGCCTTGTCTCCGGCCTCCGCCCTGTCCTGTCGCGGGCGGGAACCGGTCGAGATGCCAGCAGGTGCTCGGTCCGACTCCGGTCCGATCACCAAGACCGTCGATGAGGATGATCAGCGTGCCTCCGTCCACACAGAGCGCTCACCCGAACCGGTCGGGTGAGCCCGAACCGCCGACACCCGCTGATACCGGGCGTGACCAGACCCGGGCCGGCGACAACCAGCTTGATCCGGACCGCCTTGACCAGGTGCGCGCTCAGGCGGCCGTCGCGATCGCCGCGGCGGCCGACCTGGACGCGCTCGCCGTGGCCCGCACCGCCCACGTAGACGGCCGGGCCGCTCCGCTGGTGCTGGCCCGCCGTGCGCTCGGCTCCCTGCCCCAGGCGGATCGCGCCGCCGCCGGCCGCCGGCACAACGAGGTGGCCGAGTCCGTCCGTGCGCTCTACGATGCACGGCTCGCCGAGCTCACCGCCGAGCGCGACGCGCGGGTGCTCGTCGAGGAACGGGTCGACGTCACTCTCCCCGGGGGCCGGCGTACGCACGGGGCCAGGCATCCGATCACGGCCCTGTCCGACCGTCTGGTGGACGTGTTCGTGGCAATGGGCTACGAGGTGGCCGAGGGACCGGAGGTTGAACACGACTGGTTCAACTTCGAGGCGTTGAACCTCGGCCCCGACCATCCGGCGCGCAGCTCCCACGACACCCTGTACGTCGACCCGGTCGGCAGCGGGCTGCTGCTGCGCACGCACACCTCGCCGGTGCAGATCCGCACCCTGCTGGCCCGTCCGCTGCCGGTGTACGTGGTGTGCCCGGGGCGGACGTACCGCAACGACGCGGTCGACGCCACGCATTCACCCGTGTTCGGTCAGCTCGAGGGCCTGGCCGTGGACGAGGGCATCACCATGGCCGACCTGCGCGGGACGCTGGATGTGTTCGCCCAGGCGCTGTTCGGTTCGGGCCTGTCGACACGGCTGCGGCCGTCCTACTTCCCGTTCACCGAGCCGTCGGCCGAGCTCGACGTCGCGTGCTTTGCGTGTCGCGGTGAGGCGGCCCGCCAGCCGTGCCGGGTGTGCTGCGACGAGGGTTGGATCGAGGTGGGCGGCTGCGGGATGGTCGACCCGAACGTGCTCGTGGCCTGCGGGGTCGACCCGGCCCGTTACAGCGGGTTCGCATTCGGGATGGGCCTGGAGCGTGCGGCGATGATCCGCCACGACGTCCGCGAGATCCGTGACTTCGTCGATGGTGACGTCCGTTTCGGTCGTCCGTTCGGGACGGGGAGCTGACCATGAAGATCCTTATGTCGTGGCTTCGGGAGGCCGTCAACGGGCTCCCGCCGGCGAAGGCGGTCGGCGAGGCGCTGATCCGGGCCGGTTTCGAGGTGGAGGCCGTCGAGTCGGTCGGGCACGACATCGCCGGTGTCGTCGTCGGTGAGGTCGTCTCCATCGAGGTCGTCGAGACCAGGAAGAAGAACGTGCGCTGGGTGGGGGTCCGGGTGGCCGAGGCCGGTACCCGTGGGGTGATCTGCGGAGCGTTCAACTTCGAGGTCGGCGACCGGGTGGCGGTCGCGCTGCCCGGCGCGGTGCTGCCCGGCGGATTCACCATCACGTCCCGCAAGACCTACGGGCGGCTCAGCGACGGCATGATCTGTTCGGTTCGCGAGCTGGGCATCGGCGATGACCATGACGGGATCCTGGTGCTGCCGCCCGACACCCCGGTGGGTGCGGACGTCGCCGAGCTGTTGGACCTCGCCGACGACGTCCTGGACATCGCGGTCACCCCGGACCGCGGCTACGGCCTGTCCGTCCGCGGGATCGCCCGGGAGGCGGCGACCGCGTTCGAGCTGCCCTTCCACGATCCTGCCGGGGTGGTGCCCGAGGCCCGCGACGGCAGCGGCGCACCCACGGTCGGGTATCCGGTCGTGGTGGAGGACCCCGCCGCCTGCACCCGGTACGTCGCCCGGGTCGTCACCAGGGTCTCCCCCGGCGCGCAGACCCCGCTGGGGCTTGCCCGACGTCTCACGCTGTCGGGCATGCGACCTATCTCGGTGCCGGTGGACGTGACCAACCTGATCATGCTGGGGCTCGGTCAGCCGCTGCACGCCTTCGACCGTGCGAAGCTGTCCGGCCCGATCGTGGTGCGCCGCGCCCGGGACGGCGAGCGGCTGGTCACCCTCGACGGTGTCAAACGCGAACTCGATCCGGAGGATCTGGTGATCGCGGACGACTCCGGGCCGGTGGCGCTGGCCGGGGTCATGGGGGGCGCGTCCACGGAGATCTCGCCCGACACCACCGAGATCCTCATCGAGGCCGCCCATTTCGACCCGATCGCGGTAGCGCGCACGGCCCGGCGCCACCAGCTCGGCTCGGAGGCGTCCCGCCGGTTCGAGCGGGGCGTCGACCCGGCGCTCGCGCCGGTGGCGGCCGATACCGCGGCCCGTCTGCTGGCCGAGCTCGCGGGCGCCACCGGGGAGGTGGGCGTGACCGACATCGACCACCGGCTGCCGGCGGGCAGCATCCCGTTCCCGCTCGCGGAGACGGCCCGCCTCGGCGGGCGTCCCTACCCGCCGGAGGTCGTCCGACGGCGGCTGACCGAAGTCGGCTGCCTGGTCGCCGAGGCCCCCGGTGCGGGCGGTGCGGGCGGTATGGACACCGACCTGCTCGAGGTCACCCCGCCGTCCTGGCGAGGTGACCTCACCCGGCCCGCGGACCTCGTCGAGGAGGTCATGCGCCTCGAGGGCTACGACACGATTCCGGTGACCCTCCCGCGGCTGCCCGCCGGCCGTGGTCTCACCCAGGGTCAGCGGATGCGCCGGGCGGTCGGTACGGCCCTCGCCCACCAGGGGTATGTCGAGGTCCTCACCGTCCCGTTCGTCGGGGACGACACGCCGGCCCGGCTCGGACTCGGCGACGATGACCGGCGGGCGGCCGTGGTCCGGATCGCCAACCCGATCGCCGAGGACGCCGCCAACCTGCGCACCACCCTGCTACCCGGGTTGTTCGCCGCGGCCGTCCGCAACATCGGCCGGGGCCAGACCGACCTGGCCCTGTTCGAGACGGGGCTGGTGTTCCGGTCCGTTGCCGTTGCCGTTGCCGTTGCCGTTGCCGCGCCGCCGACCCCCGCGGTCGACCACCGTCCCGATGACGATGAGATCGCTGCTCTGAACGCCGCCCTGCCCGACCAACCGAGGCTGCTGGGCGTCGTCCTGACCGGCCGTCGCGAGCCGGCCGGTTGGTGGGGGTCCGGGCAGCCGGTGGGCTGGCAGGACGCGGTCGATGCGGCGCACACCGTGGCGGGCGCTGCCGGTCTGGAACTGTCCGTGGTGGCGGACGCGGTGATGCCATGGCACCCCGGCCGGTGCGCGCGCCTGACGGTGGCCGATCCGGCAGCGGCCGATCCGGTCGACGGCCGCACCATCGGGCATGCCGGGGAGCTGCATCCCCGGGTGATCGCGGCCTACGGGCTGCCCGCCCGAACCTGCGCGATGGAGCTCGACCTCGAGATGCTGGTCGAGATCGCGTCGAGGCGTCCGCCGGTCACGGCGCCCGCGGTGTCCACCTATCCGCCCGCCGATCGTGACATTGCGCTGGTCGTTGGGGTCGATGTGCCGGTGGCCCGGGTCACCGAGGCGTTGCGGGACGGCGCCGGGGACCTGCTGGAGGCCCTGACCCTGTTCGACATCTACGAAGGGCCCCAGGTCGGCGACGGACGGCGTTCGCTCGCCTTCGGTCTGCGGCTGAGGGCGGGGGACCGGACGCTCACCGCCGAGGAGTCGAACACGGCGCGGGACGCGGCGGTCACCGAGGCCGCCCGGGTGACCGGAGCGACCCTGCGTACCTGACCGGATTCGGTGGCCTCCGGGCAGTGGCGGCGATCCGACCGTCGTCTCTGCCCGGAGGCCAGGGTTTCGGCGAGGCCCTGGGGTGGGGTCTGATAGACGTCAGCCAGCGTGTCGATATGGTCCCAGTTCCGCATGACCATCCGCAGGATTTCCCACATGGTCATATGCCCTGCCTGGGTGAGGAATAAGCCCTTGATGGAGTGGGCGAGAAGCATGCGTTTTTCGATCAGCCGGTAGCGGATGCGTTTGTCCCGGGTGAGGAGGAGGAGACCGGCCTCACCGATGACAGGGAGCCATACGTCGTCGAGGTCGCCCGGCTCGGATACAGGTAAGGCGATGGTTGGGGTGCACGACGTCGCCGCGCACCGCGGCGAGCGCCTTCCCGAGGGGCAGGGTGTTCTCGTCGACGAAGAACCGCGGCGTGACCGGCTTCTTCCTGTCGCTCAGGCGTCCTCGCGGCGGAGGCCGAGCACCCGCGTTCCGATGAACGGCGCCCGCACCGCGACGAGCGGGCGGGCGCCGGCCCACCGGTCGACCCTGACGGCCAGGCGCCGCCGGGTCAACGCGGCCACCAGTTGTTCGGCTCGCGCATCGTGGTCAAGATCGTGATGGATGGTGCGGGCGAAGGTCACCCCGTCCGCGTGCGCCCCGGCGGGTGCACGCCCTGCGGCGAAGGCCGTGAACCGGGAGCGAAAGTCGGGTAGGCGCGCCAGCGCCGGCCACGCCCGGGCAACGGCATCCGCGCGCTTGTTGAGCAGCGCCGCACGGGTCGCGGCCACCCGGGCGGGGTCGAATCCGGTGGGGTCCGGTCCACCGGCGACGAGCGCCCGCACGAGATCGCCCTGAGCCTGGCGCAGCCGCGCGCGTCCGTCGGTGTCTCGTCCGTCGGTGTCTCGTCCGTCGGTGTCGCTGCGGTCGCGGTCGGCCGGCGCGGAGCTGGTCACGAGGCGTATCCCGCCATGGTGGCGATCGCGTCCAGCTCGCCGGAGAGTTCGTCCACGGACGGGTAGCGGCCGTCGCGTTCGAGCATGATCGCCAATGGGTCGGGATGCCGGTCGGTGGTCTCCCGGACCAGGTCGAGGACCTCGCGGGTGACCGGATGGGTGTGGGTGTCGTGGTAGAGCCCGTCGCGGATCACCCCACCGGCCACATGGATGTAGGCGATGCGCTCCCACGGCAGCGCCTGAAGGAAACGGTCCGGGTCGACGCCGTGGTTGACCCGGTCGGCATGCAGGTTGGCGAGATCGAGCAGGAGGAGCGCGTCGGTGCGTTCGGCCAGCTCGGCGAGGAACTCGGCCTCGCCGAAGTCCGCGTCGTCCCAGCGCAGCAGCGCGGCCGGGTGTTCCAGGGCGAGCGGTACCGGGAGCTGCGCGGACACCGCCCGTACGTTGGCGACCAGTACGTTGAGAGCGTCGCGGGTGCGTGGCACCGCCAGCAGGTGACCTGCCTCCAGCCCGCCGGCCCGCACGAACGCCACGTGTTCGCTCACCAGCGGTGCCCGTAGCCGGTCGGCGAGGGCGGCCAGGTGGGCGACCCGCGTCGGCTGGAGCGGTTCGGCCCCGCCGAGCCCTAGGCCGACGCCGTGTGGCACGACCGGGACGCCGGCCTCGACCAACCTGTCGAGGCCGGTCGGCAGGGGCCCGTGGGTGCCCAGGGTCTCGGCGATCACCTCGACGAAGGACAGGTCCGTCCGGCCGGCGATGAAGGCCGCGAGTTCCGGCCGCCAGCCGATCCCCAGCCCGCGCAGCCGGCGGCCCGGGTCTGGGTCTGGGTCTGGGTCTGGGTCTGGGTCTGGGTCTGGGCCGGCAGCGTACGGCGACGGGTGCGGCGAGGGCGCCCGCAGTGACGGGAGGGCGGTCATCCGCCGCAGCCGCCCCCGCCGCAGCCGCCGCCCCCGCACCCGCTACTGCCGTCTCCGCTGCCACCGTCCCCGCTGGGACGGGTCAGGCCGAGCTGACCAGCGAACGCCGGGTCGGTGTCCCAGAGCACCGCCGTGCCGAACAGGGCGAGGGCAAGGGCACGTTGCCCGGGCACACCGCCGGACCTCAGACCGTCGCTGTCCCGGCGGGCCACGGCCAAGATGGCCTGTCCCCGGCGGGTGGTGGTCGGACGCTGCGCAAGGAATATCACGGCCAACGCCGTGACGATCAGTTCGACGCCGAGGAGGCCGACCGGCTTACCCCGGTTGGCGCCGACGGCGGCGCGGATGATCCCGACCGCTCCGAGGACGAGCAGGGGGAACACGGTCCGGCGACAGGCACGGGTCTGTGTCGGTGTCGCTACGAATCCTGCCACCTGCAGGCGGTTGCGGCAGGCGGCTACGGCCGGTCCCCGTGACACCAGCGCACCGAGCCACTCCAGTCGCAGTTCGCCGGCCCGGACGATGGCGTCGAACGCCTCCCGCTCGAGTCGGCTGGCACCGGCCGGCAGCGGTTCACCCGTGGTGGTCAGCCCGTGCCGCGTCCATCCTGGCCGTAGCAGACCCCGGTCGTAGAGGCTGGTGACAGCGCACGTCACGGCCAGCCTCGGATTCCCGGCGATCACGCAGAGGTCCTCCGGGCTCAACGGGCCGGGGTCCGCCGCGGGCGTGTCCGTCGGGTCGAGGATGCGGCGCCGCCTGACGATCGCCACCAGCAGCACGACCGCGAACCCCAGGGCGTAGAGGGCGAGAAAACCGGGGCCGCTGATGCCCCAGGTGTCACCCGCCGCGGATGCGGTGGGTGCGCTCATGCCACGGTCCTCTCCGTTGCCACGGTCCTCTTCGTTGCCACGGTCCTCTTCGTCGCCCGACACGGTGGCCCGCCCCGCCCCACCCTGGGACGGGTGGTGAGACCGCGGTTCGGGCCGGGTTTCGCCTGGTGACCCCCGACACATCACAGGATGCGCCACCATGTGGCCACGACGGTGGATGCGTATCCAACACGACACCGAATGACCGGTGGCATGGCCAGGACCGGTGGCATGGTCGTGCCGCCCTTGGTCCAGGGTCACGAAGGGTCAAGATCGTGAAATGAGGGAGGGCTCGGGCTACTTGGACCGGTCGTAGTCTTCCTGGGCGGCGAGTACGGAGGGCATCTCGGCCTCGACGAGGTCGATCAGGTCGCGGAGTTTCGTCGCGACGCGGGTGCCGAGCGGGGTCAGGCTGTACTGGACGTGTGGCGGGATGCTGGTCTGGACCTCGCGGCGGACCAGGCCGTCGCGTTCCAGCGCGTGCAGGGTCTGGGCGAGCATCTTCTCGCTGACCCCCTCGACGCGGCGGCGCAGTGCGTTGAACCGGTAGGTGCCCTCGGCCAGCGCGACCAGGGCGAGGATGCCCCACTTGCCGGTGGCGTTCTCCAGGGTCCGGCGTGACGGGCACGCGCGGGCGAAGACGTCGGCGACCAGTTCGTCCATGGGGTCGACGGGGGTGGCCGTCGTCGGGATCCTGCTGGCCATGCGACCACTGTACCGTCGTACACCGTACTGGTGGATATAACCGTACCTACTTTTGGTTAGCGCTTTCGAAAAGTTAGTACACTCTGCTGGCGGTACCTACAACAGTCCGAGCCCGACGATTCCAGGGAGCACATGTGATCACTGTTACCGGCGCCACCGGTCACCTCGGCAGGCTCGTCGTGGAGGACCTGCTCGGGCGCGGCGTGCCTGCCGGCGAGATCGTCGCCGCGGTACGCAGCCCGCAGAAGGCCGCGGACCTGG
>NZ_CADDZT010000079.1:11211-11987 GCF_902812655.1 Candidatus Frankia meridionalis | reverse complement strand
CCGAGCACAAGGCCACCGAGGACATCATCCGAGCCTCCGGGCCGGCGTACGTGTTCCTGCGCAACGGCTGGTACATCGAGAACTACACGGAGAACCTCGCACCGGCCTTCCAGCATGGCGCGATCCTGGGTGCGGCCGGCGAGGGCCGCATCTGCGGGGCCACCCGCACAGACTTCGCCGCAGCCGCCGCCGCCGTGCTGACCGGAGAGGGTCACGCAGGCGCGGTGTACGAACTGGGCGGTGATCAGCCGTTCACCATGGCGGAGCTGGCCGCCGAGGTCGCCGGGCAGTCGGGCAAGCCTGTCGGCTACGTCGACCTGCCGGCCGAGGAATACGTCAAGGCGCTGGTCGGTGCCGGTCTGCCCGAGGCCTTCGCGGGTCTCCTGGCCGACTCCGACCTCGGCATCGGCCGCGGCGACCTGTTCACCGACAGTGGCGACCTGAGCCGGCTCATCGGCCGTCCCACCACCACACTTGCCGAGGCGGTCGCCCTTGCGCTGAAGGCCTGACCAACGCCCACCCGTCCATCAGACGGCAACCGCCGCAGGACGGCCGTTCGGCTCGGGTCGGTTCTCCAGGCTGGTTCTCCGGGTGCGGTCGAGGCCGGGAGGACGATAAAAATCGTCCTCCCGGCCTCGACGGATGTGGGGGCTGTGCCGCGCAGCCCGAACGGTCAGATGATCCGTGCTTCCGGGGCGGTGACCTGGCTACCCGGCCCGGTCAGCGTGCCTACCAGCCGCCGCCGGTCCAGTCGCCGACGAGTGCATACCCGGCGT
>NZ_CADDZT010000079.1:9658-10866 GCF_902812655.1 Candidatus Frankia meridionalis | reverse complement strand
AGCCCCAGGCCCGGACCGTGCCGGTCCGGTGCCGGATGCCCCAGCCGGGGGTCACCCCGGCAGCGGGCAGACGCGCACGTACCGCCGCGTCCATCACCGCCGTCCGGCCCCCGGCCGGGGACCCCATCGCCGTCGCCGGCAGGAGCACCACCCCGACCGCGGCCATCACCGCCGTCCACACCCCGACGCGCCATCGTCGACCAGACATCCCCGCTCCTCCGCTTCCTGATCCGGTGGGTGTCGTCACCCACAGCTAAACATCGCGAAGAGTAGTTGGATTGTGTCGTTGAGTGTTCGCATCGCCGCGTGCGTTTCCTTGTGTTGCATGACCATGATTGAGTATGTATAAGTTTTCAGTCATGGGGATGACAGCCGCGGTTGCCGGGGCAAGTGGCTACGCAGGTGGGGAGCTGCTCCGTCTGCTGCTCGGGCATCCAGACATCGAGATCGGCCCACTGGCGGCGGGTTCGTCGGCCGGTCTGGACGTCACCGACATCCACCCGCACCTTCCCGATCTCGCCGGCCGGGTCTTCGTCGACACCTCGGCCCTCGCCGGGATCGACGTCGACATCGTGTTCCTCGCGCTCCCGCACGGCGCGTCGGGCGCCGTCGCCCAGGCGCTGCCGGACGGCGTCCGGGTCGTCGACCTGGGAGCGGACCACCGACTCGCCGACGCCGACACGTGGCGCCGGGTCTACGGCGGCGACCACGCCGGCGCCTGGACGTACGGGATGCCGGAGCTACCCGGAGCGCGGGAGGCGATCCGGGCCAGCACCCGGGTCGCGGCCCCGGGCTGCTACCCCACGTCGGTCACGCTCGCCCTCGCACCGCTGCTGACGGCCGGGCTGGTCGCCACCGAGGACCTTGTGGTGGTGGCGGCCAGCGGCACCTCGGGCGCCGGGCGGTCGCTGCGGGCGAACCTGCTCGGCAGCGAGGTCATGAACGACCTCACCGCCTACAAGGTCGGCAACCACCAGCATCGGCCGGAGATCCTCCAGGCGCTGCGGGGGGTCCTCGACGCGCCCGTGTCGATGTCGTTCACCACGGTGCTGGCGCCGATGCCGCGTGGCATCCTCGCCACCTGCACCGCCCGCCTGCGACCGGGCGTGGGTGGGGACGAGCTGCGCGACGCGCTACACGCGGCCTATGCGGGCGAGCCGTTCGTCCGGGTCCTGCCGCCGGGACGCTGGCCGCATACGGCGGCGACG
>NZ_CADDZT010000079.1:6326-9337 GCF_902812655.1 Candidatus Frankia meridionalis | reverse complement strand
CGTCGCCGCCGTCGACAACCTGTGCAAGGGCGCGGCGGGGCAGGCGCTGCAGTGCGCGAACCTCATGCTGGGGCTGGCGGAGACCGCCGGCCTGACCGCCCAGGGAGTCGCCCCATGACCCGTGTCACAGCCGGTAGCCATCCACACGCAGGAGGAGTGACCGTGAGCGTCGGATCATGAGCGTCACAGTCCCGGCGGGGTTCCGGGCCGCGGGAGTGGCGGCCGGGCTCAAGCCGTCCGGTCGTCCCGATGTCGCGGTCGTGGTCAACGACGGCCCGTCCGACACGGCCGCCGGCGTGTTCACCCTCAACCGGGTGCAGGCCGCGCCGGTGCGGTGGTCCCGGCAGGTGCTCGCGGACGGTCGGTTGCGGGCGGTCGTCTTGAACTCCGGAGGCGCCAACGCCTGCACCGGTCCGGCCGGCTTCGCCGACACGCATGCCACCGCCGAGCACACCGCCGACCTGCTCGGCATCGGCGCCGGTGAGGTCGCCGTGTGCTCGACCGGGCTGATCGGGGTGCGGCTCCCGATGGATCTGCTGCTGCCCGGCGTGGCCAAGGCGGTCGCCGAGGCGTCCGTGACCGGGGGTGCCGCCGCCGCCGAGGCGATCCGGACCACCGACACGGTCAGCAAACAGGCGGTGCGTGCGGCGGGTGGGGTGACGGTCGGCGGTATGGCCAAGGGTGCGGCCATGCTCGCACCGGCGCTCGCCACGATGCTGGTGGTGGTGACCACGGACGCGGTCGTCGACCCGCCCACCGCGGACCGGCTGCTGCGGGAGGCCTGCCGCACCACCTTCGAACGGGTGGACTCCGACGGCTGCATGTCCACCAACGACACGGTGCTGCTGCTGGCCAGCGGGGCCTCCGGGGTGAGCGTGCCCGCCGGGACGCTCGGCGGGCTCGTCGCCGACACCTGCGCCGATCTGGCCGGTCAGCTGCTCGCGGATGCGGAGGGGGCGACCAAGACGATCGCGATCACCGTGACCGGCGCGGCCGGCGAGGCGGACGCCCTGGAGGTGGGCCGGGCGGTGGCGCGCTGCAACCTGCTCAAGTGCGCGCTGTACGGCAACGACCCGAACTGGGGCCGGGTGCTCGCGGCGGTGGGAACCACCCGCGCGGCCTTCGAGCCGGACGCGCTGGATGTCGCGATCAACGGGGTGTGGGTGTGCCGTGGCGGCGCCCCCGGCGAGCCGCGTGAAGGTGTGGACCTGACCGGCAGGGAGGTCTCCATCCGGGTGGATCTGCATGCCGGCGCCACCGAACTGACCGTCTGGACGAACGATCTCACCGACGGTTATGTCCAGGAGAACTCGGCGTACTCCACATGACCGCCGCGCCGCAGGCCCAACGGCCCCCCGCGCTCGCCCGGGGGCACGCGGCACTGGCCAAGACGACCGTCCTGGTCGAGGCGCTGCCATGGCTGTCCCGCTTCCACGGTTCCACCATCGTGATCAAATACGGCGGTCACGCCATGACCGACCCGGCGCTGCGCGAGGCGTTCGCCGCTGACGTCGTGTTCCTGCGGTACGCGGGCCTGCGGGTGGTCGTGGTCCACGGCGGCGGGCCGCAGATCACCGCCCACCTCAACCGCCTCGGGGTCGAGTCGGTGTTCGCCGGTGGGCTGCGGGTGACGACGCCGGAGACCATGGAGATCGTCCGGATGGTTCTGGTCGGTCAGGTCAACAGGGATGTCGTCGGGCTGATCAACGATCACGGTCCGTTCGCGGTGGGCCTGTCCGGTGAGGACGCACACCTGCTGATCGCCCGGCGGCGGCCCGCGATCGTCGACGGCCGCGAGGTCGACATCGGCCTGGTCGGCGAGGTCGTCGAGGTCGCGCCCGGGACGGTGACCGCGCTGCTCGACTCCGGCAAGGTCCCGGTGGTCGCCACCGTGGCCCGAGGTGTCGACGGCGGGGTGTACAACGTCAACGCCGACACCGCCGCCGCCGCGCTGGCCGCCGCGATCGGCGCGGCCAAGCTGGTCATCCTCACCGACGTCGAGGGGTTGTACGCGGACTGGCCGCACAGCGACGAGGTGATCAGTGAGCTGACCGCGGGTGAGCTCGCGAACCTGCTGCCGACGCTGACCAGCGGGATGATCCCGAAGATGGAGGCCTGCCTGCGCGCCGTGCATGGCGGCGTTCCGCAGGCGCACGTCCTGGACGGCCGGGTGGCGCACGCCGTCCTGTTGGAGGTCTTCACCGACGATGGTGTCGGCACCCTCATCACGCCGGGGGCCGCGCAGGCGGACCGGGGCGTGCCGGGCAGCCTCCCACCTGGCGGTTTCCCGCCGGACCGCACCGCGACGCAGGTCACCCCAACAGACAGCTCTATCGAAGGAGCCCCGTGAACGCCGATCTGCTGGACCGCCGGGACGCGGTGATCATGGCGGCCTACGGTCGCCCACCGATCGCGCTCGAGCGTGGTAAGGGCACCCGGGTGTGGGACGCGGACGGGCGGGAGTACCTCGACCTGCTCGCCGGCGTTGCCGTGAGCGTCCTCGGGCACTGTCATCCCGCGGTGCAGGCGGCTGTCACCGAGCAGATCGGACGCCTCGGCCACGTGTCCAACCTGTATGTGAACGAGCCGCAGGTTGCCCTGGCCGAGCGGCTGCTGCGACTGCTGGACGCCGAGGGCCGGGTGTTCTTCTGCAACTCGGGGGCGGAGGCCAACGAGACGGCCATCAAGATTTCGCGGCGGACCGGACGCGGTGAGATCGTTGCGACCGAGGGGTCGTTCCACGGGCGGACTCTCGGCGCTCTGTCGATCACCGGTCAGCCGGCGAAACGGGCGCCCTTCGAACCACTGCTGCCCGGTGCCCGGTTTGTTCCCTACGGGGACGTCGACGCGTTGGACGCGGCGGTCGGCGACCGCACCGCCGCGGTGTTCCTGGAGCCGACCCTGGGCGAGGGCGGCGTGGTACCGCCGCCGGCCGGCTACCTGCGGGCGGCCCGTGACATCTGCGACCGCGCGGGCGCACTGCTCGTCCTCGACGAGGTCCAAAGTGGCAT
>NZ_CADDZT010000079.1:1681-6075 GCF_902812655.1 Candidatus Frankia meridionalis | reverse complement strand
TCGGCTCCTGCGTCCCGGTGACCACGGCAGCACGTTCGGCGGTGGACCGGTCGTCTGCGCGGCGGCGCTCGCGGTTCTCGACACGATCGAGCGGGACGGGCTGATCGCGAACGCGGTGGCGGTGGGGCAGGGTCTTGCCGACGGGATCCGCGGTGCCGGTGCGCCCGGCGTGGTCGGGGTCCGGGGCCGTGGGCTGTGGCTCGCGATCGAGTTGGACTCGCCGTTCGCCGGTGCCGTCGAAACCGCGGCCCGCGAGGCGGGTTTCCTCGTCAACGCGGTCGCCGCGAACGCGGTGCGGCTCGCCCCGCCGCTGGTGCTGTCGGCCGCCGAGGCGGGCGAGTTCGTGGCCGCGCTGCCGGCAATCGCGGGTCGGGCACTGGCCGCCACCGAACGTTCTAAGGTCGGCGCATGAGGGTCCGACACTTTCTTCTCGACACCGACCTGACGCCGAGCGAACAGGCCGCCATCCTCGACACGGCGGACCATCTGAAGGCGACTCGGCGGTCGGGTGCCGGTGCGCCCGGACCGTTCGCGGGCCGTTCGGTGGCGCTGCTGTTCGAGAAACCGTCCACCCGTACCCGCCTGTCCTTCGACGTCGCGGTGACCGAGCTCGGTGGGCATCCCGTCGTCCTCGACGCCGCCACCACCCAGTTGGGCCGGGGCGAGACCGTCGAGGACACCGCGGCGGTCTTCAGCCGGTACGTCGACGCGATCGTGATGCGGACGTTCGCGCAGGACCGGCTGGAGCGGTTGGCCGCGTCGGCTTCGGTGCCCGTGGTGAACGCTCTGTCCGATCATGCTCATCCGTGTCAGGCACTCGCGGACCTGCAGACGATCCGGGAGTTCAAGGGCGGGCTCGCCGGGCTGACCCTGGCCTACCTCGGGGACGGCAACAACGTCGCGCACTCGCTGGTGCTGGCCGGCGCGCTGGCCGGGATGCGGGTGCGGGTGGCTTCGCCGCCCGGGTACGAGCCGTTCGAGCAGGTCCTGCGGCAGGCCGGTGAGATCTGCGCGGCAACCGGCGGGGATGTGGTGGTGACGCACGACGCGCTGGAGGCCGCGGCCGGCGCGGACGTGCTCTACACGGACGTCTGGGCGTCGATGGGCCAGGACACCGAGACCGACAGCCGGTCGCTGGTCTTCCAGCCGTACCGGCTCGACGAGAAGGCGGTGGAGGCCGCCGATCCGGAAGCGATCGTCATGCACTGCCTGCCGGCACATCGTGATCTTGAGATCGCGGGTTCCGTCCTGGACGGCCCACGGTCGGTCGTCTTCGATCAGGCGGAGAACCGGTTGCACGCGCAGAAGGCGCTGCTGTCCTTCCTGCTGGAGCACGCCGACGCGGCGCGACAACCACCTGCGCGGACGCCGGCAGACAAGGCCGTGCGGTGAACACCCGGGCACCCGAGGCATCTCGCCCCGTCGTCGTGCCGCTGACCAAGCACGCACGCCAGGCGAGGCTCGCGGCTCTGCTCGCCCGGCAGACGGTCCGGTCGCAGACGGAGCTGGCCCGGCTGCTGTCGGCGGAGGGAGTTCAGGTCACGCAGGCGACGTTGTCGCGGGACCTGGAGGATCTCGGCGCGACCAAGATACGCGGCCCGGACGGTGCCCTGGTCTACTCCGTGGACGTCAACCTGGCGCCGGCCGAGTCGGTGCGGCTTCCGCTGGGCAGGCTCTGTGAGGAGCTGTTGGTCTCGGCCGAGGCCAACGGTGACCTGGTGGTCCTGCGTACCCCACCGGGCGCGGCGCAGCTGTTCGCCTCGGCGCTGGACAGGGCATCGCTGCCGGAGGTCATGGGCACGATAGCCGGGGATGACACGGTCCTCGTGGTCTGCCGGCCGGCCCCGGCCATGGTCGGCGATCCGGTCGGCGATCCGGTCGGCAGCGGCGGCGGGCCTACCGGGCCGGAGCTGGCCATGCGGTTGCTCGGCCTCGCCGAAGGGCGGACCCGCGGTCCGCTTGCCAGCCTGCCCGAGCCCGCCCCGTCCGCCTGACGATGCCGGAAACGGGTATGGACGGAATGATCATTAACTTTCGATATGGATCCGAGAGAGGTTGATCTGTAGTGACCGACCGCGTCGTGCTCGCCTATTCGGGTGGCCTGGACACGTCCGTGGCCATTGGTTGGATCAGCGCCGAAACCGGCGCCGAGGTCGTGGCGTTGGCCATTGACGTCGGCCAGGGCGGTGAGGATCTTGAGTTGATCCGGCAGCGTGCCCTGACCTGTGGGGCGGTGGAGTCCGTCGTGGTCGACGCACGGGAGGAGTTCGCCCGCTCGTTCGTCGCCCCGGCCATCCGCGCCAACGCTCTCTACATGGATCGCTATCCGCTGATCTCGTCGCTGTCGCGGCCGATCATCGTCCGGCATCTCGTCGAGGCGGCCCACACCTTCGGCGCCGGGGCCATCGCCCACGGCTGTACCGGCAAGGGCAACGACCAGGTGCGTTTCGAGGTGGGCGTGATGGCGCTCGCCCCCGACCTGTCGGTGCTGGCACCGGTCCGCGACTCGGGTATGACCAGGGACAAGGCGATCGCCTTCGCCGATGAGCGCAACCTGCCGATCGATGTGACCGCGCGGTCCCCCTACTCCATCGACCAGAACCTGTGGGGTCGGACGGCCGAGTGCGGTGTGCTTGAGGACCCGTGGGTCGAGCCTCCGGCGGACGTCTTCGTCTACACGGCCGACCCGAGCGTGCCACGGGAACCGGACGAGGTGACGATCGGTTTCGTCGACGGGTTGCCGGTTTCGCTGGATGGCCGCACGCTGCCCCTCGTCGATCTGGTCGCCGAGCTCAACAGGCGGGCGGGTGCACAGGGTGTCGGACGCATCGACATGATCGAGGACCGGTTGGTGGGGATCAAGAGCCGGGAGATCTATGAGTGCCCGGCGGCGATCACCCTGTTGACCGCGCACCGCGATCTGGAGGACCTCACCCTCGAGCGTGACGTCGCCCGGTTCAAGCGGGGGGTGGACCAGCGCTGGAGCGAGCTTGTCTACGACGGCCTGTGGTATTCGCCGCTGAGGACCGCGCTCGACGCATTCATCGACTCCGCGAGTGCGCGGGTCACCGGGGACGTCCGGATCCGGCTCGCCGGCGGCGTGGCGCAGGTGGTGGGACGGCGCAGCGAGGCGAGTCTCTACGACCACGCGCTCGCGACCTACGATGCCGGTGACCAGTTCGACCAGCGTGACGCCCGGGGCTTCATCGACCTGTGGGGCCTGCCGACCAAGGTGTGGTCCGCCCGGGAACAGCGGCTGTCCCGGTGAGCACCCCGCCATCCCCGCCGCCGCCATCCCAGTCGCCGGTACCGCCGTCGCCGACCCGGTTGTGGGGCGGCCGTTTTGCCGGTGGCCCCGCCGAGGCGTTGGCGCGCCTGTCGGTGAGCGTCCAGTTCGACTGGCGACTCGCCCCGTATGATCTTCAGGCGTCCGGCGCGCACGCCCGGGTGCTGCGCCGTGCCGGTCTGCTCGACGACGACGAGCTCGCCGCCGTCCTGGCCGCGCTGGACGACCTGACGGAGGCGGTGCGTACCGGGAGTTTCCGGCCGACCGTCGATGACGAGGACGTGCACACGGCGTTGGAGCGAGGTCTGCTCGAACGGTTGGGGACCCTCGGCGGCAAGTTGCGGGCGGGTCGCAGCCGCAACGACCAGGTCGCCACGGACCTGCGGATGTACCTGCGGGATCACGCCCGCCAGGTGGCCGCCCGCCTGGTCGACCTGCAGCTGGCCATCGTCGACCAGGCAACGACGCACGTGGACACCCCCGCCCCGGGGATGACTCACCTTCAGCATGCCCAGCCGATCTCGTTCGCCCACCAGTTACTGGCCCACGTCCATGCGTTCGTCCGTGACGTCGACCGGTTGCGGGACTGGGATCGCCGCGCCGCGGTGTGCAGCCTGGGAGCGGGGGCACTGGCCGGGTCCTCGCTCCCACTGGATCCGCAGGGGGTGGCGCTGGAGCTGGGCTTCGACTCGGCGTTCGCCAACTCGATCGACGCGGTGTCCGACCGTGACTTCGCGGCCGAGTTCCTGTTCGTGGCCGCGTTGATCGGTGTGCATCTGTCGCGGCTCGGCGAGGAGATCGTCCTGTGGACCAGCCGTGAGTTCGGCTGGGTGGAGCTCGACGACGCTTTCGCGACGGGTAGTTCGATCATGCCGCAGAAGAAGAACCCGGACGTCGCGGAGCTTGCGAGGGGCAAGTCCGGGCGGTTGGTCGGTGCACTCACCGGACTGCTCACGACGCTGAAGGGTCTGCCGCTGGCCTACGACCGGGATCTGCAGGAGGACAAGGAGCCGGTGTTCGACGCGGTCGACACCCTGCTGCTGGTCCTGCCTGCGACGGCGGGGACCGTGGCGACCATGCGGGTGCGACGTCAGCGTCTCGCCGAAGC
>NZ_CADDZT010000079.1:0-1086 GCF_902812655.1 Candidatus Frankia meridionalis | reverse complement strand
GGGGTGCCCTTCCGGGAGGCACATGAGGCGGTCGGGCAGCTCGTGGCCTGGTGCGTCGCCCACGACGTCGACCTTGACGAGGTCGGTGACGCCGAGCTCAAGGCCATCAACCCGCGGCTGACCCCCGAGGTGCGCACGGTCCTGTCGGTGCGGGGGGCGCTGGACGCCCGCTCGGCGCCGGGTGGGACAGCACCGGTGCGGGTACGCGAACAGCTCGCCACGCTGACCGAACGACTGCGGGTGGACCGCGAGTGGGCGAACGGTTTCTGAGTGTCCCAGGGCGGCCGTTCTATGACCGGCCGCCGCTGGATGTCGCCCGTGATCTGCTGGGCGCCCAGCTTCACCACGGCGGGATCGCCGTCCGGCTGACCGAGGTCGAGGCCTACGGCGGCGGCGGCGATCCCGCCTCTCATGCGTTTCGGGGCCCCACGCCGCGTTGTGCGGCGATGTTCGGCCCACCCGGGCACGCCTACGTGTACTTGATCTATGGCATCCACTGGTGCATGAACGTCGTGTGCGGGCCGGCCGGCGAGGCCGCGGCCGTCCTTCTGCGTGCCGGAGAGTCATGTGCGGGTGGGCCATGCGCAGGGGACCCGGTCGAAGGCGTCGATGCGGCGGTGCGGCGCCGGGTGCGACCCGCCTCGACCGATTTCGCCCGGGGGCCGGCGCGGCTCACCCGGACGCTGGGGATCGACGGGTCCCTGGACGGCACCGATCTGACCGGTGAGGACGGCGCGCTGTTCCTTGCCGCTGGTGTCGGCATCGCCGATGCCCGTGTTGCGCGCGGACCCAGGGTCGGGGTTGGTGCCGCCCACGACCGGCCCTGGCGGTTGTGGATCGTGGGGGAGCGGTCGGTCAGTGCCTATCGACCCGGCCGCCGACGGGCCGTACCACGGGTTGCCGTACCGGACCCCGGCAGCGGATCCGGTACGGCGGGGAATCCTCCCATATCAGACAGCAGCGTCAAGGAGGGTTTTGAAGGATGTGACGTAGCTCACAGATCAAAAGGCCCTTGACGTTTGACGACCCCCCGCGGTCACCCGTAATGTTCTCCTTGCCGGCGGAAAGCCGGGAGACACCGGGGCT
>NZ_CADDZT010000078.1:38303-41168 GCF_902812655.1 Candidatus Frankia meridionalis | reverse complement strand
AAGAGTGTTACCCGGAGAGACCGGCACCGATACGGACGCGAATGGCGCGGGCCGAGGGAGGCAGCGACGTGGAGAACAAGAAGGGCGACGGTGGTCGTCCCCGTCGCAGCCAGCGCGACAGCGCGACCCAGGCAACCACTTCAGCAACAAGCTCACATGCGGGGGCTTCAGGAACGAGGACACCGGCTCGTCGCTCCGCAGGTACGCAGCGGGATGCCCGGTCCTCCGGTGACGGCCTGGCGGAGAAGCGTTGGCGTACGGCCCGCGAGGCCCGACGTGAGGCCGGGACCACCGGTGGACGTCAGCAGGGTGGACGTCAGCAGGGCCGCTATCGCGACCAGTCATCGGCGGACGGTCGCCCCACATACGGCAACCCTGCCCGGCGATCCTCCTCCGGTGGGGACCGCCCGTCGGAGTACGGGTCGAGTGTCCGGGGTGGGCCCGGATCCCGGCCCCGGGTGCAGAACGATGAAGGTGGCCGTAGGTCACTTCGCCCGGCGGGTACCCGTGCGGGTGCGGGTGCGCGTGGCGAAGCGCGGCAGCCCGCTGAGGACAGGCGCGAGTTCCGCGGATCTGACCGGGGAGGGCACCGGCAGAGCGGGGCGGGGCGCACGGAATCCGCGCAACATCCGGAAAGCAGGCAACGCCCGGCCGCGCAACGGCCTGCCGGGCAGGGGAACGCTGCCGAGAGGTGGGCACGGCAGGGGTCCAGAAGCGACGGGTCGGCGGCATCGCCTCGGACGTCGGGTGATCGGACGTCGGGTGATCGGACGTGGCGTGATTCGTCCGTTTCTCGCGGGCGGGGTGGCAGCGAACGGGGGCCGGAGAGGGACCGAGGCTTCGGGCCGTCACGTGCCGGAGCCGCAGAGCGTGGCCGCGGTTCGGATGACCGCAGGTCGTTCGGCAGGCCCACGGGCGAGCGCTCCGCACAGCCGCCCCGGGTGTCTCGAGGTGAGGCGCCCTCTCGGGCATCCCGGGGTGATGGGCCTGTCCGTAGCCGTGGCGCCGACGATCGCTTCACCGATCGACGAGGTGGAGCTGACGGCACACGTCGTACGCCGCCTGCCGCGGTGGCTCCGAGGACGGCTGCTGGCCGGTCCGCTTCCGATCGCTACGCTGCCCCTTCCCCTGGCCGTAGCACTGGGGAGCGGCCCGCTGACCACTCCCGCGGATCTGCCCCGCAGCGGCGGACGCCGTCGGGTGAGACCTCGCAGCGTCCGGGGCGCTCGGGTGATTCCCGTGATTCCCGGGAGCGGGAGCGGGGCGCGCAGCGTCCGGGCGGCGATCGGAGATCGGACGGACGGACGGCTCCTGCGGACCGGTCGGGTTCAGCCCCCTCCGAGATGAGCAGACAGGGCACGCCGGGACGCAACGCACCGCGTTCGGGTGCACCTGACCGCGGCGCGTCCAGGCAGGGGACGTCCGGGCGCGGCACGCCGGAATCGCGTACGCGTGGGGGCAGACCGACCGGATCGAGATCGTCGGGACCTGAGCGCGCCAGGCCCACCGCCGGCCGCGGTGGTGCGGTGGGCTCCGCCGGAACAGGGGCTCCTCGAAATCGTCCGACGGGTACCGACAGCGGAACGGATGCCAGCGGACGAACGGCTCGCGACACGGGGAGCAGACGCACACAGCGACCGGGACGGCTGCCCGCGCCGGCGCTCCCGGACACCGCCCGCGCCGAACTGCTGGACCATGAGATCACCCGGGAGCTGCGAGGTCTCGGTATCTCGGTTGCCGAGACCGTCGCCCGGCACCTGGTCGCCGCGGGTATCCATCTCGACGAGGATCCCGCGCTCGCGCTTGAGCACGCCCGGGCTGCCGCGGTGCTTGCGTCCCGTATCGCCGCTGTGCGCGAAGCGGTCGGACTCGCCGCCTATCACGCCGGGGAATTCACCACGGCGCTCGCGGAACTACGTGCGGCGCGCCGTATCGACGGCTCCCCGCGACACCTTCCCGTGATGGCGGACGTGGAACGGGGGCTCGGACGTCCCGAGCGGGCGTTGTTGCTCGCCCGCGATCCGGGTGCGGCCGAACTTGACGAGGCAGGCCGGATCGAGCTGCTGATCGTCCTGTCGGGGGCACGCCGCGACCTGGGTGAGCCGCAGGCAGCGGTCCTGCTGTTGCAGGACGAGGTGACCGCATCCGGGCTGAAGCAATGGACCCCGCGACTGTGGTACGCCTATGCTGAGGCGCTTTTGGCCGCGGGCCGTCCCACCGACGCGACGCGCTGGTTCACCTCGGCGGCGACCATTGACGAGGCCGGCGAGACCGACGCCGCCGACCGGGCCGCGCTGCTCGACGACGGCGAGCCGGACCCGACCGCGGACAAGGCCGGTTCCTGACCTCCGCCGGTTCCTGACTTCAGCAAGCATCCGGCGCCGGGCATGATGCCCGGCGCCGGATCTGTTAATCGGGAATATGGCGGTTGATCCGAACCACAGCAGGTGGCCCGGACTACTGCGCGTCCACAGGACGGATCAGCAGGCCGCTTCGTGGCTTGGGGGTGAACAACGTGGACTTGCGCGGCATGCGTTCGCCGGCGGCAGCCACGGCGGCGACATCCGCTGCCGGCGTCGGGTTCAGCAGGAGCGCGGTCGCGCCCGTCTCGACAGCGGCCGCGATGGCGGCGGGGGCGTCGTGACGGTAGCCGACCACGTCCTCGGTGTCCGCCAGGCCCCAGACCTTCACGATCAGTGCGAGATGCGCGACGGTGACGTCCAGCCCGCGGAAGGCGGCGGACCGGTCCGCTGGTAGTGCCTCCGCGAGCAGCGCCGGATCCGGATCCGTCAGCAGGAACGCCACCTGGCCGTCAGTGATGACAAAGGCATGGCCGTCCTGGCCGGCCTTGGCCAGTTCGCTCAG
>NZ_CADDZT010000078.1:31516-38253 GCF_902812655.1 Candidatus Frankia meridionalis | reverse complement strand
CCCGGTGGGCTGCCTCGACGACATCGAGGCCGGCCACGACCCGGTGGATCGCGTGGACCTGTGGCCCGGACACCCGCGCGTCGGCGAGGAACGCCAGGCCGAAGTCCCACGGCCCCGGGCCGTCCCCGGCGGCGTGCCGGTCCGCCTGATAGCGGCGGTAGGTCGCATACCGGTGATGCCCGTCGGCGATCACCGCCCGTCGCTCGTGCAGGTCCTCGGCGATGCGGGTCAGCATGTCCGGGTCGGTCAGCGCCCAGATCCGGTGTGAGACGCCGTCGTCGGTCGTGGTGGTCAGCAGCGGTGGGGTGGTGACGGTGGCCGAGACGATCTGGCTGGTGGCCCCGCCACCTTCGTACAGCAGAAAGATCGGCTCAAGGTTCGCCTCGGTGGCGACGGTCAGGGCGAGTCGGTCGGTGACCGGGCCCGCCATCGTGTTCTCATGGGGAAGGATGATCCCCGCGTCCGGGTCGGCGAGAGCGACGGCACCGACCAGACCCCGCTGGATGTGGCCGCCGTGCGACTCCTCGTAGACGTACAGCGCGGGGGTTTCGTCGCGACGCAGGACCCCGGTGGAAATCCACTTACGCAGCGTGTCCCCGGCGCGGGGGTACCGACTCGCGGGGGAGCCCTCGTCGATGTCACGGGGAAGGATCAGCCGGACGACGTTGTGGGGATGCGTGGCCTCCAGCGCCGTGACCCCGGCATCGTCGATCACGTCGTACGGCGGGGCGGTTCGCGCCGCCAGGTCGGGACCGTCACCGACCGCGTACCGCAGTGCCCGGAACGGCGAGAGGACCAGCCCGTCGGGCGTCGGCAGGACCGGATCGGGAGCACCCATGCCCGAATCGTATGGGGTTACCAGCACAGGTGCTCGGACCCGGTCGAGCAACGGTGCGTGTGCAGGGAAACCGATCAGTGCGATCGGTGGGAGCGTAACCCTGTTTCCGGCGACACTGGGAGGCGGAGCATATCAACTAGACGTCCGGCCGCCATCGGCGTCGGCTGACGTGCGCGTCGGTGGTCTGGCAGGCGCCGTACAGCAGGCGTGATTTCCACCATATGGCGATACGGCAGGTGCGACGCAGCGACAACGAGGGAGGCGCGGATGTCGGGTGGGCACGATGGACCGGTGGCCGGTGAACCAGGTGGATCGTCTCGCGGGTGGCTGTCGTCCGCCGGCACCGGCCCCGGTGGAGGCAGCCCCGGTGGTGAGGTCTACGACTGGTATACCCGGGGGATCGCCCTGCTCGATCGGGGCAACGCGAACGCCGCCGTGCAGCTGCTGGCTCATGCGGTGGCCGCGGAACCGGGCTCGCGCAGTGTCCGGGAGGCGCTGGCCCGCGCTCAGTTCGACGCCGGCCAGTACCGCGCCGCTCGGGAGAGTTTCGCTTGGATAGTCGACCACGACCCGGCGGACGACTATGCGCAGTTCGGGCTCGGGATGGCGGCCCGCCGAACGGGCGACCTGCGCGCCGCCGTGGAGCATCTGGCACTCGCCGCGGCGATGCGTCCGGACCTCCGGCATTACGGCCAGGCCCTGCGGGGTGCCCGGGCCGCCCTCAACCGGCCATGACCGGCTACGGCAACCCGGCCGTGACGGAAAGCAGGGGCCCGATGTGCCCGATGGGCTCGTCGCATCCGCTGTCGGCGTCGCCGTCCGTGCTCGTCGACGCCTTTGACGTCGCCCTGATGGACCTCGACGGCGTGGTGTACCGCGGATCCGAAGCGGTGCCACACGCCTCGCGGGCGATCGCGTCCGCCCGCGCCCACGGGATGCGTGTGGTGTTCGTGACCAACAACGCCCTGCGCACGCCGGACGAGGTCGCGCGCCGGCTGGCGTCGTTCGGCGTGCCCGCGGTCCCGACCGATGTCATCACCTCGGCGCAGGCCGCCGCCCGGGTACTCGCCGCACGTCTGCCCGGCGGTGCTGCTGTCCTGGTCCTCGGTGGTCGGGGGCTGCGCGACGCGGTGAACGACGTGGGCCTGCGGCCTGTTGCGACCGTCGAGGAGCAGCCCGCCGCGGTGGTCCAGGGATTTGACCCCGACATCGACTACGCCCGGCTTTCCGAGGCGGCCCTCGCGATCCGGGCTGGCGCGGTGTGGGTCGCGAGCAATGCCGATGCGACCGTGCCGACCGAACGTGGCCTGATGCCGGGTAACGGCTCACTGGTCGCGATGCTGCGTACCGCGACCGGTTCCGAGCCGATAGTGGTCGGCAAGCCTGAGCGGGCATTGCACGAGGAGTCGGTCCGCCGCAGTGGGGCGCGCTACCCGCTGGTGGTCGGAGATCGCCTGGACACCGACATCTCCTCCGCGGTCCGCTCGGGTACACCGTCCCTGCTGGTGCTGACCGGGGTAGTCGGTCCGGGTGACCTTCTGCGCGCCGAGCCGCTGTACCGACCCACCTACCTGTCGGCCGACCTGCGCGGCCTGTTCGCCGGCCACCCGAGCGTCGTGGTGAACGGTGATGGGGTGCCGCCGCAGGGGGTGGAAGTGGGCGGCGGCCCGCGCTCTGACGACGTGTCGGCGGTGTGCGGCAGCTGGGTCGCGCAGGTGCGCGATTCGACCTTGACCTGGCGCCGAGCAGGGCCGACGACCCGGGCAGGCGGTACGCGCGGCACTGTGGACGGCGTTTTGTCAGCTGACGGCATGCCACCGGACGACGGGCTGGACGCCCTGCGGGCAGCGTGCGCCGCCGGGTGGGCCGCGGCGGACCGGGGCGCTCCCGTCCGGGCGCTGGCCGGTACCAGGCCGCCCGGCTGTGCCGATCTTGGTTAGCGTCCGTTCGACGTCCGGAGCAGATGGCCCCTACAGCCCTGTACTACGGCCTGGCGCGGGCACGGGGTCTTGAGTTTCCGGGTTGTAGTCGCGGTACCGCGTTGTGTTGCCTGACGCCGACGGCGGTGATGATGATCCCGAGGAGCGGCAGCCAGATCTCGAGGGAAGCGATCTGGACGTGGCGCAGGACGACCTGCGTGTCGTCGGTGGTGACGCCAACAAGCCAGCCGACCGCGCTCCCGAGCACGCCGGAGAGGATCTCCAACCTGCGGCCGGGATGGGAGCCACCCCTGATCGCGGACACAATCTCGGCGGGCCCGTCGACGATCCAGAACAGAGCGTCGCCGAGAAACTGGGCATGAGGCTCGACCACTACGAGGTGCTGCACGGCACCGACAGCGCCGTCCATACGATCAGCCGCACCGAGTGGGTGGCATGGACCACCGGCTGACCTCACCATGTCTGGCACTGGCAGCATGAGCGGCCGACTCGGCGAAACTTGACGACCGGCAGCCGGACGTCGAGTTTGAACTCGACGCCGTCCTATCGCGGTGGGTACGGAAGTGAGCCCCGGGAGATCCTGCCGGACGACAGGGCCTGGGGCTTCGCGCTGTCTACCCTCCGTCAGTACCCGATCGAGATGATCGTCAGCCGGGACTCGATCGTCTTCACGAACGCCGGCTCGCCGGTGCGGGCACGCGTCATCGCCCCGCAGACGGCGTCGGCAGCCACAGCAGCGGCTCCGCCGGGCCGGGGGAGATGATCCATCCGTAGGACACTGGACACGGCCTTGATTGCGCGGAGAACGTCAATCATTTTCCAGTCGCGCTGGTCGTCTGCCGGTCCCCGGGATTCCAACACCATCCGTATGACGCCCATCTGGTCGAGTTCGTAGCACAGGCGCTTCAGGCACTGCTTCCGCCGGCGTTCGGATTGTTCACCCTGCCGCCCGTCGTAGACGACCACCAGGTGCTCGACAGGTGCCCCGGCCACCTCTTCGATGATGGCGTGACGGCGCCTGTCGGACTCGTCGCGCCAGTGAAGCTTGCGCTGCCCGGGCTGCAGCAGTTCCCGCATTATGTTACGTGTTTGTCCTAGATTGTCAGTATCCCCCACTGCGGCGGCGAGCATGTAGGTATTCGGGTCGAGCCGGCTGTCCGACTCCGTCTCGTCGACGTAGGCATGCCACCCGAGGGAAGGCCCGGCGCTCACGGTGCCGACCTGGACAGCCGGAAAGACGGTGGGTCGCCGCCCACCCGCCGAAACCGGGACCCGTCGGTCACGTCAACCGAGTCTGCCAGCACCCCGTCACAGGTCCGGGCGCAGCCCAGCGCGGACGCCGGATCGCCCTACAGCAGTGAGCGCATCCGCAGCAGATCCCGGATGCTCGCGTCCACCTTCAGCCGGCCGCTCGACCAGGCCGAGGTGAACCGGAGGCTTCCGTCGGCCATGGCGATGAGATCGTCGCTGCTGACGGTGAACGTCACCTGGGCCGCTTCGCGTTCGCCCTCGTCGATGTCGAGGAGGTTGCCGCCGCGGAGTTCCGCGGAGAAGCTCGTCCCCAGATCGGGGATCCGGCACACGATCGTGCGATCGGGCGTCAGACCGCGCACGCGGTCGTCCGCGAGTTCGTTGAGCCGGTCCGCCAGCGTGCGTAACGCCGCCGCGCACTGCTGCGTGGTCGCCATGCCGGCCGGTTCCTCCCTTCCGCTGGGCCGTGTCCCCCGGGGAGGCAGCATTCCCCACGAGGGTCGGGGCCGCCACCGGTGGCCTGTCAGCGAGTGGCTAGGCCATCGCGCACCGCACCGCACCACCGTTGATCATATTTGCCGTCGACCATTCCGTTGCCGATGGTGGTCCCGGTGACATGTCACCGGCATGACGTCGCCATGACGAACGGCGGTCCGTTGTCCAGGAGGCTAGTCTTCGTGGGTCGGTCGGTGGGTCTTCGACACGGCTCGAGGGTGAATCCGCGACCGGCGGCCACCGGTCGCGCCGAGGCGAAACACGTGCACGCGGTGTACCTGTCCGCAACGGTCACCACTGCGGACGGGATCCGGGCATGCTGGATGGGACGACAGCGGCGTGCCGCGGGGTGACGGCCCTGCCGTCGCTGTTACGGAAGAGGAACACCTCATGACCGTTGACGTCCCGGACGATGTCCGTGGCGCGCTCGCCCAGGTGGACCGGTTGCCCGCACTGCCGGTGTCAGCGCACGTCGCTGTTTTCGAGGAGGTCCACCGGCTCCTGGACGGCGTGCTGTCGGATCTTGACGGGGTCGCGCCCACCGGTTCGCGGTCGGGGATGCCCGGCCCGCCGCGTCCGCCCGACAAGTCCGGCCGGGCATCAGCGTGAGTGGGACGAGGCGTTCTGTCATGGTCCGCAGGACACGGCTGGATCGGGAACTCGTCCGGCGGGGCCTCGCGCGTTCCCGGGAGCAGGCCGGCGAGGCGATCACGGCGGGCCGTGTCCGGGTGGCGGGGCGTCCGGCCACCAAACCCGCGACGGTCGTGGACGACGCGACGCCGATTGTGATCGTCGCCGGCGACGATCCCGGCTATGCGTCGCGGGGCGCGCACAAGCTGCTCGCGGCCCTGTCCACCTTCGGCGGTGATGATCCACCCCTGCGGGTGGCGGGGCGGCGATGCATGGACGCCGGGGCGTCCACCGGTGGCTTCACCGACGTCCTGCTGCGCCACGGTGCCGGTGAGGTCGTCGCGGTCGACGTCGGATACGGCCAGCTGGCGTGGAACCTGCGTACCGACCCGCGGGTCCGCGTGCTCGAGCGCACCAACGTCCGGTACCTCACCGTCGAGGACATCGGGGAACCGGTCGACGTGGTCGTCGCCGACCTGTCGTTCATCTCCCTGCGGCTGGTGCTGCCGGCGCTGCGGACGTGCGCCCGGCCTGACGCGGATTTCGTCGTCCTGGTCAAACCGCAGTTCGAGGTCGGGCGTGCGGGGCTCGGACCGGGCGGGGTGGTGCGGGACGTGACCCTGCACGAATGGGCGGTGCGGGAGGTGGCCGCGGCCGGGGCCGGGCTGTCGCTCGGTGTCCGCGGGGTCGTCGCGAGCCCGCTGCCAGGCCCGGCGGGCAACGTCGAGTATTTGCTGTGGCTTACCGGGAACGTTCCGTTCCTGTCCGGGCCGCGGCTCGTTGAGGCGATCACCGCCGCGGTCGCAGCCGGCCCCGCCGGTCCCGGTGCGCGCGGCGAGGCTTCCCGGCCGGACGGTTCCGTCGAGCCGGATGAGGACCGAGGATGAGCCGGGAGGTCCTGGTGGTGATCCATCCGCGCCGTTCGGTCGTGCGTGAGATCGCGCAGCGGGTTCTCGACCAGTTCGTCGCCGCGGGGGTCGCTCCGCGGGTCCTGCGGGACGAGGCCGAACTGCTCGACCTGCACTGCGAGAACGTCGTCCCCCCGGATGACGCCGCCGCGCTCGGGGTTGAACTCGTCCTCGTCCTCGGCGGGGACGGCAGTCTGCTGCGGGGCGCGGAACTCGCCCGCAGCGCCGAGGCCCCGCTGCTCGGGGTGAACCTCGGCCACGTCGGTTTCCTCGCCGAGGCCGAACCGGACGCGCTGGAGTCCACCGTCGACCATGTCGTCCGCAAGGACTACCAGGTCGAGGAACGGATGACCGTCGACGTGACCGTCCGCCACCGCGGTGAACTGACCTACCAGGGCTGGGCGCTCAACGAGGTGTCCCTGGAGAAGGTCGACCGGTCCCGGATGCTGGAATGCATCGTCGAGGTCGACAACCGCCCGCTGTCGCGGTGGGGATGCGACGGCATGATCTGCTCGACACCGACCGGGTCCACGGCCTACGCGTTCTCGGCCGGCGGCCCGGTCATGTGGCCGGGCGTCGAAGCCCTGCTGGTCGCGCCCATCAGTGCCCACGCCCTGTTCGCCCGACCGCTGGTGCTGGCTCCGACGTCGTCGGTCGCCGTGGAGGTGCTGCCCT
>NZ_CADDZT010000078.1:29947-30998 GCF_902812655.1 Candidatus Frankia meridionalis | reverse complement strand
CCGGCGGTCGGTGGACGTCGTGGCGTTCTCCCGGGTCGAGGTGACGAGGGGACGCCGCCCGGTGCGGCTCGCAGTGGTGCACCCGCGGTCGTTCACGGACCGGCTGGTGGCGAAGTTCGGCCTGCCGGTGTCGGGATGGCGGGGGCGGACAAGGACCTGACCCGGCACTGACGGCTCATCTCGGGTGTGACTGTCACCGCGGACGTGACACGCCATAGAGTCACGTCTGTGCTCGAGGAGATTCGCATCCGCGGCCTCGGAGTCATCGACGACGCCGTGCTCGAGCTGGCATCCGGTCTGACCGTGGTCAGCGGTGAGACCGGAGCCGGAAAGACCATGATCGTCCAGGGTCTCGGGCTGCTCACCGGTGGGCGGGCCGACGCCGGCCTGGTCCGCCCAGGGGTGGCCCGGGCGTTCGTCGACGGGCGGATGGTCGTCGCGTCGGACGGTCCGGTGGTCGAACGCGTCCGGGATGTCGGCGGTGAGTGCGACGACGACGGCCTCGTGATCGGACGGACGCTGAGCGCCGAGGGACGCTCCCGCGCGCATGTCGGTGGGCGAGCGGTCCCGGCCACCGTCCTCGCCGAGATCACCGACGGCCTGATCGCCGTGCACGGCCAGTCCGACCAGCAACGGCTGCTGCGGGCGGGTGAGCAGCGCGCCGCCCTCGACCGGTTCGCGGGTGACGCGGTCGCCCGGCCGCTGGCGGTCTACACGGACGCGTACACGCGGCTGCGGAAGGTTTCCGTGCAGCTCGCCGAGATCGTCGAACGGGCCCGGGAGCGTTCGACCGAGGCCGAGCTTCTGCGGATCGGACTTGCCGAGATCGAACGGGTCGACCCGGCACCCGGTGAGGACACGGCGCTAGACGCCGAGCTGTCCCGGCTGGAACACGCCGAAACGCTGGTGGCGGCGGCGAGCAGCGCCCACGCGGTGCTGGTGAGCGACCCCGCGACCGGTGACGGTACGCCGGGCGCCGCCGACCTGCTGGGCACCGCGCACCGCATCGTCGCCGCGCAGGCGTCCCTCGATCCCGACCTGTCGGACCTGG
>NZ_CADDZT010000078.1:29038-29657 GCF_902812655.1 Candidatus Frankia meridionalis | reverse complement strand
TGGCGGCTGCTCGAGCTCGACTCCGACACGGACCGGGTCGGCGCGTTGACGTCCGAACGCGACCGGCTGGTGGCCGAGCTCGCCGCGCATGCGGATGAGATCAGTACGGCTCGCCGCGCCGCCGCGGACCGGTTCGCCGCGGCCGTGGCCACCGAGCTCGCGGTCCTGGCGATGCCCAGGGCGCGGGTCGAGGCGGTGGTCTCCCGGCGTGCCGATCCCGTGGGCATCCCCGTCGACGGACAGTTGGTCGCCTACGGGCCGACCGGGGTCGACGAGGTGGAACTGCGCCTGGTGCCGCATCCGGGAGCGCCGTCACGTCCCGTGCATAAAGGGGCGTCCGGTGGCGAGCTGTCCCGGGTGATGCTTGCCATCGAGGTGGTGCTCGCCGCCGGCGACGTGACCACGACGATGGTCTTCGACGAGGTGGACGCCGGGGTGGGTGGACGCGCCGCGGTCGAGGTCGGGCGGCGGCTCGCCCGGCTCGCCCGGACCCACCAGGTGATCTGCATCACCCATCTGCCGCAGGTGGCGGCCTTCGCCGACCGCCATCTGGTGGTGACGAAGGCCGACGACGGTTCGGTGACCCGCAGCGGTGTGGTGACCCTGGACGACGCCGGCC
>NZ_CADDZT010000078.1:22226-28685 GCF_902812655.1 Candidatus Frankia meridionalis | reverse complement strand
GCCGGCGTCGAGGAGAGCACGATGGCGCGTGGCCACGCCGAGGAGCTGCTGGCCAACGCCGCCGCCGACAAGAACGCCGCCGACAAGGCGCGGTAGCCCGGACCGTCTCTTCATCGTGGGCCGGCATCGAATGGTGAACCCCGCCAGCTGTAGGTGGAAACCGTCGCTATGACAACGGAAATGACCTACACGGTCCGTCGAGAGCGCACCTGGAGCCGGGAACCGGAACCGAGGCGAAGGTCACAGCGGTGTGGGGACGCTGGGCGTGTACTTGTGTGTTCAAGCAGTATCCCCTGAGGCCCCCGGGCGCGTGAGAGGAGCAGTGATCGCGTGCCCTTTGGCCTCGATCGCCGGGCCTCATGGCAACCATCGACTATCAGGAGTCCCTACCTTAATGACCATCACCGATACCGGCAGTAGCGCTCTTGTGCTGGATGCCGCTGCTGCGGATCTGCTGTTCCACACGGCCCGAACTGCGAACACCTTCAGTGACGAGCCGGTGTCCGATGAGCAGGTCCGCGCTATCTACGATCTGGTCAAGTGGGCGCCGACCAGCATGAACGCGCAGCCGTTGCGGATCGTCCTGGTCCGCTCGTCCGAGGCACGCGAGCGGCTGGTACCGCACCTCAGCCCGGGTAACCAGACGAAGACGCAGTCCGCGCCGCTGGTGGCCATCGTTGCCGCGGATGTCGACTTCCACGAGAACCTGCCGCAGGTCTTCCCGCATCTGCCGAACGCCAGGGACTTCTTCACCGAGCCGGTCGCCCGCGAGCAGACCGCGCGCTTCAACGCCGGCCTGCAGATCGGTTACCTCATTCTGGGGATCCGTGCCGTGGGGCTCGCCGCCGGCCCGATGACGGGCCTTGACACCGCCGCCGTCGACAAGGAGTTCTTCGCCGACCAGCCACTGCGCACCCTGGCTGTGATCAACATTGGCAGGCCCGGAGAGAACCCGTGGTTCGGCCGCAGCCCACGGCTGGACTACGAGCAGGTCGTCTCGGTTCTCTGACGCCCGTTTCCCGCACTCGCACCCTGCCCCTGTGCGACCGGCGCGTTCCGGTGGACGATCTGGCCGTCGCGACCGAGAACGCGGTGCCGGCCGACGAGGACCAGCCCGAGTTCGCCGGCCCCGAGTTCGCCGCCCATGGTGTAGGCGGGCAGGGCTGCGGTGACACGTGCCCGATCGATCAGCGGTACGAATCCCCCTTCCGTCCCAGTGACGGACGGTATGGGCCTACTGGTGGGTACGGATCTGCCGGACGTGGTCGAGGCGGGCGGGGAGCAGGGGTGTTACCGTGAAATCCCGTGGACTGGCCGGGTACGGTCCGGCTGGCAATACCCACGGAAGGGTCTCAGCGTGGCGCAGGCGCACGTGACCAGGCACATCTTTGTGACCGGAGGTGTGGCCTCCAGTCTCGGCAAGGGGCTTACCGCCTCCAGCCTCGGTCGCCTCCTCAAGGCACGTGGCCTCCGGGTCACCATGCAGAAGCTTGATCCATACCTCAACGTCGACCCCGGCACGATGAACCCGTTCCAGCACGGGGAGGTCTTCGTCACCGACGACGGTGCCGAGACCGATCTCGACATCGGCCACTACGAGCGGTTCCTGGACGTCGATCTGGACGGCAGCGCCAACGTCACCACCGGCCAGGTCTACTCGGAGGTGATCGCGCGGGAACGCCGCGGCGGTTATCTCGGGCAGACCGTGCAGGTCGTTCCGCACATCACCGACGAGATCAAGGACCGGATCCGTCGGCTTGCCACCGACGCGGTGGACGTGGTCATCACCGAGGTGGGCGGAACCGTCGGTGACATCGAGTCGCTGCCCTACCTGGAGGCGATCCGGCAGGTCCGCCACGAGGTGGGACGCGACAACGTCCTGACCGTCCACGTGAGCCTGGTGCCCTACCTCGCTCCGTCCGGAGAGCTCAAGACCAAGCCGACACAGCACTCGGTCGCGGCGCTGCGCAGTATCGGCCTCCAGCCGGACGCGGTGGTCTGCCGCTCGGACCGCCCGTTGCCGGATGCGCTCAAGAACAAGATCGCGCTGATGTGCGACGTGGACGACGAGGCCGTGGTCGGGGCGCCGGACGCGGTCTCCATCTACGACATTCCCAAGGTGCTGCACCGCGAGGGGCTCGACGCCTACGCGGTCCGCCGTCTCGGCCTGCCCTTCCGCGACGTCGACTGGACCGAGTGGGACACCCTGCTGCGCCGGGTCCACTGCCCGGCCGGGCTGGTCACCATCGCGATTGTCGGCAAGTACGTAGACCTGCCGGACGCCTACCTGTCGGTGACCGAGGCGGTGCGCGCGGGCGGGTTCGCGGTGAACGCCCGGGTGGAGATCAGGTGGGTGCCGGCGGACTGCTGCTCGTCCCCGGAGACCACCGCCGCCGCGCTGGACGGGGTGGACGGGGTGCTCGTCCCGGGCGGCTTCGGCATCCGCGGGATCGAAGGCAAGATCGAAGCGTTGCGGCACGCGCGGAAGAACATGATCCCCGCTCTCGGTCTCTGTCTGGGCCTGCAGTGCATGGTGATCGAGGCCGCCCGCAACATGGCCGGGCTCGTGGACGCGAACTCCACCGAGTTCGAGCCGGACACACCGCATCCGGTGATCTCCACCATGGCGGACCAGCGGGCGGTGGTCGCGGGCGAGCGGGACATGGGCGGCACGATGCGCCTCGGGCTGTACCCGTGTGCGCTGGTGCCCGGGACGCTTGCTCGACGGGTGTACGGGACCGCGGAGGTCGGCGAGCGCCACCGGCACCGTTACGAGGTCAACAACGACTATCGTGAACGGCTCACCGCGGCCGGGCTGGTGATCTCCGGGACGTCGCCGGACGGTCGGCTCGTCGAGGTCGTCGAGCTTCCGCCCGAGGTCAATCCCTTCTACGTCGGTACGCAGGCGCATCCGGAGTTCCGGTCCCGGCCGACCCGTGCTCACCCGCTGTTTCGTGGGCTGGCCGCGGCAGCGGTCACCCATGCCGAGCAACGCACCGGGGTGCTGCCCGTCGAGGTCCCGGCCGGAATCCGGGACGGCACAATCGGAGACCCCGGAATCGGAAACCCCGGAATCGGGACCGTGGGCGGCCAGTCGCCGTCCACCGGCATGAACGGTGAGGAGCTGGTGTCGTCGTGACCGCCCACAACATGACCGCCGATGACGGGATCGCCGATGGGGTGACGGCGGACGACGGGACCGGCTACCGGTCCGAAACCGGACACCACTACGAGGTTGTGGACAGCGAGGTCACTTTCGCTGGACGGATCATCGCGGTTCGCCGGGACATCGTGCGGATGCCGGACGGAGTCGTGTCCCAGCGTGACATTGTCATGCACCCGGGAGCCGTCGGTGTGGTCGCGCTCGACGAGGCCGGCCGGGTGGTGATGGTGCATCAGTACCGCCATCCGGTCCGCCGGGCGCTGTGGGAGCTGCCCGCCGGAATCCTGGACGTGGCAGGGGAGCCGCCCGCGCAGGCGGCAGCCCGCGAGCTCGCCGAGGAGGCGGGCCTGACCGCCACCCGGTGGGATCTGCTGGTCGACGTCCTCGCCTCGCCCGGGATGACCGACGAGGCGTACCGGGTCTTCCTCGCTCGTGATCTTGTGGAGATCCCGGCCGTGGACCGGCACGTCGGCGTCCACGAAGAAGCGGACATGCGGACGGCGCGGGTGGACCTCGACGAGGCCGTGGCCCGCGTCCTGTCCGGCTCGATCACCAACGCGATGGCCGTGGTCGGGCTGCTCGCGGCGGCGACGGCACGGGCGGACGGATTCAACTCGCTGCGTCCGGTGGACGCGCCGTGGCAGGACCGTCCCGGCGCCGGCTGATCCCGCGCGCTGATCCCGCGCGCTGATCACCCGCGCGCTGTTACCCGTGTGCCGTCAGCCGTTGCCGGTGAGAACCCCGGTGGCCTCGTCGACGACGATGGCCGCGTTCACGGCGAGGACGACCGGGGCGAGCGGGAACGCCTGCGCGACACCAGGCACGGCAAACGTGCCTGCCCAGGTCACCGTCAGCGTGACGGTGTAGGTGCCGGGCCGGGCGTAGGCATGTGCGACGTAGGCGTCGGGGTGGTCCTTGGGCGAGATCGCCGGATCGTAGGGGCGGCCGGGTGCATCCTGGCCGAACGTGCCATCCCCGAAGTCCCAGCGGTAGTGGGGCACCGCGCTGATCGTGGCCAGCACGGGCTGGTCGACGTTGAAGGTGAAGGCCGGGGGGACCGGCGTGTAGAGGACCGTGAGGAGGTTGGCGAAACTTCGCCCGTTCGGCTGGATGACGAGCGTGGGCCGTGGCAGCGCCTGTTCCCGCAGGTAGTTCACGAGTGCTGCCTGTACCTGGGGCAGGGTCGGGGGTGCGCCGGGCGCGGCGGCCGGGTCGCACCCCGCGTTCGTCGCTATCGCCGCGTCCGGGAAGGCCGCCCACAGGGCATTCTGGAAGTTGGCGAGGGCCTCCTGGGGCTTGAGATTGCAGAAGTCGACCGGTACGGAGCAGTCCGGGCATGGATCGGTTACTCCGGCACGCGCCGTGGTGCCCGCCCCGGTGGCAGGCGTCCGCTTCAGCCGTCCGTCGCTGAAGGTGTAGATGTAGCCGTTGTCGGTGGCGCGTGTGTCGCAGGATCCCCACGGCGTCGAGCAGATCAGGTTTGTCCGCTGGGCGTCCGGCGCCGCGTCGACGGAGGTCGCCGTCGGCAGACTTACCGTGACGACGAACAAGCCGACCGCCAGCAGCCGCAGGATGTTCGTTCGACGTACGCGTGGATTTCGACGTACGCGTGGACACCGATATCCGGTCATGACGGCCCTCTGGAGTACAGGACGTTCTCGATGCGCCATCCGGTGGCGGTCAGCGAGAGCGTCGCGGTGGCTGCCCGGGGTGGTTGAGCGGGTTGGGACTCGATGGTGTGCCCGGCCGCGTCGAGCAGGTGGATGGCCCTGATCGTCACAGTCATCCGCGCGGTGATCATCTTGTCTCCGAGTGGACCCATGGTCACCGGACCGACTGCGAGAGGGCCGACATCGGCGTGCACGCCCCGGGCATGGAACGTGCGGGTCGCCTCGATGTCGAGCATGCACGTCTGGCATCCGGGCATGGCGGTTGCGGTCACGTCCGCCACCCGTCCCTCCAGACTGGCTCTGTCGATCTCCTCGAAGTATGCGTTGACCGTGGCCAGCGCCGCCCGGGTGGGATCGGTGCTGGCGGCACCGGACTGCGCCGGCGCTGTGGTCGGTGGCCCGGCGGTCACGGTCCGATCGCCGGCCGACTGCAGTGCCGGTGCCTGGGGTGGAGCGGACGCACCGGTGACGTTCGTGCCGTTACCGCAGCCGGTCGTCACCATGATGACGGCAGCGGACAGCAGATACAAGACATACCGTGACGGTTTGCTGTCTGTCCGCATGCATCGGAGGATAACCGCATATTGCTGCCGGCGCGGAACGGGCCCCCCGAACAACAGGCGCCGCACCGCCTCGCCGGGGGATGTCGTCCAATGGCACCCACGGTCCCCGAAGGCACCTACACTCACGTCGATGGTGAGCGCAGGCATACCGGGCGGGTTCTCGACCCGTGGGGTCCGGCCGGCCCAGGTTCATGGGGTTGGCATGGTGCTGGTATCGCGCCGGTGAGCGGTTCGGTTGACCCGGGGCCTGTGGTCGAGCGCTTTCTCGATCACCTGGAAGGGGAGCGCGGGCTCGCGCGCAACTCCCTCCTCGCGTATCGGCGTGACCTTCGCCGTTACCTTGAGCACCTTGGCGCGCGCGGGGTGCGGTCCCTGGCGGACGTGGACGAGTCCGAGGTGGCCGAGTTCGCCGCCACGTTGCGCGAGGGCGCGCAGGGGCATCCGCCGCTCGCGGCGTCATCGGTGGCCCGGATGCTGGTCGCCGTCCGGGCGTTGCATCGCTTTGCCACGCAGGAGGGTGAGGTGAGCACCGACGTCTCCCAGCCGGTCCGGCCACCGACCCCGCCACGTCGGTTACCCAGGGCGCTTACGGTGGACCAGGTAGCGGCTGTTCTCGCCGCCGCGGCCGGACCGGCCGGTTCCGATCCCGTGGAAGGCAGCCGGCGGGATCGGGCGGTTGCGTTGCTGGAGCTGTTGTACGGCACGGGCGCACGGATTTCCGAGGCGGTGGGCCTCGACGTCGACGACCTTGATCTGGATGCGGCGTCGGTGCGCCTGCAAGGTAAGGGCGGTCGAACCCGGGTCGTCCCGCTCGGCCGGTATGCCCGGGAGGCGCTCTCGGCGTACCTGACCCGGGCCCGTCCCGTGTTGGCGAGTCGGCGCGCGTCCCCGGCGGTGTTCCTGTCCCGCAGGGGGAACCGCCTGTCGCGGCAGAGCGCCTGGACGGTGCTGCGGACCGCGGCACTCGCGGCGGGTGTCGAGGGTGTGTCACCGCATGTACTGCGGCATTCCTTCGCGACGCACCTGCTGGACGGTGGCGCGGATGTGCGGGTCGTGCAGGAGC
>NZ_CADDZT010000078.1:20365-22039 GCF_902812655.1 Candidatus Frankia meridionalis | reverse complement strand
AGATCTACACGTTGGTGACTGTGGACCGGCTCCGTGAGGTGTATGCGACGTCGCACCCACGCGCGCTGGGCAGCCATCGACCGGTCCGGGGCTGACCACACCGAGGTCTGCCCAGCAGCCGTTGGGCCGGGAGCCGTTCGTCCGGCAACAACTCGGCAACAACTCGGCAAGGGCGACAGCCGGCCAGGTGGTGGTTGCCGCAACCACCACAGCCGGTCGGTCACACCCGGGTGGCCATCCGTAGCCGCCGCCGGGGCGACGGCTGGAGTGCTAGGACGGGGTGTAGGGCCCCAGGCTCGGCATGCCGTTGGACGGAGCCGGTGCGGGAACACCACCCACGCCACCCACGTTCTGTGTGCTGCGTTCGGCCAGCGTTTCGCCGACCTTGCGTGCGATCGCCTCCATCAGGCGCAGTGCCTGCGGCAGCGACAGGTTGAGCACCACTTCGCTGTCGTTCGTCATCGCGAAGCGAACCGATACGTCCGCCATTGCTCGACCTCTCCCGCCTGACTCCGTAGATCTCTCCGCTGTCCGTGGAATGGAACGGTACGACCCGTCGTCGAACGACGTGCGCCCGGGGCTCCCCATACCACCATGGATATCACGCAATGTCATATCCCGTTCGCGAAGCGTCGCAGTCATGGAGTTGCGTCCGTCGTTCACCTTCCACCGCTCCTTTGCCTGGTCGGTACGGCTACGTCTCCGAAAAGACTGGGCCCCCGGCGTTTGCCAACCTTCCGCGGAACGATCTAAACCCGTAGCTGTCATGTTGTGTAGGTATAGTCTCCTATCGGCTTTGCCGCCGGACGGCGGGGGTGCCTGAAGGTGAATCCGGCTGTGGGGTTATCCTCAACGCGCGGCCCGGTGCCCAGAAACCAGGCAATGGTCGCCGACGGCGATCGGTGGGTTCTGATCGGAGCGCCCCGAAAGCGGGTTGTGCGGCAGGATGCGCTTATGGGTTCACTTCGTGATCTACCTGATGTCTCGCTGTTGACGATCTCCATTCTTGGTGGGACCGGCCCGCAGGGCCGCGGACTCGGCCGCCGGTTCGCCATCGCAGGCAACCAGGTCGTGCTCGGTTCGCGTTCCGCCGAGCGTGCGCAGGAGGCTGCCGCGGAACTGAGCGCGGCCGACCTGCCTGTCGTCGGCGCGGACAACTCCACCGCCGCGGCCAAGGGCGACATCGTGATCGTCGCGGTGCCCTGGGACGGCCACGGGGAACTGTTGGTCAGCCTGCGTTCCGAACTGGCAGGGAAGATCGTCGTCGACTGCGTCAACCCGCTGGGTTTCGACAAGGGCGGCGCGTTCGTGCTTGCGGTACCAGAGGGAAGCGCCGCCCAGCAGGCCGCCGCGCTGCTGCCGGACAGCACGGTCGTTGCCGCGTTCCACCATGTCAGCGCGGTGCTGCTGGCCGATGAGACGGTCGACGAGGTCGACACCGACATCCTCGTACTGGGCGATGACCGCCAGGCCACGGACACCGTCGCGGCCCTTGCGAGCAGGATCGCCGGTATGCGCGGGGTATATGCTGGCAAGCTGCGCAACGCCGCGCAGGTCGAGGGGCTGACCGCCAACCTCATCTCGGTGAACAGGCGCTACAAGGTACACGCGGGTCTGCGGGTCACCGACATCTGAGCTTCCCCTGAAGATTGCCTTCGGTGTCCGGCGATGGTG
>NZ_CADDZT010000078.1:11128-19828 GCF_902812655.1 Candidatus Frankia meridionalis | reverse complement strand
GGGAACCCTGCTTCCGGGGTCGGGCGTCGTGGGGGTACGTACCGGAGGAGCCGATGGTGGCCATGGGCGTCATTGATGATCTGGGGCTTGAGGTGGATGTGCCTCGCCGGATCACCCGGGTGGTCTCGCTCGTCCCGAGCCTCACCGAAGCCATCGCGGTGACCGCGCCCGGACTCCTCGTCGGGGCGACGGACTGGTGCGTGCGCCCGACCGAACTTGAGGTGGTCCGGGTACGGGGGACGAAGAACCCGGACGTCGCACGGATCATCTCGCTTGCTCCTGACGTGGTATGCGCCAACGCCGAGGAGAACCGGGCCGTCGACCTTGACTCGCTGCGCGTCGCAGGGATCCCGGTGTGGGTGACCGCGCCGACCACCGTGGACGCCGCGCTGGTGAGCCTCGACCGGATGCTGTGTCACGGCTGTGGGCTTGACCGGCCGACGTGGCTGGACGCCGCGGTGCGGACGTGGGCGGTGCCGCACCGGGGCCCGCGGCGGACGGCTCTCGTCCCGGTGTGGCGACGGCCCTGGATGGCCGTGGGGCGCGAGACCTTCAGCGGTGACGTCCTGCGCCGGCTCGGGATCGACAACGTGCTGGCCGACCACCCGCAGCGTTATCCCCGGATACGCCTGGAAGACATGCCGGCATGCGATCTGGTGGTGCTGCCCGACGAGCCGTATCCGTTCGGTCCCACCGACGGCCCGGAGGCGTTCGCAGGCATGACGACAGCGTGTGTGTCCGGTCGTCACCTGACCTGGTACGGGCCGTCCCTGGTGTCGGCCCGCGCGGTGCTCGACGCCCAGCTCGCCCAGCCCGTCATCGCACGGCCCTGACCGGGTGGAGCCGGGCTGGGAACTCGGCGTCCACCCGTGGGGCCGCGATCAGGTGGCAGAGCATGCACCCGTCAGGACGGGGGAAGTCTCCTCACTGGTAGCTGTGTTCGATCGTGGGGAAGGTGCCGTCGCGGACATCCTCGGCGAACCGCAGTGCCGCTTCGGTCAGCGTCGAACGTAGGTCGGCGTAGCGCCTGACGAACCGGGGAGGCCGGCCTTCGGTAAGCCCCGCCATGTCCTGCCAGACCAGAACCTGCGCGTCGCAGTCCGTGCCGGCTCCGATGCCGATGGTCGGGACTGTCAGTTCCTTGCTCACCCGGGAGGCCAGGTCGGAGGGGACGACCTCCAGTACGACGGCGAACGCGCCGGCCGCCTCCAGCGCGAGTGCGTCCGCGAGCAGGGCCTCGCCCGCGTCACCGCGTCCCTGCACCCGGTAGCCGCCGAGGACGTTCACGCTCTGCGGGGTCAGGCCGAGGTGGGCCATGACCGGGATGCCGGCCGCCACCAACGCGGCGACCTGCGGTACCACCCGGACGCCGCCTTCAAGCTTGACCGCCTGGGCGCCTCCGTCCTTCAGGAAACGCGCCGCGCTGGCCAGTGCCTGCTCGACGGACCCCTGATAGGAGCCGAACGGCAGGTCCGCGACGACCATCGCATGGGTGGTGCCGCGCACGACCGCCCGTACGAGCGGCAGCATCTCCTCCATGGTGACCGGGACGGTCGTGTCGTAGCCGTAGACGACATTGGCCGCCGAGTCGCCGACGAGCAGTACGGGCACGCCCACCTCGTCGAAGATCCGAGCCGTGGTCGCGTCGTAGGCGGTGAGCATCGCCCATTTCTCTGCGCGGTCCTTGGACGCCTGCACATCCCGGACGGTGGTCCTGCCCCGGCGCGGCGAGGCGCCGCCGGCCGTGGTGGTCCGAGCCGGTGTCGTCGAAACGCCCGGTGCGGTCGGCGCACCGTACAGCGTCGCCTCCGCGGCCACTGAAGTGACCTGGGAACACACCTCTGCTGTGGTTTCCATCCGATCTCCTGTGAGTCCGTCCAGGCGCTGGCGCGTCCCGGCGTGCCTACCATGCTGCCACCGCTCCGGTGGTAGCGCCGTGCGTGCTACCAGCCGTTTCCTGCCGGTCTGACCGGGCACACGGATGGTGACGGCGTGGGCGGGGCAATGAAACGGATGCGTGTGAGCGCGGCTCACCGTAAGCTTCGATCTTGGATTGTTGAGGCGTCCCAAAAACGGCGGACGGCGGGATCGATGCAGCACAGATCGATGCAGCACAGATCGATGCAGCACAGATCGATGCAGCACAGACCGACGCAGCACAGACCGATGCAGCACAGACCGATGCAGCACAGACCGACGCGGCGCAGTGGGCCCGGCAACGGTGTGCACAGGCAGATCCGGGCAGGTAGGCGGGTCCGGGCGGTAGGCCGTGTCGCGCGAGGCGACCGGGTCGGCCATCTCGTCGGAGGATGCGCGGCACGGTGTGCGCGGTGACGATGTCCGCCGGGCGTGCCCCCGGCTCGGCGCGGTCGGCGGGAACCGGCATGCCGTTCCGTACACCGGGACGCCCCCGCGACACCCGCTGTGACGATGCGATCATCAGTGCGACGCTGCAGGCGCTTGCGGACAGCGGATTCACCGGGTTGTCGATGGAGGCGGTCGCCGCCCGGGCCGGAGTCGGCAAGGCAACGGTGTACCGGCGATGGCCGAGTAAGGACGCGCTGGTCTCGGACGCCCTGCGGACGCTGGCCAACGTGTCGGGTGGGGTGGAGACCGGGTCACTACGAGATGATCTTGTCGCCTGGCTCAACACCGTGCGCCGGCACAACATCCAGACGTTGTCCGGACGCATCATGCCGAGGCTGCTGGCCGAGAAGGAAGCCCACCCGGACCTGTTCGAGGCCTACCGCAAACGTGTCATGGCGCCGGCACGGGAACGGGTCGCCACCGTGCTGCGTGGCGGCGTCGTGTCGGGAGAGCTGTGCCCCGATATCGATATCGACCTGGTCACCGACATGCTGATCGGACCTGTCGCGTACTGGCAGTACACCGGTCATTCACATGATGTCAGCGGCTCCCGGGTCGCGGGCGTGGTCGACACCGTCCTGCGGGGGATCGTCCGACGTTCTGGACCCGGACCCGGACCCGGACCCGCCGGTCGGTCAGCCGCGGGCTGACGCACCGTCCATACCGCCGTCGAGCGGCGCGTCGGTGTTCGGCGTCGGGTGGTTCGGCGGTTCGGTGTTCGGCGACGGGGTTCCGCGCTCGCGCCAGCGGGAGGTGATCGGCAGCCGGCGGTCGCGGCCGAACGCCTTCGACGTCACCTTCGGCCCCGGGGGGTTCTGCCGGCGCTTGTACTCGGCGAGGTCCACCAGTCGGATTACCCGTTCGACGGTCTCCGGATCATGACCGGATGTGATCAGTTCGACCCGGCCCTGGTCGCGCTCCACGTAGTCGTCGAGTACCGCGTCCAGCGTCGAGTAGTCCGGGAGCCGGTCCGAGTCGAGCTGGCCCGGAGCAAGCTCGGCGGACGGCGGCTTGATGATGATCTCTTTTGGGATGGGTGGGGTCTCGCCGCGGCGGACCGCTTCGGCATTGCGCCACCGTGCGAGTTCCCACACGAGGGTCTTGGGTACATCCTTGATCGGTGCGAACCCGCCCGCGCTGTCTCCGTAGAGGGTGGAGAATCCCGTCGCGAGTTCACTCTTGTTGCCCGTGGTCAGAACAAGGTGACCATGGGTGTTCGACAGTGCCATCAGCAGTGTGCCGCGAACCCGGGCCTGAAGGTTCTCCGTGGCGAGACCACCCAGACCGCCGGTAGCGGCGAGCGCGGCGTGGAAAGCGTCGACCACCGGCTGGATCGGGGCCACAGTGTGCACGACACCGGTGCGCAGCGCCAGCTCCGCCGCGTCGTCCACCGATCCGGTCGACGAGTGCACCGAAGGCATTGCGACGGTGTGCACCCGGTCGGCGCCGAGGGCGTCCACCGCGACCGCCGCGACCAGTGCCGAGTCGATACCGCCGGACAGCCCGAGTACGACCGACCCGAACCCGTTCTTGCGGACGTAGTCGCGGGTGGCGGTGACCACCGCGGCGTACAGCTCGGCGGCGGGCTCCAGCCGGTGCGCCACGACAGGCGGTTGCGGTGGGTAGGACGGTACGGGTTCGCTCGTGAGCACGGTGCGGGTCACCGACATCACGGTGCCGTCGCCGGCGTCCACCGGGTCGATGCCGGGCGGGTCGGCCGGACCGGAAGGCAGGTCGAGGTCGACGGTCAGCAGCGTCTCGGTGAACTGTCCGGCGCGGGCGAGCAGCCGGCCGGTTGCGTCCACCGCGAGTGAGCCGCCGTCGAAGACGAGCTCGTCCTGGCCGCCGACCAGGTTGACGTATGCGAGCGCGGCCCGGGCCTCCCGGGCCTTTGTCGCGGACAGCTCGTCGCGCTGGAAGGCCTTACCCCGTTCGTAGGGGGATCCGTTGAGGCACACCAGCAGCCCGACCCCGGCCGTGCGGGCGACGGCGACGGGTCCACCGTCCTGCCAGAGGTCCTCGCAGATCGTGAGCCCGACATCGACTCCGTGGATGCGGAGCACGGGGAAGTCATAGCCGGGAACGAAGTAGCGGAACTCGTCGAACACGCCGTAGTTCGGCAGGTGGTGTTTGGCGTAGCGGGCCACGACCTCGCCCCGCCAGAGCACCGCCGCGGCGTTCTGCGGCTCACCGGCGGGACGACCCAGACGTGGCGTGGGATTACGGGAACGATCGAGATAGCCGACGATCACGGCCAGTTCACCGGCGCCCTCGTCGTCCAGGCGTCCGGCAAGATGGTCGACGGCGTCACGGGACGCCTGCGTGAACGACCGGCGCAGGACGAGATCCTCGGCCGGGTATCCGGTGAGTGTCATCTCCGGGAACGCCACCAGGTGGGCTCCACACCGCAGCGCCCGTCTCGTCCAGGTGCTCACCAGGTCCGCGTTGGCTTCAAGATCGCCGACTGTGGTGTTGACCTGGGCGAGCGCGACACGCAACTGGGCCATATGCGCAGCCTAGCCGGACGAAGATTCACCGATCGTCCTTGCTCCTGCCCGGTCCGGATCCGAAGGTAACGTGGGGTTACCGATTCGTTTGCCGGTGGGCAACGTCGGAGCGTTCGGGCAGGCCAGTCGCTATGGTCCTCCTGGACATGCCCAAGAACCCTCGCCCGCCCACTGATCCACCAGACGGGTCCTGAGGCGAGCCCAACCCCTCGGCGCGGAGGCGGCCATGGACAAGCAGCAGGAGTTCGTCCTGCGTACGTTGGAGGAACGTGACATCCGGTTCATCCGGTTGTGGTTCACCGACGTGCTCGGGGTGCTGAAGTCCGTCGAGATCGCGCCGGCGGAGCTTGAGGGGGCGCTCGCCGAGGGCATCGGCTTCGACGGTTCCTCCATCGAGGGTTTCGCGAGGGTGCACGAGGCGGACATGCTTGCGAAACCGGATCCGTCGACCTTCCAGGTGCTGCCCTGGCGTGGTGACAATCCGGTCACGGCCCGAATGTTCTGCGATCTCGTCATGCCCGACGGAAGGCCGTCCCCGGCGGACTCGCGATGGGTCCTGAGGCGGACGCTGGCCAATGCCGCGGATGCCGGGTTCACCTTCTACACCCATCCCGAGATAGAATTCTTCCTGTTGCGCGAATCGCCGAAGCGTGGCGCTCCGGTACCCCCGCCGGTTGACGATTCGGGTTATTTCGACCTTACTCCGAACGACATCAGCCATGATTTCCGGCAGCAGGTCATCGGGGTTCTGGAGCGGTTGGGGATCTCGGTCGAGTTCAGCCACCACGAGGTGGCGCCCGGGCAGCAGGAAATCGACCTGCGGTATGCGGACGCGCTCACCATCGCCGACAACATCATGACCTTCCGTCAGGTGGTGAAGGAGGTCGCCCTCCGCCAGGGGGTCTATGCGACCTTCATGCCCAAGCCCTACAGCGATCAGGCCGGGTCGGGCATGCACACCCACCTCAGCCTCTTCGAGGGCGATCGGAACGCATTTCACGACCCGACCGACACCTACCATCTCTCCAAGGTCGCCCAGGCGTTCATCGCGGGTCTCCTCGTCCACGCGGCCGAGATCACGGCGGTGACCAACCAGTGGGTGAACTCCTACAAGCGGATTGTCGGCGATCAGCGTGCGGGTGAGGTGCTGGAGGCACCGGCATACGTGTGCTGGGGGCACAACAACCGCTCCGCCCTCGTGCGGGTGCCGTTGCACAAACCGAACAAGCCGAACACGACGCGGATCGAATACCGCTCGCCGGACAGCGCCTGCAATCCCTACCTTGCCTTCGCGCTGATCCTCGCCGCGGGTATGCGGGGCATCCAGGAGGGTTACGAACTCCCGCCGCCGGCCGCGGACGACGTGTGGACGCTGACCGAGTCGCAGCGGCGTGAGCGGGGTATCACGGCGCTGCCCGGTTCGCTGGAGGAGGCGATCGTGACCATGGAGAAGTCGGCCATGGTGCGCGACACGCTCGGTGATGATCTTTTTGAGTTCTTCCTGCGGAACAAGCGGGCCGAGTGGGCCGAGTACCGGCGGCAGGTCACGCCCTTCGAAGTCGATCGGTACCTGCCGATACTGTGACGCAGTTGATCCCCTACCCTACATCAGGTTGGGGGTGGTCGGGTCGGTGGCCCGTGTCATCGCGTGCGCGGGCATGGCGCAGAAGCGATTCGACCAGCGCCGTCACGTGTTTGCGGTCCACCGGGCTGAGCTGTTCGACACCCGCGACGAGGGCGGTCACCTCGGGGTCCGAACCCGCCTCGGCATGCAGGGTCAGACCGGCGGCGGCTGCCGCCGCCGACCGCACCACCGGTAGCGGGAGCTCCAGGCCGCGGGCAAGCCCGTCCAGGGTGGCCGGTTGGGGCAGCCTGAGCAGTCGGGCGTTCGTGGCGAGGTTGTGGACGGTGGACCGGGGCAGGCGACCGCGCCGGGCGACCTCGGCGTAGGACCATCCCCGCTCGTCGATACGGCTGCGGATGAGCTGCTGAAGCTGGTTCACGTGTCCGCCGTTGCCGCTGGCACGAGTGGGTCGGGACAAGGCTCGCGGGCTGCCGGGCGGGCCGTGCGCAGGCTGGCCCACCGCATGGACATCCACATCTCAATCGGTACCCACCGGGTACCCGTCATAGGACGCATCGTGAGGCATTGTGTCAGGACGGTCGGATACCGGGGGCGGCTTCAGCGCACAGCGGGACGGTCCCGTGGCGAATGCCGGTCGGTGCCGTGGCTGTCATGGCCACTGCCGGATCGGCCATCGTTGGCGAAACGGTGCATACCATGCCGAGACATCCCGGTCCGTTCCGCGAGAGGATCGCCGCATGGATATCGGGGATCGGGTCACGGACCTGTCGGGCGTTGACGAGACGGGCGCTACCCTGCGCCTGGCCGACCTGCTGGCCAAGGGGCCGCTGGTGGTCTTCTTCTACCCGGCGGCGATGACCTACGGCTGTACCAGGGAAAGCTGCCATTTCCGCGACCTCGCGGCCGAGTTCACCGCGCTGGGAGCCGGCATCGTCGGGGTCAGCGCGGACGACGTCGCCAAGCAAGCCGAGTTCAGCGCGAGACATTCGCTCGGCTTCCCCCTCATCGCAGACACCGACCGCACGATCGCCGACGCTTTCGGAGTCCGCCGCAGGCGGGGTCCGAACAAGCGCTCCACATTTGTTCTCGGCTCCGACGGCATCGTGCTCGCGCGCATTGATTCCGAACTGTCCATGGACCGGCACGCCGACACCGCCCTGCAGACGCTGCGTTCCGCGGCCGGGTAGCAGCCGCCGGGGTGGATGCCGCCGGGGTGGATGCTGCTGCAAAGCCGATCGAAAGGCCCGCGAACCCGTCCGGGGACGAGGATGGGATGCGTGAGCGGAGCGTGCGAATCCGGGCCCGGGCAGGTACGTGGCGGCCCCGGTGGCACGCACCCGCGCGGGAGTTCCGTGCAGGCCCAACTGGCCAGGATGGGATTCAGCAACGTCGACAGGTCCACGACCACCATCCGGCGGCTCGGCCTGGCCGCCGAACCCGACGGACGTCCTGACGGTGACACAGGGGCTACGGCGCACGGCTCGGTCGATTCCCCCAGTATCGATCTTTCCGGTAATGCCGTGCTCGTGGAACTCTCGCGCGCGGCCGATCCCGACCTCGCGCTCGCCGCGATCGAGAGGGTCGTGGACACCTCGCCCGACGAGATCGGGCACGAACTGCTTGCCGTGCTCGCCGCTCACCCGGGCCTGCGCCGGCGGCTCGTCGCGGTGCTCGGGGCAAGCGCCGCCCTTGGCGATCACCTCGTCCGCCATCCCACCGACTGGCGGGTGATAGCCGACGACGACCTGATGCGCGCCACCCCGAGCGCCCGCCGTACCCGCGAGCACCTGCTGCGTGCGGTCGGCGCGGACCCGGACGCGGCCGTGCCTCGGGCCGCGGGCGAGGGCATCGCCATCCTCGATGCGCTGCGTGTCGCCTACCGCCGTGCCCTGTTCGTCCTCGCAGCCCGAGACCTCACCGGCGCCGTGCCGTTCGACGATGCCACCGCGGAGCTTTCCGACCTTGCGTCGGCCGCCCTTGACGCGGCGCTGGCGGTCGCACGGTCGACGGTGTCGCCGGCGGCTCCGTCGGTCCGCCTGGCCGTCATCGGCATGGGCAAGTGCGGTGGCCGGGAACTGAACTACGTGAGCGACGTCGACGTGCTCTTCGTCGCCGAACCCGGGCAGGCCGGCGAGGATGCCGACCCCGTCGGTAACGGTCCGGGCTGTATCGGTCCGGGCCGCAGCACCGTCATCCGCAACGACGAGGTGGCGGCGCTCGCCGCGGCGACCCGCCTCGCCG
>NZ_CADDZT010000078.1:2417-10891 GCF_902812655.1 Candidatus Frankia meridionalis | reverse complement strand
CCGGCGAGGGCGCGCTGTTCCAGATCGACGTGGGGTTGCGGCCCGAAGGTCGCAACGGCCCGCTGGTACGCACCCTGGCGAGCCACGACGCCTACTACCTGCGATGGGCCAGAACCTGGGAGTTCCAGGCACTGCTCAAGGCGCGTCCGGTCGCGGGTGATCGTGAGGTGGGGGAGCGGTTCTGCGCCGCGGTCGGACCGTTGGTCTGGTCGGCCGCGTCCCGGCCCGGGTTCGTCGCCGACGTCCAGGCGATGCGGCGACGGGTGGAACGGTCGCTGCCACCGGGGGAGGCCGACCGTGACATCAAACTCGGCCCGGGTGGGCTGCGCGACGTCGAGTTCGCAGTCCAGTTGCTCCAGCTTGTGCACGGCCGGACCGATGTGAGGCTGCGCACGGCCTCGACCCTGCTGGCGCTCGGCGCGCTCGCCCGCGGTGGTTATGTCGGACGCCGGGACGCAGCCGGTCTGGCGGACGCGTACCGCTTCCTGCGTGGCACCGAGCACCGCCTGCAGCTCCAGCGTCTCCGACGGGTACACACGTTGCCCCGCGATCCCGGTGAACTGCGCTGGCTGGCCCGTTCCCTCGGCCTGGCCTCCGCCGGGGAGATGGCGGCCGAGCACGTCCGTGTCACCCGCTTCGTCCGCCGCCTGCACGAGCGGCTCTTCTACCAGCCGCTGCTGGAGGCGGTGGCGAGGCTGTCGGCGGAGGAGGTCCGCCTGACGCCGCAGGAGGCCCGGGACAGGCTTGCCGCGCTGGGCTTCGTCGACACCGCAGGTGCGCTTCGCCATATCGAGGCGCTGACCAACGGCGTCAGCCGGACGGCGACGATCCAGCGTCGCCTGCTCCCGGCGATGTTGCACTGGTTCGCTGACGCAGCCGACCCCGACGCCGGCCTGCTCGCCTATCGTCAGGTCAGCGACGCCCTGGGACGTACCCCGTGGTACCTGCGGCTGCTGCGGGACGAGAGCGGTGCGGCCGAACGGCTGTGCCGGCTGCTGGCCACAAGTAGTTACGTGGCAGATCTGATGCAGCGGGCTCCGGAGTCGGTCCGGCTGTTGCGGACCACCGACGACCTACGCCCCCGCACCCGTGCCCAACTGATCCAGGCGCTGATCGCGATCGCCCGCCGCAATCCCGTCTGGGAGCAGGCGGTCGGGCGGGCCCGCGCGGTACGGCGGGTTGAACTGGTGAGGGTGGCCTGCGCGGACCTGCTCGGGCTGCTGGACGTCGCCGCGGTGGGCCGGGCACTGTCGGACGCGGCGGCAGCGACGATCGAGGCGTCCCTGTTCGTGGCGGAACGACGTTTCGAGCAGCAGGCCGGCCACCCGCTACCGGTCCGGATCGCAGTGATCGCGATGGGTCGTCTGGGCGGCGGGGAAATGTCCTACGGCAGCGACGCGGATGTCGTGTTCGTGCACGAGCCGACCGATGGGGCGACGGATGGTGAGGCGGCTGACGCCGCGCGGACGGTCGTGGCCGAACTGCGGCGGCTGCTCGCCCTCCCCGCGCCGGACCCGCCCCTGCTACTGGACGCACAGCTTCGCCCGGAGGGCCGTTGCGGTCCGATGACCCGCACACCTGCCGGCTATGCCGCCTATTTCCGCCGGTGGTCGCTTGGTTGGGAGGCGCAGGCGCTGCTGCGGGCGTGCCCGGTCGCGGGCGACGGCGAGCTGGGTGACCGGTTCTGCACGTGGGTGGATGAGATCCGATATCCCGTTGTCCTGCCACCTGGAACGGTCACCGAGGTTGTCCGGCTACGCGGCCGGATGGAGGCGGAACGCATCCCGCGCGGGGTGGACCGCACGCTGCATCTGAAGCTCGGACCGGGCGGTCTCACCGATGTGGAGTGGGCGGTGCAGGTGCTGCAGCTGCGACATGCCCATGCCGTGCCGGCGTTGCGCACCACGTCGACGCTTGGCGGGCTGCGCGCGGCTGCCGCCGCCGGGCTGCTCGATCCGGTCGAGGCGGCGACGCTTGCGGACGCGTGGACCATGGCGTCGCGCATCCGCAACGCGATCATGCTGACCCGCGGTCGCCCAGGCGACGTGCTGCCGCGCGAACCTCGGGCACTGGCCCAGGTGGCAAGGGCGGTCGGATACCCGGCGGAGCAGGCTGAGGAGCTGGTCGGCGACCACCGGCGTGCGGGAGCGCGCGCACGTTCGGTAACCGAGGCGCTCTTTGCTCGCGAGCAGGCCGCCGGACGTTAGGGCGGGCCCGGCGGCCTCGACGATGGTGCGAAAGTTCAGTGGTTCAGCCGCGCGGGTATGCCTCAGTCCGTGACGACCGTCCCGGCCGCGTCCTTCTGGCCGGGGATGGCGAGGAGCGGCTTCTCGCCGGCCAGCGCGCTGCAGCACGTGTCGACGATCAGGCCGGTGACCAGGTACGGGTCCATATTGGCGTTGGGACGACGGTCCTCGATCCAGCCTTTCTTGGCCTTCTCCACCGCCCACGGGATGCGGACGGACGCGCCGCGGTCCGAAGCGCCCCAGGAGAACTTGTCCCACGGTGCGGTCTCGTGCTGACCGGTCAGGCGGTCCTCGATCCCGTGACCGTAGTTCTTGACGTGCTCGAGTACCCGGGTACCGAGAGCCTCGCACACGGTGACGATGGCATCCCAACCCGCCATCGTGGCCTTGGTGGAGAAGTTGGTGTGGGCGCCGGCGCCGTTCCAGTCACCGGGGATCGGCTTCGCGGCAAACGAGACGGTGACGTCGAACTCCTCGGCGATGCGGTGCAGCAGCCAACGGCCCACCCAAATCTGGTCACCGATGGCGGTGGGTGCGAGCACGCCGATCTGGAACTCCCACTGGGCCATCATGACCTCGGCGTTGGTGCCCTCGATGGCGAGGCCCGCGTCGAGGCATGCCTGGGTGTGCTTCTCGACGATCGCACGGCCTACCATCCCCTCGCCACCGGCACCGCAGTAGTAGGGACCCTGCGGGGCCGGGTAGCCCACTTCGGGCCAGCCAAGTGGCCGGCCCTTCTGGAAGAAGGTGTACTCCTGCTCGATGCCGAACATCGGTGCCTGGTCCGCGTACTTCTCGCCAGCCTGGCGGCAGAAATCGCGGGTGTTGGTCGGGTGTGGGGTGAAGTCGGTCAGCGCGACCTCGCACAGGACCAGTATGTTGTCCCCGCCGCGCAGCGGGTCTGGACATGTGTACACGGGCTGCAGGACGCAGTCCGAGTTGGATCCTGGTGCCTGGTTGGTGCTCGAGCCGTCGAACCCCCAGATGTCCGGCTTCTTGCCGTCCTTCACGATCCGGGTCTTGCTGCGCATCAGGGGCTCCGGCTTGGTGCCGTCGATCCAGATGTACTCGGCCTGGTAACTCACTCATACTCCCCGTGGTTGGCGTGGCACGTAGCGGAGTGTCTCATCGCGCACCTGCGGATTGTTCGACCCCGGCCGCGGGTGACAGAAGGGTTCCGTCCGGAGCTTCGCCGTGTCCAGTTACCTTTCAGTTCCGCCACGGTAAATTTTCGGTCAATCGCGAATTACCGGTCAGTTCAGTTTTCCGGCTTTTGTCGAACAGCGCCTTCGGCCGCCGGACAAGCCACTCGGAAACGCGATGACGCCCGGCCCGCGGACGGACTGGGGCCCGGCGTCATCGCATTCGTGGTTGTTGTCGGGACCGCGTCAACCGGCCCGGTGACGCGGTCCCGGTGACGCCGGCCCGGTCGGCGGCCGATCAGATGTCGTAGTAGAGCTGGAATTCGTACGGGTGGGGTCGAAGTCGAATCGCGTCGACCTCGTTGATGCGCTTGTAGTCGATCCATGTCTCGATCAGGTCGGGCGTGAAGACGTTTCCTTCGGTCAGGAAGTCGTGGTCGGCCTCAAGAGCGTCGAGCACCTTCTCGAGCGACCCTGGCACCTGCGGCACGGCGGCCAGTTCGTCCGGTGGCAGATCGTAGAGGTCCTTGTCGATCGGGTCCGGCGGTTCGATCTTGTTGCGGATGCCGTCCAGGCCGGCCATCAGCATTGCCGCGAAGGCCAGGTAAGGGTTGCAGCTCGGGTCGGGGACCCGGAACTCGATCCGTTTCGCCTTGGGTGAGACGCCGCTGAGCGGGATCCGGCAGCAGGCCGAGCGGTTGCGCGCCGAGTAGACGAGGTTGACTGGAGCCTCGTAGCCCGGTACGAGGCGCCGGTAGGAGTTCGTGGTGGGGTTGGTGAACGCCAGCAGCGCCGGTGCGTGGTGCAGCAGCCCGCCGATGTAGTAGCGGGCCAGGTCGGACAGGCCGCCGTAGCCGCTCTCGCTGTAGAACAGGGGATCCTCGCCCTGCCACAGGCTCTGGTGGACGTGCATACCCGAGCCGTTGTCCTGGAAGAGCGGCTTCGGCATGAAGGTCACGGTCTTCCCGCGGGACAGCGCGACGTTGCGGATGATGTACTTGTAGAGCATCAGGTTGTCGGCGGTCCGCAGCAGCGTGTCGAACCGGATGTCGATCTCGGCCTGGCCTGCGGTCCCCACCTCGTGGTGCTGCATCTCGACGGTGATGCCGGCCCGGAACAACGCCCGGACCATCTCCGACCGCAGGTCGGTGAAGTGGTCGGTCGGTGGCACCGGGAAGTAGCCGCCCTTGAACCTGGGCTTGTAGCCGAGGTTCCCGCCCTCCTCCTTGCGGGCCGTGTTCCAGGCCGCCTCGACGGAGTCCACGGCGTGCATGGAACCGTACGGGTTGTAGTCGTAGCGGACGTCGTCAAATATGTAGAACTCGGCTTCCGGGCCGAAGTAGGCGGTGTCGGCGAAACCCGTTCCCCGCAGGTAGGACTCGGCCTTTTTTGCGGTGTTGCGCGGGTCGCGCGAGTATTCCTCCTTGGTGATCGGGTCATGGATGAAGAAGGTCATCGCGAGCGTCCGGTGCTCCCGGAACGGGTCGACGAAAGCCGTGCTCGGGTCCGGTAGCAGGAGCATGTCGGACTCGTGGATCGCCTGGAACCCGCGGATCGAGGAGCCGTCGAACATCAGGCCTTCGGTGAATATCGACTCGGCGAAGACCTCGGTCGGGATCGTGAAGTGCTGCATAATCCCAGGAAGGTCACAGAATCGGACGTCGACGAATTCGACGCCATCGTCCGCAATATAGCGGAGTACGTCATCGGCGTTTGTGAACATCCATCCTCCAGGGGAGCTTAATTCCTGTGTGGATAGGAAGGATACGCCATGCCTTGATGCGGAACGTAACCCCATGCGGTTCCGTGAACATAACGAGGAAGTTTCGTGACTGTAACATGCCGTAATATTGTCACTCTTGGTGACGAGGATGTCGGGGTGGCGACGCGGCATAAGCTTGCGCCGTGGGACGAGCACTTGGAAACTGGCTGGAAGGTCCGCAGCATCCGAAGGACATCCCGCCCGGTGTGCGGCTGGGTCTGCCGGCCGAGGGCCCCGGCGCGGTGAGCGGCTTCGGCCATCGACTCGCGGCGTTCGCGGTGGATGCGGTCATCGCGAACCTGCTGGTCGGCGTACCGGTGCTCGTGGGGGTCCGCTACTCGGTCGATGCCCGCGGGCTCGCCGTCTACCTTGCCTTCCTGCTGCAGGAGTTCATTCTGATCGCGGCGAACGGCCAGACCATCGGGATGCGTCTGGTGGGTCTGCGCGTCATCCGGGTGAGTGACCACGGCCGAGTGGGATGGGGCTGGACAGCCGTTCGTACCGTGTTGCTTGGCCTGCTGGTCCCGGCGTTCATCTGGGACCGGGACCAGCGAGGCACCCACGACCGCGCCGCCGGCACCGTGATCGTCCGCGATCCCGTGCGGGCCTGACCCGGGCGGGATCGGCGCAGTCGCGCTGGCGACCTCTTCAGGGGATCGACAGTCCCGGGACCATCATCGGATTTTTCCGCCGCGGGGGATGTTGCGGGGGATGGGACCCTTCGGGATGGGCAGGGTCGGCGCGCTCACCGCCCGCAGACGGCGCTCGACGGGGTCCACCTCACCGCGTCGCAGTGTGCGGGGCAGCCGCATGAGCGTCGCCTGCAACTTCGGTAGCGGAACCTCGCCGGGTCCGTTGCCGACGACGATGTCGTGGATGGGAGTTTCGCCGATCACTTTGCGGACCCGGCGCACCTCGTTGCCGAGCAGCTCGCGCTGCCCGCGTCCCCGGCCTTCGGCGATGACCACCACTCCGGCGCGACACACCACGCGGTGCACGACGTCCTGGTGGCGGTTCACCGCGACCGCGGGGGTGAGTCGCCAGTCTCCGCGCATCCGCTCGACGATCCCGGCAGCCGCGCCGGGCTGGCCCTCCATCTCGGCATAGGCGGTGTTCTGCACCCGCCGGCTGAAGACGTTCATACCGCTGACCAGGCCAAGCATGACCCCGATGGGCAACCACACCCACAGCGGGCCGACGAGGAGCGCGAGCAGGATGCCGATGCCGAAAGGGATCAGCAGGCCGGCCAGCGACCACCAGAGCGCACGCGGATCACGCTGTCGGGTCAGCCGGTACACCGTCCTGATCTGGGTGAGGCGTCCCGGCCCCGCGACCCCGCCATCCGTCTTCTGCTTACGCTCTGTTGCGGTCGTGCTCGCCTTCGGCGAGTCGCCCTCCGACCTGTTCCTGCGCGCCATGACCGCGAGCCTACGACCTGGCGTGAGCTTCGCCGACCGCGGTGCGCCGTCGTTCAGTGTTCGGTGGCCACCGTCATCCGCACACCGGTCTGCGGCGGGATGCGGGCCACCGTCCACGGGGTGTCGGTGTGCTGGTCGCTGCCCACATGCAGGTCGGCGGCGGCGCGCCAGGCATTGCGGCGGGCGGTTCGCTGACCGCCGTGTGGTAGCAGGAGGAGAGTGAGTTCTTCGATGGCGGTGAGTAGCGACCTCAGCACGACCACGCAGACCTCCCAGGTCGGTCGTATGCGGTGTCAATCATGGCCTGGACCTTCGTTCGCTGGTAGCGGGCCGGTGACTTTCGGATGACACTAGCGCTACCAAGGTGCACACACCACCGCGACAACTACTCTGCGTAACTTTCGAGTTGGGGCTTGGGTTCTTCCGTGACATCCGTGACATCCGTGCGCTGTTCGACGGCTCGTTGGTACATCCGGCCCGCGCGGTAGGACGAGCGCACGAGCGGCCCCGCGAGTACCCCCGCGAACCCCATCCGTTCGGCCTCCTCCCGCAGTTCGGTGAACTCCTCGGGAGGCACCCAGCGCTCCACCGGGTGATGGCGGGGGCTGGGCCGCAGGTACTGAGTGATCGTCAGTAGTTCGCAGCCCGCGTCCAGCAGGTCCGCCATGGTCGTCAGGATCTCCGCCCGCTCCTCGCCGAGCCCGAGAATCAGGTTGGACTTGGTGACCAGACCGGCGGTCCGGGCCAGGTGGAGAACCTCCAGCGACCGGTCGTACCGGAACCCGGGCCGGATCCGGCGGAACACCCTCGGTACCGTTTCGATGTTGTGGGCGAGGACCTCCGGGGCTGCCCCGAACACCTCGGCGAGCTGCTCCGGCCGGGCGTGGAAGTCGGGGATCAGTAGTTCGACCCCGACACCCGCGCACATCCCGTGGATCCGGCGCACCGTCTCCGCGTACAGCCATGCCCCGCCGTCCGGCAGATCGTCTCGGGCGACCCCGGTCACGGTCGCGTAACGCAGCCCCATGACGCGCACCGACTCGGCGACCCGGCGTGGCTCGTCGGCATCGAACGGGGCCGGGCGCCCCGAGTCGATCTGGCAGAAGTCGCAGCGCCGGGTGCATACCTCCCCGCCGATGAGGAAGGTCGCCTCCCTGTCCTCCCAGCACTCGTAGATGTTCGGGCAGCCGGCCTCCTCGCATACCGTGTGCAGGCCCTTTTCGTGGACGAGCGCCTTGACGTCGGAATACTGCGGGCCGGTCCGCAGCCGGGTCCGGATCCACGGCGGCTTGCGTTCGATGGGCGTGGCCGCGTTGCGCACCTCCAGCCGCAGCATCATCCGGCCCTCCGGGGTAACCGCGGTCACCGTGCCATCTCCGTCTCCTGTACTACCTGTGGTGTCTGCGATACCGGTCGCGGGCGGGTCGTGAAGGCCGTCAGCACCTCCACCAGGTGGCGTTCCAGCACGGGCAGCACCTCGTCGACGGTGACGGTCCGTCCCAGCTCGCGGCTCAGGCTGGTGACCCCGGCATCGGAGATCCCACAGGGGACGATCCGGCTGTAGGCGTCCAGATTCGGACAACAGTTCAGGGCGAAGCCGTGGAACGCGACGCGGTAGCGAACCCGGACGCCGATCGCCGCCAACTTGCGCTCGCCGTCCGCCGTCCACGCCCCGCTGCGCTCGGCCACTCGCGCGGCCGGCACACCCAGGTCGTCGCAGGTGGAGATCAGCGCGTCCTCCAGAGCGCGGACGTAGGCCACGACGTCTAGCGGCATGGGCAGGCGCACCACCGGGTAGCCGACGATCTGCCCGGGCCCGTGCCATGTGATCTTTCCGCCGCGGTCGACGTCCACCACCGGAGTGCCGTCGAAGGGGCGCTCCCACGGTTGCGTACGCCGACCGGCC
>NZ_CADDZT010000078.1:0-2348 GCF_902812655.1 Candidatus Frankia meridionalis | reverse complement strand
GCCGGTCGGCCAGCGACCGCTGGAACTGCCAGGCTTCGTCGTAGGGCACCAGGCCCAGCCGCATGACCTCCACAAAAATGAGGCTACGCTCACCCGCGGTGTCCTCCCAGCCGCGGCGGGAAGACCCCGCCCGTGTCACACTCCCGACAGTCGCCGGGGCGTGACCGTCGTTTCCACCACATTCCCGTCCGGGTCCATCTCGACCTGCCATGCATACGCCTGTGCCCGGTCAGCCACGGCTTCTACCAGTTCGGTCCCGTGGAAATGCAGGCCGACGCCGTCGTCGGTGGCCCAACCCGGCGGCAGCGTCCCGTCGGCGACCAGCTTCTGGTAAAGTGGACGCCGGCCGGGTTCCGAGTCGTAGTGGGGGGTGTTGCTGAACGGTAGCAGTGCGAGCCCGTCGGTGACCGGCCGCAGGTCCGGACCGAACGAGTCGGTGGTGCCTCCGACGTGCCAGCACAGTGATCCCGCGGACACCCCGGCGAGCACCACGCCCGCCTCCCAGGCCTCTCGCATGATTATGTCAAGGCCGTGTGTGCGCCACACCGCGAGCAGGTTCGCGACGCTGCCGCCGCCCACCCAGACCACGTCCTGTTCCAGCAGGTGCGCGCGGACGTCGGCCACGTTCGGCATCGGGAACAGGGCCAGGTGGGATGCGCGGAGGTCCGGCAGGTCACGGGCGAGCGCGCAGTAGTAACGCGCGTAGTGCGTCAGGTCGTCGCCCGTGGCCGTGGCCAACAGGCAGAGCTTCGGCCGTGACGGATCCCCGGCCAGGTGCAGCGCATGGTGGATGAGCGGGCCGACCCGCGCGCCCCACCTCCCGTCCGGTACGAAGCCGCCGCTGGTCGCGAGGATGTTCATCCTGCCGTCTCCGATCCGGGTGTGGTGCCGTTCCTGACGCTGCGATAACAAGCGTGGACCCGATGAGAGCGGGTCCGGTCACCCGCCCTGCCCCGCGACCACCCGTCCCCGCATCACGATCAGTGAGGGCGCGGCCGGTACACGTACGTCGGCTCGGGGGTCCTCGGGATAGACGACAAGATCCGCCTGCGTCGGTGCCGACGTAGATCGCGATTCCCGCGTCGAAGGCGTGAACGTGATCTTTCCGTCCACCACCCACAGCTCGTCCCGGATCTCCTCGGGCCCGACCGGTATCCGTCCAGTGATCCTCAGCGTCTCGGAACCGCTCATTCCCCCTGCTTACCCACATGTCCGGTGCGTGGCAACGCCGGGGCCGGCGGGGGCCGCGACGGCCGATGTTGCCCGACCCGACACTGATGACGGACAGTATGATTGTCCTAGAAAAAACTACCGAGAGTAGCTATTTACACGTATTATCCACAGGTTTACATAGAGGACTGCACAAAACCGTTTTTTCGGCTTACCGTCACTGTTCGTGACATCAATGTACGATTCTGCGGGTTCTCGTGGCCGGCGCGGGGATCCGGCCGACCAGCCCGTACCGGGGGTGGTGCTACGCGCACGCGTGCGGGACGCGGGTGCCGGGGATGTCTGGGCCGGCCGCGTCGCGGGCACGGGGGCCGAGTGCACGGTCCGGCGGGTCAGGCTGCCGGCGGACGCGGCGGTCCGCGTGGCCGCGATGCGAACGGCCCGGGCCCTGGTCGGGCTCGAACATCCCCATCTGGTCCCGCTCATCGACGTGGTTGCCACAGCCGACGGCATCGCGGTCGTGGCCGAGCCCGTCACCGGGGCGATCGACCTGGCACGGCTGCTCGGGGTACGGGACCGTCTCGACCCGGGCGAGGTGGTGACCATCGGGCTGCCACTGGCTCAGGCGCTGGCCGTGGCGCATGCCGTCGGCATCGTGCACGGCCGGCTCGATCCGGCCGACGTCCTACTCGAACCGAACGGTCGACCGGTACTCGCGGGCATCGGTCTCGCGGGCATCGGTCTCGCGAACCTCGCCGACGGGTCCGCGACACCGCCGATGGATGTCGGTGACCTCGCCGGTCTGCTGCTCGCGGCGATGCCGCATGCCACCGGCCCGGATGCGGTGGCGGTCGCCGTGGCGGTCGCCCCGGCCCTGGTCGATGATCCGGCCCGTAGACCCACGGCGGAGGACCTGGCCGCGGCACTGGCCCGAAGCTGCAACCCGGCGCCGATCCGATTCGTCAGCGATGCCGTAACCCCGCTCCCGCTGCCCCCACCGCCGCCCGGCGTGGACGATGCCCCGGCCGGGCCGGCCGGCCCTCGTCTCCGGTCCATGCCGCCCCCGCGGACAGGTCCACGTCCTGCCCGGCTGTCCCGCTCCGTTCTCGCGTCTGACCGGGTGGCCGACCGGGTGGCCGACCGGGTGGCCGACCTGGGGGCCGACCTGGGTGTGGGGC
>NZ_CADDZT010000077.1:61425-69480 GCF_902812655.1 Candidatus Frankia meridionalis | reverse complement strand
CGCCGACACGGGTGCCTGTGGAACGGGAACGGCCGTGGCCCCCGGCCGTCCCCGTTCCACAGGCACCCGTGTCGGCGTGAGCCGGCCCATCCCCGCCACACGCACGGACACCCCGCGTGGCGGCTTGCGGGTCTCGCGAGGCCACCAGCGCGGGCTTCTCGTGATCGCGGGCGTGGTGGCCGTGCTCGCAGCCCTGGGCCTGTTGCTTGCCGCCAGGTCCATACCGGGGAGAAACGGGCAGGCCGACACCGCCGTCGCAAGAAGCTCGTCGTCTCCTGAACAGGCCTGGCGCGACGTCCTCGGGAGTCTGGACAGCGCCCGCAGCCGGGCGTTCGAGCAGGCGGACGAGGCGGGCCTTGCGGGCGTGGACGCTACCGGCAGCACCGCCTACGCCCGTGACGTCAGCTTGATGCGGCAGATGGTCGACCTCGGCGGTCGGGCCTCCGGCCTGCGCCAGGAGATCCTCGACCTCGCCATCCGGGACTCCGGCAGCGAGAAGGCCGTGCTGCGGATCACCTATCGACGCCCGCCGTACACCTATGTCGACAAGACCGGGAAGGTGCTGGCGCAGCAGCCTGGGCATGACCGGTGGCAGTCCGACATCACCCTGGTCAGGACCGAGCAGGGATGGCGCATCGCCACCCAGGTGGACGTCGTGGGCTGAACGTCTGCCCGGCCCGGCCCGGGTAAACGGCTCCCGGCGCCGTGGTCATCACCGGCCGTCGGTTTCGCTGATCATGGCTGTGAGGGCGGAGTCGAGGTCGGCGTGGGAGAACACGTAGCCGGCGTCGGTGAGAACGCCCGGCATGACCCGCTGCGAGACAAGCGCGCCTTCGTCCGCCAAACCGCCCAGGACGATCCGCAGTACGACCCCCGGGATGGCCAGGAACGCCGGCCGGTGCAGTGCCGTGCCGAGCGTGCGGGTAAAGGCCGCGTTGGTGACCGGGCCGGGGCTGGTCAGGTTCACCGGGCCCCGGACGGTCTCCGCGGTCAGCAGAAAGCTGATCGCCGCGATCTCGTCATCCAGGCTGATCCAGCTCAGCCATTGCCGCCCTGATCCGAGCCGACCGCCGAGCCCGAACCGGAACAGGGGGAGTTGTCTGGCAAGTGCCCCGCCGTGGGGTGACAGAACGACCCCGGTACGTAGATGGCATACGCGTACTCCCGCGTTCGCCGCGGCGGCGGTGGACGCCTCCCAGGCGGCCGAGACCTCCGCGAGAAAGCCCGTTCCGCCGGGCGTGGACTCGTCGACAGTGTGATCACCGGTGTTGCCGTACCAGCCGATCCCGCTGGCCGACAGCAGCACCCGCGGACGCGGGTCCAGGTCCGCGAGGGCACCTGCGAGCAGCGTCGTGCCGGCGACCCGGCTGTCGAGGATCTGCCGTTTGTAGCTGTTGGTCCAGCGATGGTCACCCACGCCTGCGCCGGCGAGGTGGACGATGGCGTCGACGCCGGCCAGCGCCGCCGGGTCCAGCGTTCCGCTGGCCGGATCCCACGAGATCTCACTGCTGTCGCGGGGCTGGCGGCGGACGAGGGTGCGAACGGTGTGCCCGCCGCTGCGAAGAGCGGGCACGAGCGCCGAGCCGATCAGACCCGAGGCGCCGGTTACGGCGATGTCCATCATCGGCATTCTTGCCTGTTTGCGGTGGGCCGGCGAGTCGGCCCACCGCAAACGCCGTGTCATGGGCCGTTCCCCGGCCCCCGGAGGGTGGTTCTACAACCCCAGTTCGGCTTCGAACGCGCCTTCTTCCAGACGCCGGCCGACGCTGGTGAGGAAACGGGCGGCGTCGGCGCCGTCGACGATCCGGTGGTCGTAGGTGAGCGCCAGATACACCTTCGACCGCACTGCGATGATCTCGCCCAGTTCCGGGTCGTCCACGACAGCCGGCCGCTTTACCACGGAACCGGTGCCGAGGATGCCGACCTGCGGCTGGTTGATGATCGGCGTGTCGAACAGGGAGCCACGGCTGCCGGTATTGGTCAGTGTGAAGGTGCCACCGCCCAGTTCGTCCGGTGAGACGCGGTTCTCCCGGGTACGGGTCGCCAGATCGTCGATCTTACGGGCCATTCCGGTGAGGTTGAGATCCCCGGCATGGTGGATCACCGGGACGAGTAGCCCCCGGTCGGTGTCCACGGCGATACCCAGGTGCTCGGTGTCGTAGTAGGTGATCGTCCCCTGTTCGACGTGCACACTGGCGTTGAGGTTCGGGTGCTCCCGCAGCGCTTCGCAGACGGCGACCGCGAAGAACGGCAGGAACGAGAGCTTGATGCCTTCCCGTGCCTCGAACGCCTTCTTCGTGCGGTCCCGCAGCCGGGCGATCCGGGTGACATCCGCTTCGACGACCGTCGTGAGCTGGGCACTGACCTGGAGGGACTCGACCATTCGCTGTGCAATGACCGACCGCAGCCGTGACATCTTCTCCGTGCGGCCACGCAGTGACACCGCCTCGGGAGCGTGCGCGGGTACGGCCGCCGGTGCCTGGCGTGGCGCAGCGGCAGGCACCGTGCCGGCCGGCACGGGTGCCGGCGCGGGCGCGGGTGCCGGCGAAGAGGAGGAAACGGGCGTGCGGGCCGCGTCGATGACGTCCTGCTTGCGAATGCGTCCGCCGACACCTGTCCCGGTCACCGTGGACAGGTCCACGTCGTGTTCGGCGGCGAGGCGCCGGACCAGCGGCGTGACGTAGGTCCCGAGGGATCCGCTGCCGTTGGACGGTGATTCGGGTACCGGTGCCGGTGCGGACTCCTGCGCCGGCACGGCCGGCATGGCCGGCACGGGTGTCTGGGCGGCTGCCGGCGCAACAGGAGCCGGTGCCGGTGCAACGGGCGTGGGTGCCGGTGCGGCGGGTACGGGAGCAGGCACGACTGCGGTTTCCGCACCCGCCGGTGCGGCCTGCGCCGCCGATCCGCCCTCGTCGATGACGGCAAGTTCGACGCCGACCTCGACCGTCTCGTCCTCGGCCACCTTGATGGCGCTGATTATTCCGGATGCGGGGGCGGGGATCTCGGTGTCGACCTTGTCCGTACTGACTTCGAGAAGCGGCTCGTCGGCCTCGACGCGCTCGCCTTCCTTCTTGAGCCAGCGGGTGACGGTGCCCTCGGACACGCTCTCACCCAGACGGGGCATCGTGACGGACACAGACATGGGTAAGGACTCCTTCGTGGCGTCCGGCCCGACCGCGGGCGACGGGAAAGGGCTGCGGACGCTGTGGGTCTGCCAGTAGCTGCTGACCGAAGGCTACGCGATCATGATTTTTTCGCGCGGCCGGAGGCTTCAGAGGACGCTAGTTGTGAGAGTGCAGTGGCTTTCCGGCGAGGGCCAGGTGCGCCTCGCCCACCGCTTCCGACAGGGTGGGATGCGGGTGGATGAGTTGGGCGACATCCGTGGGGGTGGCTTCCCAGTTGGTGATGAGCTGGGCTTCCGCGATCAGTTCGCCGACCCGGTCACCCACCATGTGGACGCCCACCACCGGCCCGTCGGGCACGGCGACCAGTGTCACTGCACCCGTGGTCTGGAGGATCTGTGCCTTGCCGTTGCCCGCGAGATCGTAGGTGTGGGTCGCGATCTCCCCGTAGAGCTCCGCGGCCCGGGCCGAGGTGAGCCCCACCGAAGCCACCTCGGGGTGGGAGTAGGTCACCCGCGGGATGTTGTCGTAGTCGACCGGCGCCGGGTTCAGCCCGGCCAGGTTCTCCGCGACGAAGATGCCTTCGGCGAATCCGACGTGGGCGAGCTGTAGACCCGGGCGCAGGTCACCGACGGCCGAGATGCTCGCGACGTTGGTGCGCAGCTGATGGTCGACCAGGACGTAGCCACGGTCCATCGCGACGCCGACCTCGTCGTAGCCCAGCCCCTCGGACACGGGACCGCGCCCGACGGCGACCAGCAGGAGTTCGGCCTCGATGGTCGTGCCGTCCTCGAGGGACACGGTGACGCCCGCGTCGGTGGTCTTCACCCCGGCGAACCTCGCGCCCAGGTGCTGCTTGATCCCGCGGCGGCGGAAGGCCCGCTCCAGCAGTTTGGAACTGGACTCCTCCTCCAACGGCACCAGGTGGGGGAGGGCCTCGACGATCGTCACCTCCGCGCCGAAGGAGCGCCACACCGACGCGAACTCGCAGCCGATCGCGCCGGCGCCGAGCACCACGGCGGACGCGGGCACGCGGTCGAGCTCCAGGGCGTCGTCGCTGGTGATCACCTGGTGGTGATCGATCTCCAGACCGGGCAGTGACTTGGACTGCGACCCGGTCGCGAGAATCACGTGGCGGCCGGAGATGACACGGTCGCCCACGGCGACGGCGGTCGGGGACACCAGGCGCCCATGGCCCTCGACAACCTCGATATCGCGGCTCTTCACCAGACCGGCAAGGCCCCGGTAGAGTTTGGTGACCACCGAGTCCTTGTAGGCGTTGACCTTCGCTATATCGATTCCGTCGAAGGTCGATCGAATTCCGAAATTCTCGCTTTCGTGGATATTGTCCGCAATCTCCGCCGAGTGCAGCAGCGCCTTGGTCGGAATGCACCCGCGATGCAGGCAGGTTCCGCCCAGCTTGCTCTTCTCGATCAGAATGACGCCGAGGTCGAGCTCGGCGGCACGCAGAGCTGCAGCATAGCCGCCGCTACCACCGCCGAGGATGACAAGGTCGACGGGGCCGGCCGCAGAGTCCACCACGCCAGGCGTCCCTTCTCGTTGACTGGTTGGGATGCGTTCAGTCTTTCACGTCGCCGGATGCTACCGTCACAGGTCCCGGAGACTGTGGTGCATCACGCCGGGTATTTCGTCGCAGCACTTCCGCCTGTTGCCTGCTACTCGCAGGTAGTTGGTACACCCGACACGGGACCGACGGTCCGGCGTCATCGCCATGGCCTCCGCCTGCCGCCGGAGGCCATGATCGCGCCGCCTTTGGCCTAGCCGCCGGCGACGTTCTCGGCAAGCTGGATGAGGGTCCGAACGATCATCCCGGTGCCACCCTTCGGGGTGTGACCGTAGGGTTCGCCGCCGTTCCAGGACGGCCCGGCAATGTCGAGGTGCGCCCACGCGGTGCCCTCGGGAACGAAGACGCTCAGGAAGTGCCCTGCGACCAGCATTCCGCCGTCACGGTTGCCACCGCCCGCGACGTTGGCGAGGTCCGCCACGGCCGAGTCGAGGACCTTGCGCAGCTCCGGTGGCAGTGGCATCGGCCACACCGCCTCACCGGTCTCCCCCGCTGCGGCGGCGACCTTGTCGATGGCGCTTTCGCGCCCCATCAGGCCGCTGGTCCGCTGACCCAGCGCGACGATCTGCGCACCGGTGAGCGTCGCCACGTCCACCAGGAGACCGGGGGAGTCCTCGGCGGCCCGAGCGAGGGCGTCACCGAGCACGAGGCGTCCCTCCGCGTCGGTGTTGAGCACCTCGACCCGGGTACCGCCCCGCAGGGTCAGGACATCGGACGGCCGGATCGCCCCGCCCGAGGGCATGTTCTCGGCCAGCGGCAGCCACCCGGTGATGCGCGCCGGCAGATTCAGCCGGGCCGCCGCGATGACCGTGGCGAGTACCGACGCGGCGCCGGCCATGTCGGTCTTCATCCATTCCATCGCGCCCGCGGGCTTCAGCGACAGGCCGCCCGAGTCGAAGGTGATGCCCTTACCGACCAGGGCCAGCGCCGGAGCGCCGGTGGTGTCCGCGCCGGCCGGACACCACTCGAGGCGGATCAGCCGGGGCGGGTTCACCGATCCCTGGCCGACGCCGAGGATCCCGCCGTAACCGCCGTCGGCCAGTGCCTTCTCGTCGAGCACGTCGACCGTGACACCGACCTCGCCGGCGCGCGCCACCGCGATGTCGGCGAACCCGGCGGGCGGCAGATGCCCCGGCGGGGTGTTCACCAGGTCCCGGGTCAGCGCCACGGCGTCCACCGCGATTTCCGCCCTGCGCACGGCGTCCACGGCGGCGGCTTCGGACGCGTCGTCCACCACAAGGACGATCTCGCTCACCGGCGGGCGCCGGGTGCCCGCGGACGTGGTCCGGAACGCGTCGAATGCGTACGCGCCGAGTAGCGAGCCCTCGGCGACCGCGCGCAGCTCGGCCGGACCGGGCGTCCCTGCGGCGAGGGCGAGGGTGGTGGCGACCCGGGCGGTGCCGGCCAGCGCGCGCACGGCGGTGCCCGCCGCCCGGCGCAGCGTCTCGTGGTCGACCCCGACCGTGCCGACCCCGACCGTGCCGACCCCGACCGTGCCGACCCCGACCGTGCCGACCCCGACCGTGCCGACCCCGACCGCGACCACGGTCGGGACCGCCAGGATGTCGAGCGTCGCGAAACGGACGAGGTCGCCCGCCCTGCCGGTCGCGCCGAGGTCGGCCAGCACGCGGCGCAGGCGACCGCCGAGCGCCGCGTCCAGGGATTCGCTGCCGCCGAGCGGGACGGGACCGTCCTCACCTGCCGCCACACCGATCACCAGCGCGTCGGTGTCGAGATCCAGCACGGATGAGGTCGTCACGGCAGTCGTGGTCATGCCGCGAGCCTACGGAAAACGCGGATCGGCGAGTTCTGGTCGGTGGCCCGCCGCAGAGCTCGGGGTTCCCGGATCGGGGTGGGGTTGGGTCCCCGCATCGTCGCGAAGCTGCTATGCGGGGTTAGCCTGCCGGCATGGGTGAGCTGTTGCGGTCTCCGCTGCACGACCGCCATGTGGCGCTCGGCGCGAAACTGGCCGATTTCGGTGGCTGGGAAATGCCGATCGAATACCCCGGCGGCGGTGTGCTGAGGGAACACGCGGCGGTCCGGTCCGCGGTCGGGATGTTCGACGTCAGCCATCTGGGCAAGGCCCGGGTACACGGTCCGGGCGCCGCCGCCTTCGTCAACGCCACCCTCACCGGCGACCTCGCCCGCATCGGGCCCGGTCAGGCGCAGTACACCCTGTGCTGCGAGGAGGAGACCGGTGGCGTGGTCGACGACCTCATCGCCTACCTGTTCTCCGACACCGACGTCTTCCTGGTTCCCAACGCGGCGAACACCGCCGAGGTCGTCCGCCGTCTCGCCGCGGCCGCGCCACCCGGTGTGGCCGTTGACAACCTGCACACGGCCTTCGGTGTGATCGCGGTGCAGGGGCCGCGGTCGGCCGAGCTGGTGGCGTCGCTGGGCCTGCCCGTCGACGGCGCCTACATGAGCTTCGTCCGGGCCGGCTGGACCGGTGCCGGCAACAGCGTCGGTGCCGACATCGTGGTGTGCCGCTCCGGATACACCGGTGAGCACGGGTTCGAGCTCGTGTCGCGCTGGGCGGACACCCCGGCGCTGTGGGACGCGCTCGCGGCGGCCGGCGCGTCGCTGGGGGTGCTGCCCTGCGGGCTCGGCGCCCGCGACACCCTGCGGACCGAGATGGGTTACCCGCTGCACGGCCAGGACCTCTCGCCCTCGATCACCCCGGTGCAGGCGCGGGCCGGCTGGGCGGTCGGCTGGGGCAAGCCACGGTTTTGGGGCCGGGACGCGCTGCTGGCCGAGCGGGCGTCCGGCCCGTCGCGGCTGTTGTGGGGCCTGCGCTCGACCGACCGCGCCATCCCGAGGCCGCACATGACGGTGTACGACCGGGACGGTTCCCCCGCGGGTGAGGTCACCAGCGGGACGTTCTCGCCGACGTTGCGCACCGGTATCGGGCTCGCCCTGCTCGACCGCGGGGTCGGCGAGGGGGACACCGTCCGGGTGGACGTGCGGGGACGTTCGTCGGCCATGACCGTGGTACGGCCGCCGTTCGTGACCGCCTCCCCGAAGTAGGTCAGGCCCCGAGACCGGAGTAGGTCAGGCCCACGCGAAGTCGGGTCAGCGGCCAGCACCGGCGACCATGATTTCCGGCGTGGTCGGGGTGTCCCGCTGCCTCCTGTACGCGGCCAGGCTGATCGCCCGTCTGTCAGCGTGAGCCGGGCATTGCGATCGGAGAGGCGCTAGATCAGGCCGAGGCGGTGCTTCACCCCGTAGGGGACGTTCAGGCTCATGAACACCAGCGTGACCGACGTCGCGACCTCGACGAGGGCGCCGAGCACATCCCCGGTGATACCGCCGAGGTAGCGGATCAGGTACCGCCGCAGCAGCCAGCCC
>NZ_CADDZT010000077.1:59961-61102 GCF_902812655.1 Candidatus Frankia meridionalis | reverse complement strand
CCACGGCGAGCACCGCGCGCACCGCGCGGCTGGTGTCGCCGCCGTCGATGTCGAGTCGTCCGGCGACGGCGGCGACCACGGCGACCCCGAGGACGGAGAGGACCGCGTGGCGTGGCCGCACGGAGCCGGCGACGAGGGCGCCGAGCCCGTCGGGGTGCGCGGCCGGCGCCCGCGAGGCACAGGCGAGTGTCGCCGCGAGCCGTCCGGTCATCGCCGCGACCACGATCGACACGGTGCCGCGGTGTTCGCTGATCGCCAGCGACAGCGCGGCTACCTGCACCAGCACCACGAACACCAGGGCCAGCGCGCCGAACGCGCCGATCCGCGAATCGCGCATCGCGGTCAGTGCGCGGTCCTGGCCGGCACCGAAACCGTCGGCGACATCGGCGAGCCCGTCCAGGTGCAGACCGCGGGTCAGCAACGCCAGGGTGGCGATCCCGATGACGGCCGGCAGCAGGTTCTGGGGTGTCGGGTCGGGCACCTTCGTGAAGAGCCGGAAGCCGAGCACGACAAGGGCGGTGATGACACCGAGAACGAGGCCGACCAGCGGCGCGAACGCCATGGCTCGCCCGATGGTCCGCCGGTCGAGGTCGCGGGGTCCGCGAACCGGCAGCACCGACAGCAGGGCGAAGATCGTCCGGGTCTCCGCCGTCACGTCGCGTCCGGGGTGGGGGTGTCGTCCGGGTCCGTGCCCGACCTGTCGCCGGCCTTGTCGCCGGCCTTGCCGTCCGCCTTGTCGCTGACCCCCGCCTGGTCGAAAGTGGCCATGTCGGCGAGGGTCGCCTGCGCGGCCACCAGCAGGTTGACCGCGAGCATCGCCCCGGTGCCCTCTCCGAGCCGCAGGCCCAGGTCAAGAAGGGGTTCGAGGCCGAGTGAGGCCAGGGTGAGGTGCTGCGCGGGTTCGGTCGAACGGGTACCGGCGATCCACCACGCCTTCGACCCCGGCGCGTACGCCTCGGCGGCCAGCGCCGCCGCGCAGACGACGACACCGTCGAGCACCACCGGGGTCCGGCGGACCGCCGCCTGGACGAGCAGGCCCGCGAGCGCGGCCAGGTCCGCGCCCCCGGCCACCCGCAGCAGCGCCAGCGGATCGTCGGCCCACGGCCGGCCACGGCGCATCGCGTCCCGGATCGCGGCGGTC
>NZ_CADDZT010000077.1:57913-59434 GCF_902812655.1 Candidatus Frankia meridionalis | reverse complement strand
GGGCGCCGTCCCGTCCACCCCGCCCGGCGCGCCCGGTTTGTCGGTGTCCACGCTCACGTCGACGACCCGTACGGACGCGCCGACCGTGCGGGCCAGGACGTTCACCGCGGCGCCGCCGGCGGCGAAGTTCGCCACCATCTGCGCGGTGACCTCCGGCGCGAACGCCGAGACACCCGTGCGCGCGATGCCGTGATCACCGGCGATCACGATCGCCCGGATGCGCCGGAAGGGTCGCGGCGGGCAGACCGCCTGGACACCGGCAAGCCAGATCGAGATCTCCTCGAGTCGTCCGAGAGCGCCCGGGGGCTTGGTCAGCGCTGCCTGCCGCTGCCGGGCTGCGGTCATCGCGTCGGTGTCGAGGGCCGGAACCGGCCCAGTGTCCTTGGTCTGCACAGCGTCTTTACTACCTGATGGGCCACCGGGCGCCCGGGATGGCCGGTAATCGTGAGGAAATCCGGTAGTTTGCCGGGTGTGCCGGGTCTGGAACGCAAGGTGTTTCTGAGCCACACCGCGGAGTTGACCTCGTTCCCACGGGACATGTCGTTCGTGGCGGCGGCCGAGCGTGCGGTCACCCGGGCCGGGGACCGGGCGATCGACATGGCGCACTTCGGTGCCCGCGATGACAAGCCGTCCGACTTCTGCGTCCAGCAGGCGAGCGAATGCCACGTCTACGTGGGGCTGGTCGGATTCCGGTACGGTTCGCCGGTCCCGGACTCACCCGAGGTCTCCTTCACCGAGCTTGAGTTCAACGCCGCGACGGCCGCGGGTCGTCCACGCCTGGTTTTCCTGCTCGACGACGACGCGGAGGTCCCGTTCCGCAAGTTCGTGGACTTCGCCTACGGCGACCGTCAGGACCGGTTCCGCGCCCGGCTGCGCGACAGCGGGATCATCACGGCGGGTTTCCGGACCGCGGCGGACCTGGAGACCGCCGTGCTGGACGCCCTGGTGAAGCTGCGGGAGAGTCAGCGGCTCGCTGCCGGTTTCGAGGACAACGGTCGGCGGCGCTCTCCCGGCCGGGTATGGCGCGCCGACCGTGGATGGTCCCCGACCGCCATGGCACGGTGGTCGCAAGACCGGTTCTTTCCACCAGGGTGCTCCGCCGGCTCCTGCGGACGGCGGGCAGGGCCGAGCGCCGGCCGCTGGTTCTCCACGGCGCGGGTGGGTTCGGCAAGACCACGCTCGCCGCGGAGGTCTGCCGCCGTGCCGAGATCGTCGAGCGGTTTCCCGGCGGGGTCCTGTGGGTCACTCTCGGCGAGTCGCTGGCGGGCGCGCAGCTCGCGGAAAAGATCAACGATCTGAGTGAGGCGCTGTCCGGCGTCCGGCCTGCGCTGTCCGACCCTGAACAGGCCGGCTTCCGGCTCGGTGAACTGCTCGGTGACGAGGACCGTCTGCTGGTCGTGGACGACGTGTGGCAGCGCGGCCAGCTTCGGCCCTTCCTGCAGGGAGGACCGGGGTGTGTGCGTCTGATCACCACCCGGTTGCGGGATCTGCCACCGGCCGCGGACGTCGTCGACGTCCCGG
>NZ_CADDZT010000077.1:52511-57814 GCF_902812655.1 Candidatus Frankia meridionalis | reverse complement strand
CGGCGGAGCGCGTGGCGCGGCGGCTGGAACGGCGCGGGCCGACCGCGCTGGACGTGAGCCGGCCGGAGGATCGGGCGCAGGCGGTCGAGGCCACCCTGTCCGCGAGTCTCGCCCTGCTCACCGGTGAACAGCTCGACCGTTACCTCGAGCTTGCGATCTTCCCGGAGGACGTTGACATCCCCCGGGCGACCCTGGAGATCCTCTGGGGTGCGACCGGGGACCTGGACGCCGACGAGGTCGACGACCTCTGTGAGGAGTTCGCGGACCTGTCCCTGGTGCTGGCCTACCGTCACGGCCCCCAGTCGTTGCTCATGCAGGACGTGCTGCGTTCCTACCTGCGCTCCCGGGTCGGCGGGGAACGCCTGCGGGAACTCAACGGGATTCTCCTGGACGCCGTGCGGGCGCGGCTCGCGTCGTCCGGGTTCGCGTCGTCCGGGTTCGCGTCGTCCGGGCTCGCGGACGACGGGCCGCCGCCGTGGTGGAATCTCCCCGAAACCGTCCCCTACCTCTGGGCGCATCTCGTCTACCACCTGGCCGAGGCCGGCCGGGTGGATGATCTGCGCGCGCTCATGCGTGATCTGCGCTGGACGCTCGCGAAGCTCGCCCGTCCGGCGCTCGGCCCGGTGTCCGCCGAAGCCGATCTCGCCCATGCCGAGCGGGTGGTCACCGACGACCCGGCCCTGCCGGCGCTGCGGCGCGCGCTCGTGCAGGCAGTGCACCTGCTCGGCCCGGTCGAACCCGAGGGTTCGCTGGCCGCGATCCTGCTCAGCAGGCTGGACGGCATCGAGGTGCTGGCCCCGGTGTGCGAGGCTCTCGCCGCGACAGCGCTGGGCCCACGCCTGGTCAACCGCTGGCGCCGTCCGGACCAGCCGGACCCGGCGCTGCGCCGGGTGCTGCCCGGCCACCAGCGCTGGGTGCGGACGATCGCCATCGCCCGAGACGGGTCGTGGCTCGCCTCGGCCGGAGACGATGCCACGATCCGGATCTGGGACACGACCCTCGGTGCATCGCGGCGCATCCTGACCGGGCATACCGGGACGGTCCACGCTGTCGCGATCTCGCCTGATGACCGCTGGTTGGTGTCGGCCGGTGCGGACGCGGTGGTGCGGATCTGGGATGTCGCGACCGGTGCTGTCCGACGTGAACTGACCGGCCACGACGGGGCGGTGTTCGGCTGCGCGGTTGCGCCGGACGGCTCATGGCTGGTCTCGGCGGGCGCCGACGGGAGCGTCCGGGTCTGGGATCCGGACGCGGGTCGCGGTTCCTCCCGGTTCGTTCTCGCCGGCCATCGCGGTGCGGCCCGGGTCTGTGTGATGACTCCGGACGGCCGGTCGCTCGTCTCCTCCGGTGACGACGCCGAGATCCGGATGTGGGACGCCCGTACCGGTGAGGCTGGACGAGTGATCCACACCGGGGCCGGGTCGGTGCTCGCCTGCGCGGTCGCCCCGGACGGCTCATGGCTGGTCTCGGCGGGCTCGGACGCGAACGTGCGGATCTGGGATATGGCCACCGGCGGGCAGCGGGCGGTGTTGGACGGGGGCGGCCTCGTCCGGGCCTGCGCGGTCGATCCGGACGGGTCCTGGCTCGCCGCCGCCGGCTGGGACGGCACGGTGCGGATCTGGGATGTCCGCACCTGCCGACTGCTGGCCGCGTTCGCCGGCCCGTCGGGTGGTTCCGCGGCGTGCACGGTCGCCGCCGACGGGTTGTGGCTCGCCTCGGGTGGGCGTTACGGCGTCGTGCGGATCTGGGACGTCCCGCCGGAGGTGCTGGCAGCGGCCGACGAGGTCTGGCCCGCGGGCCGTGACAGCCGGGTCGGTGAGTCGGCGGGCGTCGGCGGGCTGCGGAGCGAACCGGCCCGTGCCTGCGCGGTGAGTCCGGACGGCTCGCGGATCGTGTCCGTGACCGACGACGGGACCGTCTGCGGCTGGGACACCGCTTCCGGTACGTCGCTGTTCACCCTGGCGGGGGAGACGGCCCCGCCACGGGCCGCGTGTGCGGTCGCGCCGGACGGGTCGTGGTTCGCCGTCCCGCTTTCGGCCGGCGTCGCCTGCCTGCGAGACGCCGGCACCGGGACGGTCACGGCGCGGCTGTCGGTCCCGGGCGTGGCGCTGACCTCGTGGGCGGTGGCTCCGGACGGTTCCTGGCTGGTCGTGGCATGCGACGACGGCTCGCTGCGGTTCTGGGACGTTGCCGACGCGACCTGGACGGGCAGCCTCACCGGACATCGGAAGTCGGTGTCCGGGTGTGCGGTGAGCCCGGATGGAACATGGGTGGTGTCGGTCGGTGACGACGCGTCGGTGCGCGTCTGGGACGTCGCGACCCGCACCTTGCGGTTCGCCGCGGAAGGCCACGACGACATGGTGATCGGATGCGGGATCGCCTCGGACGGCACGTGGTTCGCCTCCGCCGGGTCGGACCGGACCGTGCGGGTGTGGGACGCGGTGACCGGGGCGCAACGTGCGGTCCTGCACGGTCACGTCGGCGCGGCGCGGTCCTGCGCGGTGAGCCCCGACGGGCGTTGGCTCGCCTCGGACTGCGGGAACACGGTGCGCGTCTGGGATGTGGCAACCTGGCACTGCGTCGCGGTGGCCCGGGTCGACGGTGCGGCCCGGGCCTGTTGCTGGCTGCCGGACTCGCGGGGACTGGTCGTCGCCGGCGCCGGTGGCCTCTACCTGTTCGAACTCGTCGGGACGGAGGATCTCATTGCCTGGAGCCGTCCCACGCGGACGTGAGCTCGACCAGGTCGGACCAGTCGGCGCCGTGGCGGGCGGCCTGCGCCGCGAGGTGGGCCACCTCCGCGCCAACCCATGCGGCCGGACGGCCGGCCGAGGCGGCCACCGCGTTGGTGACGTGCTGTTCGGCCTCCTCGACGTCCACGCGGGTGCGGGAAAGAGCGGCGTCCGCGGCGACGATGTGCACCAGGGGCGTCAACCCGCCGCTTGTGGCGCTGTCACCGACCCGTTCGCGGGCCTCCGACAGGAACGGCGCGGCGGCGTAGGTCTGGCGGGCCAGGACGAGGACGCTGGCCGCCATGGTCGCGAACAGCGTGGGATGGTAGCTGTCCAGGGAGTATGCGGGCGTGCCGTGCGCGTCGGTCGGTAGGCGGTCCATGAGTTCCTGTGCCCGGCCGACCGTGGAGACCGTGCCCACGGTGTCGCCGAGTCGCGCCCGCGCGGACGCTTCGCCGAGGGCCAGCATCACCGCCACGGGTGAGCTACCGGCGTACCGCTGTCCCTCCCGGGCGAGATCGAGCGCGGTCTGCCACCGTTCGAGAGCCCGTGCCGCCATCGCGCGGACGGCATGGGCGTGTGCGATCGTCGGCCAGTCCCCGATCAGCTCGGCGACCGCTTCCGCGTGGGTGAGCGCGCGGATTCCGCTGGCCGTGTCGCCCGCGTCGATGAGCGCGTTGCCTTCCAGGACGAGGATGCGGGAGTGCAGCGCCTGCCAGTCGCGCCCGGCGTGGAGATTCTTCCCCCAGCGCGTCATGGCACCGATGTGCCGGCTGAGATTCCATGCCTGCAACGCCGTCTGCGCCGGCGGGGTCGACCCGTATCCGGTGACCAGGGCCTGCATGGCACTGCCGAGCCTGGCCAGGTTGTCATCCGCGATGTGGCCGGTGCGATGGCTCATGATCCGACCTGTCCGGGTTGATCCGGAGGTGGCCATGACAGCGGCAGCGGTAAGACCGCCGGCGGTCGTGAACCTTCGACGATCAATGCCCATGGGGGACTCCAGATGTTTATCCCCCGCCTGGGGTAAGTGTCCGGCGGCTTTGCATTCGTGTCGATGGTTCCGGTTCCCCCGTGGATGTCCGGTCTGCGACGGTCCGACCCCGAGGATGCGCGAAAAACCATGATCGCTTCTCCTCCGGTGGGCAGCTCGTCGGCGGGTCGCCGCTGGTTGAGAATTATCGGCCCCATACCTGTGACGTCGTTCGGCCCACCCGGTGTGGTTGCCGCGACCGAACCCGCGGTTGCACTGCGCAGGCCCTAGGGCGACTGGTCGATGCCCGGATGCGGAAAGGCCTCGGGTTCAGCGGGGTTCACCGGCCTCCGTAGGTAGGAACCGTTGTTATGACGATGGTTTCCACCTACGGCCGGCTGTCGCCGTGACGACCGCCTGTCAGCGCAGGCGGGTGGGAATGCCGACGACGACGTGCCAGACTTCGTCGGACTCGGCCGCGATCGCCGCGTTGACATGGCCGAGGGCGTCACGGAAGCGGCGTCCGACCGCGGTCGTGGGCACGATCCCGGAGCCGACCTCGTTCGTGACCGCGACCACATGGCGGCGGGTGTCCCGCCACGCTGCCGCGAGCTCCTCCAGGCGGGCGGGCCAGTCCCCGAGGTCGGCGGTCAGCCACAGGGTGAGGCAGTCGATCAGCAGCGGCGGGCCGTCCGTACGCAGCAGCGGCACCAGGTCGGCGGTCTCCACGGTCCTCCAGTGGGACGGGCGGCGAACCGAGTGGGCGGCCACGCGGGCCGCCCACTCGGCGTCACCCGGTATCACCGGCCCGGCCGTGGCCACGTACATCACGTCCGGCCAGGCGGCCAGACGTCGCTCGGCCTCCGCGGACTTGCCGGATCTCGTGCCCCCGGTGACGAGAACGCGGTAGGGCCGCGGCGGGCGCGAGGAAATCGGTGTTCCGCGGAACACCGCGGCGGCAGGTGTGACGTCCAGCACGGTGCCGTCGGGATGGATCTCCGCTCCCATCGGCGCCAACCGCCGGCCGAGTTCCCCACCGGGCGGGTTGCGGTGGCTCAGATGGACGGCGATGACCCTGGTCGTGTCGATCACTGCGTCGCGTCGCCGCAGTTGCGCGAGCACGTCCGCGAACCCCGCCAGGTCGAGGTGTTCGCCGAACCCCGGGCGGTCGCCGTTGTTCTCCTCCATCAGCACCACGTCGAAGGCGCGGCCGGTGAGCGCGTCCAGGGTCCGCGGCGGCAGCGGTGTGGCCGTGTCGCAGGCGTACAGCAGCCGTCCACCCTCCGGTGTGGTCACGTCGTAGAGCACCGCCGGCCCGATATGCGTGCCCCCGTGGTTGGCCTCCACCGGCCGGATCTCGAAGCCGCCCACCTCCAGGACGTCGCCGGCACGCGCCAGGTGGAACCGCAGCGGCCCGGCACCGGACCCGGCGCCGGACCCGGTGCCGACAGGGCCGCCGGACGGGTCGGCACCCTTGCCGTTCCAGGGGCCGACGAAGGCACGGCAGGCGTCCAGCGAGGCCGGTGGCCCGATGACGTCCAGCGGTTCCTGGGCGACGGTCGCCCACTCCCGCCACATCAGAGTGGCGGGTCCGGTGTGAT
>NZ_CADDZT010000077.1:50987-52007 GCF_902812655.1 Candidatus Frankia meridionalis | reverse complement strand
CGGCTCGCGGCACGTCAGGCCCGCAGTCGATGAGCATGACCTCGTCGAGGAGAACCGCGGTCTGGGTGCGCACCTCGTGCTCGCGGGCCCACCCGCAGGACGCGCATTCGCACCACGGGTTGGGCCAGCCGTCGGCCGATCCCGTCCCGAGCAGTCTCAACCGCATGGTTGTCTCAGCCGCACGCGGCGGATGCTCTCACGCCGGAGGTTCCTGCAGGTGCGGGTGGCGCTTGCGGTCGAGCAACGTCATGAGTGTCAGTACGAGTCCGAGTAGCACGATCGCGCCGATCGTGACCAGTCCGACCGCCCACCACTCCATCGGTGCCTTGTGCGGTTCGGCAACCTCGGCGAGCAGTGTCGTGACGGGGTGTGAAGCTGTGGCCACGGTTTCCTTCCTCTGTTCGACTGGTCCGAAAGCTCAGGTGGCGCCGGCCCCGGATCCTGACCGGCGGTTCACGACTCTCGCATGCCGGCGGTGTCCCGCGAAACGGGTAGGCGCGTGCGTGACAGAGGTTCTCGGTGCCGCCGGGTTCCCGGTGTTGTAACGGCTGACCTGGCGTCCGTGTTGGATGGTGCTCGCGGGACGGCCCGGGACGCCGGGATCGGGCCAGGACTCCCAGCCCTGACGAGCCCTGGCAGGCGACAACCCTGACAGGTGACAAGGAGGTCGCACGGTGAGCTGGACATGGCGTTTCGAGGCCGAGGACGGCGGCGCCGTCGCCGTCGCAGGTTCGTCGTCGTCGGAGTCGTTCCCGACCCAGAGCGACGCCGAGACCTGGCTGGGGGAGACCTGGCGGGAGCTGCTCGATGCCGGCATCCAGCAGGTGGTGCTTCAGGACGCCGGCCGCAAGGTCTACGGCCCGATGAGCCTGCGTTCGGTCGATTAGCGTTCGGTCGATTAGCGTTCGGGCGTCCGCTACGCGGTGGCGGGGTCGGTGACGACGACGTCGCCGAGCGCGGTGTCGATCCGGGCCAGGATCTCGGCGTCCAGCTTCACCCCGGACGCCCTGACGTTCTCGC
>NZ_CADDZT010000077.1:30125-50714 GCF_902812655.1 Candidatus Frankia meridionalis | reverse complement strand
TGGACCCGGGTGAGGACCTCGTCCTGCAGAAACCGCCCGATGAAGCCCGCACCGCCGCCGCTGGCGGCACGGGTGTCCCCGGGAACCGGCTGACCTGGCAGGTACTTGCCGGTAAGCACACCCTGGGCGACCGGCGACCAGACGATCTGGGAGATCCCGGCCGCGCGGGATGTCGGGATCACCTCTGCCTCGATCTTCCGCCACAGCATCGAGTACTGCGGCTGGTTGGAGATGATCCGGTCGAGGCCCGCCTCGGCGGCGATCCGCACCGCGTCCGCGATCTGCGTGGCGTTCCATTCCGAGACGCCTATGTAGAGCACCTTGCCGGCCCGGACGAGATCGTCGAAGGCCCGCAGGGTCTCCTCCAACGGCACGGTCGGGTCGTAGCGGTGCGCCTGGTAGAGATCGAGATGGTCGGTGCGCAGCCGCCGCAGTGACGCGTGGCAGGACTCGATGATGTGCTTGCGGCCGAGTCCCTGGTCGTTCGGGCCGGGGCCGGTCGGCCAGAAAACCTTGGTGAACAGTTCGTAGGACTCGCGGCGTACACCGTCGAGTGCCTCGCCGAGCACGACCTCGGCCCGTGTCCCCGCGTAGACGTCGGCGGTGTCGAAAGTCGTGATTCCTTCGTCCAGCGCCGCTCGTACGCAGGAGAACGCCTGGTCCTGTTCGATCTGGTCACCATGGGTGATCCAGTTGCCGTATGAAATTTCGCTGACGTTCAGCCCGCTGCGTCCCAGTCGTCGATGTTCCACCGGGCAACCCTATGATTCCCGGCACACGGGGTCGGCGCCCGCCGGGTCGTTCCCGGACGTGGCCGACCCTGTGCGCCGGGTGGCGATCAGCGTGGTCCGGCGCCTGCCGGGACGGACGTGGCGACGGTCGCGGCCGGTTCCACCGTGGAGCTGTAGGGCAGGCTCACCGTGGAGCTGCCGGCGGTGGTGCCGGCCGGTGTCGCCCCGCCGAAGTCGTTGGGATGGTCGGTCGCGAGGACGACGGTCCCGTCCTGGGGACCGTACCCCGTGGTGATCACCGGTGTGCCGACCGCGCGGAAGACGTTTGCCTGCAACAGAACAGTGGCGCCCATCCGTGAGTTGACGGCGGTGTCGGCGTTCTGGAACACGTTGTCGTAGACGTGGCCGGTGCCGAAACGCAGGCTCGGTAGCCGTGAGTTCACGTCGCGAAAGTAGTTGTGGTGCACGGTCACGTGCAATCTGCCCTTGTCCGTCGTGTCGTCATCGGACGCGCCGATCAACATCACCTTGTAGTGGTCGTGGAACCTGTTCCACGACACGGTGACGAAGTCGGAGGCCTTTGTGATGTCGAGCAGGCCGTCGTAGTAGTCCTTGCCGTGTGCCAGGTCGCTGGAGAGATCGTTCTGGGTGATCCAGACATGCTGGGACCCGTAGACGCTGATCGCGTCGGTGCCGACGGCCTTGCTGATGGTCAGGTTACGCACGATCACGTTGCCGGCGCCCCGGATGTTTAGTCCTCCACCGGTGAGGCCGGCGTTCCCGGACGTCCCGATGATCGTCTTGTTCGAGGTGACCTTGATCTGACCGCTCAGACTGATCGTGGAGGCAATTCTGATCACATAGGGGTCGGTCGCGCCGGCGTACCTGGTCAGCTCTGCCGCTGTACTGACCGTGACGGTGGCTCCGGCTGCCCCACCGGTCGTGCCGGCGGCATAGCCGTCCGCGGTCTCGGCTGGGGCGGGAGCGACCTGACCGGATGATACGGCCCCCGGCGTGGCCGTATCGACGGACCGCGACCCGGTTGCCGGCGGTGGCGTGCTGCCCGCCGTCGGCAACGAACCGGACGTCCGGGACGGGCTCGGCGCCGCGGCCGGACCGGTAGCCGAGACGGATGGCTGGCACGCGGCCAGGACTCCCGCGGCGACCACCGCCAGCAGGTGGACGCTTCTGCGCTGCGGGTGTGTACGACGTTGCATGTATGGACGACCCCTTGACGAGGAGCGTCGCCCTCCCCCCGGAGCGGTGACCGGAGCCCGGCCACCGTCCACGCCGCCAGGACGATGTGGTTCGGGCCGATGACGGTCACCACCGACATCAACCTGAGCCGCAGAACGTCACAAACAGTACTACTCGGGAATTTTTCCAGCAATCAACCTGCTTGTCGGATTCGGCGGTGAACGGCGGAGTGGGCCGCCCGGTCCGATCCGGACGTGGTCGGGTCAGCGGCGCCCGCCCGTACGGCTCACCTGGGGCCGGGGCATCCGCCAGCGTCCAGGCAGGAGAGCGCGCTGCACCGAGTAGGCACGGACCTTGACGGGTGAACCCGGGTGTTTGTCCGCGACCCTGCGGCTGACCTGCCGGGACAGCACGATCGAGTCGACGACCACCGCGAGGATGCCCAGCAGCATCAGGTAGGTGGCGACGAGGCGCACATACCCGTTCGGGACGAGCCCGCCGACGAAGTACACCGCGGCGGTGGCGAGGAAGAACGGTCCCAGGTTCCTGCGGGTGTCGACGAAGTCCCGGGCCAGCACGCGCTCGGGCGCACGTTCACGTGGGGGGAGCCTGCTCACGTCCCCCGACAGCATCGCCGCCCGGTACTCCTGGGTCTGGCGGCGGCGCTCGTCACGGGAGCGTGTCCGGGTGTCCTTGCGCGACGTCGGGGTCGTGGGCCCGGCGCCGCCGCGGGCACGTGCCGCGCGTGCCTCACTGCGCTTCGGGGTGGGGCGCCCCTTGCCGGAACTGTTCCGGGCGGGTTCCGGTGCTACGCCTTCCCCCGCCGGGTTGCCCGGCGCGTCGGTGAGCGCGTCGGTGGCTGGTGCGCGGCGCTTCAACAGGGCCATCAGGGCAGAGCCAACATCTGGTCAAGGGCCTTCCGGGCATGTGCCGCGACCTCGGGGTCAACCGCGATGCGGTTGACCGTCTCACCGCGCACGAGGGACTCGAGTGCCCACACGAGGTGGGGCAGGTCAATACGGTTCATTGTCGAGCAGTAGCACACCGTACGGTCCAGGAACGCGACGGTTTTGTCAGGATGCCGGTTCGCGAGCCTGCGTACCAGGTTGAGCTCGGTGCCTACGGCGAACCTACTGCCGGGCGGGGCCTCGTCCACCACCTTGATGATGTACTCCGTCGAGCCGACCATGTCCGCGGCGGTCACGACCTCGTACTGGCACTCCGGATGGACCAGCACGGTGACGCCGGGTACGCGGGCACGGACGTCGTCCACGCAGGCCCTGCTGAACCGGCCGTGGACCGAGCAGTGACCTCGCCAGAGGATCATCCGCGCGTCGCGCAGTCGGGCGGTCTGCACGCCGCCGCCGGGCCGGTGCGGGTTGTAGACGACGCAGTCCTCCAGCGACATCCCCATCTCAAGCACGGCGGTGTTGCGCCCGAGGTGCTGGTCCGGCAGGAACAGCACCCGTTCGCCGCGGCGGTCGGGGCCGAACGCCCAGTCCAGCGCCTTGCGGGCGTTGGACGAGGTGCAGATTGTGCCGCCGTGGCGTCCGGTGAACGCCTTGATGGCAGCCGAGGAGTTCATGTAGCTGACCGGGACCGTACCGTCGGCGAGTCCTGCGTCGGCGAGTGTCTCCCATGCCTGTTCGACCTGTTCGGCACCGGCCATGTCGGCCATGGAACAGCCTGCGGCGAGATCGGGGAGGATCACCTGTTGGTGGTCGCCGGTGAGGATGTCGGCGCTTTCGGCCATGAAATGGACGCCACAGAAAATGATGTGGCCGGCGTCGGGCCGGGCGGCGGCCTGTCGGGCGAGTCTGAACGAGTCGCCGGTGACGTCGGCGAAGGCGATGACCTCGTCCCGCTGGTAGTGATGCCCGAGGACGAAGACGGAGCCGCCGAGCGCACGGCGCGCGAGCGTGGCGCGCTCGACGAGGGTCGGGTCGGACGCCGGTGGCAGCGTGCCGGGGCAGTCGACCCCACGCTCGCTGTCCGGATCGCTGCCGCGGCCGAGCAGCAGCAGCTCCAGCGGCCCGGCCGGAGCCTGCGCAGGTGGCGTGACCGGTGGCGTGACCGGTGGCGTGACCGGTGGCGTGACCGGCGGCGTGATGCCGCGTTCGAGCGCGGGATTGATGGTCATGCTCGCTCCTCCGGTCGACCGGCTGTCTGCGCGGCCTGGCCGCCTGCCTGTGGACGAATGGTCGATAAGACTCTAACTCGCCGCGCATGCACATGCTTCCGTGAGCGCGATGAGTTCGCGATCACAGCCCGGGGGTCTTTGCTTGGTCGTCGGGAGATGTCCTGCGTACGATGGGAAGGCGATCGTGGCCCGCGGTGTTGCAGGGTAGGTGTTGCGAGTGACGGCTACTGCCACGATGGCGTGATCGGTGACAGGCTATGAATAGCGGAATATGCAGACATCTCACACGGTTGCGTACAAGGCGCACACGCAATGTGGGTAGACGAATACCGGGCACACCTGCGCAGGTGCTTACTGGCCGAAGGCGGTGCGATCGTACTTTCGCCGCTGGAGGACCCAAGGACCCAAGGGCCTAGCTGGCCAAAGGAAGACTAGTTGGCCAAAGGGCGCGCGATCATGTTCCTTTTCGTGCGTCCGGAGGCCCCAAGTATCGCTAGGGAGCAGCCTCCATGACCGTCCAGGACGCGACGACCGACACCGTGACCGACACCGTGACCGACACGGACACAGCGACTCGGCCGAGCACCGTCATCCTGACCGACGTGGCCGCGGGCAAGGTGAAAAACCTGCTTGAGCAGGAGGGGCGCGACGACCTCCAGCTCCGGATCGCCGTGCAGCCCGGCGGCTGCTCCGGCATGCGCTACCAGCTCTTCTTCGACGAGCGTCAGCTCGACGGCGACACCGTCCTGGACTTCTCCGGTGTCAAGGTCGCGGTCGACCGGATGAGTAGTCCGTACCTCGGCGGCGCCACGATCGACTTCGTCGACACGATCGAGAAGCAGGGCTTCACGATCGACAACCCGAACGCGGCGGGTTCCTGCGCCTGCGGCGACTCCTTCCACTGATCGTGATGCTCCGGCCCGGGGTCTCTCCCCCGGGCCGGAGCCGCGGTTGCGCTGCGGACGGGTGCGTGCCGGGTAGGCTCGGTCATCGTGCGTATCGCCGTGACAGGTTCCATCGCCACCGACCACCTCATGCGTTTTCCAGGGCGGTTCGCCGAGCAGCTGCTCGCGGACCAGCTGGAACGGGTATCGCTGTCGTTCCTTGTGGATGATCTTGTCATCCGGCGCGGGGGAGCGGCCGCCAACATCTGCTACGGCCTCGGACGGCTGGGCCTTCGCCCCGTCCTCGTCGGCGCTGTCGGTGAGGACTTCGTCGACTACCGCTCCTGGCTCGACCGCAACGGGGTCGACACCGGTTCGGTACATGTGAGCGAACTCGCGCACACCGCTCGTTTCGTGTGCACGACAGACAACGACCTGTGTCAGATCGCCTCCTTCTACCCCGGGGCGATGAGCGATGCCCGGCTGATCGAACTGCGTCCGATCGTCGACCGTCTGGGCGGTCTCGACCTGGTGGTCATCAGCCCGAACGATCCGCAAGCAATGCTCCGCCACACCGAGGAGTGCCGAGAACGGTCCATTCCGTTCGCCGCGGACCCCTCCCAGCAGCTCGCCCGGATGGACGGTCCGGAGATCCGAAGGCTGGTCGACGGCGCGGCCTGGCTGCTGTGCAACGCCTACGAGAAGGGCCTGCTGGAGAGCAAGACCGGATGGTCGGACGCACAGGTGCTCGAGCGGGTCGGAGTAAGAATCACCACCCATGGCGCGGACGGGGTCGCCATCGAGGCCACCGGCGCGGAGCCGATCCTCGTGCCGGTGGTGCCCGCCAGGGTGACACCGGACCCGACCGGTGTCGGCGACGCCTTCCGCGCGGGTTTCTTCGCGGGTCGGGCATGGGGTCTGACCCTGCGACGGTCCGCCCAGATCGGCTGCCTGCTCGCCACGCTCGCGCTGGAGACGATCGGCACCCAGGAGTACGAGACCGCCCCGGACGAGCTGGCCAAGCGGCTGTCGGAGACCTATGGGGCGGACGCCGCCGCGGAGATCACCCCACACCTTCCGGTCGACTGACCCACGCCGATCGGCTGAGCCCACTGCCGACGATCAGGCGCCGATCAGGTGAGGCGGCGCACGAGGTAGGCCGTACCGCCATCGGTCAGCTCCCGGGTCGACACCAGTTCCTGCGCCCGCATCCGACACCAGGCCGGGACGTCGAAGGCCGCTGCCGGGTCGTCCGCCCACAGCACAAGGACGGCTCCGATGCCGAGCTCGGGCAGGCGGCGCGCCAGTTCGATGATCGGTAGCGGACAGCGTCGTCCCCGCGCGTCCACGGTGAACCACGCGTCGTGCCACACAGTGCTCTCACCTTTGGTCACAGGCCGACCACCCCGGCCCGCTCGCGGACGCGAGCGACCGCGTCCGGCAGAACTGCCAGCAGGGCGTCGACGTCCGCCGCATCGGACTCCCGTCCGACGGAGACCCGGATGTTGCCCTGGGTCAGCGCACCCATGGCCGCCAGCACATGACTCGGGGTGAGGGTGTCGGAGGTGCAGCTGGATCCGCTGCTCACCGCGATTCCCGCCCGGTCCAACTCGCCGAGCAGCGACTCCCCGTCGACGTACAGACAGGAAAAGGTAAGCAGATGCGGCAGTCGGCCGGCCGGGTCGGGGTCGCCGAGTATCTCGACGTCCGGGACGAGGTGAGGAAGCCGGGCTCGTAGCCGGTCGACGTAGCCAGCGAGGCGCGGTGCCTCATCGGCGATCTCGCCGGCTCGGGCGTGCAGGGCCGCGGCCGTCGCGACGATGCCCGCGACGTTGGGGAAGCCGGCGACCCGGCCGCCTTCGCGTTCGTCCGCGGGCAGCGGGTTGGCCCACCGTCGCCCGGTCCGCACCACCAGGATGCCGACGCCGGCCGGCCCGCCGAACTTGTGCGCGCTCGCGCTCAGCAGATCGGCACCGATTGCCTGGACATCCACCGGGATCCGGCCGACGGACATGGCCGCGTCCACATGCAGGGGGACGCCGACGGCGTGCAGGACGTCGGCAACCGCGGCCACCGGTTGGATGGTCGCGACCTCGTGGTTGGCATGTTGCAGGCTTGCCACCGCGGTGTCCGGCGGGGGAGCGAAGGCCGCCGGGTCGACCCGGCCGAAACCATCCACCCCCACGGTGGTGACCTGGCCGCCGGCCCTCTCGTGCCACTCTGCCGCATGCAGGACGCAGGAGTGTTCCACGGCGCTGAGAAGGATCCGGGTACCTGCGCGGCGCCGTGCCCGAGCGGTGCCGAGTAGCGCGAGTTGCGCCGCCTGGGTCCCGCTGGATGTGAAGCTGACCTCGTCCGGGCGGGCACCGAGCACCGCGGCGACCGTCTCCCGGGAGGCGTCGAGCAGCATGCGGGCCCGGCGGGCGTCACGGTAGAGACGTGCGGGGTCGGCCCAGCCTTCGTCCAGAGCTGCCAACAGGGCGTCGCGGGCCGTAGGGTGCAGAACGGCCGTGGAGGCGTGGTCAAGATAGGCCGGCACGCTTCCGACGGTATTCCGCCCGGACACCCGGAGGTCCGGAGGTCCGGACGCCCCAAGGGGTTCTGTGGGGCGCTGGCGAGATGCCGGACGGGTGGCTGGGATACGCTCCTGCCGCAGCATCTACAGCTTGTCGAAGAGCCCTGCGCCGGCCCGGTTGGTTCGGTCGGACCGGCGCATTCGTGGGAGGCAGGACCTGGTGACCCGATCCTTCGGCCGAACTCGGCCGTTGCCCGCCGATGTCGAGGAAGCGACTGCCTCCGACGCTCCTCGGGTGGGAAGTACGAACCGCGTGAGCCGTGTTGCGAGCGATCTTGACCGACCGGCCGCTCGTTTCCGTCCGCGGCGCGGGCTGCGCCTCGCCATGAGCCTGGCGCTGCTCATGGTGGCGGCGACGGCATGTGACGTTCCCAACTTCGGGTTCCCCGATGGTGTGACGGATCAGTCCCTGCGCATTCTGAACCTGTGGCAGGGTTCCACGATCGCGGCGCTCGCTGTGGGTGTGTTCACCTGGGGTCTGATCTTCTACGCGATCATCGTGTTCCGGAAGAAGTCGGACGAGCTGCCCCGGCAGGTCCGGTACAACCTCCCGGTCGAGGTCCTTTACACGGTCGTGCCCCTGGTGATCGTCGCCGGCCTCTTCTACTACACCGCCCGCGACGAGGTCGACGTCGACAAGCTTCCCGCCAACCCGGACGTCACGGTCAACGTCATCGGCTTCCGCTGGAACTGGCAGTTCCGATATCTCGACACGGGCCGCAACGGCACGACTCCGGTCGAGGTCACCGGCCAGCCCGGCCAGCCTGCTGTCCTGGTACTTCCGCAGGGCCGGACCATCCGCTTCGTGGAGACCTCCCCGGATGTGATCCACTCCTTCTGGGTACCGGACTTCCTGTTCAAGCGGGACGTGATTCCCGGCCGGATCAACCAGTTCCAGGTCACGATCAACAAGACCGGCACGTTCGTCGGCCGCTGCGCGGAGCTGTGCGGCGTCGACCACGACCGCATGAACTTCTACGTCAAGGTGATCCCGGGTGACGAGTACGACCGGTACATCGCCGAACGGGAAAGACCGGCCACGGTGACCGCGGCCGGGGCGGCTGGGGCAACGGGGGCGACCGGCGCGACCACGCAGACATCCGCCGCAACGACCACTCGCGGGAGCGGACAGTGACACTGGTGCACGAGCCGCCGGCCGGCCACGTCGAGGAGCTGCACACCAAGCCGCGCACGAACCTGCTCGGCTACCTGCGGACGACCTCCCACAAGGACATCGCCGTGATGTACGGCGTCACGGCCTTCGCGTTCTTCCTGTTCGCCGGGATCATGGCCGAGCTGATGCGGGCCGAACTCGCTCGTCCCGGTCTGCAGTTCCTGTCGAACGAGCAGTTCAACCAGCTCTTCACCATGCACGGCACGTTGATGCTGCTGATGTTCGCCACGCCCATGGCATTCGCGTTCGCGAACTTCCTGGTGCCGTTGCAGATCGGCTCGCCCGACGTGGCGTTCCCGCGGCTCAACGCCCTGTCGTACTGGTTCTTCCTGTTCGGGAGCCTGACGGTCATCGGGGGTTTCCTGACCCCGAACGGCGCGGCGGACTTCGGGTGGTTCGCCTACGCGCCGCTCAACAACGCGGTCTACTCGCCGGGTGCTGGCTCGGACATGTGGATCCTGGGCCTGGTGGTGTCGGGTCTCGGTACGATCCTCGGCGCGGTCAACATGATTACGACAATTCTCTGCCTGCGTGCGCCGGGAATGACGATGTTCCGGCTGCCCATCTTCTGCTGGAACTTCCTCGTCACCTCGATCCTGGTGCTGGTGGCCTTCCCGGTCCTCACCGGAGCGCTGCTGGCTCTGGAAGCCGACCGGCGGTTCGGCGCTCATATCTTCGACGCGGGCAACGGCGGCGCGATCCTGTGGCAGCACCTGTTCTGGTTCTTCGGGCATCCCGAGGTCTACATCATCGCGTTGCCGTTCTTCGGCATCATCAGCGAGGTCCTGCCGGTCTTCTCCCGCAAGCCGCTGTTCGGCTACAAGGGTCTTGTCTTCGCCACGGTCGGTATCGGGGCGCTGTCGGTCGCGGTGTGGGCGCACCACATGTTCGTCACCGGGGCGGTTCTGCTGCCCTTTTTCGCATTCCTGTCCTTCCTGATCGCGGTACCGACCGGAATGAAGTACTTCAACTGGATCGGTACGATCTGGCGGGGCCAGATCACGTTCGAGACGCCCATGCTGTTCGCCCTGGGCTTCCTCGTGACGTTCCTGCTCGGCGGTCTGACCGGTGTGCTGCTGGCGAGCCCGCCGATCGACTTCCATGTCAGTGACAGCTACTTCGTGGTCGCACACTTCCACTACGTGGTGTTCGGCTCGGTCGTCTTCGCCGCCTATGCCGGAATCTACTTCTGGTTCCCGAAGGTCACCGGGCGCATGCTCGACGAGAAACTCGGCAAGATCCACTTCTGGACGCTGTTCTTCGGCTTCCACCTGACCTTCCTGATCCAGCACTGGCTGGGTATGCAGGGCATGCCGCGACGGGTCGCCGACTACTCGCCCACCGACGGATTCACCACCTTCAACACCGTCTCCACCGCCGGCGCCTTCCTGCTGGCCACCTCGACCCTGCCGTTCATGTACAACGTCTGGCACTCCTTCAAAAAGGGCGAGCTGGCCGTCGTGGACGACCCGTGGGGATATGGAAACTCCCTGGAGTGGGCGACGTCCTGCCCGCCGCCACGGCACAACTTCCGCTCGCTGCCGCGCATCCGGTCGGAGCGGCCTGCTTTCGACCTGCACTATCCGCAGGCGGCGGGGAGTATCGACTACCACGCCACACCTGAGATCAGATAGCCGGCCAGATGTGGCGTGCGCATCGGATGAACCGTCGGATCGCAAATCGATCCGACGGTTGCGCCCGCCGCGTCGCCGGAGACCCCAAGGAAGCTAGGGCGGAGCAGCAGCCATGAAGATCGAGGGCGTTGTCTTCCTCGTGTTCACGATTTTCTGCACGGTGGTCGACGTCATCTACTGGTTCACCTCGCAGGACCCCACGGGCACGGTCGCGCTCGCGCTGTGCGGCGGTCTCGGCCTGCTCGTCGGCGGGTACCTGCTGTTCACCGCCCGTCGTATCGGAGCACGTCCGCAGGACCTTCCCGACGCCGAGGTCGCCGATGGCGCGGGCGAGCTGGGTCACTTCACCCCGGGCAGCTACTACCCCTTCTTCATCGCGGCGAGCGCAAGCCTGGTCGTCCTCGGCATCATCTTCGGGGTATGGCTGGCTCTCATCGGCGGGATCATGACGTTCCTGTTCGTCGTCTGCCTGCTGTTCGAGAACATCTGGCACCCACCCGTCCCGGAGGACTGACGCGGGGCGCCACCTGCCAGGGGTTGTCGGCCGATCGAGAACCCGGCGAGGGGCTCCCGCCGACAGGTGCGCCCCGGGCCGGTACGGCCGTCAGACCGTGGTGGATGCCCCAGCCTGGCTGACCCGTACCCACCGGAGCAGCGCGGCCTGCGCCGCGCCGGAGTCCAGCGACCATGCGGCCCGGGCGAGCTGACGCCGTAGCTGTTCGGTGACGGGCGCGGCGGTCGGTCCGGTCGCGGCGACCAGCGCGGCCCCGGCGGCGAGCACGACGGCGTCACGCACCGGCCCCGCGCGTCCCGTCAGCAACGCACGGGTCACCTCGGCGTTGTAAACGGCGTCGGCGCCCTGCAGCTCCTTCGGATCACCGGGCGAGATACCGACATCGCGTGGGTCGAAGGTCTCCTGCCGGACCTTGCCGTCCGTGACGACCCACACGGTCGACGTCGCGTTGGGGGTGAGTTCGTCGAGGCCGTCGTCGCCGCGGAACACCAGGCCCCGGGTCCCGCGTGCGGCGAGCACTCCGGCGACGACCGGGGCGAGCCGCGGATCGGCGACGCCCACGGCCTGGGACGCCGGACGGCCCGGGTTGGTCAGCGGTCCGAGGATGTTGAAGACCGTGGGTACACCGAGTTCGCGCCGCGGTCCGGCGGCATGCCTCATCGCCGGGTGGAAGACCGGCGCGAAGCAGAACGTGGCACCGGCCTCCGCGAGGCAGGCGGCGACAGCGACGGGTGGAAGGTCGATGACGACGCCGAGTTCCTCCAGCAGGTCAGCTGTTCCACAGGTCGACGACGCGGCCCGGTTCCCATGTTTGACCACGGGAATTCCGCAGCCCGCGACGACAATCGCGGCCATGGTCGACACGTTGACCGAATGCGACTGGTCGCCACCGGTACCGCAGGTGTCCACGGCGCGTTCGCGAATATCTTCGGTGATTTCCAGTGGCGCGGCGTAGTCGATCATGACCCGGACGAGGCCACCGACCTCCTCGGGGGTCTCTCCCTTGGCTCGCAGGGCGATGGCGAAGCCGGCGATCTGGGCCGGGGACGCCTCGCCGGACATGACCTGGCTCATCGCCCACGCAGTGTCCCCGGCGCCGAGCGTCTCCCGTCGTAGGAGCGCCCCGAGCAGCTCGGGCCAGCCGCGTGCGGATCCCTCGGACCTGGCCACGGTCAGGTCCTGACGCTCGCGGGCTGCGGGGAGCGGCCTCGCGGGGCCAGCGCGTGGCGCCGGCGCAGCAACGCGACGACGACCTCGGCCAGTTCGGCGGGGTCCACGGGATGGGCGACCACCGCGTCGGCGAGCGACCAGGTGGCGAGCCACCGGTCGTCCCGGCGTGCCACCAGCAGGATGGTGGGCGGGCAGTCGGGGATCTCGTTCTTGAGCTGGCGGGACAGCCCCATCCCACCGGTCGGTGTCGCCTCGGCGTCCAGGATGCAGATGTCGGCTTCCCCGTGGTCGACCGCGTCGACGACGGACGCGCCGTCCCCGACGTCTAGGAACTCAAGGAGCCCGAGCTCGGGGTCGGGAAGCGGGCCGACTGCGAGCTTCACCCGCTCCCGGACGTCGGGCTTGTCCGCGTACACGAGGACCGTACTCATGTGACCGCAAGCCTTTCGATCAAAGTGATCGCTGGAATGATACCCAAGGGGGCATCGTTCGATCGCGTACCGCGACCGGGCGATGATGAACCCGCCGGCAGGGTATCCGATGGGCGCTCGTGGGAGTTGGTTCCGCGGCCGGCTGCTCCCTCCGGATGTGCTGGTGACCATGTCGATGGGCGTGCCGATGACCACACCGTCGTCGTATCACCGGGATGTCGCCGGTGTTCCGTTGCTGTTTCATTGTGCATCCAGTGGTTTGCCGTCCGAGCCTTCCTCGGGGATAGTGAGACTCGTTCTCATCGATACCGGCAACGAACGCGCTTCAAGCATCGGACGTGCGATGAACGATCAGCAGGATCTCCGCCTCACCCCCCAGCGCCGTGCGGTGCTGGAGGTGCTCCAGGCCGCCCACGACCATCCGACGGCGGCGGAGGTCTACGATCGTGTCCGAGTGGTTGCGCCAGGTATCGGCGCCGCGACCGTGTACCGATCCCTGGGGTTGCTCGTCAGGTCAGGGCATGCCCTCGAGCTCAGTCTCGGAACCGGTGCCGCCGCCCGGTACGACGCGAACACCACACGTCACGAGCACGTTGTCTGTGATCGCTGCGGACGAGCGGTGGATATCGATCTGCCCGTCCCCGTCGAGACGGTGGACGAGCTGTCGGAAAGCACCGGCTTCGCGATCACGGGTTACGCCCTGCAGTTCCGTGGCCTGTGCCCGTCCTGTCGGACAACCAGACCGACCCGGACAACCGGACCGACCCGGACAACCGGACCGGCATAGCCGACCCGTCCGGTGCCGGTAACCACCACCGGTGTCGATCACCCCGGCCAAGGGGTGGATCACGATCGAAGAAGGAGCTCCACATGCCGAAGCTTGACGGCACGAAGACCCACGAAAACCTCAAGGAGGCGTTCGCCGGCGAGAGCCAGGCCAACCGCCGCTACCTCTACTTCGCCCGCCGAGCCGACATCGAGGGCCTGACCGACGCCGCGTCCCTCTTCCGCGACACCGCCGAGGGTGAGACCGGCCACGCGTTCGGCCACCTGGACTTCCTCGCGGAGGTGGGCGACCCGGCGACCGGGGAGCCGCTGGGCGCCACCACGAAGAACCTCGCCAGCGCCGTGGCGGGGGAGACCTACGAGTTCACCGCCATGTACCCGGGCTTCGCCAAGACCGCCCGCGAGGAGGGTTTCGAGGAGATCGCGGACTGGTTCTCCACCCTTGCGCGGGCCGAGAAGACCCACGCCGGGCGCTTCAAGAAGGCCCTGGACGCGGTCGTCGCCGACGAGAAGGCCGAGCAGGAAGCGGTCTGACTCCTGCGACGAAGCGGGCGGGGTGGACGCCGGACGTGCGCCCACCCCGCCCGCTCGGCTCCTCCTCCGCCAACATCCACGAGACAGACCACCTGGGGGGCCCAACGATGGCGCTCACTGTCGCCGACATCATCACCGACCCTGAGGTCTACTCCGCGCGGCGGCCGGCTGCGCGTACCCGCATCCTCCCCGTCCGGGCGGAGCGCCGGGTCCGGGTCGGGGACATGATTGTTCTTGAGTTCGAGAACGAGCAGACCCTGCGCTACCAGGTGCAGGAGATGGTCTACGCCGAGCGGCTGCACAGCCCCTCGGAGGTCGCCCACGAGATCGAGATCTATTCCCGGCTCCTGCCCTCCAGCCACGCGCTCACCGCCACCGTCCTCATCGAACTGGATGTCGCGGAGGCTGTCCGGTCGGAGCTGGAACGCCTCGCCGGGGTCCAGCACAGCATCCGCCTGGAGATCGACGGAGTCCCGGCGCCGGCCGAGGAGATCCCCGGACCCGACGAGGACCCGGACGTTCCAGGCCCGACCGTGTCCGTGCACATGCTGCGGTTCCCGCTCGACGACTCCGCGCGGGATGCCTTCCGGGACCCGGCCGTGCCGGTCGAGCTCGTGGTCGACCATCCCGCCTACAACGAGGCGACACCGATCACCGGCGCCACCCGGATCAGTCTGATCGCGGACCTCGCGCTGCGCGGCTGACCGGACCGGCGGCAAGCCGGGCAAGCCAGGCGTTGTAGGCCGCCTCCCTGGCGAGCAGGTCGGCCTCCGGGTCCGCCGGATCCGTGGTTTCCGTCGCCTCGGCCGGGTCCGTCGCCTCGGCCGGAGACCGCCGCTTCGTCGGGAGCTGGGCCAGCCGGTCGAGGCGGTCCAGTCGCCGGTCCTCCCGGACGGCCTCCCGCCCGTCCGCCCGCGACCACTGGACGAACAGCGCCACGAACACCGCGGCGCCGACCAGTTCGCCCGAGGCCCACATCAGGCCGGCGCCGGTCTGCTGATCGCCCAGCAGGCTGGACCCCCAGGTCCGGCCGAGTGAGACGTACCAACTCCCGGCGAAGACGTCCTCGGTGGTGAACATCGCCAGCGCCCACAGTGCGTGCAGCGGGAAGGTCACGAACAGCAGGAGCAGCCGGCTCCAGTAGGGCAGCCGGCCCGGAATGGGGTCGAGCCCGATGATCGGCCAGTAGAACAGGCAGCCCACGGCCAGGAAGTGGACGTGCAGGAACAGGTGCAGCGTCGGATGCTCCAGCGACGCCTGGTACAGGCTCGTGAAGTAGAGCCCGTACAGGCTGACGATGAACAGGGCGAATCCGACTAGCGGAAACGTCAGCACCCTGGCCACCCGGCTGTGCAGCACCTTCACCAGGAGCCTGCGGGCGCGCCGCGGCAGGGTCCGCAACGCCAGGGTGACCGGGGCCCCGAGCGCGAGTGGGATGGGCGCGACCGTGCCCAGCAGCAGGTGCTGGACGGCGTGCGCGCTGAACAGCGAGGTGTCGTAGGCGGCGACCCCGCCGATGAGCGCGTACGCGACGACCAGCAGGCCGGTGAGCCAGGATGCCGTCCGCCACGGGTTCCAGGTGTCTGCGCGATCTGTGAGTCTGCGCACTCCGAGCAGGTAGAGCCCGGCCATGACCGCGACCAGCAGCACCGGCCCGGGTTCGGGTGTGACGTGCAGGAGAAGGCGCCCGACAGTCGGCGGTGGTGGGAGTTCTGCGTGCCGGAACGGCACGGGCACGGCTCCGGCGGCGAGGGTGCCAAGGCTGGTCACGGACTCCGTCACCTCCTGGACACTAGCGCTGGGCGGGACCATCGACAGCTCGTAGTCCTACCGAATGTCGAACCTACGGTGGCGCCTCGCGGATCGCGTGCCAGAATGACCGACGTGGCCTCCGCCCCCGTCCTTGAGAAGGCTCCGCCGCCGCACCCCACGGCCAACCGTCCCTCGATGGTTTCCGTGGGAACGATCGTGTGGCTGTCATCGGAGTTGATGTTCTTCGCGGCCCTGTTCGCGATGTATTACACGATCCGGTCGGTCAACAGTGGTAACTGGCCACCGGTCACCGGCGATCCCGCGGGATCCGAAATCGGCCCGGTGCACCTGCATGTCGGCTACGCGCTTGTCTTCACGACGATCCTGGTGCTCTCAAGCCTGACCTGCCAGCTGGGTGTGTTCGCGGCGGAACGTGGCGACGTCTACGGTCTGCGTCGCTGGTACGTCATCACGCTGATCATGGGTGCCGTGTTCGTCGGCGGCCAGGCATGGGAGTACTTCCACGAGAACGAGTTCACGCTCTCGTCCCATGCCTACGGATCCGTCTACTACCTCACGACCGGCTTTCACGGCCTGCACGTGATCGGCGGGCTCATCGCGTTCGTGATCGTACTTGCTCGGTCGAGCTACGGCAGGTTCACCCCCGAGAAGGCCACCTCCGCGATCGTGACGTCGTACTACTGGCACTTCGTCGACGTCGTCTGGATCGGCCTCTACGCGACCATCTACCTCCTCCAGTGAGCGACATGACTGCATCTGTGGGCGCTGCCCGTGCATCCGTACGTCGGCGTCGGCGTTCCTCCGCCGTTGTCCTTCTGGTGGCGCTCGCGGCCACCGGCGTCCTGTGGGCGGCGTTCGCCCCGCGTGGGACGGCCCAGGACACCGCGGACGCCAACGAGGCCGTCAGAGCGGGCCGCGCCCTCTACCTCCAGGGCTGCTCGAGCTGCCACGGCGTGAACGCCCAGGGCGGCAACCAGGCGCCGAGTCTCGTCGGGGTCGGGTCTGCCGCGGTGGACTTCCAGGTGGGCACCGGTCGGATGCCACTGGCCGCGCCCGGTGCGCAGGCCAAGCGCAAGGATCCGATCTACGACCAGACGCAGATCGACCAACTGGCCGCGTACGTCGGCAGCCTCGGCGGTGGCCCGAAGAAGCCGGTCATCACCTCCGCCGCGCTGGATGACGCAGACCTCGCCCATGGCGGTGAGCTGTACCGGGCCAACTGCGCCCAGTGCCATCAGGCCACCGGTGCGGGTGCGCCGCTGACCTACGGCAAGTACGCACCCGACCTGGGTAAGGCCACCCCGACCCAGATCGTCGAGGCCATGCGGACCGGCCCCGAGTCGATGCCCGTGTTCGGCCCCGGGCAGATCGACAACGCCGACGCCACGGCGATTGCGAAGTACGTGCGGCATCTGAGCGAGGCGCCCAGCGCCGGTGGCGACGCACTCGGCAAGTACGGGCCGGTTCCCGAGGGGCTGCTGGCCTGGCTGGTCGGCATCGGAGGCCTGCTCGCGGTGTGCCTGTGGATCGGAGCGAGGCAGAAGGTATGAGCAAGCAGGACGACGACACGCCCGGGACGGGGCATCCCGCCGACGACGGCGGGAGCATCTTCGACCGCGCGAAGCACCCGGTGAAGCCCTCCGGGGAACCGGCCGGGGGAGGAGCCGATGCCCGGACTCGCGGACCCGAGCTGAAGCAGGGACGCGACGACGGTTCCGAGCGTCTGGGGACGCCCCCGCACCAGACCGACTCGACCCGGGCTCCGGCCACGGTCCTGCTGGCCGAGGCCGGCGAGCGGGGCGTCGAGGTCCGTCCCCCGCACGCTGAAGAGATCGACCGCCGGGCCGAGCGCCGGGCCGAGCGGCTCGTGGCCTTCTGGTTCATCGTCTCGGTGGTCGGGACGGTCGGCTTCATCGTCACCAACTTCGTCGGTGACAAACAGGCCGAGTACTACACCCCGTGCATGGGCGGTGCCCTCGCCATGGCGATGGGCGGCATCGGGTTCGGGATCATCCTCTGGGCGAAGCGGCTCATGCCGCATGAGGAGGCGGTCCAGGAGCGGCACCCCTTCGCCTCCCCGGCCGAGGAGATCGCCGCCACCGAGGAGACGGTCGCGCTCGGATATGCCGACACCGGCCTCGCCCGCCGGCCACTGGTCCGCCGCACCCTGCTGGGCGCGGGGACCGTCCTCGGTGGCCTGCTGGTCGTACCGCTGCTGAACCTGACCAACAGCAAGCCGGGCAAGCAGCTCGACCACACCCGCTGGGTGTCCGGCGCCCGCCTGGTGACCGGGGAAGGCAACCTGGTCAAGCTCGGCGACATGGCCATCGGCGGCATCGAAACCGTGTTCCCGGCGGTACCCGTCACCGAGGCCAACGGCACCGTCCGCTACGAGCCCAAGGTGACCTTGCACGACAAGGCCGACAGCGCCACCGTGCTCATCCGGCTCGCTCCGGGGGAGAATCACCCGCGCCCCGGCCGGGAGGACTGGGCCTACGCCGGTCACGTCGCCTATTCGAAGATCTGTACCCACGCGGGTTGTCCGGTCAGCCTCTATGAGGCGCAGACCCACCACCTACTGTGCCCGTGCCACCAGTCCGTGTTCAACGTCCTGGACGGATGCCGCGCCATCTTCGGCCCGGCCAGCCGGTCCCTGCCGCAGCTGGCGATCGATGTGGACAAGGACGGGTACTTCATCGCACGACACGACTACACCGAGCCCGTCGGTCCCGCCTTCTGGGAGCGTTCATGACCACCGTCCCACCACCGCATCTGGTCAAAAGGCCGGGCCCGGTCCGAAAGCTCAACCGGACGGTCGACGAGCGTTTCGGTACGCAGGCGGGGCTGCGCCGGAACCTGAACAAGGTGTTCCCCGACCACTGGTCGTTCATGATCGGGGAGATCGCCCTCTACAGCTTCATCATCCTGGTGCTGACCGGCATCTATCTCACGCTGTTCTTCGACCCGAGCAACACCGAGGTCGTCTACAACGGCTCGTACGTCCCGCTCAAGGGCGTCGAGATGAGCCGGGCCTACGCCTCGACCCTGGACATCAGCTTCGACACCCGTGCGGGTTTGGTCTTCCGCCAGATCCACCACTGGGCCGCGTTGCTGTTCGTCGCATCCATCGTGGTGCACCTGATGCGGGTGTTCTTCACCGGCGCCTACCGCAAGCCCCGAGAGGTCAACTGGCTGATCGGCGTGGGACTGCTCGTGCTGGGGATCCTCGAGGGTTTCGCCGGCTACTCGCTTCCGGACGACCTGCTGTCCGGTACGGGGCTGCGGATCGCGGCGTCCATCGCCCAGTCGATCCCGGTCGTCGGGACGTGGGCGTCGTTCCTCGTCTTCGACGGCGAGTGGCCGGGTCAGAACTTCATCCCCCGGCTGTACGTCGTCCACATCCTGCTGGTGCCGGGCATCCTGCTGGCGCTGATCGGCGCCCACCTGGGCATCCTGTGGCACCAGAAGCACACCGACTTCCCAGGGCCGGGCAAGACCGAGCACAACGTCATCGGGCACCGGGTGTTCCCGGTGTTCGCGGCGAAGTCCAGCGGGTTCTTCATGCTGGTGTTCGCGATGCTCGCGCTACTCGGCGGTCTGGCGCAGATCAACCCGATCTGGAGTTTCGGCCCTTACGACCCGGGGAACGTCAGCTCCGCGTCCCAGCCGGACTGGTACATCGGCTTCCTCGACGGCTCGACGCGTCTGTTCCCGCCGTGGGAGTTCCGCGGTCTCGGGCACACCGTGCCGGCGGTGTTCTGGCCGACGCTGATCCTGCCCGGGATCCTGTTCACGCTGCTTGCGCTGTACCCGTTCCTGGAGGCCAGGTTCACCGGGGACACCGAGTCACACAACCTGCTCCAGCGTCCCCGGGACGCGGCGACCCGGACGGGTTTCGGTGCCATGGCCATCAGTTTCTACCTGGTGCTGTGGATCTCCGGTGGGAACGACGTCATCGCGAAGACGTTCGACATCTCGCTGAACGCGATGACATGGGCAGGACGGATCGGCTGCATCATCGTCCCGCCGATCGCCTACAGCATCACCAAGAAGATCTGCATCGGCCTGCAGGGCCGCGACCATGAGATCGCCGAGCACGGCATCGAGACCGGGATCATCCACCAGCTTCCCAGCGGGGAGTTCGTGGAGGCCCACCGGCCGAAGCTGCCGCCGGTGGCCGACCATCGCCGGGTCCCGACCGACCGGGTGGCCGTGGGGTCCGGCGACCAGACCGCAAACGCCAGGAGTGGTCTCGCCCGGCGTGCAGGCAAGGCGGTGACCGGCTTCTTCGTCGAGGAGGAGGAACAGGGCGGCCAGCCCAACGCTGACGACGCCCCGGACCAGCCGGCCGGCACGAAGCACTGAACGACCTGGAAGCACTGAACGACCTGAGGGCCCTGCCGTCCGTTACCGGACGGGAGGGCCCTTTTCGTTCGCGGGTGACGGGGCAAGGCGGAGGGTGGATAGTTAGTTGTAGGAAGAAAACGATATGGAGGTCGGATGTCTGTCGATCATTCCGTGTCTCTGGCCGCATCCACGGTGTCCGCGGACGGCCCGCCGGCCCTCGTCGTCCGGGGGCTGACCTACCGGTTCGGGGAGCACGCGGCGGTCGACTCGGTCGACCTCGATCTCGGAGCCGGTGAGATCGTCGGCCTGCTCGGGCCGAACGGTGCGGGCAAGACCACCGCCATCCGCGTCATCGTCACGTTGCTGCGGCCGGCCGCCGGTTCGGTGCTGGTGTTCGGGGTGGACGCGGCGCGAGCGCCGCTGCGGGCACGCCGCCTCATCGGCTACGTGCCGCAGATGCTGTCCGCCGACGCCGGGCTGACGGGCCGCGAGAACGTCGCCCTGTTCGCAGGCCTGTTCGACGTGCCACGACGCCAGCGGCGGGCGCGGGTCGACGACGCGCTCGCCGCGATGGGCCTCACCGACGTCGCAGACCGGATGGCCCGCACCTACTCGGGCGGGATGGTGCGTCGCCTTGAACTCGCCCAGGCACTGGTCAACCAGCCGCGGCTGCTGATCCTCGACGAGCCGACCGTGGGG
>NZ_CADDZT010000077.1:28237-29875 GCF_902812655.1 Candidatus Frankia meridionalis | reverse complement strand
CACGGCATGGCGGTCCTGCTGACCACCCATTACATGGAGGAGGCGGACGTCCTGTGCGACCGGGTCGCGTTGATGCACGCCGGCCGGGTCCGGACCACCGGCGTGCCGGGCGAACTGAAAGCGACCCTGGGACCCCAGGCAAGCCTGGAGGACGTGTTCCGTCATCACACCGGTGGTGCGCTCGAGAGCGACAGGAAAGGTGATTTCCGTGACGTCCAACATACCCGTCGTGTCGCCGGCCGGGCTGGTTGAGCGGACCGGTCTGGCGCCCGCTCCTGCCGGGATCGGGTTCGATGACAGTCTTGACGCGCGCTTCGGCACGGCGCGCCTGTTGGGGCGTCGACTGGGAACCCTCTCCCTGGTGGAGCTGCAGAAGCTCCGCCACGACCGGGTCGAGCTGTACACCAGGGCCGTCCAGCCGGCCCTGTGGCTGCTGGTCTTCGGCGTGACGTTCAACCGCATCCATGCCATCCCGACCGGGTCCGTGCCCTACCTGGACTACCTGGCGCCCGGCATCCTCGCCCAGTCCGCACTGTTCATCTCGATCTTCTACGGCATTCAGATCATCTGGGACCGGGACGCGGGCGTCCTGGCGAAACTCATGGTGACACCGACGCCCCGCGCGGCTCTGGTCACCGGCAAGGCGTTCGCAGCCGGGGTGCGGGCGCTGATCCAGGTGGTCGTCGTCCTGGTGCTGGCCGCTGTGCTCGGTGTGGGTCTGACCGCGAACCCGCTGAAGATGATTGCCGCGGCTGTCGCGGTGGTGCTCGGCTCGGGGTTCTTCGCCTGCCTGTCGATCGTGATCGCGGGCCTGGTGCTCTCCCGCGACCGCCTGATGGGGATCGGCCAGGCGATCATGATGCCGATGTTCTTCGCCAGCAATGCCCTCTACCCGGTGGACATCATGCCGTCCTGGGTCCGGGTGGTCAGCTATCTCAACCCGTTGAGCTATCTGGTCGACGCGCTGCGCGGTCTGCTCATCGGTACGCCCGCGCACCTGCTGGTCGACTTCGCGGTACTCACGGGTTCCGCCGTGCTGAGCATTCTTGCCGCCAGCGCCCTGCTCGGCCGGCTCGCGCGGTAGTCATCGGGATGCCGGTCGTCGGACTCGGCCCGGGGTGACCGTTCCTGCTGATCCGCGGTGTTCGTCCTGCCCGCGAAGAAAGAAGACCTCCCGGGCCGCGCCGGTTGCCGGTGAGGCCCATTCGCCGTCGAGGCCGACCAGCCGGACACCCGGGGAGGACAGCCAGCGGTCGATGCGCTCGGTCTCCTCCGCGGACGCGCACGGGGTGTGCCCCGGCCCCGGTCGCACCGTCTCGGCGCTGGCCCGCGCCGCCCAAACCCACGGACGCGGATCGGTGCGCGCCGGGGCGGTGGTCGCGGCGACGAGCCGACCGTGGCGGATCACCGCGATATCCCAACCGCCCTCCACGGTGGGCACGGCCGCCGTCATCTCGACGACGCGGGTCAGGGCTGACAGGCGTTGGAGTCGGTGGGCGCCGTGCAGGAACGCGAGCATCCGGTCCCGATGGACGGCCGCGTCCTCGTACCGTTGTCCGGCGGCGAGCCCGGCGATGCGTTCGCGTGCGGCGGTGACGACCAGCGCCGGGTAGGTGGTGATGGCCTCACGGGCCGCTG
>NZ_CADDZT010000077.1:25049-28194 GCF_902812655.1 Candidatus Frankia meridionalis | reverse complement strand
CAGCGGCCCAGGTCCGCGAGTGCGCACGCGGCACTCGGCCGCTGTGGTGACAGTCGTGCGGTGCACTGCCGTAGGGGGATCGCCTCGTGGATCGCGGCCGCGGCAAGATCTGCCCCGGCCGTGCTCGAGAACGGGCCGAGGTAGGTTCCCCCGTCGCGGACCGCCCGGACCCGGGCCAGCCGCGGGAACGGCTCATCGGTGATCCGCAGGTAGACCGCCCGTTCCGGGTACCTGGACCGGCGGTTGTAGGGGGGTTTGTGCTCGGCGATCAGCCGTAGCTCCCGGACCTCGGCCTCCAACGCGTGCGCGCACGCGATCGCGTCCACCCGTTGTGCCAGCGAGACCATCTCGGCCATCCGCGTCCGCGGTTCACTCGCGGTGAAGTACGACCGGACACGCGACCGCACCGACCGCGACGTTCCGACGTACAGTGCCCGGCCGGTCGCGTCGCGGAACACGTAGACGCCCGGCCCGGTCGGTAGCCCCTCCGCCAGATGGCGCTTGCGTCGCTGAGCGGGGGAGACCTTCCGCGTGAAGCCGTGGACGTCCTCCAACGTGGTCACTCCGAGGTTGCCGAGCCGTTCGAACAGCCCGTGCAGCACCGTGACCGTGGCCCGCGCGTCCGCGAGCGCCCGGTGGGTGGGCTCGGTGTCGGCGCGGAAGAGCCGGGCCAGCGAGGACAGCTTGCAGTCCGGACTTTCGTCCCTGGTAACGACCTGCCGGGCGATCCGGACCGTGTCGAGGTGTTCCCACGCCGGCACCGGATACCCGCCGCGCACGCATGCGTCCCGCAGGAAGCCGAGGTCGAACGGGGCGTTGTGGGCGACCAGCACGCTGTCGCGGGCGAACTCCAGGAATGTCGGCAGCACCGCGTCGATGGTCGGGGCGGTGGCGACCATCGCGTCGGTGATCCCGGTCAGGACCGAGATGAACGGGGGTATCGGCCCGGCCGGGCGCACCAGGGTCGCCATTTCGGCAAGGATCCGCCCGCCGCGGACCTTGACCGCACCCAACTCGGTGATCTCATTTTCGGACGAACGGGTGCCGGTGGTTTCCAGGTCCACCACGACAAAGGTGACCTCCCCCAGCGGACGGCCGAGTTCGGCGAAGCTGGCCTGCCGGGGCTGGGGCTCACGCCGGGGTCGGGGAGCCGGGGCCGGCAGTGGTTCTGGCAGTGGTTCTGGCAGTGGCCGGGGCGGCATGCCCGGGTGGCCGTCGCCTGGCGGGGGCGAGAACGGGCTCATGTCCGCGAACCGTAGCGGCTGCCTCCGACAGCCCCGCGCAGAGCGGTGGTCGCCGGCCGCCATCCGGATAGTGTCCGGACATGGCCAGCGTCTTCACTCGGATCATGAAACGTGAACTGCCTGGGAGGATCGTCTACGAGGACGACCACTGCGCGGCGTTTCTGACCATCGCCCCCATCCGGCCCGGGCACACCCTGGTGGTCCCGCGCCTCGAGATCGATCACTGGATCGACCTTCCGCCGGATGTGCTGCGGGAACTGTGGAGCGCGTCAGCGCGGGTCGGCCGGGCCGTGGACACGGCGTTTCGCCCTCGCAGGGTGGCCGCGCTGCTGGCTGGTCTGGAGGTGCCGCACGTGCATGTGCACCTCGTCCCGATCAACTCCGAGGACGAGGTCTCGTTCTCGAAGGCTGATCACGATCCCGACCCGGCCGCACTCGACGACGCGGCCGAACGCATCCGGGCCGCGCTGGGCTGACGCGCTGGGCTGCCGTACCGGGCTGACACGCTGGGCTCTGACGCGCCGGGGAGCTCCGGCCGGCGTGCTTGGCCGTGGCACTGGTCGAACCGGGCCGACACGTGCGATCCGGAGAGGTCGGGCTGGTGCCTATACGCTGGTGCGTCATCGTTGTCCCCATCGCGCCCCGGAGTCCGTCCCGTGCCCGTCGACATCCCCGGACCGCATACCCGCTGGCGGTGCGGGATCTGCGGCAATCTGACCCGTTTCGACGTTGCCAGGACGGTGCAGTCACGGGACTACGTCCATGTCGACCTCGCTGGTGTCTCACGCGTTGAGGAACGCGACGTCGTGAGCGAGAAGATCGAACGCGTGTGGTGTCGCTGGTGTGGCGGGGTGGACAGCGTGGTGTGTGAGCCCCGGCCGGCGTCCGGGTGAGCGAGCCACTCCCGCCCAACGTCCGGGCGCAGGTCGTCGCGTTCGCCGCCGACACCCTGGCCGACCTGCCTGAGCAGGACGTGCCGTCGGCGCTCATCGCCGTCCGGCGTTTCATCCCGTCCCGGCGTTCCCGGCTCGGCGCGACGCCGCTGGCGGCGGCGATCGCCAACGACGTGGTCTTCCGCGGGCGGGTCGCCGAACGGGTCCGCCTGGCCCTGCCCGACCTGGTGGCATCGCTGGAGTCCGCGCAGGGGCCACCCGAGGCCGCGCCACCCGAGGAGATCGCGGCGGTCGCCTACGTCCTGCGCCTACCCGGCTGGGAGCAGATGGTCGATGCCGCCGCGCAGGAACTGGCCGCCTCGGCGGCGTCAGCCCGCGCGGCCGAGGCGGCCGGGACGGTCGCGCGCCTGCAGGACCAGCTCGAGGCGGTGCGGCGAAGCGCCAAGGCCGAGAACGACCAACTGCGTGAACGCCTGGCACTCACCCGCAGTGACGTCGAGGACGCCCGCCGCCGGCTGAGGTCCTCCTCCGACCGGGTCCGCCGGGCCGAGATCGCCGCCGGCGAGTCGGTGGATGCCGCCGAGAGGACCCGCGACGAGGCGGTGACGGCCGCCCGGGATGCCGAGGCGGAGACCCGCCGGTTGCGGCAACGGGTCGCCGAGCTCGAAGCTGCCCTGGCCGCCTCACGCCGGGGCAGCCGGGAGGCCCGCTCGGTGGAGGAAGTGCGCCTGCGTGTCCTGCTGGATACCCTGATGGCCGCGGCCAACGGCTTCCGTAAGGAACTCGCCCTGCCCACCGCGGTCCGCCGTCCGGCGGACATCGTCGGCCGTGAGGAGAATGCCGCCGCGTCCTTCGACCCGTTCTGTGGGATCGGCGCGCGTGGCCTCGCCGAGGACGATCCCGGCGTTGTCGACGAGGTCCTCGCGGTTCCCGGGGTTCACCTCATCGTGGACGGCTACAACGTGACCAAGCGCGGGTACGGTTCGCTGACTCTGCAGGCACAGCGCG
>NZ_CADDZT010000077.1:4379-24623 GCF_902812655.1 Candidatus Frankia meridionalis | reverse complement strand
GCGCGCCCGAGAGCGAGATCACGGTTGTGTTCGACGCGACGGCGGTGACTGCCAGGCCGGTGGGGGTGACCGCACCGCGTGGCGTCCGGGTGGTGTTCAGCCGGTCCGGTCAGCTTGCCGACGAGGAGATCATCCGGCTCGTGCGGGCTGAGCCCGCGGGCCGTCCGATGGTGGTTGTGACGTCCGACCGCGAGGTGGCGGACACGAGCCGGTTGTCGGGTGCGCGCCCGATTCCGTCCGCTGCGCTGATCGCTCGTCTCGAGCGTGCCTGAGCGCTCGGCCGGGAGTTCGGCCGGGAGCTCGGCCGACGTGTGGCCGGGAGACGCGACACGTGACCGCCGAGCACAGGACCGGGAAAGCACCGGGTCGTAAAACGCAGGGTCGTAAAAGTTGTCGGACCCCCGGCTTACGTTGCGTCTTACCGACGGTCCCGGCCGGAGAGGCGGCGACGATGCTGATCGACTGTGACACCTGTGTGGTTCGGGGAGACGCCTGTGGAGACTGCGTGATGCCCGTCCTGCTTGGGCCCGTACGCCGCGATGCCGAACGGGACGATCCCGTACGCCGCGATGCCGAACGGGACGATCCCGTACGCCGCGATGCCGAACGGTATGAGATCGAATGGGACGAGACTGAATACCAGGCCCTGCAGGCACTCGCGGACGGTGGCCTGATCTCGCAACTCGTTCCACGACTGGCCCCGTACCTGAAGTCGAGCTCTGACCCCCGACCTGTGGTGATCACGCATCCTTTGGCTGGTTAACCTCGTTGTGGCCCGGAGGCGCGTGTATGGGCAGGTGAACCGGGTGGGGCGGTGGTGGCGAGAACACCCACTGGTGATGTCGCTGGTTGCCGTTGTCGTCGCAGGCCTTGTCGCGGGCGTGCCGCTGGTCATCGCCGGTGGACACGATCATCCGGATGTGGCTGGCCCGGCTCGACCGCGGCTCGACGAGGGGCTCTCCGAGCGGTTGACGGTCACGGGGTCTGGTGTGCCACCCGCGTTGTCGGACCAGGTTCGCCGTGATGCCGATGATGCCCTGGGTTACGTACGCGGGGTCTGGGACGGGCCATGGTCCGATCATGTCGTGGTGGAGATTCCCGTGGATGACGCCGGGTTCCGTGCGCGGGCGGGGCGGATGGGCGCCGGCGGCGAGGCGGCGATCGCCGTGACCCCGGTACCGGCGGAAACCGGGCCGGACGGGCCGGGCGCCGGGCGCGTGATCCTCCGCAGGGAAGTCTATGAACGCCTCAGCGCGCAGGGGCGTCAGGTGGTACTGCGCCACGAACTGACCCATTTCGCGAGTGCCGCTGTGACCGGCTCGGGCACCCCGCTGTGGCTGGTGGAGGGGCTTGCCGAGACGGTGGGCCACGCCGGGGTCCCCTTGGCGACGACTCGGGCGGCGGCCGAACTCGCCGCCGACGTGCGATCCGGTTGGCTGCCTGACGCGCTGCCATCGGACGCGCAGTTCTCCGCCGCGGACGGAACGATCCTGCGTAGCTATCAGGAGGCGTGGCTGGCCTGCCGGTTGATCGCGGACAGGTTAGGGCTTGGCGGGCTGATCAGCTTCTACCGGCAGGTGGGATCCGGCAGGGGTGATCCGCAGTCGCGGCTGGACGGTGCGTTCCGGGCGTTCCTGGGGACCACCGAGGCTGGTTTCGTCGCTCAGTGGAGGTCGTATCTGAGGGCCGGCCTGTCGCCGTCGTAGATAGTGTGGTCCGATGTCGAACGGGCCCGCACCCCGATGGTGAGTCGGCTGTTGCGGCGCATCCGGCCTGCGGGAGTATCGCCCGATGCGGGTGCTGGTGATAACCAATGACTTCCCACCTCGTCCGGGTGGGATCCAGGCATATGTACATAATTTCGCCTGCCGGTTACCGGAAGGCGAGGTGGTCGTCTACGCGCCCGAGTGGAAGGGCTCGTCGGTCTTTGACGCGACCGCGCCGTTTCCGGTGGTGCGGCATCCGACGTCGTTGATGTTGCCCACGCCGGATGTACTTCGCAGGGCTCGGGCGGTTGCCCGATCCGAGGACTGTGATGTCGTGTGGTTCGGAGCGGCCGCGCCGCTGGGCCTGCTCGGTGCCGGGCTTCGCCGTGATCCGGGGATACGCAGGATCGTCGCCAGTACCCACGGTCACGAGGTGGGCTGGGCCGCGCTTCCTGGAGCGCGTCAGGCGCTGCGTCGGGTCGGGCGGTCGGCCGATGTCGTGACCTATCTCACCGACTACACGCGGGCACGACTCGCTCCGGCGTTGGGCCGCCATCCCACCCTGGCCCGGCTGCCCAGCGGTGTGGACACCGAGTTCTTCCGGCCGGGTGCCGGGCGCGACGACATCCGTAAACGTTATGGCCTGGCTGATCGCCCGGTTGTCGTGTGCGTGAGCAGGCTAGTCGGACGCAAGGGCCAGCACATGCTCGTCAGAGCCCTGCCGGCCTGGCGCCGCCGGGTGCCCGGCACAGCTCTGCTGCTGGTCGGCGGGGGGCCGGACCGACCGTCGCTGGCGCGCCTCGCGCGCGAGGTCGACGTGGCCGAGCATGTGATCATGACAGGTTCCGTGCCGTGGGGTGAGTTACCCGCGCACTACGCTGCCGGCGACGTGTTCGCGATGCCGTGCCGGACGCGCAGGGCGGGCCTTGAGGTCGAGGGACTCGGCATCGTCTATCTGGAGGCGTCCGCCACGGGTCTGCCGGTGGTCGCCGGGCGCAGTGGCGGAGCGCCGGACGCGGTGCTGGACCGCCGGACCGGTGTGGTGGTCGACGGTGGCGACCTGGCGCAGATAACCGATGCCGTCGGCCGGTTGCTGGCCGATCCCGACCGGGCTCGGGCGATGGGTGTGGCCGGCCGTGCGTGGGTCGAGGTGGCCTGGCGGTGGGACGTCCTCGCGGCGAGCCTGCGTGACCTGATGGCACCGGCACCCGGACCGGCCTGACATGATCGCTGGGATGGGTCCCGAGCCCGTGCAGATCGATCTGATCGACGAGGTCTTTGTGGCGGCCGGCCTCGCCGAGGTCTCGAAGGCCGTGCACGACCCCGCGCTGTGGCGCGCGCTGTGGCCGGACCTCGAGCTGAGCATCTTTCAGGACAGGGACACCGCGGGGCTGCGGTTCACCGTGACCGGCGCGCTGGTCGGGACCAGCGAGATCTGGCTGGAACCGTGGGGTGACGGGGTTGTCGCGCACGTGTACCTGCGGGTCGACGCCACCCGTCGCCATCAGCCCACAGCGGCCCGCCGGTTACGGCGGTCCGCGGCGAAAAGCCTGGCCACCCGTCGTTCTCTGCATACGAAACGTCAGCTCAACACGCTCAAGGACACTCTTGAGGCGGCTCGTGAGCCGGGGGAACCGGCTGCTGGGTATGGCCTGCCGGTCGGTTCCCCTGCGGCTTCTCGACCGCCGCAACCGTAGGCTTACCCGGCATGAGGGTACACGTGGTGAGCGACGTCCATGGCCGCGCCGATGCGCTCGCCGCCGCCGGGAAAGGCGCGGATGCCTTTGTCTGTCTGGGCGACCTGATTCTCTACGTGGACTACCGTGACCACAGTCGCGGTATTATGGGTGACCTTTTCGGCGCGGCCGCGGTTGGAAGAATGATTCGGTTAAGGACCGAGCAGCGTTTCGACGAGGCCCGTGAATGGTCCCGCAGCCTGTGGGCGACCCTGGGGGACGGCCGGCAGGAGATCGTCGAAGCGGCGATCCGCAAGCAGTACGAACAGATGTTCGCCGCCTTTCCGACCCCGACCTTCCTCACCTACGGAAATGTTGATCTTCCTTACCTCTACCCGGACTACCTGCGCGACGGCATCACGTTGCTGGACGGCGAGGTGGTCGAGATCGGGGGGCTGCGTTTCGGTTTCGTGGGTGGTGGTCTGCGCACTCCGATGCATACTCCCTACGAGATCGATGATGACGTCTACGCGGCGAAGGTGGCCGCGGTCGGGTCGGTGGATATCCTGTGCTGCCACATCCCGCCGCACCTACCCGAGCTCGTGTACGACACGGTGGCCGGGCGTTACGAACGGGGCAGCGCCGCGGTGTTGGAGGCCATTCACGAAATCCAGCCCAGGTACGTGCTCTTCGGGCATGTCCACCAGCCGTACCGGGACGTACTTGAGATCGGTCGAACGCGGTGCGTGAACGTTGGACATTTCAACGCGCGGGGGACGCCGTTCGTGCTGGAGTGGTAGGACTCGGACGGGCCGGGCCGGCGGTCCGGTACCCTTGATGATCGGTAAGGATGATTATCCTGGCGTCCAGGGAGAACCCGGGCGTCAGGAGATCCGGGATGTCAGCGGCGCCGGGTTCGCCCGGGTGAGTTGTGGAGGCACTGTCACCAATGGCGGATCACGCCCGAGCCACCGTTACGATCAACGCCAAACCGGCGGCGGTGATGGACGCGATTGCCGACGTCGCCGCGTATCCGTCCTGGTCAGGCCCGGTGGAACAGTCCGCGGTCGTCGAGGCCGGACCGGACGGTCGTCCCCGCCGAGGCCGTTTCGTGGTCAACGCGATGGTGACAAAAGAAGAATTTGTCATCGAGTACACCTGGTCGGGTGACGAGTCGGTGAGCTGGACGCTCGTCTCGGCAAACAACATGACAGCCCAGGACGGCAGCTACGTCCTGCGTGATATTGGTGAAGGCAGGACCGAGGTCACCTATGATCTGACGGTCGAACTGAAGATCAAAATCCCGGGTCTGCTTCGACGCAAGGTTCAAAGTGGCGTTGTCGACGCCGCGCTCAAGGATCTCAAGAAGCACATCGAGAGCTGATTTCGCGTGCGGTGCGTGCTCTTCACGGGTAAGGGGGGCGCCGGGACGACCACGGTCGCCGCGGCGACCGCCACGCTTGCGGCCCAACGCGGCTACCGGACGCTGGTGATGTCCGTGGATCCCGCGCAGGGCCTCGCCGCGGTACTCGATCACCCGTTGAGTGGTGCTCCGGTTGAGATCGAATCCGGTCTGTACGCGCAGCAGGCGGACACCCAGCAGGCATTCGAGGACCACTGGCAGGTCATCCGCGGCTATTTCAGCCGGTTCTGGAAGGTGACGGGAACCGACCCGGTGGAGGTCGACGAACTGATGGTGCTTCCCGGCACCGGTGAGGTTCTCACGCTGCTGCACCTGCTTGACCAGGTCACCTCCGGTGACTACGACGTCGTCCTGGTCGACACCGGTCCGATTCCCCAACTGCTGCGCCTGCTGACGCTTCCGGAAACGCTTGCCTGGTACCTGCGCCGAGTTGTCCCGCTCGATGGTCGGTTCGCGCGCAGACTGCGTCCCGGCCGGGCGCTGCTCGGCCGTCCCGACCGCCTTGGCGCCGTCCCGGAATCGTTGGTGGGGGCCGCGGCCCGACTTCAATCGATCATGCGTGAGGTTCGCGAGGTTCTCTCCGACCCGTTACGTTCCAGCGTGCGACTGGTGCTCACCCCCGAGTCCGTGGTGGTCGAACAGACACGGGGAGCGCTGACGGCGCTGGCATTGCACGGGTTCGCCGTCGACGCGGTCGTCGCCAACCGGGTGCACACCCAGTCCGGTGGCGACGCCTGGCGGGCCGGGTGGGCGGCCGTCCATCGTGACCAGCTGTTGGACGCGGAGCTGTCCTTCGCGCCGATCCCGGTTCTGCGCGCGGCCTACCGTGCCGGTGAGCCGGTCGGGCTTGAGGAGCTGGCGGCCTTCGCGGCCGCCGCCTACACCGGTCTGGACCCGGTGGGTGTTCTCGGCGCGGGCCGACAGGCCGACGGCGGTCCGCTGCACGTCGAACGCACCGACGACGGCTTTTCCATCTCACTGGGCCTGCCGTTCGTGGAACGCTCGGAGATCGGACTTACCCGGATCGGCGAGGACGAGCTGATGGTGTCCGTCGGGTCGCAGCGGCGGCTGCTCATCCTGCCGTCCGCCCTGCGGCGGTGTGACGTGCGGGGCGCGGTGCTGCGCGACGACCGGTTGGTGGTGTCCTTTGTGCTCGATCCGGATCTGTGGGTGCGCACGTGAGCAGTGCCGCGCCGCGTCCGCTCGCTGAGGAGGCCGCGCTGCTCGGCGCGGCCCTGCGTGACCTGCTCACGGACCCGGCGGCCCACGCCAGCCAGGGCCACGCCGACACCCGACCAGCCGGCGCTCCGGTCATCTCACCCATGACGACGTGCCAGGTGTGTCCGGTCTGCCGGCTTGTCGCCACGCTGGCTGCCGGCCGGCCGGAGGTGGCCGCGCACCTGTTCACGGCCGCGACCTCGCTCGCCGCGGCGCTGCGGGCCGCGCTTGCGGGGCCGGCGGGCGCCGACGAGGATGACGCGGCGACCGACGGGACCGGCGGAACCTGCCGACCGGAGAACACCACCGAGCGACCGCGATCCCGGTCGCGCGTTCAGAGGATCGATGTCGAGTGACCATTGCAGCGACGTCGGGGGAGAACCGTACGGAGTCCGGTCTGGTGGTCGGAGTGGATGTCGGTGGAACGAAGGTTGCCGCCGGCGTCGTGGACGTGACCGGAGCGATCGTCGCCTCGGTCCGCAGGCCGACTCCCACCCATGAGCCCGCTGAGGTCGCGGACACGATCGATGCAGCCGTGGCCGAGCTGCGGGCGGCTGTCGGGCCGGAGTCGGTGCGGGCCGTCGGGATCGGCGCAGCAGGCTGGATCGACCGTGAAAGGTCACACGTCCTGTTCGCGCCGAACCTCGCCTGGCGTAACGAACCATTGCGGGACGAGGTGAGCGCACGGACCGGCCTGCCGGTCGTCGTCGAGAACGACGCGAACGCGATGGCGTGGGGGGAGTACAGGTTCGGCGCCGGACGCGGCCACGACGATCTGGTGTGCGTCACGGTGGGAACCGGGATCGGCGGTGGAATCGTGCTGGGCGGCCGGCTGTACCGGGGGCGTTTCGGGATCGGCGGGGAGATCGGGCACATGCAGCTCGTGGCCGGCGGCCACCTGTGCGGGTGCGGGAACAGGGGATGTTTCGAGCAGTACGGCAGCGGTAGGGCGCTCGTCCGGACGGCCCGCGAGCTGGTCTCGACCTCCCCGGCGGCGGGTCGGCGCCTGCTGGAGAGCGCGGACGGTGACGTTACCCGTCTCACCGGTCCAGCGATCACCGCCGCCGCCCAGGAGGGCGACCCGCTGGCGGTGAAGTGTTTCGAGGAGATCGGCAGCTGGCTCGGGCGGGGTCTCGCCAGCCTCGCCGCAATTCTTGATCCTGGTCGCTTCGTCGTCGGTGGTGGTGTGGCAGAGGCCGACGATCTTCTCCTCGGCCCGGCCAGGGCCGAGTTCCGCAACAGCCTGTCAGGCCGGGCGTACCGTCCTGAAGCGGACATCGTCGTGGCGGAACTCGGGCCACCGGCCGGGATCATCGGCGCGGCCGACCTCGCGCGGCACTGACCCCGGACCTGCCCCGGGGCTCACCGGGGTGGGCGGGTCAGCGGGCCGCCGCCGCGGGACGGTAGTCGGTGACCAGTTCCTGGGCCAGTTGTTCCAGGAACAGCCCGGTGTCGGTGACGACGCCGACGGCCTGGGCAAAGCCGCGGTCGACGATCGTGGTGACGTTGCCGGGATCGATGTCCACACAGGCCAGTGGGATGGACGCCGGCAGGATGTTGCCGGTCGCCACCGAGTGCAACATCGAGGCAACCATCATCGCGAAACCCACGCCGTGCAGGGCGTCCCGCATGGCCCGTTGGCCGGCCAGCACATCGGTGTGGACGTCTGGCAGCGGGCCGTCGTCACGAACCGAGCCGACCAGGACGAACCTCTTGCCGGCCTTGACGAGAGCATGCATGATCCCGCTGGTGAGGATGCCGTCCTCGACCGCCATGATGATCGAACCAGCGCGCCGGATCGTGTTGATCGCCCGGATGTGCTGCTCGTGGCCGCGTTCGGCCGGCCTGCCGTGGGTCAGGTCGTCACCGGTCGTCGGTCCGTACAGGGCCGCCTCGATGTCGAGGGTGGCGAAGGCGTTGCCGGAGAAGAGCACGTCGACGTAGCCCGCTTCGACCAGAGCGACCATGGCGGAGGTGGCACCGGTCTGCACGACCGCGGGACCGGCGACCCACAGCACGTCGAAACCCTCGGCTTTGATCTCGCGGATCTGCCGCGCGACGGTGCGGACCAGCAGGGCCTGGCGCTGCGGCGACACCGGGGCCGTGGACGACGACATGGACTGGAAGGTCCCGTACACCCGGGTCGAGTGGTCGGTGACGGGCAGGACGGCCTTTACCCCGGACACGCCACACACGATCATGTCGCCGACCCGGACCTCGGACACCGGGATGGTACGTACCCGCCCTCCGACCACGACAAGGCCGCAGTCCATCTCGGGATGTTCCACCGGGACCCACTGGCCGCCGAGGCTGACCACGGTTTCCAGGTTGGTGGTCGAGTAGAAGTCCACGGGGAAGACCCCGTCACGGTCGGCGGGTTGCAGCACCACTTCGCCCTGGGCCACGCTGTTGACGCCGTGGACCTGGATACGCATGAGGATGCGGGTCAGTTGGCTCGGGGAAGTCGCCCCAATAATGATCTTTGCGTGTGACTCGTCGTCGTGGCTCTTACCGAGATCGATGCTTTCGACCTCGTAGTCACCACCGTAATTGAGGACATCGTCGAGCACCCGGGCGAGAACACCGGTGTCCATCAGGTGACCGTGGATCTCGACCGTTTCGTGAAACCGCACGCAGCCGCCCCTTCCATGACGTGACCAGTCCCCCGGTAGCCTCCGGCCGCGCGAGAAGAGCCGTGATCGCGCGGTCTTCGGCTACCGGGATCCGTCCGACCGATCTTCGATCGGGCAGGTCCTGGCGCCGAGGTCCGCCCACCGGGAGTCCAGGGTCAGACGACCGCACCGTCGTCGTCGTCGGAATCGGTGGGCAGCCGATCCCCCATTCGTGCTACCAGTGTGGCGACTCCGCCGAGCACAAGCATGACTCCTGCCACGTCACGGGACGAACCGTGCTCAATCCCGGCCACCGAGGGCGCCAGCAGGATCGCGACACCCAGCGCGATCGAACACAGTGCCCACCGGGTGACGGGCTGCATTCTTGGTATCGAAGGCGGTGGCGGCGGATCATAATGATCAGATGGTTCGTCGTCGCTGTCGTCCGGTTCGCTGTCGTCGGGTTCGTCCCGGGTGCCGGTCTCCTCGTCGGGATACGGGACGTGATCACAGCGATGGACCGGATGTTCCGGCGGGCGCCGGATCGGGTGGACGGGCATGAGCGTGGGCCGCGGCGGGCTGGGGACGTCCTCGGCGGTCGGCCAGGTGCTCGGCCCGGGCTCGTCATCGAAACGGGCGACCAACGCGGCGAAGGCCGCATCCTGCTCCTGCTCCGGATCCTGTCCGGCGTCCGGCGGACCGTAGCCCGGTGGCATGTCAGTCACGGTTCATCCTGAGACCGCCGTTCATCCCGAGGTCACTGTTCATCCTGAGACCACCGTTCATCCTGAGACCACCGCATGTGTCCGGACGAACTCCAGGCTTCCCTCGAATATCGTCTTCTGGTCGTTGTCCAGCGTCGCGACGTGGTAGCTGTCCTCCAGGATGCGCTCGGAGACAGTGCACGATGTCGCACCAGCCAGCAGGATCCGTCCGGACGACGGTTCGACGACGTGGTCGACGCGGCTGCGGAAGGTCAGTACCGGGCTGACGATGCGGCCCAGATCCGGGGCGGTCACCGCCCACAGTTCGCGCAGTGAGGCGAAGGCCCGCAGCGGGACGCGTCCGTAGGCGACCTCGTCGACGCCTGGTGCCTTGATGTCGCTGGAAATCCCGGGTAGGCAGGGCACGATCCGGGACAGCAGCGGTGCGAGTACCGCCACCTTCCGGTCGGTGCCCAGACTCGGGTTGACGGTGACGACGCCGGCCACGTCCGAGCCGTACACCTCGGCCAGTCGCAGGGTCAGCGTCCCGCCCATGGACAACCCCATGACGAAGACGGTCTCGCAACGCTCCCGGAGCCGGTTGAAGGCGCCATCCGCCGCCGCGAACCAGTCCTGCCAGGTTGTGGCGTTCATGTCCTGCCAGCGGGTGCCGTGGCCAGGCAACAGCGGACAGGAGACCGTCAGGCCGGCCTCCGCGAGGAACTCGCCCCATGGGCGCATGCTCTGAGGTGTGCCCGTGAATCCGTGGACCAGCAGCACCCCGGTGCTGTCACCGTCGCGTTCCAACGGTTCCGCGCCCGGTCTGACCGAAGACTGCGGTGCGCTCGTCATGATGTCCGCCCTCTCGTCACATGCGCGGGACCGTTCACGCACCGTTGGTGTGCGGGGCTTCTCCGTCATCATCGCGCAAACCGGCTTGGCAGCATGCTCGCATGCCGGGAGGACGGAGGCCATGGCGGTTTCCGCGCCGGCCGGCAGCCGGCATACGCAGCCTCGGGCCATCGGCGACGGTGACACGCCCGCCGGGTTCGGCGTGCGCCGGTGGACGACGCCGTCCTGGGTCCATACGGTTATTCCAGCCACCGCATGTTGTGCCACCGGGTGCGACCGGCGGATATTGGTTGACGACCACACCGGGAGCTGACGTGTTTTACTGGGTCGTCAAGGCGTTTCTCACCCCCTTCCTGCGGATCTTCTGGCGTCCGTGGGTCGAGGGCCTGGAAAGCGTGCCCGAGCAGGGTCCCGCCATCCTCGCCAGCAATCACCTGTCCTTCTCCGACCACCTCTTCCTCCCGTTGGTCGTGCCGCGCCGGGTCACCTTCCTGGCTAAGAGCGACTACTTCACCTCGCCCGGGATCAAGGGCTGGCTGCAACGGCTGTTCTTCAGCGGCTCGGGGCAGCTGCCAATCGACCGCAGTGGCGGGGCCGCGAGCGACGCGGCGCTGCGAACCGGCGTGCGGGTCCTGCAGCACGGCAGGCTGTTGGGGATCTACCCGGAGGGCACGCGTTCACCGGACGGACGGCTGTACCGCGGCAAGATCGGTGTCGCCCGGATGGCGCTGGAGTCGAAGGTGCCGGTCATCCCGGTCGCGATGATCGGAACCTTCGAGGTGCAGCCCCCGGGCAAGGCGATACCGAAGGTCCGGCGGGTCGGTATCCGGATCGGCCGGCCTCTCGACTTCAGCCGGTACGAGGGGATGGCCGATGATCGGTTCGTGCTCCGGTCCATGACGGACGAGATCATGTATGAACTTATGGCGCTGTCAGGCCAGGAGTACGTCGACATGTACGCGCAACGGGCCAAAACCGAGATCGCCGCGGCACACGAGGCCGCGATCGAAGCGGCCGGCGGCGCAGGCTCGGGGTCACTGGTCGTACGGGCGCCCGGCCACGCCTCCACCCCGGCGTCTCGAACCTCGGGTACGCGCCACGGCAGCGGACCCGAGGACGCATCCGACACCGCCGACCGGAGGGGTACCCGCCAGGCAGGCTGACCCGCGGTCACCGTGGCACGGCAGGATGGTCGGTGTGTACTCATCGGGGGGTCCCGTCGCGCCGGTCCGGCGTACGTCCGAATGGCGTGTGTCACGGTGGCGGCCCTGGGCGTTGATCGGTTCGGCAGGCGTACCTGTCACGGCGACCATGATCGCGGCAGTGGTGCTCGCGGTGGTGATCGGTACCGTCCCGGCGGCACGGGCCCAGCCGACACCCGACGCGGTGCGGACCACATCCGCGTCGTCCGCGTCGGCGAGCCCACCGGCGGGCACAGTGGTGCGGGCCGACCGGTTCGCCGTCGATCTTGATGGTCGGGTGCTGTTCCTGCACGGCCCGGCGGTGCCGCCCGGTGTCGCCGTCGACATCGCCACCGTCGCGCAGTGGGTGGCCTCGGGGTTCACCGCGGTGAGCCTCGGCGTGTCGATGGGCCCGGACGGGACGTTCACTGCGACCGCCGGCCGCGCCGGTGTGCAGGCCCGGCGGAGCGCCGATGCCACCGCCACCGCCACCGCCACCGCCACCGCCACCGATTCCGACGGGCTCGACCAGCTTGCCGCCTCCGTCCAGCTCGTCACCGGCCAGGGCCTTCGTGTGATGATCCAGATAGTGCCGACTGTTCCCGCCACCAGAGTCGGGGACGAGGCGTACGCCGCGGCCCTGCGCCGGGTGTCGAGCAGGTTCCATGACGTCGCGGGCCTGGTCGGTTTCGAGCTCGTGGCCCCGCCGTCCGCGAGTTCTTCCACGCTCAACGGGGCTGTGCGGGCGCAGGACGCCCACCATCTTCTCTGGCGGCAGAGCACCGCCCCGTTCGACCCGACCGCAACCGTGGTGATCAACGATGAGGCTGCTCTGCTCGTCGGATGGCCGGACGGCGACCCGGCGGCCGTGGCGCGGTTGGCGGCTGCTGCCGACACCACACAGATCGGCTGGTTCTTCGACCGGCCGTTGACCGACACCGCCGCGGCAGTTGTGGCCAGGCCCTATCCATCCGTGATCGCAGGTGTCCCGGTGGGCTTCACCTATACCCCGTCAGGACGGCTGCTGGCCCTGTCCTACCTACCGGTGTCCGCGACCGGGGGCACCTTCGGCCGTGGGGTCACGACACAGATACGGGTTCCCGCGCGGGCCTACCCGGACGGCTACCTGGTGCGGGCATCGGGCGCGACGGTGCTCTCCGCCCCCGGCGCGGGTGTGGTCTGCCTGGTGACCGACGTCGGAGCGTCCCGGGTGGACGTCCGGGTGGAGCCGGCAGCCACCGGGCAGGCGCCGCCGGTGGCGCCGCCGGTGGCCGGTGACCCCTGCCCGCCGGCACGAGGCACAGCGGGCGCCACCGCAACCGGTGCCCGGACGCCGGTCCCGGCGTCCCCGGATGGCAAGGTCAACGGTGTGCTGCTGTGGACGCTGCCGCTCGCCGGCGCCGCGGGTATGGCGGCGCTGCTGGGCTGTCTGTTCTGGAGGGCGCGCCGTGGCCAGGCAAACTGGACCGGTGGGTAGCCGATATCTCTATGACACCGAGTTCATCGAACGTTGCGAGGCAGGCCATCTCTGGCTGGATCTGGTGAGCATCGGGATCGTCAGTGAGGACGGCACCCGGGAGTACTACGCCGTGTCCACCGAGTTCGATCCCGGGTTCGCGGTCCCCTGGGTGCGGCGCAACGTCCTGGACAAGCTTCCGCCGCCGTCCGATCCGCACTGGCGTTCGCGGGCGCGTATCCGGTCGGACGTCGCCGAGTTCCTCGGCGTGGACGGACCACCGGAACTGTGGGCCTGGTATGCCGCTTATGACCATGTGGTGCTCTGCCAGCTTTTCGGCACGATGACGGATCTTCCACGCCCTTTTCCCCGGTTCACCCGTGACCTGCGTCAGCTCTGGGAAGAGGTCGGCTGCCCGCAGCTTCCGCGTCCACCCCGCGACGCCCACGACGCGCTTGCCGACGCTCGGCACAACCTTGCCCGCTGGCGCGTACTGGCTCCGCTACGAGCGGGTCTGTCGTCGGCAACCGCCGAGTGAATTCCGGAGGTTCAATGGTCGCTGAGCGTCCGGTCTGCGACTACGCTTCCGCCCTGACGGACTCGGGTCGTGCGGTGTCGGTGGCGAAGGGGTGCTGTTGTGAAGATCGGCGTGTTGACGGGCGGTGGGGACTGCCCGGGGCTGAATGCTGTCATCCGGGCGATTGTCCGGAAAGGTATGGATGTCTACGGGCATTCTTTTGTCGGTTTCCGGGACGGCTGGCGCGGTCCCATGGAGAATGCCACCGTCCCGCTCGGTATTGACGCGGTGCGTGGAATCCTGCCGCGCGGTGGAACGATTCTCGGTTCGAGTCGCACAAACCCGTACAAGTCGGATGACGGAGTGGCGCGGATTCGGGACACCCTTGCCGGGCTGGGCGTCGACGCGTTGATCGCGATCGGTGGTGAGGACACGCTCGGGGTTGCAGCCAGGCTGCACGCCGAAGGCATCCCGGTGGTCGGGGTTCCCAAGACCATTGACAACGATCTGTCCGCGACCGACTACACCTTCGGGTTCGACACGGCCGTCAACATCGCGATGGAGGCCATCGACCGGCTGCACACGACCGCGGAGAGTCATCACCGTGTCCTCATCGTCGAGGTGATGGGACGGCATGCGGGGTGGATCGCGCTGCACAGCGGAATGGCGGCCGGCGCCAACGTGATCCTCATCCCGGAACGGCCGTTCGACATCGACAAGGTCTGCGCCTTCGTCGAGCACCGTTTCGCGTCCCACTATGCGCCGATCATCGTGGTGGCCGAGGGGGCGGCGCCGGTGGCCGGCAGCCTGGTCGTCAAGGAGGGGGAGCTGGACGCCTTCGGTCATGTCCGGTTGCAGGGGATCGCGTCGGTCCTGGAGACCGAGATCCGTGGGCGTACCGGGCGGGAGTCCCGGGCGACCGTGCTGGGTCACGTCCAGCGAGGTGGCACGCCGACTGCGTTCGACCGGTGGCTTGCGACCCGATTCGGCCTGCACGCCGTTGACGCCGTGCACGAGGGCGCTTCCGGCACGATGATGGCGCTGCACGGCACCCGGATCGAACAGGTGCCGTTGGCGGAGGCCACCCGCGAGCTCAAACTGGTGCCGGAGGAACTGTATGCGGAAGCCGAGGTCTTTTTCGGTTGACCGCCGTACCCTGTAGCCCCGTGGACGAACTGGATGTGTGGCGGACCCTGCCGGCCAAGCAGCAACCGAACTGGCCCGATCCGGTGGAGCTGGCCGCGGCCCGTGAGCGGCTGGCCATACTGCCACCGCTGGTCACCGCGCCCGAGGTCCGGATTCTGACCGACCGGTTGGCGTCGGTTGCCCGCGGCGAGGCATTTCTGCTGCAGGGCGGCGACTGCGCCGAGACCTTCGCCGCGAACACCGCGAACAAGATTCGCGACAAGGTGAAGACTCTGCTGCAGATGGCGGTGGTGCTCACCTATGGCGCGAGTATGCCGGTGGTGAAGGTCGCTCGGATCGCCGGCCAGTACGCCAAACCACGGTCAGCCGATATCGAGGTGAGCACCGGGCTTCCGTCCTATCGCGGTGACGCCGTCAACGACATTGCCGCGACGGCCCAGGCCCGCCGGCCGGACGCCGGTCGTTTGGTGGACGCCTACCATGCCAGCGCGGTGGCCCTGAACCTTGTTCGGTCGTTCGCCACCGGCGGGTTCGCCGATCTTTCCAAGGTGCACGAGTGGAACAAGACATTCGTGCGGAAGTCGGCGGCCGGACGCCGCTATGAGGTGATGGCCACCGACATCGACCGGGCGTTGTCGTTCATGGCCGCCTGCGGCATCAACCCTGACCGCACGGCGGCTCTGCACGGCGTCGAGCTGTTCACCAGTCATGAGGCACTGCTGTTGGACTACGAGCGAGCGCTCACCCGGACGGAGGAGGCGTCCGGTTCGGCCTACGACCTGTCCGCGCACATGCTGTGGATCGGTGAGCGTACCCGCGACCTCGACGGCGCCCATGTGGATCTGATCTCTAAGATCAACAACCCTGTTGGCTGCAAGGTGGGCCCGAACGCCACACCTGACGAGGTACTGGCGCTGACCGACCGGCTCAACCCCGACCACATCCCCGGCCGTCTCACGCTCATCACCCGGATGGGTGCCGGGCGCATCCGCGATGTGCTGCCCACGGTCGTGGAGAAGGTCAACTCGGCCGGGCATCCGGTGGTGTGGTCGTGCGATCCGATGCACGGCAACACCCGGGACGTGAACGGGGTGAAGACCCGGCACTTCGACGACGTCCTCGACGAGGTGCTCGGTTTCTTCGAGGTTCACAAGTCGCTCGGAACCCATCCGGGTGGCGTGCACATCGAGTTGACCGGCGACAACGTCACCGAGTGTCTCGGCGGCGGCGATCGGATCGGCGAGGCCGATCTGGCCGGTCGGTACGAGACCGCCTGCGACCCACGGCTCAATACCGGTCAGGCGCTGGAGCTGGCCTTCCTGGTTGCCGAGATGCTCCAGCAGGTGACTGCGGGCCGTTCTCGCGGACGGTGACCCGCAGGGGTGACGCACCGGACGTCAGCCGGGGTCGGCGGAGTCCAGGATCTGTGCGACGACGGTTTCGGGTGCGATGTCGGTGGCCGGGGCGTCCGTCGTTGCTGACATGGCGGATGCTGACATGGCGGATGCTGATGGGCTCGGCGGCGCAGCGGTCGGCGCCTGTGCGTTTCCCGGTGAACGGCCGGTCCTCGCATCCGGGCCGGCGGCGACCGAAACGGCGGGGTTCGACGTGGCGGGGTTCGACGTGGCGGGGTTCGACGTGGCGGGGTTCGACGGAATGTCCGGGCCCGGCACCGGCGACGCGAACGAGCTCACCGGCGGCGTTCCACCGGAGTTCCCGGCCGGTTGCCGCACGTGCGAGGTGCCGACCCGGGTGGGCGTGCCGGACGGGCTGCCCGGTTTCGACGCGGCTGCGATACCCACGTCGCTGAGGGTGTCGCGCACTCCGTGCACGTAGTCGAGGGCGTCGGCCGTCATGGCATGGAGTGGACCGTCAGGCAGGCTGTCCAGCAGGACGCCTAGGTTCCGGGACTCGGCGGTGGTGAAGGCCTGGACGGCCTGGAACGCATCCTGGCTGCCGCCCCGCGCCTCGGCGACCAGTACCTCCCCGCCGGTGGACGCCTCGGTCTGCCACGCGACCAGGAGGTCACGCACATCGATGGTCTTCTTCGGTAGTCGTCCGTCGTCCATGATTGTGCGGATCTCGTCGAGCCTGGTCCGGGCGAGGTCGAGATGGACCTTGGCCTTCTCGACCCGGCTGCTCGTGAGATCCAGCTGGATGTGTTCGACCCGGAGCTTGAGCCCGTAGAAGGGCTCGCCGGGAACCGCCCGATGGGTACCGACCGCGATGCCCGTCACCACCACGGATGTGGCAAGGGCGCCGATCAGGGCCGGGCGTACTTTGAGGATGTTCCAGGCGTCGTGGGCGGGGGCCGCCGGGGACCGTGCGGGTTCAGCAGGGGTGACGGTCTCGGCCGTCGGGTTCTCGGCCGTCGGGTTCTCGGCGAGCAGCCGAACCCGCAGGGAGGCGCGAAACTCCGCGCGCGGCGACACCGGTTGGCAGGCGCGTAGTGCCATGACAATGTCCAGCCGCTCGCGCTCGCCCGTTCGGGTGGCCGGCAGCCGGCCGTCGACCAGCCGGTCGAAATGCTCGGCCCGCCGCCCCGTGAGTAGCACTCCCACCGGCGTCCCCCTGTTTTCCCCTGCGCGGTGCGCCGCCCGGGCGCCTGCTGCCACCCGCATACACCGTCAGCCCTCATGGTGAAGGGGGACACCCTGCACAGGCAGGTATCTCACCCTCGCCGTCCAGGGTGGTTCATCCAGACTATCCGCCGAATGCCGGGAAAGGCGTGCGCCCAGGACCCCCGCCCACCGGCTTCTGCTCAGCCCAGTCCGAGAGTGAGGGTCACCTTGGTGCCCCGTTCGACCTTGCTGCCCGCGGGCGGGTTGCTGCTCTGGACCGTGTCGCCGATGATGCCGTCGTGGTCGGCCCGCAGCCCGACGTGTTGCAGCTCGCGGACGGCGGTCTGGTATTTCTTCCCGACAAGGTCCGTCGGTACTACGACCATCTGGCCGCTGCCATCCCCGCCGCTGTCATTCCCCCACCAGCTCGCGGGGCCCTTGGACACGAACAGGGTGACGGTCGCACCGCGGTTGACCTGCTGCCCGGGGTCGGGGGAGGTGCGCACGACGCTGCCGGCCGGGACCGTGTCGTCGTTGATGTCCTGCCGGCCCGCCTTGAGACCGGCTGCCAGGAGGATGGCCTGGGCCTGTTCGAACGGCTGCCCGACGAGGTTGGACGGAACCGTGAGGGTGGTCGGACCGGAGCTCACGATCAGAGCCACCTGGCTGCCCGCGACGAGTTCGACGCCCGCGGCCGGATCCGTCCTGACCACGTAGTTGGCCGGGATGGTGTCGTTGGCCTCGGCGCGCTGGGACGCGACGTTGAGCTGCTGGCGGGTGAGCGCGGTGCGGGCCTCGGCCACCGACAGGGTGGCGACGTCGGGCACCCGGACCTTCGCCTGGCCCAGGCTGAGGCGCACCCGTACGGTGCTGCCCCGCGCCACCTTGGCGGTGCCGTCCGGGTTCTGCGCCAGGACCTTCCCCGCGGCGACGGTGTCGCTGGTGGCGGCATCGTCGTAAGCCACGACCAGCCTGGCGTCGGTCAGTGTCTTCTCCGCCGTCGCCTTGTCGAGGCCCAGCAGCGGGGGGACCCGCACGGTACCTGGACCGGACATCGTTTTGACCAGGGCAATCCCGCCGACGAGAACGATGATCACCATCATGGCAATGGCGACGAGCACGCCGCGTGACCTTCGCGGACGTCGGTAGCGGGACAACCCACGGCCCGGTTCGCCCGCGCCCAGGTCATAGCCGGCGGTCGCTCGGGAGCCGCCGCCCGCCGTCGGACCGTACCCACCGCCGGAGTACCCACCGGTGTGGACGGGGTTCTCGACGGCCTCCGGTAGATACGCCGCTATGCGCTGTAGTTCGGCCAGCATGGCGGCCCCGTCGGCGGGCCGCCAGTTCGGGTCGCGCGCGGTGGCGCGCAGCACGAGCGCGTCCAGTTCGGCCGGAATGCCCGGTACGAGCGCGGAGGGTGCCGGAACGTCGCCGTGCACCGACTGGTAGGCCACGGACATCGGGGTGCTGCCGGTGTGAGGTGGTTGCCCGGTCAGCATCTCGTACAGCACGACCCCGGCGGCATAGATGTCGCTGCGGGTGTCGGCGGAGCCGTCACTGACCTGTTCGGGAGCAAGGTAGCCAACGGTGCCCATAACAACACCCTGTGTCAGGGCGTACGTTGCCTGGTTGACGGGCCGGGCAAGCCCGAAGTCGGCGACCTTCACCTGGCCGTCGTGCCCCAGCAGGATGTTCTCCGGCTTGATGTCGCGGTGGATGATACCCGCGTTGTGAGCGGCCGTCAGGGCCTCAAGGACCGACTCGATGATCTCAACGGCTTCGGTGGGGGTCAACCTGCCGCGGCTGCCGATCAGCTGACGCAGGGTCTGGCCGCGGACGAGTTCCATCACCAGGTAGATCGTCGGGCCGCTGGACCCGTGGTCGCTGCCCTGATCGAGGATGGAGACGGCGTGTGGGGTGTTCAGCCGTGCCGCGGCCGTGGCCTCCCGGTGGAAACGCCGGACGAAATCCTGGTCGTGCGCGAACGCGGGATGCATGACCTTGAGGGCGACCAGCCGGTCCAGCCGGTTGTCATGGGCGACGTAGACGGTCGCCATACCGCCCACGGCAAGGCGTTCCTGCACGGTGTAGCGCCCGTCCAGTAACCGTCCGATGACGGGGTCCGCGACGGTCGTGTCCACATCGCACAGCTTACGATCGCCCTCTCCCGCCGTGGGCATGTGGTCGGTGGTTGCCGCATTTCTGCCGGGGTCGGTGGTTCGGAGGCCACCCGGCGTTCACCATGAGGTGGACGTGACCACAACCGGACCTGACCGTAATTCGGACATGACCACAACCGGAATGGAACCAACCGTCATGACTCCTGACGCGGTGATCCCTGACGCGGTGATCCCTGACGCGGTGGCCTTGACCTCTGACGCGCCGTCGCCCGCCGCGCCGGACCACCCGCGTCCGGTGTTTCTCTGGGACGGCGACTGCGGATTCTGCGCGGACAGTACCGCGCTCCTGTCCCGTCATCTCAGCGCAGTCCCCGATGTCCAGCCCTGGCAGGCGGTCGACCTGCGGCGGCTCGGCCTGACCGAGACGCAGGTGAGCGCCGCGGTCCAGTGGGTGGGCACGGATGGCGCGGTCCGCTCGGGGGCGGACGCGGTGGCGGCGTGGATGACGGTTTCGCGCCAACCATGGCGAGGGCTGGGGCGATTCATTTCCCGGCCACTGCCCGGCTTGTGCGCAGCCGCCGTCTATGACCGGATACGTCGCAACCGAAACCGGTTACCCTCCCCGACATGGAGCGGATTGTTGTCGTGGGCGCGGGGCTTGCGGGGGGGCGGGTCTGCCAGGAGCTGCGGGCTGCCGGCTACACCGAGGCGCTGACGCTCGTCGGTTCGGAGAACCATCTCCCCTACGATCGGCCGCCGTTGTCGAAGGCGGTGCTGGCCGGCCGGACGGACGACACGACGCTTCCACTTGACCTAGGCGGCGTCGAACTGCTCCTTGGCCGTCGGGCGAGCGGGCTGCGGCCGGGCGTCGTCGAGACCGACGGCGGTCCGCTCGACTTCGACGGGCTTGTCATCGCGACCGGCGCGGACCCGGTGCGGCTGCCCGGCGACGGGCCGCAGCGGGTGCTGCGCACCATCGACGACGCCCGCGCGCTGCGCGACGTGCTGCGCCCGGGTCTTCGTCTCGCCGTGGTCGGCGCCGGCTGGATCGGTGCCGAGGTGGCCACGTCCG
>NZ_CADDZT010000077.1:0-4316 GCF_902812655.1 Candidatus Frankia meridionalis | reverse complement strand
CCGTTGGCGCAGGCGCTGGGGGAGGACGTCGGCTCCCACCTGATCGACTGGTATGCGCGGGCAGGGGTGACGCTGCGGCTCGGTACCTCGGTGGACGCCGTCCGGCCGGATGGCCTGGACCTCGCCGGCGGTGATCATGTTGTCGCCGACGAGGTCGTCGTCGGTGTCGGTGTCCGGCCGTCGACTGGTTGGCTGGCCGGCTCCGGGCTGGAGATCGACCGTGGGGTTGTCGTGGACGAACATCTCGCCGCGACCTGGCCGGTCCCGGTCGTCTGCGTCGGCGACAGCGCCGCGTGGTGGTCGAGGCGGTATGCCACTCGTCTGAGGGTCGAGCACTGGGACTGCGCCCAGCAGTCACCTGCCGTCGCCGCGGCGGCACTTCTTGGCGCCGATGCCGTGTACGACCCGGTGCCCTATTTCTGGTCCGAGCAGTTCGGCCGCATGGTCCAGTTCGCCGGACTTCGCCCGGCCGGCGCGACGCCGGTGTGGCGGGGCGATCCGACGCAGCCCAAGGGCTGGTCGGCCGGCTGGTTCGACGGTGACGACCGGCTGGCCGCGGTGCTGGCGGTCGGTCGTCCGGCGGATGTCGTACGTGGCCGGCGGCTGATGGCGGCCGGTGGCACGGTCGACCCGGACAGGTTCGCCGACCTGGCGACGCCCCTCGCGTGACGCGCCGGACGCTCACATCCCACGGGTCGTCCGGTGTCCGCCGATCCGGTTGCGAGTCGCCGGTGTTCCACGGCGAGACCCCCTGTGGGATGACGGGGGAGCTGTTACTAAAGTGCCAGCGTGCCCCGCATCCACCTGGTCTCGAACCTTTCCGGCGCGAGCGTACTCGGCGACCACCTGCGGGGTGCCGGGCTCGGGCCGACGTCCGCGAGGTCCGCGGACGCTCTCCTCGTTCTCATCGACCGGCCGCTCGACAGCGTCGAACAGGACGTGCTCGACCGGGCGCGCCAGTCCGTCCCGGTACTGCTCGCCGGCCCCACCCTGCGATCGCTGCCACCGGACAGCCCCCTGGTCGAGGCGTCCGGGCTGCTGCCGGGCCGGGTGACCCCCGTCCACGAACTTCGGTTGATCCCTGGTCCGGCCGGGGTGGAGTTCACGGCGCGTATCGGTGACTTCCGCCCGATCGACCAGTGGGTGATACCCGACAAGATCGCCGATGACGTGGAGCAGCTGCTGATGGTCCGCCACGAGCTGGCGGACCATCCCGTGTGCACCTGGCGCCCGTCGACGGGCCTCGGCATGTTCACCCTGGGTACCAGTGAGCAGACGCTTGCTGATCCCGCCTACCATCGGCTGATCGGACGTTGGCTACGCCACGCCCTCGGGGTGCTCGACGGGCCGCCGGTTCGGGTGGGACTGCTCGGCACGGCCGATTCCGCGGCCTTCCATCACATGGCCGTCGAGGCGACGGAAGGCCTGGAGATGGCCGCGATCTGTGACGGAGGGTCCCGTTCGCCCGGCCGTGGTGGGGACCGCGGGGCCCGTCGGATCGCCAACCCGGCCGAGCTGGTGAGCGATCCCGACGTCGGTCTGGTCATCGTCGCCACTCCGACGCACATCCACACCGAGTGGGCCATGCGGGCGCTGGATGCCGGCAAGCACGTCGTGGTCGAGCAGCCGTTCTGCCTGTCGACACAGGAGGCCGACGATCTTGCGTCCGCCGCGGCCGAGCGCGGACTTGTGCTGGCGGTCCACTGCGACCAGCGGGACGATCCCGGCTACCGGGCGCTGCGGATGGCGGTCGGAGGTGGCGCGGTCGGTGACGTGCTGTGGCTGGAGACCTTCCAGGGTGGTTTCGTGCGTCCCACCGGCACCTGGCATGACGACGCCAGAGTGAGTGGGGGTGCCGTCTACGACCGTGGATTCGCCCCGCTGGACTGGGTCCTCGACCTGCTCACCGGACCCGTCGAGTGGGTGTCGGCGTCCGCGCACAAGAGGGTCTGGCACCACGTAAGCAACGCCGACCACACCCGGATTCTGCTGCACTTCGCGGACGGCACCGAAGCCCAGGTCACCATTTCCGACGTGGCAGCCGCGCCGCTGCCGAAATTCCACCTGCTCGGCACCGCCGGCTCGATCGTCAGCGAGATCTCCACCGAGCCGGCGGGTGGCGGCCCACGCTCCGGGCGACACGCCGAACGCGCGCTTGGTGCCGTGTCCAGTCCGCTGAACCTGGTCGCCGAGAACGGGAGCCGAACCCGCCTGGCGTTCCCGCGGTCGGTTCCCGCCGCCTTCCACAGCGATCTCGCGGACTGCCTGTTGTCGGGCTGGCCCCTGTCGTACCCGGTGGATGAGGCCCGCCGGGTGGTAGCCGTGATGGAGGCCGCCACCCGGTCGGTGGCCGCCGGCGGGACTCCGGTGGCTCCGGCCTTGACTCCGCCCTTGACTCCGGCCTTGACTCCGTCCCGATCCGATGTCGCCCCGATCTGACCACAAGGTTGTTTCCCGGTGTTTACTTTGAGCGTGGACTGGCTGACCCTGCCCGATGTTGCTGACAGGCTCGGAGTGCCCATTACCCGGGTACGCCAGATGGTGCGGGACCGCAAGCTGCTCGCCGTGCGATCCGACGGTGTCCTGCGGGTACCCGTGGAGTTCGTCCAGGACGGCGAGATCGTCAAAGGGCTCCCCGGCCTGCTGACCGTTCTTGCCGACGCCGGCTTCACAGACGAGGAGTCGATGGAGTGGCTTTTCCGGGAGGACCCGACCCTGCCCGGCACCCCGGCGCGGGCGCTGGCGGAGAACCGTGGTCGGGAGGTCAAGCGCCGGGCCCAGGCCCTGGCTTTCTGACCCGCGCATAGGGTCGGGCCATGGGGCAGCAGCGTTGCGGTGAATCCACGTCGAGTGTGCCGTCGTCGGCGGCGCAGGCCCGTCTCGTCCGCCTGGCGGACGCCCGGCTGTATCTGTGCACCGGGCTCCAACCGGCCTTTCCCGCGTTTCTCGACGACGTCCTCGCCGGTGGGGTGGATGTCGTCCAGCTTCGCGAGAAGGGGATGGAGTGGCAACCCGAAGCCGACGAGCTGGCCGCGATGGGGGAGGCCGCGCGGCGGCACGGAGCGCTGGTGAGCGCCAACGACCGTGCGGACCTTGCCGCGTTCACCGGCGTTGACCTGCTACATGTCGGCCAGGACGACATCCCGCCACGGCTTGCCCGCCGGCTGCTCGGCCCGGATGTGCTGATCGGGCAGTCCACGCACGACCCCGACCAGCTGACCGCCGCGATGGAGGATCCCGACGTGGACTACTTCTGCGTCGGCCCGGTGTGGGCTACGCCGACCAAGCAGGGACGCCCGCCGGTCGGGCTGGACCTGCCACGACTCGCCGCCAGACTTGCCCCGCCGTTCACGTCCGGCGCCAAGCCCTGGTTCGTCACCGGGGGTGTGGACGGGACGACCCTGGATGAGGTCCTCGACACCGGGGCCCGGCGGGTCGTGGTCGTCCGGGGCATCACCCGGGCGAGCGGGCCGGGTACCGCCGCGGCGGCGCTGGCCGGCCGGCTGCGCGCGGCCTGACCGATCGCGGTCCTGGTGGGGCATCTGAGCTACCTGGCCGTACTGGCGGGTTGCCTGGCGGGCACCGCGCCGCTGGAGCTGTTCCTGCGCACCCGGGTGTATGCGCGTCCGGTACGGCTGTTGCTGACGATCATCCCGGTGGCCGTCGTCTTCGTCGCCTGGGATGTCTACGCGATCTCCCGCCGGCACTGGGGTTACGACCGTGGGCGGATGACCGGGGTGCTGCTGCCCGGTCGGCTGCCACTGGAGGAGCTGCTGTTTTTCGCGGTGGTGCCGGTCTGCGCGGTGCTCACGCTGGAGGCCGTCCGGGCTGTGAAGGGCTGGCCGGTGGGTGATGAACCCCCGCCCGGGGACGAGGGTTGACCTACACCGCGCTGGCCGTGGTCGGCGTCGCCGTCACCGTGGTGCTCGATATGGCGCTGCTGCGGACCCGGGTGCTCACCCGCCGGGCCTTCTGGGTCGCCTACGCCATCATCGCCGGCTTTCAGCTGGTCACGAACGGTCTTCTCACCGGCCTGCGGATCGTCACGTACAACCCGGGCATGATCGTCGGCCTTCGGATCGTGCATGCTCCGGTCGAGGACCTGCTGTTCGGGTTCGCGCTGGTCACCCAGACCCTGGCCTGGTGGGTCTGGTGGGGCCGCCGCCTCGTCCGACGAACCTGACGGGCACGTTCCGGCCTGACGGGCACGGTTGCGTAACGGCCGGGCCGACCCTCGGTGAGGCGCCTGGTAGCTCCGTGAATCCGGCTGCTCTTCCAGAAGACAAACCGCAGATGCGCTCGCTAAGGTGCCTGAG
>NZ_CADDZT010000076.1 GCF_902812655.1 Candidatus Frankia meridionalis | reverse complement strand
CAGGGTCCCGCGATCACCGTCCGCCCAGTCTCCACGCGGCTCCCGACCAGGAACTATGCCAAGTGAACGCGGGCAGACAACACCATCTATCGAGTCGAACGCATGTTCCGCACCTCTGGTGGGTCCGGATGCCCGCCCTGGCCCGCCTTGTGACCACAATCGTGGCCGGGTCTCACTCGCCGCATGCAGCTGACCCGGCGAGGCGGACGGAAGGCCACCGGCTCACGTGCGAGCGAGCGGCATGCCAGGACGCCCGCTACGCCGCTGAACGAGGGATGACGCGGACGTCGAGGTCGGCGTCGAGAGCCTCGGCGAGCCGTTCCAGCACAGGCAGTGTCGGTACGGTGCCACCGGCCTCGAACCGCGCCACCGCCGACTGCGTCATGCCCGCCGCGCGGGCCAGTTCGGCCTGACTCCAGGCGCGCCGCTGGCGCAGCTCCCGCACCGACCTACCCAGCTCAAATGCCAGCCTGGCTGCCTGGTAGGCCTCGCGCGCGCCCGCCTCGTCCATCCGGCGTTCCCTCACCCCCACCCAGTCCGCCCGCTCAGCCATCGCCGTCACCCCCCTCGTCCTCGCCCACCGTGTGCGGCCCTGTCAGGCAGCGTGCCAGCGCGCGCCTCGCCCTGGACACCTCGGCGACCTCCCTCATCCGCGACTTGGCAAACACCGTCAGAAGCACCACCCTCCGACCCGGCGCGATCCAGTAGGTCACCCGGATCGCCCGGCCCTCCAGATGAAACCGCAGCTCCCGCAGCTTGCCGTCGAGCTGCCGCGTGTACGGCTCACCCAGCAACGGACCCTGCTCGGCGAGCAGATCCACGTAGAAAGCGGCCGTCGCGAAATGCGCGGTCGGCAGCCGTTCCAGCCAGTCCCGAACTTCCGGTTCCAGCTCGACGGTACCCCAGGTCATAGCGTTGACGCTATAGCCGCGCGACTGCGGTCCACCTGTCAAGACCGACACGGCCACCTGCCAGACCACGACACGCCGTGCACCAGCCGCGTCGATCTCCTCGGGCCACAGGTAGCGCATCCGGCCCGGGTACATCCGGACCGGCGCGCCGTCGGGGGGCTGTCAAGTTAACGGTTTGCGCCACGAGGCGCTGTGTTTCGAGTGGAGGTGAAAGACCTTCGCCTTCGGCCTGTCGCAGCAGGCTGGGGTAGCTGAGGGCAGCCTGATCCGGGTGGTGCCGGGGAGGGTGGGAGCAGCCCTGACAAAGCCGGGACGTGTCAGTACCGCCAGATGATGCGGGTCCGGCGAGCGAGACGGAGAGGAATACGCGAGGAACCGGCGTTTTACGTCCTTAAACTTTGGCACCGGCTCCAACCTGGTGGATATGGGCCGGGCGCGGTGCGTCCCTCGGTTTACCGTTGTCGAGGGAACTCGGGTGAGGTTTTCAGAAGCTGACCCGGAGGCCATGGGGAATGTCTGCGGCGTACCCATGGCGAGGCCGCTGGGACACAGTCGGGCTCCTACTCCGACAAACGAAACATGGTGAACGTGGGAACCACCTCGCACGGGTTCCCGGACGGCCAGCAGCCAGTCGGTCGACCGGGATAGGCGCACCGACCGCCGAACCGGTGGGGTGGGGCGGAGCCGCCGTAGTACTCCGAGCCAGGGAGAGCCTGTGCACATGGGGAAGGGCGGCAGCGGTATCGAGAAGGGATGGAGGCTGTGATGCCGAAAGACGCACCGCCGAATGGCGGCGCTCCGCGTGAGAGCGACCGTGAGGAAGCGTTCGCGCGGGTATCGGGGATGCAGGCCAAACTTCACCGTTGGGCGGCGGCTGATCCTGACCGCCGGTTCGATGACCTGTTCAACTTCGTGTATGACCCGGCGACGCTGATCGTGGCGTTTGCCCGGGTCGCGGGCAACCAGGGTGCCCGGACAGCCGGGGTCGATGGCCTGAGGGTCGCCGATATCCGCGAGGCCGGGGTGCCTGGGTTCCTAAACGACCTGCGTGCTCAGGTGAAAGCGGGCACGTTCCGGCCGTTGCCGGTACGGGAGCGTGTGATCCCGAAGCCGGGTGGGTCGGGGAAGGTTCGGCGGCTGGGAATTTCGGCGGTCGCCGACCGGGTCGTGCAGGCCGCGCTGAAGCTGGTACTGGAGCCGATCTTCGAGGCCGATTTTGAGCCTGTGTCGTATGGCTTCCGGCCCCGGCGGCGGGCTCAGGACGCGGTGGCCGAGATCCACTTCTACGGAACCCAGGGCTATCACTGGGTGCTGGACGCGGACATCGAGGCGTGTTTCGACGAGATCGGGCATGTCGCTTTGATGGACCGGGTCCGGCGGCGGATCAAGGACAAACGTGTCCTGGCGCTGGTCAAGGCGTTCCTGAAGGCTGGGGTCCTCACGGAACTCGGCGAAAACAGGGAGACGCACACCGGCACGCCGCAGGGGGGAATTATCTCCCCGTTATTGGCTAACGTGGCGCTGTCGGTGCTCGATGAGCATCTGCACGGCCCATGGAAGCCCGGCGGGACGATGTCCACCGAATATAGGCGCCGGCGCCGGCGCAGGCGAGGGCAAGGGCTTCCGACGTAGCGGCTGGTCCGTTACGCCGACGACTTCGTGGTGCTGGTGCACGGGGTCGAGTCCGACGTCCACGCACTACGCGAGGAAGTGGTCCAGGTGCTCACGCGGGTAGGGCTCCGGCTGTCCGAGGAGAAGACCCGCATCACGCATCTCGACAGGGGGTTCGACTTCCTGGGGTTCCGTATCCAGCGGCGCCTCAAACGAGGGACGAGCAAATCGCACGTCTACACCTTCGTGTCCGACCGGGCGATCCGGTCGGTGAAAGCGAAGATTCGGGCCTTGACCCCCAGGACATCGCAACGGGACCTGGAGTACGTGCTGACCGGGCTGAACATGGTCATGCGCGGGTGGGCCAACTACTTCCAGCATGCCGTGGCGAAGAACGTATTCGCCATGTTGGACAACTTTGCCTGGTGGCGGGTCGTCCGAATGTTGCAGGTACGGCACCACTGGGGATGGAAGGACGTCCGCGCACGGTTCACCACCCCAACGGGGCGGTGGCTGCCAATTAGCGCGGGCGGAACCGAACTACGGCGCGTCACGGCGAGGCCGGTCACCCGGTACCGCTACCGCGGCAGCCGCATCCCCAACCCCTGGGCACCACAACCCGTGTAACGGCAGACGCCGGGGAGCGCCCGTTGCGTTGAGAGACGCACGGCGGGTGCGGCGAGAGGCCATGGGAAACGGACTGGAAGCAATCCCGGCACCGCGCCCATGGCCTACTCAGCGTAGCGGGTGATGTTGGTGCTACTTCGGGACCACACCGCCTGGTTACCAGGGGTGACGGTCGGGTGGTGCTATTTGCGGCCGGCGGACAGGCGTCCGTCGAAGGTCAGGTCGAAGGCGTTGAGTGGCGCCTTCCAGCGGATTATCCACTTCTGTCGTCCCTGTCCGGTCGGGTCGAGGCTGATGATCGTGAGGTAGAGGTGCTTGAGGGCGGCTTGCTCGTTCGGGAAGTGGCCGCGGGCCTTCACCGAGCGGCGGAACCGTGAGTTCAGGCTCTCGATGGCGTTGGTCGAGCAGATGACGGTTCTGATCTCGGTGTCGAAGCGCAGGAAGGGGACGAACTCGGCCCAGGCGTTCTCCCACAAGCGGATGATCGCCGGGTATTTCTTCTCCCAGACGCCGGAGAACTCGGCGAACTGGTCGAGCGCGGCCGCCTCGGTCGGCGCGGTGTAGACCGGTTTGAGGTCTTTCGCGAGCGTGGGCCAGTCCTTTTTGCTGGCATACCGGAACGAATTTCGCAAAAGGTGCACGATGCAGGTCTGCACGATCGTCTGGGGCCAGACCTGGGCGACGGCGTCGGGCAGGCCGGTCAGGCCGTCGCAGACGAGGATGAGCACGTCGGCGACGCCGCGGTTCTTCAGGTCCGTGAGCACCTGCTGCCAGTGCTTGGCGCCCTCGCCGCCGGTGCCGGCCCACAGCCCGAGGATGTCGCGTTCGCCGTCGGCGGTGACCCCGATCGCGGCGTAGATCGGCCGGTTCGCGACCTGCCCGTCGCGGATCTTCACGACGATCGCGTCGATTAACACGACCGCGTAGACCGCGTCGAGGGGGCGGGCACGCCAGGCCTCCATCCCTTCGAGGATCTTGTCGGTGATCGTGGAGATGGTCTGGCGGGAGACCTCGGTGCCGTAGATCTCGGCGAGGTGCGCTTGGACCTCGCCGGTCGTGAGCCCCTTGGCGACCAGCGAGACCACGAGGTCCTCGACCCCGTCCAGGCGGCGCTGGCGCTTCGCGACGATCGCCGGGGTGAAGCTGCCGTCCCGGTCACGGGGCACGTCGACCTGCACCGGCCCGATCTCGGTGACCACGGTCTTCGTCCGGGTGCCGTTGCGGGAGTTCTGGTCGTTGCGCCCGGCCGGGTTGTGCGCCTCGTAGCCCAGGTGCGTGGTCATCTCGGCCTCGAGCGCGGTCTCCAGGACCATCCTCGTCAGCTTCCCGAGCATCCCGCCCGGCCCGGTCAGTGACAGCCCCTCGGCCTTCGCCTGGGCGACCAGGCGCCGCGCGAGTTCCTCGTCGAGTACCGGCGCCGCCGCGCCGGCGGTGCCGGCCCGGGGGCCGGCCTCGGTGCCGGCCGGTTGGTCCGTGATCGCCTCGATCGCCGGATCCGCCGTCGTTCTGGCCATCTGGTGCCTCCTCTACCTGCGCGTATGCACAGAGTGTCACATAGGAGTTACACCGTTGGTTTTACAGTCCCGCGCCGGAAGAGGGGATACAACACGGTGCGGTAGAACACCCCGTAGTACTGCATCCAGCCGCGGATGATCGGGTTGAGCCATCGCGCGAACTCCCCGAGGGTGTAGCCGATGTGCATGTGAATCCGCCAGGAGCGGACTTCCGCGCCCATCTTCTTCAGGGCAATCTTGCTGACCGCCGGAAGGAAGGACGTAAAGATCTTCCCGTGGCGGTCTCGTGCCGGGCGTTTCTGGAACGTGAAGCCGAGGAAGGTGAACGACGTTGCCACGCCTTCGACGCGGCGATTGCCTCTTCTGCAGTACACGATCCTGGTCTTGGTCGGGTGCAGTTGCAGTCCGACCTCCTCCATCCTGTTTCCGATCGCCTGAAGAACCACACGGGCTCGGCGTTCGGAGTCGCAATGCACGACCGCGTCATCCGCAAAACGCTCAAATTGCACGTCCGGGAAGTTCCGGGCGAGCCACTGATCG
>NZ_CADDZT010000075.1:29518-31413 GCF_902812655.1 Candidatus Frankia meridionalis | reverse complement strand
CATCGCACTTGACACGACCCCGCCGGTGCTCGCCGACGTCACCCCGGCGGCTCTCGCCGAACTGCGTCTGGAACCGGGCATGACCGTCTGGGCGTCGTTCAAGGCAACCGACGTCGACACCTACCCCGACCCGGTGGCTGACAGCCCGATCGGGTGGGTGGAGGGAATATGAGAGTGGGAGCCGTCCGACCCGAAGCGGCATCCCGAAGTGACGTCCCGAAGCGGCATCCCGAAGTGATGAGGTAGATCAATGGGCTTGAGTATTCGTAACCGGCTCACCGGAACCGTTACCGAGATCACCAGTGGTGCGGTGATGGGTACAGTGGCGATCGACGTCTCCGGTGGGCGGAGCATCACAGCCGCGGTGACCATGGACGCGGTCAAGGATCTCGGTATTTCGGTGGGTTCGGCCGTCGACGTTCTGATCAAGTCGACCGAGGTCTCCCTGGCCACGGGCGCTGTCGCCGGCATCAGTATTCGCAATCAGCTACCCGGCACGGTTTCCGGTCTGGAGACGGGCGGTGCGATGACGGTCGCCCACATCCGCCTCGACGGCGGCGGTGAGATCACAGCGGCGATCACCCGGGCCGCCGCGACCGACCTCGGTCTCGCGGCGGGTTCCACCGTGACCGCCCTGATCAAGTCGACGGAGGTCGTCCTCTCGACCGCCTGACGGCCGACGTCAGCGGGCGGTGGTGCCCTGGACGCAGGTGGGGCACTGGACGCGGCGGCGGGCGCGAACGGCCCGCAGAAGGCCGGGGCCGGCGACGGCGATCCGCCGGCCCACCCCGACGGCGACCCGCCTGTCCAGCACCTGGTAGTCGGCGCGTTCCACCTCGTCCAGGATGGCGCTGTAAAGCCGGAACGCGGTGTCGACGCAGTCGCGGGAGGTCGGGTGCAGCAGCCGGATGCCGGGCCTTGCCGCACGGAACAGCTCCCGGGCGCGGGCGATCTCGAAGGCGAGCAGCCGGCGCACCGGGCCGTCCACCACACCGGCGGCGAGGTGTCCGCGGGTCACGCCGAACAGGTCCAGGGACTCCTGCGGCAGGTAGACCCGTCCGCGGCGGAGGTCCTCGCCGACATCGCGGATGAAGTTCGCCAGCTGGAAGGCGGTGCCGAGATCGCGGGCGTAGGGCAGGGCCGCCGAGCAGGTCGGCTCGAGGATCGGCACCATCTGCAGACCGATCACCGCGGCCGAACCGTGGACGTAGACCATCAGGTCGTCGAAGGACGCGTAGGAGGTCACGGTGAGATCCATCCGCATGGAGTCGAGGAACGCCTCGAAGTGCTCCAGCGGGATGTCCCACCGCCTGATCGTGTCGAGGAGCGCCGGCAGCACGGAGATGTTCCCGGGGCTTTCACCGGCACCGGACCGCCACGACTGAGGGCCGCTACCCGGGCCCGAGCCCGTTCCCGCGTGGGCCAGGAACTCCTCGCCCCAGCCGCGCAGCCGGGCGGACCTCTGCGCGTCACAAAGAGCGGAGTCGAGATCGTCGACGATCTCGTCCGCATAGCGCGCGAACCCGTAGAGGGCATGGACGTACGGCCGTTTCCACGCCGGCAGCAGCGCGGTCGCGAGAAAGTACGTCCGGCCGTGCGAGGCGTTGAGCCGGCGGCATTCCAGGTACGAGCGCCGTAACCGGGGGGATGCGATCCCGGCGGCGGTCAGTTCGCGCACGACCAGTGACTATCCTCCTCCGCCGGATCAGGGCACGCGGCAGACGGAAACCAGCGGTCGCCGCGATGAGATCATCGGGTGGTTTCGGCCGGTCGGGGCGCCACCGGCGGGCGCCTGCCCGCGCCGCGGCTGCGGCGGGTGGCCAGAACGAAACGGACGATGTCTGACAGCCAGTCGGAGTCGGTCCGCAGGACGAGGTGACCGGCCCCGGCCCGGC
>NZ_CADDZT010000075.1:23229-29269 GCF_902812655.1 Candidatus Frankia meridionalis | reverse complement strand
CCGCGGCGGCTCGGGCGTAGGAGTCGCGCAGCCGGCGGGACGAGGTGGGTACCTCCAGCAACGCGCCGGTTTCCGGGTCCACGACGTGGAGCAGCCCCACGGCCGGAAGCTCAAGCTCACCCGGGTCGATGATCTCGATGGCGAGTACCTGGTGGCGTCCGGCGAGCGCGCGTAGCGGCTGTTCCCAGGACATGTCGGTGGACAGGAAGTCCGAGATCACGACTGCCAGGCCGCGACGCCGGGGCGGGTTGCGCAGCCCGTTCACGGCCGCGGCAAGGTTGGTTGCGGCAGCGGTGTCAGGAGACCGCCGCGGCCGGTCCAGCGCGGACCGCGGTATCGCCAGCAGCGTCCGGAGCAGCGCACGCAGGCCGTCGCGGCCGGCGCGGGCCGGGATCATCCGGGGGCCGGAGCCGGTCAGCACGTATGCTCCCAACCGGTTACCGCTACGTGCCGTGAGGTAGCCAACCGCGGCGACCGCGGCGACCGCGAGGTCGCGTTTTTCCATCGTCGCGGTGCCGAACTCCAGGCTGGCCGTGAGGTCGACGAGTATCCACGTCTCCAGCTCGCGGTCGGCGATGAGATCGTGCACATGCGGCACGGTTGTCCGGGCGGTGACAGCCCAGTCCATCCGCCGGACGTCGTCCCCGACATGGTAGGCGCGGCTTTCGGCCTTCTCGGTCCCCGACCCGGGGACCAGGCCCAGATGGTCGCCGAGCAGCAGCCCGTCGAGGCGCCGGGTCACCGTCAGCTCGAGGCGGCGCAGGGTCCGCGCGATCGACGGATCCGCGGCCGGCTGCTGGTGGGCGCCGGGCTCGGGGCTGGACCGGTCCGCGCTCACGCGGAGGTCCCCTGGCTCCCGTATTCGGGAAAGCCCTGCGGATTCGTGGTCCAGTGACCGGAGTAGTTCTGCTGCCGGGGAGCGACCTGCGGCGGCGGGGTACCGCGCAGGACGCGTTCGGCGATGGCCTCCGCGGACAACCCCTCCGCCAACGCCTCGTAGGACAGCACCAACCGGTGCGGCAGCACGTCAAGGGCCACCGCGGTGACGTCGTCCGGCACGACGTAGTCCCGGCCGCGCAGCATCGCGAGCGCCCGTGCCGCCGCGACCAGACCGAGCGAGGCGCGTGGTGACGCCCCGTAGGCGAGATGGCCGGCGAGTTCGGGCATCCCGAACTCGCCGGGTGAGCGGGTCGCCAGCACCATTCGGACGGCGTAGTCGGCGATCGCGTGGTGCACGAACACGTTGGTGGCCCGAGCCTGCAGCCGTATCAGGGTCCGCGGGTCCAGGACGGGTTCCGCCCGGGGTGGTTGCACACCCATCCGGCGGACGATTTCCAGCTCCTCGCTGCCGTTCGGGTACGGCACGTTCACCTTCATCAGGAACCGGTCGCGCTGCGCCTCCGGGAGCGGGTACACCCCCTCGGATTCGATCGGGTTCTGCGTGGCCAGCACCAGGAACGGCGCGGGCAGCCGATGGGTGACGCCGCCGAGGGAGACCTGCTGTTCGGACATGACCTCCAGCAGCGCCGACTGCACCTTCGCGGGCGCGCGGTTGATCTCGTCGGCGAGGACGAAGTTCGCGAAGACGGGACCCAGCTCGACGTCGAAGGTCTCCCGGGTCTGCCGGTACACGCGGGTGCCGACGATGTCGGAGACGACCAGGTCGCTGGTGAACTGGATGCGGGCGAACGTCCCACCGACCACGGTGGCCAGGGTCTGGACGGCGAGCGTCTTGGCCACCCCCGGCACGCCCTCGAGCAGACAGTGCCCGCGGGCGAGCAGGGCCACCAGTATCCGCTCGACCATGTGGTCCTGGCCGACGATCACTTTCTTGACCTCGAACAGGGCGCGTTCGAGGTGGTCGGCGTCGGTGATCGTGTCGGGGCCGGCCAGATCCATCTCGGTCCGGCTGGAATCGGATGCGGTCCGGCTGGAATCGGATGCGGTGGGCCCGGACCCGTCCGGGGTCGGCGCGGTCGCGTCGGCGAGCCGTTCGTCCATGGCCTCAGTCTCGCAGCCGATGCCGGGAATCGAGACCTGAAACCGGAGCGGCCGGCCCGCCCAGATAATTCTTTAAGGAAAATTTGAACTTTTCCGGTGGGATCCTGTCGACGGCCTGGTCATCGCAGTGCCCGGGAGCGGTAGGTCCTGTCCCGCCCCACAACCCGCTCGGCGGCCAGCCGTCCTGATATGAGCACCATGGGCACACCGACGCCGGGTTGGGTTCCGCTGCCGGTGAACACGACATTGTCGAGACCGGGCGCCAGGTTCGCCGGCCGGAAGGGCCCGGTCTGACCGAAGGTGTGGGCGGCGGCGAACGGGGTGCCGGCAGTCATTCCCCGTGCCCGCCAGTCCGCGGGGGTGGTTACGTCCTCGATCTCGATTCCGGCGCCGAAACCGGTGTACCCGTGATGTTCGAGGGTTTCGACCACCTCATCCCGGTAGCGCGACCGGAGCACCGACCAGTCCAGCGGCGCGGTGAGGTTCGGGGTCGGGAACAGCACGTAATAGCAGTGCCGGCCGGCCGGGGCCGGCGACGGGTCGCTCGCCGTCGCTGTGGTGACCAGGAAGGACGGGTCGCTCATCAGCTCACCGCGGTTGATGATCTCGTCGAAGGTCCGCCGCCAGGAGCGTCCGAAGTGGATCGTGTGATGGGCACTGCCCGGGTAGCCCGCGCGCGAGCCGGCCAGCAGCAGGAAGCAGGACGGCGCGAAGCGCAGGCGGCGGAGGCGTCCGGGGGTTACCGACGCGGGCAGCAGTTCCCGGTAGGCGGTCGGCAGGTCGGGATTGAGCACCACGACATCCGCGGGGATGCGTTCGCCCGCGGCGGTATGTACCGCGACGGCCCGCCGGCCGCGGGTCTCCACCCGTGTCACCCGGGTGCCGTAACGAAACGTCACTCCGTGCTTGGCTGCCGCGCCGGCCATGGCCACCGGGACGGCGTGCATCCCACCGACCGGAACGTACACGCCGGCCACCGAGTCCATGTAGGCGATCACGGCGTACAGAGCGAGCGCGTCGTGGGGGGACAGGCCCGCGTACATCGCCTGGAACGAGAACACCCGGCGGGTGCGCTCGTCGTGCAGGTACCGGCCCACCGCGGGCGCGAGCCGACGAAACCCGCCGAGGGCGACCAGCCGCGCCAGCGACGGCCGCAGCAGGCCCAGCGGCGAGTCGATCGAGGCGTCGATGAAGTCGCGCATCTCAGCCCGGTACAGCGCGGACACGAACGCGACGAACCTGCGGTAGCCCGCGGCCTCCGCCGGCCCGCACACGCGCGTGATCTCTTCGGCGGTCGCGTCGGCGTCGGCATGGACGTCGAGGTGGGAGCCGTCGGGGTAGCGTGCCCGGTACAGCGGGTCAACGGGCCGTAGCCGCAGCCAGTCGTCGAGGTTCTCCCCGACGCAGTCGAAGGCGTCGGCGATCAGGTCCGGCATGGTCAGCACGGTCGGACCGGTGTCGAACCGGTAGCCGCCGGCGAGCAGCCGCCCGGCCCGCCCACCCGGGACGTCCTCGCGTTCGACGACGGTGACCTGGCGACCTGCGCCGGCCAGCCGCAGGGCGGCCGACAACCCGCCGAGGCCCGCCCCCACGATCACGACCGTTTCGGTCGGGCCGTTCACCGTACGCATCCAACTCCTTTCGCCTGTCCGCTCGCCTGTCCGCTCGCCTGTCCGCTCGCCTGTCCGCTCGCCTGTCCGCGCCGGACGGCGGCCACCGCACAATGGTCCGATGACGTCCGCTCACAGGACAGGTAACGGATGACAAGCATCGTCGTGGTCGTGGCGGCCATTGTCCTGCTGTGCGCCGGTGTCGGCGGCCTCGCGCTGCTGCGCCAGCCACCGGAGGAGGTTTGCCGGACGGTGGACGGGGTCGGCGCCGTCGACGTCCGGCTCGCCGCCGGACGGGTCGAGATCGCCGAGGCCGACCGGGTCGACGCCCGCCTGGAGATGACCGTCCGCCGGCGTGTCGGGCGTACCCGCCCGGTGCTGACGCGGTCCGGTGACCTGCTGCGCATCGACGGCCGTACCAGCGAGGCCCGGGTCCGCCTGAGCCTGCCGCGGGCGACCCGCGTCCGGGCCGAGGTACGCGGTGGTGAGGTGACCCTGTGGGGATCGGACGGTGACCTCGTGCTCGTCACCGACTCCGGCACCATCGCTGGACGTGAACTGGGCGGACATGGCGTTACCGCACGTAGCCGTGCCGGGGATGTCGTCCTGCATTTTTCGTCGCCGCCCGAACAGGTGACCGCACTCAGCGACAGCGGCTCGGTCACGGTCGTCGTCCCGGGCGGTCCGTACGCCGTCGAGGTCGAGTCGGCGGACGCGGGCGCGGTCGATGTCACCGCCCCGGCGGACCCGGAGGCGAAACGGGCCGTGACGGCCCGCAGCCGGTCCGGGCGGGTGCATGTGTACAGCCCCGCGCCACAGGGTCCCCTACGACTCTGAGGGATGTGCCGTGTTCGGATGTGCCGTGTTCGGAGCGTGGCAGGCACTACCCTCGAGCGCATGACAGCGGTCAGGAGCGTCGTGGGAACCCGGGCGCCGACGGTGCGGGATCTCCTCGCCTCCGGTCGGACGTCGTTCTCGTTCGAGTTCTTCGCCCCGAGGACCCCCGAGGGGGAGCGTCACCTCTGGACGGCGATCCGGGAGCTGGAGTCCCTGCATCCGTCCTTCGTGTCGGTGACCTACGGTGCGGGCGGGTCGACACGGCAGGGGACCGTGCGTGTGACCGAACGGATCGCGACGGACACGACGCTGACGCCGATCGGTCACCTCACCGCAGTCAACCACTCGGTATCCGAGCTGCGGCAGGTGATCGGCAGCTATGCCGGAGCCGGCGTGCGCAACGTCCTTGCACTGCGCGGTGATCCGCCGGGTGACCCGCAGGGGGAGTGGGTCGCCCACCCCGAGGGTCTGCGCCATGCCGAGGACCTTGTCCGGCTGGTCCGGTCACTGGGTGACTTCTGCGTCGGGGTGGCGGCGTTCCCGGACCGCCATCCGCGGTCACCCGACTTCGACACGGACGCTCGTCACCTGGTGCGCAAGCTCGCCGCGGGCGCGGACTACGCGATCACGCAGTTCTTCTTCGGGGCGGACGCCTACTTCCGCCTGGTCGACCGGGTCCGCCGGCTCGGTTGCGAGGCGCCGATCATCCCCGGTGTGATGCCGGTGACGAACGTCGCGCAGATCGAGCGGATGGCGGTGCTGTCCGGAACGGCGTTCCCGGACGACCTGGCCAGGCGGCTGCACGCGGTGGCCGACGACCCGGTGGCGGTGCGGGCGGTCGGGGTACAGGTCGCCACCGACCTGTGCGAGAAGCTGCTGGCCGGCGGCGCACCCGGTATCCACTTCATCACCCTGAACCGGTCGACCGCGACCCGTGAGGTCTTTCACGCATTGTCCTCGTAGGCGTCGAAGACGCACAGCAGCCATTCGTCCCGGAAGGGCTGCTCGCGGACGAGTGCGAATCCGGCCAGGTTGGCCGCGTCGACCACCGCTGCCACCAGGTTGAGGTCCAGCGTGCCGAACACCGGCGTGATCCGGACCGCGAGCACCACCTGGTCACGTTCGGCGTTGAAAACCGCGGGAGGGTTCAGGTCGTCGAGGGTCTCCACGACCAAAGGCGCGTTCTCGGTCACCGGTGTCTCCTGCGGCCGCCCGCGGGCGGCCCTCGAAGGGCTGAGGTCTTCGATCGTCATCAGACGACGGAACCATACGCAGAAGGCACGATGGTCCGGTGACGACCCCGGTACCCGACCGCGATAGCTATCTCAAAGAGTGGTCTGTTCTGCACGGAGAGTACGATCCCGTCGGCGGTCCGTTGATCGTCCGACAGTGGCTTGCTCTGGTGTACCGCCTGGGACGCCCCACAGCCGCACGCGGGGTCTCCCCGTCGACGATCACGGTCGCCGCGGCGGTGATGACAGCCGCGATGCTGCCACCCGTGGTGGCAGGCGGCCGGTGGCCGCTGCTCGCCGCCGTGCTCGTCGTCGTCGGTGGCCTGTTGGACAACCTGGATGGATGCGTCGCCGTGCTGA
>NZ_CADDZT010000075.1:18942-22912 GCF_902812655.1 Candidatus Frankia meridionalis | reverse complement strand
TCGCCGACACGGTCTGTCTCGTCGCGTTCTGGCTGCTCGGCGCGCCGGGCGAGGTGTGCGCCGCCGCGGGCGTCGCGCTCGGCCTGCTGGAGTACCTGCGTGCCCGAGCGGGGAACGCCGGGTTCGGGGAGATCGGTGTTGTGACCATCGGTGAGCGGCCGACCAGGATCATCATAGCGATGACTGTGATGCTTGCCGCCGCCGCCGACCCGGTGCGCGGGCACCTCGCCGGTCTGATCGGTGCCGCCGGCACCTTCGGGGTCTGCGCGGTCGGTCTGGTCCAGCTCGCCACAGTGATCAACCGGACGCTCGACGGTGCCGGCCGAAGCACGGCGCAGGTTGTCCTACGCGGGACCGATCATGTCAGCGACGATCTTCGTGGACATGGTGACCAGCGGCAGGCCGCCGCCCGGATGCGACGACCCGCCCACCAGGAACAGACCGGGGACCGGTGAGCGGTTGGCGGGACGCAGGAAGGCCGCCCGCGGGCCGTTGGACGACGTCCCGTAGATCGCTCCGCCGACCGCCGCGGTCCGGCGCTCCAGATCGGCCGGCGTGATCACCTGATGCCACAGCAGGCGGGTCCGGACGTCCAGGCCGCGTTCGGCCATCAGGTCCAGCACGCGGGCGGTATAGGCCGCGGCAAGCCCCGGGCGGTCCCAGTCCACCCCGGTGTCGGCCTGCGTGGTGTCGGCCTGCGTGGTGTCGGCCTGCGCGTGCCGGGCCGCGTTCACCAGCACGAACCACGCCTCACAGCCGGGCGGTGCCAGGGTGGGGTCGTCCGGGGCGCTGATGTAGATCGTCGGGTCGGTGGCCAGGCGCCCGCCGAACACCGCGTCGAACTCGCTGTCGTAGTCGTCCGGGAACAGCACCGTGTGGTGCGCGAGATCCGGCGTCCGACCGTCCGGTGTCCTCCCGCGCAGAGCGAGCAGCAGCACGAAGCCGGACAGCGACGGCGGCGCCCGGCGCAACCGCCGCCGGGCCCGCCGGTGGGGCACCAGCGTGCCGTACACCACTGCGGCGTCGACGCCCGCGACCACCAGATCCGCGGACATGCGGGTGCCGTCGGCAAGCCGCACCCCGTCCACCCGGCCACCGGCGGAACGGGTGATCGCGACGACCTGGTGGTCGAGCAACAGGCGGGCTCCCCGTTCGGTCGCCCGGTCCGCGATCGCCCGACCGAGCTGGTGCAGCCCACCCGGGATGTACCAGCCGCCGTAACGCCGTTCCACATACGGGACGACCGCGAGCGCCGCCGGCGCCCGGCGGGGATCGGAACCGGTGTAGGTCGCGTACCGTTCCAGGAACATCCGCAACCGGCGGTCGGTGAGGTGGCGGCGGCCGAGTCCGCGCAGCGTCAACCCCGGTGCGACCAGGGCGATGTCGCCCGGCCGGCGCAGCGCGAGCCCGGCCAGCGACCGGACGCCGGTCAGGGGGGCGGACAGGAACGGGCCGCGGGTCACCTCCCACAGACGCCCGGCGTGGGCGTGGAGCCGGCGCCACTGCTCGCCCGATCCCGGGGCGAGCACGGCGTCCAACTCGGCTGTGAACGCGTCGTCGTCGGCGTGCGCGTCGAGGACCGTCCCGTCGGCGAAGCGGTACCGGGCGATCGGGTCCAGCCGCCGGAGTTCCAGGACGCTTTCGATCGGGGCGCCGGTGGCGGCGAACAGGTCCGCGAAGACCTCCGGCATGGTCAGCAGCGACGGCCCGGTGTCGAAGGAGAAGCCATCGAGGCTGAGCCGGCCGAGCTTGCCTCCGACCTCCGTTGCCTGCTCGCAGATGGTGACATGGTGCCCGGACGCGGCCAGCCGTGCCGCCGTCGCCAACCCGGCGACCCCCGCGCCGACCACGACGATCCCAGCCACCGTGCGACCCTATTGCGGTTCTGGCGCTTCTCGGTGGAAGCGTAGGTCGTTTCCGTTGCCATAGCGACGGTTTCCACCTACGGCCGGTGGGGGTTCAGCGAGCGGACGGCCTTTCCAGATAGCCGTACCGCGTCGCCGCCGTACCCATGACAGGGCCGTCAGGTAGCCGAACATGCCGATCGACAGCGGGTGCGCGAGCGCGTCGGGCCAGGCCCGGCCGCCGGTGCGGCGCGCCGCGACCATCCGCCCGGCCACGCCCGCGCCGTAGCCGGCGAGCCCCATCCGTGAACCGCGCAGCATCGCGACCGCGGGCAGGACGAAGAGCCAGGTGAGGACGCCGACCTGCCCCGCACTCGCGCCGACGCTGCCGCCGCCCGCCCACAGCGACTTCGCGTAGCCGTCCCGCAGCGCCGGCCAGCCGCGGTACATCCGGGTACGGGCGATGTCGGTGCCGTCAGCCACCACACCATGCCCGCCCGCGGTCTTCACCGCCCGTAGCAGAGCGATGTCCTCCAACACCGCGTCGCGGACGCCCGCGTGCCCGCCGGCCCGGCGGTAGGCGGCCGCGTCCACGCACAGCAGCTGGCCGTTCGCCGCGGACAACGACGGACGCGGTGACCGTTCGGCCAGCCGCAACGGCAGCAGCGCCAGCCACGACCACTGCAGCAGTGGCTGGACGAGGCGTTCCGCCACGGTCACGGCGTCCTGGCGGGGATAGGGCGAGACAAGATCGAGACCGTGTTCGCGCAGCAGGCCGACCGTGCGGGCGATCCCGTCCGGGGCGACGGTGACGTCCGTGTCGACGAACACCAGCACGCTTCCCCGGGCCTGCCCGGCGAGCCTGGCGCAGGCGTGCGGCTTGCCGAGCCAGCCGGCAGGCAGGTCGCTGCCGTCCATTACCCGCACGCGACTGTCGCCGCCCGCCAGTTCACGGGCCACGTCGCCGGTGCCGTCGGTGGAGGCGTCGTCGTAGACGATGATCTCCAGGTGGGGGAGCTCGACCGAGGCCTGCACCGCCCGCAGGCACGGCGCGGCGTGGTCGGCCTCGTCGCGCATCGGCAGTAGTACGCTCACCAGTTCGTCCACGGCTCGGGCAGCCGGCGGGACCCGAAGCAGGCGCGTGTTCACGGCGGTGTGGACGGCGAGCGCCGCCGCGCCGGCCGCGCCCGCAACCAGCGGGAGCCGCGTCCAGCCACCTGACGGGGGCCGTGGCCGGCGGGAGGTCACGGTTCCTGCCGCCGCGTTGTAACCGGACGCGTAACCGGGCGCGTAACCGGACGCGTTGCAACCGCCACGACCCCCGCGCCGGTGAGAACCGTCCCCATACCGACCCCGCCGGCGACCGCGACCGCCGGACGGTCGAAGAAGACGAGGTTTGCGAGCAGCGAGGACGCGTAGGTCCATCCGATCATGATGAAAGGCAGCATGTCGGGAAACAGCCGGTCACAGACGCGCCGCGGCTCCGGCAGGAGGGCCAGCATGGCTGTGATCGCGGCACCCACGGCCAGCCAGCCGGCTGCGTTGGACAGTGGGACGCCGTTGATCGCGGGCCCGCCACCCGACCAGTGCCAGTACCCCGCATCCACCATCTGCGGGTCCAGGTAGAGATCCCAGGTTGCCAGCAGCAGACCCCCGGCCAGCGCGGTCACGGCCACGCCCCGGCCCGTACCGTCGGCCGGACCCGTACCGTCGGCCGGACCCGTACCGTCGGCCGGACCCGTACCGTCGGCATGACCCTCCGTCCCGACAAGCCGCCAGGTCACATGTTGCCCCAGCACGAACGCCGGGTAGGCCATCATCGTCCAGGCCAGCGGGATCACCGTCGGAACGCCGGCGAGGTCCGGTCCGAGGGCGTCGGTGTAGGTGTAGCGGCCGAAGACGAGGCCGGTGTGGACCCCGGCGGTTTCGGCGACCAGACCGCCCCCCGCCGTGATTGCGATCATTCCTGCGGTCCAGCCGGCCCTACGGGTGCGGGCCGCGTGGACGACCGACGTCGCGCAGAACAGCAACACCGAGGCCACCGTGAGGGCACGCCTGCCCGAGCCCCCGGCCAGGGGGTAGGGGATCTGTACGGCGACGGTCGCAACCGCGAAGGCCCACCCGAC
>NZ_CADDZT010000075.1:13606-18917 GCF_902812655.1 Candidatus Frankia meridionalis | reverse complement strand
TGGCCGCAAGTCACCCGGCGCGGGCCTGCCTGCGGTTGCCTCGAACGGGCCGGGTGGTCCGCCGTGCGGAGTCCGCCGACGGTTGCTGTCCGTCGGCGGATCCGGTCGCCTCGGTCGTCGCGGCGAGCTCCGTGGACTCGGCGGGTGCGAGGCGCTTGCCCAGCACCGCGTATTCGATCCAGCTTCCCGGGAACTGGAAGTTCGACAGCAGCGGCACGAAGCCCTCGCTGGCGTACAGCCGCCGGGCCCGGCTGTCGGGAAGTTCCAGCGCGGACAGCGCCGCGGTACGCTGCGGCGCCTCGCGCAGCAGTTCCCGCATGAGTTCGTGTCCGACACCCCTGCCCTGGAACTCCGGCAGGACGTGGAACTCGACGATCTCCAGACAGTCCCCGAGCCAGAGGGCGGCGTCGGCGGGACCAAGCGCGGCACAGACGACGTCGTGCCACCAGTGCCCCTGCCTGCCCGGCAGGGCGTAGGCGAAGCCGATCAGGTGGTCGTCGGGAAGGAGCGCCGCCACGGCCCGCAGATCTCGACGCTCCGCATGGCGGCGGGCGTGAATGGTGCGCTCGATCGCCGCCCGCGCCGGGTCGGGTTCGTGGATGTCGAGGAAGGCGGCCTTGTAGACGGCGATGACATCCGTCAGCCGGGCACGCATCCGTGCGGGTGTCCAGCGGACCAGCCTGATGTTCTCCATCAAGCCTGCCTCCTCGCGCCCTCGTTCCTGCCACGCACCACGTAGGCGGCCACTCGCGGGTCTGCCACTCGCGGGTCGGGTCCGTTTCGTACACCATCCAAGGTGCTTGACAATAACGGGTACTCGGGTCGTTGCGCGCGGGTCGGCTCAGGCGGACACCCACGTCCGGGTGGTCGCCAGGCTCACGCGATCCGGGCGCAGTGTCAGGTGTACCGCCGTGGGTTCGTTGCGGAGCAGGCGTTCCAGCAGGACGGCGAGCGCCGGCGCCTGAACCGTTCCGCCCGCGTTCGTCCCGGCTGCCACCACGACCCGGCCGTCGTAGGCGTCCACCGGTTCCAGCACCGGCAGGCCGTCCGGGGTCATCGGACGTTCGCAGGTACGGCGGTCCAGGACCGTGAGGGACCCGTTGGCTCCCCGCAGCGCGGGAAGGACATGCCCGACGAGCTCCTCCAACGCTGTCATCAGTTCCGCGACGCGCGGATCGCCGGGCTGTGGGCGGGCGAGCCCCAGGTAGCCGAACCCCCCGCTGGCATGGATCATCGTGGAGTCCTGGGACAGGGTGATGTTCACGACCCCGACGGGGTCCGGTGCGTGGACCTTGAGCGCATGGTGCAGGCCGGGGTTCGGCAGTGTCAGGGAAACACCGAGGACGTGTTGGACCGCTCCGGACGATGCCGCGTCGTCGCCGAGCAGCGCAACCAGGTCGCGCCCGCCGACCGTGACGATCACGGTGCCCGCGCGTCGGGTCGAGCCGTCGGCGAGGGCGAGCTCCACACCGTCCGATAGCCGGTGCAGGCTGTGTACGCGGCAGCCGGCATGCACGGGCACGCCGTTGGCCACTGAGAGATCGCGGATGCTGTCGGCAAGTTGGTGGATGTTGACGGCGTACCCGTCAACCTCGATGGCTCCGTGGACCGATGCCCGTGGGGCCGCCGGCACCGCTTCGGCGGTGTTCGTGGTCATCACCGTCCTCGTGGTCGTGGCGAGCGCCGGCCACCGGCGGGTGATCTCGTCGGGGTCGACCGTGCGGACCGTGGAGTCGATCTGGGACTGCAGGAGCATCCCAGCGGCCAGGCCTGCCTCGGACAGGTAACAGCGGGGAAGTCGGGTATCCCGCCGCAGCTGGTCGAAAACGTGTGGGTAGCGGGCGAACAACGCCTCCCAGCCGCGTAGGCCCAGTCGGTTGAGGCCGACCACGAGATCCACGGTGAGCGCGCGCAGGCCGGCGCGGTCGGTGAAGCCCTCGAAGGCCTCGACCCAGCCGCGCTCCCTGTCATCGAGGGTGCTCGGGTCGCGCAGCTGCCAGCCGCCGGCACGCGGCGACCGGGCGAGAACGCTGCGGCGGGACGTGTCGGCATGCGGAACGGTTTCGGTCAGTGACAGGTGGCGCCCGTCGGTCCCGCCGTAGGTGGTGCCCTGCCGAGAGGGGTCGGTGCGGTCGGCCGGGGCTGCGTCGAGCACCTGGATGTTGCGCCGGCCGGCGGTGTGCAGGCTCAGGGCGATGGTCAACCCGACGATCCCGCCACCGATGATGATGATCCCGTCTGTGTTGCCCCGGCCCTCGGGGCGACCTCGATCTCGCCGGGCCACCCATGGCTCGACGCCGAGTTCGACCGGTGCCGCGGCCCACAACTCGCCGTCGGATTCGCCGTCGGATTCGGTGTTCAGCAGGCCGTCGGATCCGGCATCGGGCTCGGCAGGTAGTTCAGCGATCTCGCTGTTGGCGACCACGGTGAGAAATGCCTGGTCAAGTTCTTCGCCGCAGCCGGGCATGCGCATCGCCGCCGAGCTGAGGGTGAAGCCTGGACGCAACGCTCCGCCGTCCGGGAAACGATCGACTATTTTCTTGCGGAGCGGGTCGACGAGCCCGGGTGCGTTGTCGATCACAACGGTGAGCTCCCGGCGGCCGTAGGCTTCCATGACCGCACCCTCGGTCAGAACCTCCGGTTCGCTGATCGACACGATCCTGGTGCCGGCGAATGCCTTGACGTGGGCGGGGTTGATGAACCCGTGGGTCGGGTGCCGGCCATCGGCGGTCAGCGGTACCGCGATGCTGAGGAGATCGGACCCGGCGAAGACCGCGTCGATGTCGCGGGCGACGGTGATGGGAGCGTCCGCCAGGCCGTGGGTGGACATCCATGCGTCCCGGACCCGCGGATCCGCGGCCAGGGACGGCGTGTGGACGAGGATCCGGTGGCCGTGGGCGGCTGCGGCACGTGCGACCCGTCCGTTGATCGCGCCGGCACCGATCAGCCCCACGATGATCGAATGGGCGTCCGGAAACGTGCCGCGTGCGGCGTCCAGCAGGGCGTCGGTGACGAACCGGGCGATGTGGCGGGCGTTGACCTCCGGAGTGTTCACGACCTCGACGCCGTGGGCGGCCGCGGCGGTCGTGTCGATGGCCGCGAGCGAGGTCCCGCGGCGGATGATCAGAAGTTTTCGATGATCGTCCTGTGTGCGGACCGCCGCCGCCCACGCTGCGATCGCGGACGCGTCCACGGCGTTCGCACCGACGACCAGGGTGTCGGGGCGCAACGTCGACAGCGTGTCGGCCAGGGCGGACGCCGTGGCGGCGAGGTCCGCGCGCAGCAGCACGGTAGGGATCGCCTGCAGTGACCGCCGGGTGGGTTCGCTCACCACGGTCGCGACGAGGACCCGGCGGGTTGGGCGCGGCGGGCGGAAGGACACGACGGAGTCGGCGGGTGTCGACATTTCTGTTTCCATTCGGCTGTTAATCAGAGTGAAACTCGGTTACCGGAGGGCTGTGTTTATGGGTTCATGGGCGATGGCTGGTTCTTGTTGTAACTTGCCCCGTGGTTTGCGCTGACCTACGCCGACCTGCGCCGACCTGCGCTGAGACTCGCGCTGTGATATCGGTCATGGTAATGAGGGCCGGGCTCGGCATAACCTCCACCGTGCCGCGTGATCTTCAACGCACGGTTAACGGCCCCGTGCTTTGTGACCATGGTTACCATCGGTATCCCGACTCGCCGGTCATGGTCGGATCAGCGGGTTCGGTCCCGGCCGGATCGTGCCAGTGGGTCACGTCCGTTAATCGTTCCGTGGGTATGCAGGACGGCGAAGCGCGCGAAAAGCTCCTCGGTGTACCAGCCGTCATCGGATGTGCGGCGAACGACATCGGCATGGGCTTCGCGACCGTAGGCGAACCGGCGCAGCGCGGCGGCGTCGTCCCAGATACTGAAGGTTCCCTGCAGCCCGAGCGGTGCCTCGCCGATTCCCACGGCGAACCGCAGGCCATCGCTTCGGGCAAGATCCTCGGTCACCGGTGGCACCGCCCGCCAGAAGTCGCGGGCCCGCCGGATCGACAGCCTCGCCCGGGTGATCGCCGCGACCGGCCCGGTCGTGCCGGAAGGCGGCGGCACCGGGTCCCCGAACGGACGCTGGCGCGACCACCGTCCGCGTGACGACAACGGGTGAAGTTCGGCACGCCATCGTTCGTGCGCGATACCCGACCATGCGGTGATCACGGCGGACCGTTCGAATACGGCTGCGTCCCGCGCAGATGCCCAGACGGTCAGCAGCCCCCAGCGCAGCATGTCGGCGTCGCGCGGGGTGAAGGTCCGGCCGCGTCCGGTACCGAGCAGCCTGGCGAAGACCACCCCGGTCGTGCGCCGGAGATGGCGGCGGTCCAGCGCCATCCGTGCCACGGCATGGGGCACGTGGCGGGGGCGTACCCCCCACAGGTCGATGGTCACGAACGGGCAGGTCTCCGTCGGATATCCACCGCCATGTCCCATGCTCGGGACCGTACCGGGTTCACGGCTGAACGGTGGGGCTTGCTGTACGTGGTCCTGCTGGCCGTAGCGGTGACAGTCGCAGCACTCTGCCGGGTTCCACCCCGTACTTCTGCAGGAAGATCGCCTGAATCCGGGGTGCGTTATCGCGCCACGGCAGTGCCCGGCATCGTCCCAGCGTCTGGCGGGGATGCCGGCCTGACCCGGCGACCTGTGTCAGCACCCCGTCAGGCCCGTTGTCGCGGATTAGAGCGGCGAGTTTGTCGTCGGCGACGAACACCGAGTCGTCCAGCTGGATGTAGAGCACGGACAGTTCGTCCGACCCGCCCGCGCGTGAGTCGATGAGCAGGGGCAGCCGCAGGTAGTCGTCGAGGCCTGTGCTGACGCCCGGGTCCCACAGGTCGGTGAAGCGCTGTTCGATGAACTGGACGAGGGCGGAGTCGACGGTCGTCTCGTGCTGAGTGGAAGCCGACGAGGAGCGGCCGACCGGGTACGTCGAGACGATGGCTCCGTTGTCCCACCGGTGGTAACTCGTCAGCGGCGGTTCGGTGTAGACCCGTACGGACATCCGGTGGCGCAGATGCGGGTCCAGGCCCGCACGGATCGCGTCCAGCCGCCGCAGGTTGCTTCTGATCGAGTCAGGGACGTCGACAACGCGGCGCAGATCCTTCGCCCGTTGCACGGCCGCGGGCGAGTCGGGGTCGAGCAGGAGGATCTGGACCAGCGCCCCGTTACGCAGGGCGGTGCTGACAGCGGCGGCGAACGCCTGCTCGTACTGGGATGTGACCAGGTCGGTCCAGGTGTTGAGGACCCGTACGATCCGCCGGCTGGCCGCGGTGCGGTTGATGAAGTAGTCGGGGTC
>NZ_CADDZT010000075.1:12459-13206 GCF_902812655.1 Candidatus Frankia meridionalis | reverse complement strand
GTCTGGCACTGTGGATGTCGTCCATCTGCGAGAGCATGTCCCCGCGGCGGATCAGGATACGGGGTTCCCACAGCTGGTCGGGCAGGGCCGCGAGCAGGATCAGGGATTCGTTGTAGGCGACGAGCGCGCTTTCCAGGCGGGTCTGGTTGCGGTAGAGGTCGCCGAGGCGGCGCAACCCATACGCCTCCAGGGGCTGGTTGTCGAGGTCCTGGGCGATGGTCATGGTCGTGTTCAGGCAGGCGACGGCTTCGGTGATCTCGTGGCGGTCGCCGTGGCACATTGCCAGGCACACCAACGTCTCGGCCTCCGCGGCCGGTCTGTTGCACTGGCGGAACAGGTACAGGGCACGGTCGAAGTAGTCCACCGCCTCGTCGAGCTGCCCTTTGCCGCGGCAGCTGTCGGCAAGTCCGTGCAGGCTGCGTGCCTCGCCGAAGGTGTTGCCGATGGCAGCGAAGATCTCGAGGCTGCGGGTGAACCGTTCGGTGGCGAGGTCGAGATGGTCGCGTGCGGTGCTGTTCGCCTGGACGGCGGGCCGGCCGTCCGGGTCGGCGCCCGGGGCGTCCAGATTCCAGAAGGCCTCCTCGAAGGCGAGGACGATGTCCCGGTCGCCGAGACTGCACAGCATGGTGGCTTCCGCCAACGGGTTGCCGGACCGGCGGGCGGCGGTGAGGCCCTGGTTGTGCGTCTGCTCCCAGTCTCCCCAGTGGCCGCCGAAGTCGTAGAACCGGGTGGCTGCCGCGGCCAGCC
>NZ_CADDZT010000075.1:6076-12209 GCF_902812655.1 Candidatus Frankia meridionalis | reverse complement strand
GGCTGGCCGCCTGCTCGATCAGGGCGTGGAGGTTGGTGCGTTCGATGCCGAACCAGACCAGCGGCGAGGAGACTAGCGCGGCGAGGGTGTCGGGGTCCGGCGGTGCCGCCGGTAGGACCTGGTTGTCGATCATCCAGGCTCCGCCCGGCGCGAAGGCCGCGGTGGCGCGGTCCAGGACGGTCAGATACGCCGACAGTATCCGGGTGAACGCGGTGCGCTGCTCTTCCGCGACGGCGGCTGCCGGGTTCACCGGGTTCACCGGTTCCGTTCCGGCCGGCGGGATATCGGCCAGGCGTTCCCGTGCGAACACCCGCATCAGGTCGTGAAACCGGTAGCGGGTCTGCCCGGTCTGGTCGGGATTACGCCGTTCCAGGAGCTGGGCGTCGGCGAGTCGGTCCAGGACGTCTTCGGCCTCGTCGACGTCGATGTCGAGCAGGGCCGCGGCCGCCCAGGGCGCGAAGGTGACGATGTTGGGCAGGGCGAGCAACCGGAACGCGCGGCGTTCGTCCTCGGGTCGGCCGTCATAGCTCAGCGCGAAGCTGGCTCGAACCTCCATGTCCCCGAGTTCCAGCCAGGACAGACGATCACGCTCGTTGGTCAGCCGGACGGCAACCCGGGCCAGCCTCCAGTGTGAGTGGGCCGCGATCTTGCGGCCGGCGATCTGGATCGCCATGGGCAGGTAACCACAGAGCCCGGCGATGTCACGGGCGGCTTCGGGTTCGGCCTCGACCCGGTCGTCACCGGTGAGTTTCGCCAGCAGGGCGACGGCTTCGGTGGCGGTCAGGTCGGCGATGGTCCGGTGGAAGGCGTCCAGACCATGCAGCCGGGACCGGCTGGTGACGATGACCGCGCAGCCGGGGGTGGTGGGCAGCAACGGCCGGATCTGCCACTCACCGGCGGCATTGTCCAGAACGATCACCATGCGCTGGTCGGCGAGGATGTTGTGGTACATCTCGGCGAGATCGTCGGGGTCGGGGGGCACCGCGGTCCTGGCCACGCCGAGTGCCTGCACCAGCCGGGACAGTACCCGGGTCGGGTCCAGCGCCGTGGGCTGGGTGCCCCGCAGGTCGAAGAACAACGGCGGGTCGGGGAAGTGCTCGCGGACCCGGTGGGCCAGGTGGATGGCCAGCGCGGTCTTGCCCGCTCCGGGCTTGCCCGCGATCGCGGCCACGACCGTGCCCCGAGCCAGCGCGGCCGGGTCGGTCAGCGCGGTGAGGATCCGCGTCCGGATGCTGTCGCGGCCGGTGAAGTCTGCGATGTCGGGGGGGAGCTGGTAGATGCCGAGGCTGGTCGTCGCCGGTGACTGCGGGCGCTCCAGTGCCCGCGGTGGTGTCCAGGCCAGGGCGCTCGATCTCCGCAGGATCTGCTCCTGCAGGTTGCGCAGTGCGGCCGAGTCCAGGCCGAGTTCGTGCAGACCTTTCAGTCCGTCGCGGCATGCCTGGGTCGCTTCCTCCGTCCTGTCGGCCCGGTAGAGGGCGACGATGAGTTCCCTGCGCAGCCCCTCGTCGTGTGGATATTGGGTGACCAGCCCCCGCAGATCGCCGATGATCTCCTGATGGCGGCCGAGGGAGAGGTCCGCGGAGATCCGGGTCCGGATCACATCGCGGTGCAACTCGTCGAGTCGCTGCACGTGCGCGGCGGCAAACGTGTAATCGGCGACGTCGGCGAGTGCCTGGCCGCGCCATAAACCCAGGGCCGTCTGCAGCGGGGCTATCGCCGCGACCGGATCACCGTCCTGGAGCGCGCGGCGGCCCTGCTCCAGCAGGGTGCGAGCCCGCGCGGCGTCGATCTGCTCGGAGTCGACCTGCAACGAATATCCCGAACCGTGGCCGATGAGCAGCCGATTACGCTCGGTCGGGTCGAGTCGGCGGCGCAGCTCGCTCATGTGCGTACGCAGGGTCGCCAACGCCCGGTCCGGGGGATGACCGTCCCAGACCGCCTCGATCAGCCGGTAGGTCGTCACGATCTGGCCGGCATCCAGCAGCAAGGCCGTGAGCAGCGCCTTCCGCTGTCTTCCACCGAGAACGATTCTTTCGCCGTGGCGGCTGACCTCGGTGGGTCCCAGGATTGCGAACTGCAGGTGCTCTTCGTCTGGCATGTGACCTTCTCGTGCCGACCGGTCCGGTCGCGGTATCCGGCGATACCCGATTCCGGGTTCGGTGCTTCCTCGGGGCCTCCGGCGGCGCGACCGTGTCACGACGCCGCCTTTGGCGAGAGCCATGATCGCGATTCCTTTGGCCAATGGTCTTCGTGACGGTGACAGCTCTGCTTTTCTGAAGTCTGTCTACCGCAGAGTGCGTCGTGTGCGAGACTGTCGCAACCACTTTGCGGCGGAGTGTTCGAGTCGGCTGGGCGACTGGTGCCACGCCAGGTTCCGCGAGTTCCCTTTCGCGCGTCCAGCCGTTGATCCAGTGGGTTTGTCAACAGGACGTCAACGTCCGCCGTGATCGGATGTGTACGGCTGGTTGATGGCCACCTGCTCCAATTTGTTCCATCGAGCCTGCCTGTAACGGGGGCGAAGGAACAACAGGAGGTGTGCCAATCATGGCGGACACATCGACGAAGGAGATGCGGCGGCGAGGACTTCTGCACGAGGTGACCCTGAATATCGTCGATGGCAGACAGGATCACCTTGTGCTGGTAGCGGCCGACAGCCGTGTCGCGGCGATCCTCGCGGACTGGCAGGGTGCCCGCCGGGTCGAGCTGATGGTTGAGGGGCGTCCGCTGGCGCTGGAGGCCGACCTCGACCATCGCGGGATACGGGTACTCGACCCCGTCATGCGAATCCCATTGGCCGCCTTCCGACCAGCACGCCGCCGCGGCGGCGGCACCGTCGAACTCCCCGGCGGTCATACGGCGCGGTGGGTTGTTCCCGGCAGGTCCGTCTTCGAGTGCGGCTTTTTCGACGGATGTGGGCGCAGTCTTCTCCGGTTCGCACACGACGGTACGTCGCTGGTGTTCGTGGACGACGACCACCGCCGCTGTGGGGGTGCCCACGATCCGCTGGTTCTCCTGACGTTGGGCTGGTTTCTGCGGTTGCTGTCCGGTCTGCCGCCGGTTGCCGGCAGGCGTGGCCGGGATGGCGGCATCAGGTGGGACGGCGGGGCTTCCCGTGATCCGGTCACGGTCGGCTGGTCGCGGTCGGCGGACAACGGTCAGCCGGTTGCGCGACCGGCTGCGCAACCGGCTGCGCGGCCCCACGGCCGGCCCGAGGAACTGCAGCCGGATATGTATTCGTAGCGTTCGGGATGGGAGACCCCGCGGCTTGGTTGGTCCACTGCGGTTGACGTGCGGGTTGTCCGGATGATTGTCGCGGCGTCATCCGTGCGGTGCTCTTTGCCTCATCCCCTCGGTAAGCCGGCGCCTTCGGTGATGTTGACCGATCTGGCTTGGGTGAGGTTTACTCGTTCCAGTGTTCGAACATGCGTTCGATATGCTGGAAGGGGTGGTCATGAGTCAGCAGGCTAATGATCGGTATGCCGCGTCTGCGGTGCCTGTCCTGACTCGGGGACGTCGTGGTGTCCGAACGTCGATCCCCTCCGTGGGCCTGCCCCGCCGTTCCCGGGACGAGCTGCTCATGGCCGCGCGGCACGGCCTTGACGAGGCGAGTCTCGTCCAGGTCCCCGCAGAGCGGTACGCCCTGGCTCATCTGGCGGCGTTGCGTGTCGCGGCGGCGGTCCTCGCCGACCGGGCACAGGCTCGCCCCGGTCATCGCGGTCGGCCGGCGAGTGCCTGGAGGCTGCTTGCGGCGGTGGCACCCGAGCTGGCGGAGTGGGCGCAGTTCTTCGCGGCAGGTGCCGCCCGGCGGGCGGCGGCCGAGGCAGGTCTGCCCGTGGTCGGTACCCGTGATGCCGATGACCTGGTACGACAGGTCGAGATTTTTCTCGGAGTCGTGGAAACGACGTTGGGTCTGCCATCCCAACCGGTACTGCCGGCCATGGTTGCCGATTTTGCCCGGTTTTCCCACGATCAGCGCCGTCGGTGACCGAATCCGCTGTCCGGGCCGATCTCCAATTCGAATGGTCGGGCGGGCCGCGTAACTCGTCTTGCACACCACAGAGCCAGCGCTCACTATCAGTGACCATCCGATGCATCTTGGTTACTGGTGGTGGGGGTCATGTGTGAGTCTGATCATTCGTGGGAACGGTTCGCGGCAGGTGTCGCAACGGACGGAACCGTCTGACGTGTCCGAGCAGTCACGCGAAGCTTTGCGGCGGGGACGACGGCGTCCGCCTGACTGGGTACTGCGGTTGGCCGGTCTGTCCCTGGGAGGTCTGGTGGTCGGCATAGCCATAGGTCTCCGGCTCCCCACCTGAGGTTCGAAAGTGGTCGTCCGTGGCTACCCTGCCGAAGAGGTCGGGGAGTCCTCACCGGGCATCGCCCAACGGGAGGTAAGGCATGGCTGTCAGAACTCGTCCGGTTACCTGGGGAGATCTTCGGCAGGCCGTGGTCTGGCAGGGACTACGAGATGCTCTTGCCGCATTGACCCCACGGGACGACAGCACGCTCGGCATCGTGGACGCGGGCGGCGGGAGCGGAGGGTTTGCGGTGCCGCTGGCGGAACAGGGGCATCGGGTGACCGTCATCGATCCGAGCCCGGACGCGCTCGCGTCACTGGACCGGCGGGCGGCCGAGCGCGGGGTCACGCATCTCGTGGACGCTCGGCAGGGAGATCTTTCAACCGTTCCGGAGATCGTCGGGGTGGCGTCGTCGGACGTGTTGCTGTGTCACACCGTTCTGGAGGTGGTGGATGAGCCGGACCGCGCCCTGGCTGTCGCGACCGTGGCGTTGCGTCCCGGCGGCCTGCTCAGTGTCGTTGCCGCGAACCGGAACGCGGTCGTGCTCGCACGGGCGCTCGCCGGTAGGTTCGCGGAGGCCCGGTACGCGCTTGCCGATCCCGGGGGGCGGTGCGCGACATCCGACCCGGCGCACCGGTTCGACGCCGAAACCCTCACTCGCATGGTGGCGGACGCCGGTGCCGATGTGATCGCGATCCACGGGGTACGGGTGTTTGCGGACCTGGTCCCCGGAGCTCTGGTGGATGCGGATCCCTCCGCGGCGGAGCGGCTGCTGCGGCTGGAGATCGCAGCCTCGTCCAGGCACCCTTTCCGTGACCTCGCCACCCAGTTGCACGTCCTTGCCCGCCGCCGTGAACAGCCGAACGACCGATGACGTGATGCCCGACGACGTGATGCCCGACGACGTGATCCCCGATGACGGGGGCAGTCATGTTCTCCACGTGGACATGGATGCCTTCTTCGCGTCGGTCGCGGTCCGCGCGGACCCGCGGCTGCGCGGCCGTCCCGTGATCGTCGGCGGTGGCGTGCGCGGAGTGGTACTGTCCGCGACCTATGAGGCCCGCCGCTACGGCGTGCGAAGCGCCATGCCGATGGGCAGGGCACGCCGGCTCTGCCCGGCTGCGGTGGTGCTGCCGGCCGACCATGACGCCTACCGGCGGGCGTCCGCGGCAATCATGGCAATTTTTCGTGATGTCACACCGATCGTCCAGCCGCTGTCTCTCGACGAGGCGTTTCTCGACGTCACGGGCGCTCGGCGGCGTCTGGGATCCCCGGTCCGGGTTGCGGCGGCCATCCGGGCGAGGGTGGCCTCGCAGGAGCAGCTCACCTGTTCGGTCGGGGTGGCACCGTCGATGTTCGTTGCCAAGATCGCATCGGCGCGGTGCAAGCCGGACGGGCTGCTGCTGGTCCCCGCCCATGGTGTCCTTACCTTCTTGCACCCGCTGCCGACAGCCGCGCTGTGGGGAGTCGGGGAACGCACCGAAGCGATCCTGCACCGTCTCGGTCTGCGCACTATCGGTGATATTGCGAACACCCCGCTCGCCACGCTCCAGTTCGCGCTCGGCCAGGCGGCAGCAGCGCAGCTGTCCGCACTCGCGCACGGCCACGACGACCGGGCGGTCAGTCCACCTGCGGTGGAACGCAGCATCGGTGCCGAGGAGACGTTCCCCGTCGACACCGCGCAACGGGCCGGCATCGTCCGGGAGCTTCTGCGGTTGTCCGAACGGGTCGCAGCCCGACTACGCAGCCAGGGCCATGTCGCCCGCACCATCTCGCTCAAGGTCCGCTACGGCGACTTCACCACCGTGACCCGGGCACGCACGCTGCCCGAGACC
>NZ_CADDZT010000075.1:0-5605 GCF_902812655.1 Candidatus Frankia meridionalis | reverse complement strand
GACGTCGCGCAGACGATCTACCGGACGATGTGTGATCTTTTCGACGGGCTTCCGCGCGCGGGCATGGTGGTACGCCTGGTCGGTGTGCGGGCCGAGAAGCTGGTACCAGCAGGGGAAATCGGCCACCAACCGACGCTCGGCGAGCGCCGGTTCGGGTGGCGGGATGCCGAACGCGCTGCTGATCGGGCTCGTCTCCGGTTCGGCACCGATATGGTCCGACCGGCATCTCTGATGACACGTCCGGGCATGGGCGGGGACGCTGCCGGGGAGGACTGACGACAGGACGAACCGATCGGTCTGTCTCGGCATGGTCGGTTGTCTACCGCACCCGCTCGGTCGTGCCTATTCTTGGGTGTCAGGTTCCGTCTGCCGGACCTGCCGGTCGTGGGAGGAGCGTCGATGCCGCTCTCGGAAAACGAGCAGCGCCTGCTGGAACAGATCGAGCGCGCGCTCGTCGAGGACGATCCGAAGTTCGCGAGCACGGTCCGCTCGACGAACCCTCGTACCTACCTGCTGCGCAGGGTGCGCCGTAGCCTTCTCCTGTTCGGGCTCGGGTTGGTCGTCCTGGTCGTCGGGGTCGCGCTCAACCGAACTCCGCTGATTGTGGTTCTCGGCATACTCGGGTTTGTCCTGATGTTGTTCGCGGCGCGACGTGGCGCTGCTGACCTTCGCCGGATGAGTGGCCGTGGCGTCGAACAGGGTGGTCGTCATCCCTCGCCTTCGCGCCGTCGGACCCGAACCTCGGTCGTGGAGCGGCTTGAGGAACGGTGGCGCCGCCGATGGGAAGACCGCGACGGTCGCTGAGCGGTCGCTCGTGCCGACCCTGAAGATGGTCCGTCAGGCAGTCGTCACGGCTGTCTCAGCTGTCCGCCTCAGTTGTCCGCGGGGTCCTGTCGCGCGGTTCCCACCAGATCCCCGCGCACCAGATCCCCGCGCACGCGTTGGACCGACCGCCGACGGTCGCGCAGCCGGTTCGTCCCTGGCCGAGCGAGTCCACCGAGTCCACCGAGTCCACGGAATCCACTGACTACCGATCGTGGTGCTACTGCCGCCAGCGTACGGTTGCCGCGCGGCGCCGCCATCCGTAGCAGTCGGGTCACCGTCAGCAGGTCGTGCCCAAGCCGTTCTTCGGAGACGCCGGATCGGGTGAGCGGCGGTGGTGCGTAGCGGGCAAGCTCCTCCGCCGCGGCGATCCGGGTCAACGCCGCCCCACCCGCCTCGGCGTCCTGCTCCTGGATCTCCGGGCCGGCCGCGATGTACGCGGCCAGCCGCGTCGCGCTGGCCCGTGGCGACTCGGCGGGACGCAGCGGCAGCCTGAGATCGGTGGCGAGATCCGTCAGTTCGGCCCAGGCCGCGTGAACGCGGGCAGCCACGGATGTTGCGTCGTTGCCGTCGGATGAACTGCCCGCCGCGGCGGTGGTGAGACGGTGCCGCCGACGCGTGAGCCGCACCATGGCCGGCGCCAGCAGCAGTGTCACGGCGATCATCCCGGCGAGGACACAGGCCAGGATCCACAGCAGGGAGCCGGCCGCGGGCCGGGTCCGTGCAGCCATATCCGGTTGCGGCTGCGGCCCGTCGTCCCCGCTTGTGCCGGAGCTCGGGATCGCGGTCGGGGCCGGTGTGGGGACGGCCGAGGGGTCTGTGGCCGTGGACTGTGGGCTCTGCCCCGGTGGGGTCGTCGCCGGAACATAGCTGGGAGTGGCGGTGCCGCCGTCCCCTCGGGGGGTCGGTTCGAAGCGGATCCACCCGGTGGAGGCGAACCACACCTCGGGCCACGCGTGAGCTTCCTTGTTGGTGATCAGATAGGTCCCGTCGGCCTGTCTGCTGCCCGGGACGAAACCGATCGCTACGCGGGCTGGAATGCCGAGCTCCCGCAGCAGCACGGTCATCGCGGAGGCGAACTGCTCGCAGTAGCCACGCCTGGTTGCGAACAGGAACTCCGCGAGCGCCCCGTCCTGCGTCGTGGGCGCGCCGCCCAGGTCGTAGGTGAAATTGCCGCTACGCAGGTAGTCCTGGATCGCGAGAGCCTGCCGGTAGGCGTTGGTGCTGGTGCGTGTGAGGGTGCGTGCCAGGGTCTGGATCCGCGGATCGGTGGTGGTGGGCAGCTCTGTGTCAATCTTCAGATCGGCCGGGACCGTCTGCGGTGAGGCCATGAGCTGGTCCGGTAGCGGGTCGGGCACGGATGCCTCGACCTGGTAGGACGCGCCGGCCGTCGACGTCCGCGTGCTGAAGACCGTTCCGGTCTCGGCGGACAACCGCCAGTCACCGTCAAGATTGTTAATCTTGGTGGGGGAACCCGGTAGCGGAAGGTAACGTTCGACCAGGCTTTTCGACACGTCAATAGTTGCGGACACGGCCGTGGTGCGGGCGTTGCGGTTCGGCGGGGGCAGTCCGTTACTGACCCTCGCCTCGCCGACGGCGCGCAGCGGGCGGAGGGTGAAGCGCTGCCCGTCGAACTGCTCCAGCGCGGTCAACCGGAGGTACTGAGGCGTCGCCGTGCGCACCGACAGCAGCCCGATGGTCTGGCTGGCATGCAGCTGCTGCGACATCGAGACGAACGGCGGAAGCACGATTGCGGAGTTCGGGCCGTCGGAGGTGCTGTCGCCGCCGTGACCGCGTCCGACAAGGCCCGATCCGTCCGGGGAAGGCAGCACGACCGGGACGGCCACCGCACACACCACTGCGCAGACGGCGATGGCGCCGCCAAGAGTCCCCGGGATGTTGCGTGGCGAGGAGTACCCGGTATCGGTGATCGGCTTGCCCCAGCGTTCCACCGACTCCTGACCGTCCAGCAGCAGCAGGAGGAGGAATCCGAGCGCGCCGAGCACGAACGGGACAGGTCCGACACCGTGGGGTAGCACCGCGGCCGGTACCGCGAACAGCGCCAGCAACGGCAGTCCGGCGAGTGTCGGGCGTCGGATCGTCACCACCAGGAAGTCGACGGCCATCACGACGAAGTACACGCCGATGACGGTCAGTACCGTCAGTCCTGGTCGCTGCGGCACCGGCACCGCGAGCCGGGAGATGTCGTCCCGGCCGGCCGCGAGCAGCGTGTGCAAGGCGCTCACGGTTCGACGGGTCGGTACCACAGCGGCGATCGCGGTGTCCCGTGCGCACAGTGCCGTCACGGTGATCATTGCGCCGAGCATTCCGAGGAGGACGCCGGCCGCCAACGGCAGCCGTAGCGCCCGGCTGACGGCGGACACGCTCATCGACACGATCGTGACCACGAGTACCGGGCCGAACCACCACCAGAAGCCGTCGAACAGCGGTGCGAGCGCGGATGCGCACAGCAGGGACGCGACGGCACCGCCGGCGGACGCAGCGCGGCGGGGGATCACCACCCGGCTCCGGCGTCCGTCGTCGGCGGCAGCCCACCGGCGGGCTGCCGCACCGTCGTCGGGTTGCCGGAGGTGGTAACGGCCTCCACCGGGATGTCCCGGCCGGCGCCCGGCGCGCTCGTGCCGAGGGCGCCGGGGTCCCGCCCGGACGCATGGGGCCACAGATCGGCGAGCTTGTCGCCGCAACCGGCGATGATCACTGTCCAGCCGTGGTGCCGGAAGACCGTGCGACATGCCTCCACGGACTGGTCCCGGTCGGTGGAGCGATCCGTGCTCCAGGTGGCGACATCGACGAGCACGGCGATTGCGGGCAGGCCCCGTGACCGTGTCCCGGCGAGAATCGCAGCCTCGGCAGGGTCGGTTCTGCCCAGGATGGCCACGAGCATCCCGCTGTCGGCGATCCGGGCCCGGCCGACCAGGGCACGCAGGGATGCGGGGGCGGTGGTCCGCACATCGGCGAGTTCGTCCAGCAGCGCGGTGGAGCTGCCGGTTGCCGTTGCCGTTGCCGTGATACCGGTCCCGCCGTCGGCTCGGCACACGAGACGGACCTCCTGGCCGGTCGCGGTGAGGTGTACGGCGATCGAGGCGGCGGCGCTGACCGCCCACTCGAACGACGACATCGGACCGCCACCGATCCAGGACGCCGTGCGGCCCGTACCGAACCAGGCATCGGCCCGGGTGTCCAACAGCAGGGCCGTGGTGCCCGAGCGCACACTTTCGTCCCTGCGCACCATCAGCGCACCGGCGCGCGCGCTGGTGCGCCAGTGAACCCGCCGCAGATCGTCCCCGGGCTGGTAGGGACGGGTGGACGAGTCGTCCCCGCCAATGGTGGGTGTGCTCCGGCCACGGTGGTTGCTGATCGTGACCCGACCACCTGGACGGGAGCGGGGCAGCACCTCGACCGCCGGGGTTATGATCAACTCGTCGCGGCTGCGGAACGCGCGGGAGATTTCGCACAGGCCGAAGGGGTCGCTGAGACGGATCGACATCGGTCCGATGAGGTAGCGGCCGCGTAGCTGGGCCCGAAGTTCGTAGGAGAGTTCCCGCGTACCCCCGCCGTCCACTCGGTCGAGTACGAATCGTGCCCGGTAGCCGAGGCGATCGGGGATGTGGTCCTCCATCAGCAGCACTGAGGAGGAACGCCGGCTCATGTTGTCGATCCGGATGCTCGCCGAAACCGAACCGCCCACGGACGCGCGGGCGGGGTCGAGACGGCGGGTGCAGGCGAGCCGGTAGCGGGTCCGACATACGAACGCCGCGGCGAACAGTGGGAGGGCGAGCAGCAGCAGGCCGACGCGGAACAGGTCCTTCTCGCCCACCGCGATCGAGGAGCCGCAGCAGGCCGTCCCGGCGGCGAGAAAGCAGCGTCCCCGCATGGTGAGGCCGCGCAGTGCCGCCAGGAAGTCCAGCATTGTGATCTAACGGCCGCGATGCGGCGGGCGTGTCCCTGCCCGCGGGATGGGGACCCGGGCGACGATCTCTGCGATGATCCGGGAGGCGGCATCGGTGGTGGACACGCTCGACATCGTAAGTTCCGGGTGTACCAGCAGCCGGTGGGCGAGCACCGGCTCGGCCATCGCCTGGACGTCGTCGGGAACCACGAAGGCGCGGCCGTCGAGGGCGGCCCGGGCTCGGGCGGTCCTGATGATGTGGAGTGTCGCGCGAGGGGACGCACCGAGGGCGAGGTCGGGATGGCGGCGGGTGGCCGTCACAAGGTCGACGATGTAATGGCGTACCTCGTCGGAGACGTGCACGGTGCGGACCAGGGAGATGAGCTTCGCGATCTCGGCGGCATCGGTGACAGAGTTGATCTTGTCTAGGGGTTCGGCGTTGCCGTGGTTGTCGACCATGGCCAGCTCGGCCGCGGGTGAGGGGTAACCCATGGACACCCGTGCGGTGAAACGGTCGCGTTGCGCCTCCGGCAGCGGGTAGGTGCCTTCCATCTCGATCGGGTTCTGGGTCGCGATGACCATGAACGGGGAATCCAGGTGGTAGGTGACACCGTCAACGGTGACCTGGTGTTCCTCCATGCACTCCAGGAGCGCCGACTGGGCCTTCGGCGCGGCACGGTTGATCTCGTCGCCCACGACGATGTTGGCGAAGACCGGCCCGGGCCGGAACTCGAAGTCCCGGGTGTCCTGGTTGTAGACGCTTACGCCGGTGACGTCGCTCGGCAGCAGGTCGGGCGTGAACTGGACGCGACGGACGCGGGCGTCGATCGAACGCGCGAGTGCCTTGGCGAGCATGGTCTTGCCGACGCCGGG
>NZ_CADDZT010000074.1:9317-25806 GCF_902812655.1 Candidatus Frankia meridionalis | reverse complement strand
GTGGGGGGGAGTGGGGTACAGTGGCGCGCAGTGGGGGGCGGACGCACTCAAAAGCCAACCAGGGTGGGGTCGGATGGCCGTGAACCTCCCGGGCTCGGGCGAGGAGGGCGTCGATGTTCCTCGGCAGCCACACGCCACGGCTCGACGACAAAGGCCGGCTCACACTGCCGGCGAAGTTCCGCGAGGAACTGGAAGGGGGACTCGTGATTACCAAGGGGCAGGAGCGGTGTCTCTACGTGTTCCCCATGGTCGAGTTCACCCGGATCAGTGAGTCTCTGCGAACCGCCCCTGTTACGGCAAAGGCGCTACGGGATTACAGCCGCGTCTTCTTTTCCTCGGCATCCGACGACGTTCCCGACCGGCAGGGCAGGATCACCATCCCACCCGCGCTACGGGCTTACGCGGAACTGACCCGGGAGTGCGTCGTGAACGGTGCGAACACCCGGGTGGAGATCTGGGATGCGTCCCGCTGGGACGCCTATCTCGCCAGCCAGGAGGAGAACTTCGCCGCACTTTCCGAGGAGGTGTTGCCAGGCGTCATCTGAAATGGGTGTAGCCAGTCGGCCGTGAAGGCTGCGCGGCCATCGGGGACCCTGAGTGATTTATCGGGCACGTTTCCCCTCGTCGACGCAGACCCCGAGGAGCTCGAAGCGCTGGCGTGCGCCGAGGTCTCCCCCCGCTCTTACCGGATGCCACTTCCCCGGTGTCCGGTGGTGTGAGCGGGGCGGGACCTGGGCACACGCCGTTCTCTCGGGGCGGTCACGTCGACAGCCCGACTCCGCCACATGTCGTCCCCCGCATCTTCGTCCTCCCCGTCTTCACACGCCGCATCTTCCAACCGCCGCGAAGTCCACGAGCCGTTCGAGGAGGTCGAGGTGGACGCCACGCACACCCCGGTCCTCTCCGACCGTGTCGTCGGCCTGCTGGCACCGGCATTGAGTGAGCCGGGAGCGGTGGTGGTCGATGCCACTGTGGGACTCGCCGGCCATGCGACGGCATTACTCGCCACCTGCCCGGGCATCCGGCTGGTCGGACTGGACCGCGACCCGCAGGCACTCGCCTACAGCCGTGCGCGGCTCGTGGACGCCGCCGACCGGGTGACGCTGGTCCATGCCGTCTACGACCAGGTGGCGACCGTTCTGGACGGGCTCGGGTTGAGCGAGGTCTCCGGCATCCTGTTCGACCTCGGCGTCTCCTCGCTTCAGCTCGACACCGACGAGCGGGGATTCAGCTATTCCCGGGATGCCCCGCTCGACATGCGGATGGACCCGACCCGGGGCCGTACCGCCGCGGATGTCGTCAACACCTACGGTGTCGACGAACTCGCCCGGGTCCTGCGCTACTACGGAGAAGAACGGTTCGCCCGCCGGATCGCCACAGCTGTGGTCGCCGAACGTGTTCGTGAGCCGTTCGCATCCTCGGCACGGCTTGCCGATCTTGTTCGCCGGGCCATTCCCGCAGCCACCCGCCGTACCGGTGGAAATCCGGCAAAGCGCACGTTTCAGGCACTGAGGATCGAGGTTAACGGCGAACTCGAGGCGCTCGCGCAGGCACTGCCGGCGGCACTCGACGCTCTCGCCGTTGGGGGGAGGCTCGTGGTGCTTGCCTACCACTCGCTTGAGGACCGCATGGTCAAGCGGGCGCTTGCGGCCCGGGTCCGGCCGGCAGTGCCGCCGGACCTGCCGGTGATCCCACCGGAGGCCGCGCCGACGATGCGCTGGCTCACCCGCGGGGGAGAGACGCCGTCTCCGGACGAGGTGGCCGCCAACCCCCGGGCGTCCGCGGCGAAGCTGCGCGCCGTCGAGCGGATAGCCCGAGGTGTGGCATGACGGCGCCGGCCCCGGCGCCGGCGCCGCCACGGCGACTGCGGACGAGGGCCGGGGCGGACACCGTCCGCGCCGCGCCGCCCCGGGCTGCCCGTGCCACATCGGCCACCGCGTACGCCGATACGGCCATCCCGATCCCGTCCCTGAGCGGACGGACGGGTACCGCCGGCGCCCTGCCGGTTCTCGACCGTCCGGCCCGTCCCACGGCGCGCCCGCGGTGGTCGCCCGCGCCGTCACCGTTGACGGTCACCCGTCCCGTCCCCCGCAGCCGTGCGCCGCGCGCGCCGTTCGTCATCCTGTTGCTGCTGCTGATGGGTGCGGGCCTCATGTGCCTGCTCCTGCTCAACACGGCACTCGCGCAGAACGCGTTCCGGGTGCACGATCTCCAGATCCGCTCGTCGGCTCTCGCGGACGAGGAGCAGGCGCTCTCGATGCGCCTTGACGGGTTGTCCGACCCGGCGAGTCTGGCGGCCAGGGCAACCCAGCTCGGCATGGTTCCCAGTGGCATGCCCGAATATCTGTCGCCGGGAGCTCCGCTGCCGGCCGGCGCCCGTGTGATCGATACGGATCCGTTCTCCGGTGTTGTCACCATCGTGGTGCCACCGCCGGGACAGACCGCACGCCAGGCTCCGGCCACCTCCGCTCCGGCCGGTAACGGGCCGGCCGGGGGCGCCCGGTGACCTCTACTCTTCACCGTTCGTCCCGGCGCGGCCGTTCTCGGCTACGCCTCGTGTCGGATCGTGGTCGCCATGTCACGGACGATCAGTGGGTTGAGCGCGACGACGACGGCTTCGCCGCCGGCTACGCGGACCCGGACGGTTACGGCTACGGCTACGGCGATCCGGACGGCTACGTCACCGGGGAGGGAGAAGAGGAGTACGCCTATCGGTCGGACCGCCGGCGGGATCCGCGCCGCGCCCGCCGGCCCTCCCACGCCACCGGCTACCGGGCGGGGACGCCACGAGGCCCGGGTCCGGCCCGCCGGCCACCGCGCGCTCGGGTCTCCCGCCCGCCGATGAGGCTCGGCAGTACCCGCCGCAGGCTACGGGCCACGGTCGTCATCCTCTGCGCCCTGCTGGTGGTGCTCGCCGGCCGCCTGACGCAACTGCAGGGGTTCCAGGCGTCCGCCTATGCCAAGCGCGCCGAGAAGCAGCGGACGAACATCGTGACGCTCGACGCGGCCCGAGGGGTCATCGCCGATCGTAGCGGGGCTACGCTGGCGCAGGATGTCGACGCACGTTCGGTATATGGGGACCCGAGCAACGTCACCGACGCCCGCGCGGTTGCGACCGCCCTCTCGCCTCTGCTCAAGGTACCGGTGGACACCCTGGTCACGAAGCTTTTGGGCAGCGGACGCTTCGTCTACCTGGCCCGTGGGCTCGAACCGGCCGTGGGCAAGGAGGTGGCCGGGCTCAGGTTGTCCGGCATCGGTGTCCTGGAGGAACGCCGCCGCATGTATCCGTCCGGCTCGCTCGCGTCCAACGTGGTGGGTTTCACCACGGTCGGCGACAACGGCGTGCTCGTGGGCGGTGGTGGTATCGAAGGCGCCTATGACAGGCTGCTGCGCGGGACCGACGGGGTGCGCCGCGTCGAGGTGGACCCGGCCGGCCGGCCGATCCCGTCCGGGTCCAGCCGGGAGAAGGACCCGGTGCCCGGGTCGGGCGTCCGGCTCACGCTGGACCGCGACGTCCAGTGGGCCGCGCAGAACGCGATCGCCGAGGCCGTCCGGACCACCCAGGCCGACGGCGGCACCGTCGTGGTCATGGAACCCGCCACCGGGAACATCCTGGCGATGGCGGACGCGCCGGACTACGACCCCAACAGGATCGGCGCTGCCAATCCCGCGACGCTGAAGAACCGGGCCACCCAGGACGTCTACGAACCGGGGAGCGTCAACAAGGTCATCACCATGGCTGCGGCGATCGATCGCGGTCTGATCTCGGCCGACACGCCGGTCACGGTGCCGTCGAACCTGCGTATCGCGGGCCAGACCTTCACCGACGCGGAGCCGCACGCAACCGAGTACCTGACCGCCACCGGCGTACTGGCGAGGTCCAGCAACATCGGGACGATCCTGATCGCTCGCAAGCTCGGTTCGGCCAATCTGGAAGGTGCGTTGCGCGCGTTCGGCCTGGGGTCGCGGACCGCGCTGCGTTTCCCGGGCGAGAGCGCTGGCCTGCTGACGCCGTCGTCGGCCTGGGATCCCCAGCAGGCGGCCACGATCGCCTACGGGCAGGGGATGTCCGCGACCGCGATCCAGATGGCATCGGTCTACGCCACCATCGCCAACGGTGGTGTGCGGGTCCCACCCCGCCTGGTGGACAGCACCACGTCACCGGACGGCATCGTGCACACCACCCCTCGTGAACCCGGCACCCGGGTGATCAGTGAGAGCACGGCGGCGACTCTCTCCCAGATGCTGGAGGCGGTGACGTCCGACTCGGGGACCGCGCCGCTCGCGGCGATCCCCGGTTACCGGGTCGCAGGTAAGACCGGAACCGCCGAGCGGGTGGGACCGGCCGGCCACTACAACGGCTATGTGGCCTCGTTCGTGGGCTTCGCCCCCGCGGACCAGCCGAAGGTGGTCGTCGAGGTGGTGCTCGACAATCCCCGGGACGGCCACTTCGGCGGGACGGTTGCCGCGCCCGTGTTCAAAAAGGTGATGTCCTTCGCGTTGGCGACGATGGCAGTGCCCCCGACGGGCACGACAGGCCCGAAGCTCACCATCGACCTCGGCGCGAGCCGTTGACCCGTCGCAGGTCCCGGACGGCCGGCTACTAATGTCGTCGGCGTGACCTCATCGGGGCTGCGCCCGGCCATCCCTGCGGCGCGGGCGCTCACCGACCTGGCGGCCCGATATCCCGATCTTGATGTGGTCGGCGCCGGCTACGAGGGGGTTGTCGTCCACGGCGTCACCCACGACTCGCGGGCGGTCCGGCCCGGTGACCTGTATGCCGCCCTGCCCGGCGCCCATGTGCACGGCGCCGCCTTCGCCGGCCAGGCGCTCGCGTCCGGCGCCGCGGCCGTACTCACCGACCGGGCCGGTGCCGAACGTGTTATCCGGGAGACGGCCACGGGTGGGACCGTGACCCGGGAGACGACCGTGCCCGCCGCGGTCCCGCTGCTCGTGGCCGTCGACCCGCGTGCGGTGCTGGGAGCGGTCGCGTCCTGGGTCTACGGCGACCCGTCGGCGTCACTGAGACTGTTGGGTGTCACCGGCACCAACGGCAAGACCACCGTGGCATACCTGCTGGAGGCCGGACTGCGTGCCGCGGGGCACTCGACCGGACTCGTCGGGACGGTCCAGACGCGGATCGCGGGTACCGCGGTCCCGTCCGTGCGTACCACCCCGGAGGCGACGGACCTGCAGGCACTGCTCGCGGTCATGGTCGAACGCGGGGTCACCGCGGCCGCGATGGAGGTCTCCAGCCACGCCGTCGCACTGCACCGGGTGGGGGGAATCCACTTCGCCGGAGCGGCCTTCACCAACCTCAGCCAGGACCACCTCGACTTCCACCTGTCGATGGACGACTACTTCGAGGCGAAGGCCGCACTGTTCACCCCGCGGCGCACCGGTGTGTCGGTGGTCGACACGGACACCGGGTGGGGACGCCGGCTCGCGGGTCGAATTCCGGGCGCGGTGACCTGCGGGGTGAACCCCGACGCGCGGTGGCGTGCCGTCGACGTGGCCACCGATCCCACGGGGACCACCTTCCGCGCGCTCGGTCCGCAGGGCACGGACGTGCAGGTGCGCATCGCGCTGCCCGGAACGTTCAATGTCAGCAACGCCCTGGTGGCACTCGCGCTGCTCGCCGAGACCGGCGTGCCGGCCGAAACCGCGGTCAGGGGTTTCGCGAGCCTGCCAGGGGTGCCGGGCAGGATGGAGCGGGTCGACGCGGGCCAGCCGTTTCTCGGCCTCGTCGACTACGCCCACACGCCGGACGCGGTCGAGACGCTGCTGCGTACCGTGCGGCCGTTGGTCACCGGCCGGGTGATCGTCGTTCTCGGCTGCGGTGGTGACCGTGATCGCGGGAAGCGTCCCCTGATGGGGGCCGCCGCGGCCCGCGGCGCGGATCTTTCGATCTTCACCAGCGACAATCCCCGGTCGGAGGACCCGGATGCGATCATTGCCCAGATGTGTGCCGGCGCGGCCCGGGTGCCCGCCGGCCTTCGGGGCGGCGTGGTGGTCGAGCCCGACCGGGCCACGGCGATCGGTCTCGCCGTGCGTCAGGCCGGACCGGCCGACGCGGTCGTGGTGGCCGGTAAGGGGCACGAGACCGGTCAGGTGCGCGATGGCACGGTGACCCCGTTCGACGATCGTGACGCGTTGCGGACGGAGCTGGCCGGGTGCCGCCCCGCGTCACGTCCCAGCCAGGTGTGAGAGGCATCCACTGGTGATAATGCTGTCCCTGCGCGAGGTCGCTACCACCACCAACGGCAGGCTGGACGCCGTACCCGACCCGGATGCCCTGGTCGCCGGCGTCGTCGTCGACTCAAGACAGGTCACCCCCGGTGCGCTGTTCGTCGCGTTGACCGGAGCCCGGGTCGACGGCCATGGCTTCGCCGCGGATGCGGTGCGGGCCGGCGCGGTCGCGGTGCTCACGACACGGCCGGTCGGCGTGCCGGCGGTGGTGGTCACCGACCCGCTCGCCGCGCTCGCCGCGCTCGCCGCGCTCGCCGCCGAGGTGCGTAACCGGTCGTCGGCGACGGTGGTCGCGGTGACGGGATCATCGGGAAAGACCACCACCAAGGATCTTCTCGCCGACCTGCTGGCGGAGCTCGGGCCGACCGTGGCCGCGCCCGGCTCGTTCAACAACGAGATCGGCCTGCCACTCACCCTGCTGCGCCTGGAGCCGGCCACCAGGTTCGTCGCACTGGAGATGGGTGCCCGTGGGCTCGGGCACATCGCCGCCCTGTGCGCGCTGGCCCGGCCGGAGATCGGGGTCGTGCTGAACGTCGGTTCGGCCCATGTGGGCGAGTACGCGGACGGACGTGCCGGTATCGCCCGAGCCAAGGGAGAGCTCGCCGGGGCCGCCTCCGCCGCTGCCGTCCTAAACGTCGACGACCCGCTGGTCGCGGCGATGGCAGCCCACACTCGCGGTAGCGTGATCACCTTCGGTGAGAGCGACCGGGCGGACGTGCGGGCCGTCGGGGTGCGGGTCGAGGACTCCGGGCTGGCCCGCTTCGACCTGCTGGCCGGCGGCGAGCGTCATCCCGTCATGCTGAACCTGGTCGGCGCGCACCAGGTGGCCAATGCGCTGGCGGCCGCGGCGGTGGCGATCCGGCTCGGGCTCCCACCGGGGCGTACGGCGTCGGTGCTGTCGCAGGCGCGGGCCCGTAGCCGCTGGCGGATGGAGGTGACGGTGACCGGTGAGGGCGTCACCGTCGTCAACGACGCCTACAATGCCAATCCGGAGTCCATGCGGGCGGCGCTGAAGACCCTGGTCGACATGAGCCGGGGCCGGCGGGCCTGGGCGGTGCTCGGCGCCATGGGGGAGCTCGGCGCGGGCGCGGACGACGAGCACGACGCACTCGGCCGCCTGATCGTCCGTCTCGGTGTGCAGCAGCTGGTGGTGGTCGGCGCCGAGGCACGTCGGATACACCTGGGTGCGTCGCTGGAGGGCTCGTGGTCCGGGGAGTCGGTGTGGGTCCCCGATGTCGAGTCGGCCGTGAAGCTGCTGCGGGAACGGTTGGAGCCGGGCGACGTCGTGCTGGTGAAGGCGTCCCGCGCGTTCGGGCTGGAGCGGGTCGTGAAGGAACTGGTCTCCGGTGAACTGGCGGACGGCGATACGTCCGCCGAGTGGGGTGCGCACGGGTGAGAGGTGTACTGGTCGCCGCGCTGGTGGCCCTGGTGGTGTCGCTGCTCGGCACCCCGTCGGTGATCAAGCTGTTCCGCCGGCAGGGTTACGGTCAGGAAATCCGTGAGGACGGACCGTCGAGTCACCTTACCAAGCGTGGCACGCCCACCATGGGCGGTACGGTGATCATCCTGGCGACGCTGCTCGGCTATTTCGGCGCGCATCTGATCACGGCGAAGGGCTTCACCGCGTCCGGGCTGCTTGTCCTGATGGTCATGACAGGCCTCGGGATGGTGGGTTTCCTCGACGACTACATCAAGATCCGTAAGCAGCGCAGCCTCGGGCTCACGGCCAGGACCAAGTTCGCCGGACAGGCCGCGGTGGCGCTGGCCTTCGGTCTACTGGCCGTCCGGTTCAAGAACGCGGGCGGTCTCCTTCCGGGGTCGACGTTCGTCTCGATCGTCCGGGACACCGACTTCTCGATCGGCCTGATCGGTTTCCCGCTGCTCGCATGGATAATCATTGCGGCGACGTCGAACGCGGTGAACCTCACCGACGGTCTGGACGGCCTGGCCGCAGGCACCTCGGCGATGGTCTTCGGCGCCTACGTGGTGATCTCCTTCTGGCAGTTCGGCAACCTCTGTGAACCGGGTCCCCTGACTCCTGGCTGCTACTACGTCCGTGACCCGCTGGACGTGGCGCTGGTCGCGGCGGCGGCCATGGGCGCCTGTTTCGGGTTCCTGTGGTGGAACGCCAGCCCCGCGAAGATATTCATGGGCGACACCGGTTCCCTGGCCCTCGGTGGGGCGTTCGCGAGCATCGCGATCGTCAGCCGGACCGAGCTGCTGCTGTTCGTCCTCGGTGGGCTGTTCGTCGTCGAGACCCTGTCGGTGATTCTGCAGGTCGCGTTCTTCAAGGCCACCAGGAAACGGGTCTTCAACATGGCGCCGATCCACCACCACTTCGAGTTGGCGGAGTGGCCGGAGACCACGGTCATCATCCGTTTCTGGATCGTGTCCGGACTCGCCGTCGCATTCGGACTTGGACTTTTCTATGCGGAGTTTCTCTCGCACGGCGGTTCCTGATGTGTATCCTGAACGTGGAAGGTGGCGGGCCGCGGAAGTGCATCTGAAAGCAGTTCGTGCGGTTTACCGGTGTTATCCGGGGACTTCTCGTCGACAATTCGTCGAGTGGGAACGGGCGGTGCGCGACGTTGGCAGCCGATAGCCGCGGAGGTCGGGGGTAATGACCATCAGCGTGGCGAACGCGCAGGTCCGGCCAACCGGATCGGGCCTGGACGTACTGCGCTGGCCAGCCTTTGACGACCGGTTGGTCGATGCTTTCGTCACCACACGCCATGGTGGCGTGTCCACTGGGCGTTACGCCTCGCTCAACCTGAGTCTGCGTGTCGGGGATGACGACGGCCACGTTCTCGCGAACCGGACAACAGTGGCGAACGCGCTGGGCGCAGTCCTTGACGATTTCGTGTTCTGCGAGCAGACGCATGGGCCGGACGTGGCCGTGGTGACCCGTGAACACCGTGGTCGTGGTGCCCGCTCGGGCTCGAATGCGCTACCACTGACCGATGCGCTTGTGACGACGGTCCCCGGCATCGTCCTTGCCGTCCTCGCGGCCGACTGCGTCCCGGTCGTCCTGCACGACCCGGTGGCCGGCGTGCTCGCGTGCGCGCACGCCGGCTGGCGTGGCACCGTACGCGGCGTAGCCCCCGCCGCAGTGGCAGCCATGCGGCGGCTGGGCAGTGACCCGGCGAACATCGTCGCCGGTATCGGGCCCGCGATCCACCCCGACCACTATCAGGTCGGGGCTGATGTCGCTGAGGCGGCCCGAGGTGCCTTCGGCGACCGGGTCGACACGGTGATCCGGCCGGACGGTCCCGGGAGGTGGACCTTCGACCTGTGGCGGGCCAACACGCTGGCTCTGACCGCCGCGGGTGTGCCGGAGAATCAGGTGCACGTCGCTGCCGCCGCCACTGGCCCGGGTACGCCGTTCTTCAGCCACCGTGCGCAGAGCAGCCCGTGCGGGCGCTTCGCGGCCGTGGCACGCCTGCGAGGGAAGGATGCCCCATGACCGTGTTCCCCCGGTCGGCCCCCCGGCGCGGCGAGAGCTTCCGGTACGTCGGCTACGACATCGACGCCTCCCGTCACCGGCTCATGTGCCGCTACCGGCTCGACGGGCGGGAGTTCCGCGAGGACGTGACGTTCCCCGGCGGGGGGGACTGGACCGCCCCTGCGGTTGCCGAGGCGGCGCGGCTGGTGTTCCTGCTGGCCGCGGTCTCGTACTACAAGTCGGCGGCCCCGCCGGTCATCGACCTCGGCGACATCGCCGTGACGGATGCCGAGCGGGCGTTCCTGCGTGAGTTCTACCTCGAGGGTCTTGGCGAGTTCGCCCACCGCAACAACCTCGATCTTTCTGACGTGCGGATCGTCGGCCCTCGGCTGGAGCGGTCGGGACCGGTGGCCGTGAACTGCGACGAGGGCCGGCCGCTGCTGCCGTTCGGTGGTGGCGTGGACTCCATCGTCAGCGTGGAGCTGGTCCGGCCGCTGGCGAAGGATCCGGCGCTGTTCGTCGTCAACCGACCCGGGGACCGTTTCGACGCCATCGAACGGCCCGCGCGGGTCGCGGGTCTGCCCGTGGTCCGGGCGGAGCGGCTCATCGACTCCCAGGTGCTGCGCTCCACCGAACTCGGTTTCCTCAACGGGCATGTGCCGGTCACCGGGATCCTCTCGGCGATCGCGGTCATGGCTGCCGTCCTCGACGGACGCGACGCCGTCGTGATGTCCAACGAGTGGTCGGCGTCCGTGGGCACCGTCGAGGTCGACGGTCGGTCCATCAACCATCAGTATTCCAAGAGCGAGGCGTTCGAGAACGCTTTCCGGGTGGTGCTCGCCGAGACCTTCGGGGAAAGACCGGAGTACTTCTCGCTGTTGCGCCCGTTCACCGAACTGTGGATCGCCCGGCGTTTCGCGGCGCTTCCCCGGTATTTCGACCACTTCCGCAGTTGCAACCGGGCCTTTCACATCGACCCGGCGCGGCGGCTGGACAGATGGTGCGGGCAGTGCGACAAATGCTGTTTCATCGATCTGATCCTCTCCCCGTTCGTGGACGAGTCGACGTTGCGGCGGGTGTTCGACGGTCATGAACCACTGGCCGACATCCGGCTGCTCGACCGTTTCCGTGCGCTGCTGGGCCTGTCCGCGGACAGCAAGCCCTGGGAATGCGTCGGTGACGTCACCGAGTGCCGCGTCGCGACCCTGCTCGCCACCCCGCGTGGCGACCGGGCCGGTTCACCGGTACTGAGCGCGCTGGGCCCGCTGCCGGGCGAGCCGGCATCCGAGGACCTGCTCGCGCCCCACGGCCGACACTTCGTACCGGACCGGTATGCGCCCGACGATCTCCTGGTCTGACCTGCCCGGCCGTACCGTCGGTCTCTACGGTCTCGGTCGTGAGGGTGAGGCGAACCTGCGAGCCTGCCTTGCCCTGGGGGTCGAGCCGGTGCTTGTCGACGATGCCTCGGGACATGCCCCGATCGAGGGCAGGGAGGTCCTCGTGAACGCCGGTGGGGGGCTCGCGGCCCTGGCCCGCTGCGACGTCGTGGTCAAGGCGCCCGGGATCTCACGGTACGGCGAGACCGTCCGCTACCTCGAGCGCCGTGGCATCCCCGTCGTCGGGGGCGTGGGCCTGTGGCTGGCCGACGCGGACCGGTCGAAGGTGCTGTGCGTGACCGGAACCAAGGGCAAGAGCACGACCTCGGCCGTGGCCGGGCACCTGCTGGGTCGGCTCGGCTACCGATGCCTGGTCGCGGGCAACATCGGCGTGCCGCCGCAGGACCCTCGGATCGTCGGCGAGTACGACTTCTGGGTCATCGAGGTGTCCAGCTATCAGGCGACCGACCTGGCGTGCTCCCCGCCGGTGGTCGCGGTCACGTCATTGCATCCTGATCATCTGCCATGGCATGACGGGGACCTGGCGACGTACTTCCGGGACAAGCTGTCCGCCTGCTCCCAGCCAGGTGCGGACCTGACCATCGCCAACGGTGACAGCGACCTGATCCGCGTCCGCCGGGGACTGCTGGGTCCGAGGGTGCAGTGGGTGCACGCCGACGCCGGGTCCGACGCCGGGTCCGACGCTGGGTCCGACACGGGCTGGAGCCGACCGCTGGGGCTGCTCGGTGTCCACAACCGGCGTAACGCGGCGATCGCCAGGGCCGGCCTGCGGGCGCTCGGCGTGCCCGAGGCGTACGACGACGACAAGCTGCGCGCCGCCGCCGACGGGTTCGCCGGGCTGGACAGCAGGCTGAAGCTGATCGGTGTGGTGGATGGTGTCAGCTTCGTCGACGACAACCTCTCGACGAACGTCCTGCCGACGCTCGCCGCCGTCGACGCCTTCGGCGACCGGCGGATCGCCCTCATCGTCGGCGGTCACAGCCGTGGGATCGACTACCATCCGCTGGCGGTCGGCCTGCGCACCCGGACGATGGACACCCTGCTGGTCACGGTGCCCGACAACGGCCCGGACATCCGGCGCCAGGTCGATGAGGCCGGCGCCGGCCCGCGCGTCACATCCGTGGACACCGACGACCTCACCGGTGCCGTGGTCGAGGCCTACCGCTGGGCGAGACCCGACGGAGTCGTCCTTCTCTCGCCGGCCGCGCCGAGCTTCGGGAGGTTCCGCGACTACCGCGAGCGCGGGGCCGCCTTCGCGCTCGCCATGGAAGGCTGTCGCATTCTGTGACAGGATGCCGTGGTAACGCGGTGACCGCCGTCAGAGCGCAGGGAGCAGGACGTTCGGGTTCAGGATGCCCGCGGGGTCCAGGGCCTGCTTGATCCGGCGGAACGCGGCGATCTCGGCGGGGGAGCGGTTCAGTGGCAGCCAGCGTCGCTTGGCCGTCCCGATCCCGTGCTCGGTGCTGATGCTGCCACCGCGCTCGGCGACGAGGCGGAAGACGGTGTCCTCGACCCGTTCACCTACGCCTGCGGCACCGGTGACGTTGACGTGCACGTTCCCCTCGGCGACGTGTCCGAACAGCCAGGTGCTCGCCTCCGGCGCGACGGCCCTGACCGCGGCGGGTACCGCCTCGACGAACGAGGGCAGCGCGTCGGGCGTCACGGTGACGTCCATCTTCACCGGCGTCCCACAGGTATTGATCGATTCGGTGTGCCGTTCCCGGTAGGCCCACAGGGCCTCGCGGCCGGGTCGGTCATCCGCGAGCGAGGCGTCGGCGACGCCCGGTAGGCCGGCGACCGCGTCCGCCAGGATGTCGAGGGGTCCGTTCCCGCCTGCGCCGTCCTCGCCCGGGGCGTCCCCGGTGACCTCGACAAGAAGGTACGCCGCGTGCGTCCCGCGCAGCGGCGGGGAAAGGCGGCACGCCCGCATCACAAGATCTATTCCGGGTGGGAGCATGAGCTCGGCCGCGGCAAGGCCGGGCAGACCGTTACGCAGCAGGGATGCCGCGGCGACGGCATCCGGCACGGACGCCAGGCCGATCAGGCCCACGGCCCGCGCCCGGGTGGCCGGGGTGAGCCGGACCCGTACGGCCGTGACCACGCCGAGGGTGCCCTCGCTGCCGGCGAGCAGGGACGGCAGGTGGTAGCCGGTGTTGTCCCTGGCAAGGCCCGCGAGGTGGGACACGACGCTGCCGTCACCGAGGACGGCCTCCACCCCGAGCAGCTGGGCTCTGGTGTCTCCGTACCGCAGCACCCGCAGACCACCCGCGTTCGTCGCGACCGTTCCACCGACCGTGGCGCTGTCGCGGCTCGCGAGGTCCACGCCATAGCCGAGACCCGCGGCGGACGCGGCCTCGCGCAGCACACCCACGGGTACCCCCGCGCCGACGGTGGCCTGCCCGGCCGCGACGTCGACCTGGAGGATGTCGGAGAGTCCACGCAGGCTCAGGAGGATCTCACCGCGGGTCGGCACGCCGCCGCCGGCAAGCCCGGTGTTGCCCCCCTGGGGCACCAGCGCAACCTCGTGCTGTGCGCACGCCTGGACGACAGCCGCCACCTGGGCGGTGTTCGCCGGCCGCACGACCGCGGCCGTCCGTCCGACGAAACGGCCGGTCCAGTCCCGGACATAGCCGGTCATGACGTCCGGGTCGGTCAGCACACAGGTGGCGTCGACCGCGTCGCGCAGAATGGTCAGCACCTGGTTGGACATGGTGGGAGTCTCCTCCTCGATGGGACGGCCACCGCGCTTGCCCGACACGCCCCCGATGTGCCGGTCGGGCGGGCCGGTGTCGTGGACCATGCGGGGAGGCGGTGACCCCGCCTGCCCGACCGGGCGACCCCGGCAACCGGATGGCCCGGCGACCGGGCGACCCCGGCGGCGGGATGGCCCCGGCGGCGGGATGGCCCCGACCAGGTGACATTGTCCTGGTGACTGTGCTGGGCACGGCAAGATGATCGTGATGGTGGCACCTGTTCGGGGAGGGGGAGTCGCAGCGTTGGCGGGTGGTGTCGGCATGACCGACGCGACCGGGGCGGGTACGCCCGCGTCCGGCGTGTCCGTCACGTCCGGAAAGCCGGAAAAGCCCGGACCGGGCGAGCGCCTTCTCGACGACGTCCGGGTGCCCGTGCTGGCCCGGCCGCTGGCGTCCTACTACCTTCTGCTGTCCTCGGCGGGCCTGTTGCTGGCGCTGGGACTGGTCATGGTGCTCTCCGCCTCCAGCGTGCGGTCCTATGACGAGCTGGGCTCCTCCTATGCCGTGTTCGCCCGGCAGGCCACCTGGGTGGGTATCGGCTTGCCCCTGCTCGTGCTGGCCAGCCGGCTGCCCGTGCGGGTGTTTCGGCTGCTGGCCTACCCGGTCCTCGTCGTGGCGCTGGTGCTGCTGGTGGTCGTCCTGGTACCGGGGATCGGCGTTTCGGCCTACGGCGCCCAGCGTTGGATCGGGCTCGGGCCGTACACGTTGCAACCCAGCGAGATCGCGAAGCTCGGTCTGGTGCTGTGGGGCGCCGACCTGCTGGTGCGCAAACGCAGGCTGCTGGGGAACTGGAAGCACCTGCTGGTCCCGCTCGTCCCGGGCGCTCTGCTGATCTGCGTCATGATCATGTTTGAGCCGGACATGGGAACCGCGATCGTGGTGCTCACGATCCTGTTCACCCTCCTGTGGGTGGTCGGAACGCCGCTGCGGGTGTTCGCCTCGATCGGCGGTGCGATTCTGCTGGCCGGCACTCTGTTGGCCGTGACCGAGCCCTACCGGCTCGAGCGGCTGCTGTCCTACCGCGATCCGTTCGCCGACGAGAACAACACCGGATTCCAGGCGGTGCAGGGCCTGTACGCGCTGGCCTCGGGCGGCTGGTGGGGAGAGGGGCTCGGCGCGTCCCGGGAGAAGTGGCCCGGCCTGCTCCCCAACGCCCACACCGACTTCATCCTCGCCATCCTCGGTGAGGAGCTCGGCCTGTGCGGCACACTGGTCGTCGTCATCCTCTTCGCCGTTCTCGGGTACGCCGGCATCCGGGTCGCCCACCGCAGCACCGACCCGTTCGTCCAGCTTGCCGCCGCCGCGGCCACCGGGTGGATCCTCGGCCAGGCGATGGTCAACATGGGCGCGGTGGTGGGCCTGCTCCCGATCACTGGGATCCCGCTCCCGCTGGTGTCCTTCGGCGGCTCCGCGCTGGTCCCGACGATGCTCACGGTCGGCATGCTGCTCTCGTTCGCCCGGCACGAACCCGCGGCTGCCGCGCTGATCAGTGCCCGGACGGCACTGCGACGAGACGCCCGGGAGGAGACCCGTTCCGGTCGTTGGCGCCGTCGTTCCCAGGCGGGTAAGAGCGCCCGAGGATAGGGCGGTTCCGTGTCGCGGCCGGTATCGCGGATGTGAGGTGTATCCGGCATCTTGACGCACAGACGCCTGTGGGAAAAAGTAGTTCACGTGTCAATCGGAATGCGTCTGATGCGACGACGCTGCGTGGATTTCGCGCGCAGCAGTAGTTGTCTGTGTCGTTAGGCGGTTTCCACCCCCGGTCTTTCGGTCGCTGACGGTGCTGACCGATACCGCTTTTCTTCGGTCCTTTCTCGGTCTGGTCCGCGTGTGGTGGTGACCCTCCGCGCGGGTTATCGGACAGGGTTACCCGTTGGGTGTCGCCGGTGACCGGGTAAGGATTCCATCCCCATTTTCTGCCCGTCCCCATCCCCATCCCCAGAACCTTTCCCGTGCCCGGGGACCGTGCGCGGCCTGAACGAGGAGCCCCGGTGGTACCTGGGACGAACCAGCCTGTGACACCGTGCTGGCCGGACCGGGTCTACACCCGGCTCGACCATGCCCCCGAGCAGGCTCGCCGACGTCACCGAGGGGATCGCCTCATGATCGAACTTGTGCTCGCCGACCGATGCACCACATGCAACATCTGCGTGCGGGTCTGCCCGACCAACGTCTTCGACGCGGTACCCGGTGGCGTGCCGGTGATCGCCCGGCAGAGCGACTGCCAGACGTGTTTCATGTGTGAGATCTACTGCCCGGTGGACGCGCTGTTCGTCGACCCGGACTGCGAGGGCCCGGTCGAGGTCGGCGAAGCCGAGATCGCCGCCACGGACTGGCCCGGCCAGTATCGCCGGGACTCCGGGCGGGGCCGGTGGCGCCACATGCACTCCAACGAGAGCTGGCGGATGGGGCCGATCTTCGCCGCGGCGTTCGAGGTCCTGGGCGTCCCCCGTCCACCGGGGATGGCATCGGGCAGGGACGTACCCGGGCCGGTGCCACGGTCCGCGTCCTGCGGGGTACCTTCCGACGAACGTGGTGTATCCGGCGCCGGTCCAGATCCCGCCGCGCCCGAGCCGGGGGACCGACCGCTCAACATCGCGGCCCTGCGGTACGGCGGCTCCTGACCCGGCGCGCCACACCGGCACCGG
>NZ_CADDZT010000074.1:7023-9004 GCF_902812655.1 Candidatus Frankia meridionalis | reverse complement strand
CCGGTGCCGCTTGCCCGTCGGATGGGTGAGGTCGGGACGTGGGTGATGCGCGACCCGCTGCGGCTCGGCGATGTCAGCGACGTCATCTCCCTGGCTGGGGGCCTGCCCGCCGGGGAGACGCTGCCCGCCGCGGAGATCGGCGAGGCGGTGATGCGGGTGACGACGTCGAGGCTGGCAACGACCGCCCTGCAGTACTCCGCCGCGGAGGGTCTTCCCGTGCTGCGTGCCTGGATCGCCGGGCGGGCGTCGCTGCAACGGGGGCGGTCGGTCGCGGCGAGCCAGGTCGTGGTGACCGCCGGGGGGCTCCAGGGGCTCGACGTCATCGCCCGTGCCCTGCTCGACCCCGGTGATCTGGTGGCCATCGACGAGCCGGTGTTCCCGGGTTCGCTGCACTGCCTGGAGATGTACCAGCCGGAGTTCCTCTCGATTCCCGTGGACGACGACGGCCTGGACGTCGACGCGCTCGCTGAGCGGCTGGAAGGCGGCCTGCGCCCCAAGCTCGTCTACACGGTCGCGACCTTCCACAACCCGACCGGGGCCACGCTCAGCGACGTCCGGCGGCGGAAGCTCGCGGACCTGGCCGAGCGGTACGGATTCGTGGTGGCCGAGGACGAGCCGTACACCGCGCTGCGGTTCCGTGGTGATCCGGTACCACCGGTCGCCGCCTACAGCGATCATGTGATTACCATCGGGTCGTTCTCGAAGACGCTCGGACCGGGCCTGCGTGCCGGCTGGGTCGTGGTGCCGCCCGCGCTCGCGGACGCGGTGGTCCGCGCGAAGCGCTGGTCGGACCTGCACACCTCGACGCTGATGCAGTACGCCCTGGTCGAGCTGCTCGGCCGGGACGCCTGGTTCGACGAGCATCTGGCGAGGTTGCCGGGTGTGTACGGGCAGCGGTGCGCCGCCCTGCGCGCGGCCGTCGCCGCCCACCTGCCCGGGGTGCTGGAGGTCAACGACCCGGCCGGTGGGCTGTTCGTCTGGGGGCGGGTCGTCGCGCCGGGTCTGTCCGCGGACGATCTTCTCGACGCGGCGGTCCGCCGGGGGGTGAGCTACGTGTCCGGCCCGCAGTTCGCCGTGCACCATCCGGACCCCGCGACCATGCGGATGTCGTTCGCGGGCAGTTCCCCGGAACGCCTGGAACTCGCCGCCCGCCGGCTGGCCGACGCGGCCACGGCCGCGCTCGGCCAGCAGGCCTGACAGACAGGTACCGTCCGCGGCGGGTCAGTAGCCGAGGACGGGGTCGACCAGCCCAACCAGCGGCTGCCCGGCGCGGTAGCGCAGCAGGTTCTCCCGAAACCGCTCGGCGATCCGGCGTTCCAGGCGCGGAGACCAGCCCGAGACATGTGGGCTGATCCGTACCCGCGGGTGGTCGAACAGCCAGTGCCCGGCCGGTAGCGGTTCCGGCGTGGTCACGTCGAGGCTCGCAGCCCGGACCTGTCCGCCGTCGAGCGCGTCCCGCAGCGCGTCCTGGTCGACGAGAGTGCCGCGGGCGATGTTCAGCAGGTGCACGCCGGGCTTCACCCGGGCAAGCGCGGCGGCGTCGATGAGGTGGTGGGTTTCGGGTGTGGACGCGGCACTGAGCAGCACCGCGTCACTCACCGCGAGCAGGCTCGGGAGGTCGGGCAGTAGCTGGACACCGTCCACCGGGCTTGGCCGGTCCCGCCGCCGGACCGCCACGACATCGATCTCAAGAGCGAGGGCCTTGCGGGCCACGGCCTGCCCGATCTCGCCGAAACCGACGATCCCCAGCGTCGAACCGGCGAGCAGGCCGCCTTGCGGTGGCTGGAAACGGTCCACCGGAGCGCTGATCCACGGATCGACCCGGGTTTCGGTGAGCAGCGCGGCGATCACCCACTCGCTGATCTGCGTGGCGTGGATCCCGCGGGAGCACGTCACGGTGTGTCGTTCCAGCACCCAGGACGGGAAGCTGTCGACCCCGGCCGAGACGCTGTGCACCCAGTCGACCCCGGCGAACCAGGCC
>NZ_CADDZT010000074.1:0-6718 GCF_902812655.1 Candidatus Frankia meridionalis | reverse complement strand
ACCGCCGGTGTGTCAGGGCCGGTCCGTACCGGTACTCCAGCCTCCCGCGAGGCCGGTATGGTCACACTCATAGTCACGTCCCTTCGGTATTCGAAGCGCCCGCGGGTACCGATGTCATTCCGATGAACTCGACGGGCATGACGGTGCTCCTCATGCCGCGGCTGCGCGGTATCGGCATCGCCGCGGCGGGAGATGGGAACGACCGGGGGACCCGGGAGCCTTCCGGAAGCCGGTCAGGCGGTCGGTCGCGTTGGCCACGCCGCGAAGGTGACCCGCCCGAAGCGGACGAGCTCGGCCCCCACGGCATCAACGTCACGGTCGTGCATCCCGGTGCGACGCTCACCGAGAGTCTGGCCGCTCTGACCGCCGAGGACCCGCGGCGGTTCGCCGCCTTCACCGGGACCGTGTCGATCGGCCGGATCGTGACCGCGGACGAGGTGGCGGCAGTCGTGACATTCCTCGCGTCTTCGGTGAGCGTTGCCATCAACGGTGAGGTCATCGCGGCTGGTGGCGGGACCCGGGGGGCGATCCACTACTGAGGTGTGCCATCGTCGTCAGCGATGCTGAGGAGTGTGGTGCTCGCCGGCGGTGGCACGGCGGGCCATGTCGAACCGGCGCTGGCCGTCGCGGACGCCCTGCGGGCCGCCGACCCGCGGATTCGTCTGACCCTGCTGGGGACGGAGTCCGGGTTGGAGGCGAGGCTCGTGCCGGCCCGCGGGTACGAGCTGGCGACGGTGCCGAAGGTGCCGCTGCCCCGCAAGCCCACGCCGTCCCTGCTGACCGTGCCGGGCCGGCTCGCCGGGGCGGTCGGCCAGGCGTCGGCGACGCTGCTGCGGGTGCGCGCGGACGTGGTGGTGGGCTTCGGTGGGTACGTGTCCGTCCCCGCCTATCTCGCGGCGCGGCGGGCGGGCATCCCGATCGTCGTCCACGAGGCGAATCCGCTGCCGGGGGTCGCGAACCGGATCGGCGCCCGGTTCACGCCCTTTGTCGCGGTGTCCTATCCGAGTACGCCGCTGCGCGGCGGCCGGCTTGTCGGCATCCCGCTGCGCCCGGAGATCCTGAAGCTCGACCGGTCCCCGGCCGCGGCGCGGGCCGCGCGGATCAGTTACGGGCTCGACCCGCGCCGCCCGACGCTGCTGGTCTTCGGCGGTTCCCAGGGGGCCCGGCGGATCAACGACGTCATCAGCGCGGCAGCCCGGGAGATCACGGCGGGCGGGGTGCAGGTCCTGCACGCGGCCGGGCCCAAGAACGCCGACACGGTGCTCGCGGCACTGCCGCCGGACCTGGCCGCACCTTATGTCGTGCGTCCCTACCTGGACCACATGGCGTCCGCGTACGCGGCGGCGGACATGGCCCTGTGTCGTTCCGGCGCGATGACCTGCGCGGAGCTGGCCGCCGTCGGCTTGCCCGCCGCCTATGTTCCACTCCCGCATGGCAACGGTGAGCAGCGACGCAACGCCCTGCCCACCGTCGAAGCCGGTGGTGGCCTCATGATCGAGGATGCCGCGCTCTGCGCGGAGTGGGTGTTCGAGGAGTTGCTACCCGTCCTGACCTCGGCCGAGCGGCTGGCGAAGATGTCGGCGGCATGCGCCGGTACCGGACATCCCGATGCCGTGGATGTGATCGTTTCGATGATCCGGGAGGCCGGGGCGTCCCGGCGGCGACAACCGGCACGCCACGCGGCCCGCTGAACCCGGTACGGGGCGAGGGATGGGGCAAGATGTCACTGTGACAGCTCCGGCCCTACCGGACGAGTTCGACCGTGTTCACCTTGTCGGTATCGGCGGGGCGGGCATGAGCGGCCTTGCTCGGTTGCTGCTGCGGCGTGGTGCGTACGTGTCCGGAAGCGACGCCAGGGACTCGCGCCGGCTGGCCGCGCTGCGGGCGCTCGGCGCCCAGGTCGCGATCGGCCACGATCCCGGCCATCTCGGTGACGCCCGAACGTTGATCTTCTCTCAGGCCATTCCGGACGGGAACCCGGAGGTTGAGGAAGCGAAAAAGCGTGGTCTGTGCGTTGTCTCCAGGTCCGCCGCGCTCGCCGCGCTGATGCGGGGCTTCCGCGGGCTGGCCGTCGCCGGAACCCATGGGAAGACGACGACCACCCTGATGGCCACCGTCGCGTTGCAGGCCTGCGGAGCCGACCCGTCGTTCATGATTGGAAGTGACATCAACGAGGCCGGTTCCAACGCGCATGCCGGATCGGGCGAGATCTTCATCGCCGAGGCCGACGAGAGCGACGGCGGATTCCTGTTCCTCGAGCCCTTCGCGGCGGTCGTCACCAACGTCGAAGCAGACCATCTCGACTACTACCGCCGGCCGGAGGACATCGACATCGCGTTCACGCGGTTCGTCGACGGGGTTGACCCGGATGGTTTCGTGGTGGCCTGCCTGGACGACCCGGGGGCGGCCAGGCTCGTCGCCGCGCTGGGAGAACGGGAAGGCGCCAAGGCCCCGCGGGTCACCACCTACGGCGAGTCGGCGGACGCCAACGTCCGGGTGGAACTTCCCATGATCTCGCCCACCGGATCGACCTGTGAGGTGGTCGTCCGGGGCAGGCGCCTGGGAGAGCTCACCCTGCAGGTCCCCGGTCGGCACAACCTGTTGAACGCTGCCGGGGCACTGGCTGCAGGCCTTGAGCTCGGCCTGCCCGCAGCCGGCCTGCTGGAAGGGCTCAAGGGGTTCGCGGGCGTGCGCCGCCGCTTCGAGTCCAAGGGCACCGTCGACGGCATCCGGGTGATCGACGACTACGCCAACCATCCAACCAAGATCAGATCGGTGTTGCGGACCGCCCACGACATCGCCGACGGCGGCAGCGTCGTGGTCGCCTTCCAGCCCCACCTGTACAGCAGGACGGCGGCTTTCGCGTCCGAGTTCGGGGCCGTCCTTGCCCTCGCCGACGCGGTGGTGGTGATGGACGTGTTCGGCGCGGGGGAGCGCCAGATCCCCGGTGTCAGCGGCGCGATGATCGCCTCCCGGGTGCCGTTGCCCGCCGACCGGGTCGTCTACGAGCCGTCCTGGTCGGCCGCGGCGGGCCGGGTTGCGGCGTTCGTCCGCCCGGGCGACCTGGTTCTCACCGTCGGTGCGGGTGATGTGACCCTGCTCGGCGGTGAGCTTCTGCGCGTCCTCGCCGAACGCGCGTCACTGCCCGGCTGACCTCCGTAGTGGCGAGCCGGGCCGCCGTCGCGTTCGACCCGCCAGAACCGGGTAATCCCGGCGCGGGCGTATTCGCCCGGTTTGATCATACGGTCCAGGTTCTCCGATCCCGGGGAGACGACCTCCACCACGAGCAGCGTGTCGATCGGGTCGATCCACACGGCGCCCCGTGGGGCCGGGCGGCGGAGAACGAGGATGTCAGGGCTTCGGCCGCTGGAGGATTCGGTGATACGGAGGCCGGGGGTGGCCAGTACCCGGTCGGCGCTATGCCCGTTGGCGACGAGCCAGACCACGACCCGCGTGATCAGCGCGGCGTGCTCCGCGTCGGCCGGTGGCATGACCAGCAGGTTGTTCGTAGCGATGCAGTTCGTCGGCCGCGGCCAGCTCGCTCACGTCGTCCAGCGTGAGTGCCCGCCCGGGTAGTCGGACCAGCAGCGGGGACGTCGGACGCACGACCGTCATGCCGATCTCCCATCGCATGCCCGAGCAGTATCCGATCTTCAGTGTAGCGACGGGTGCGTGGAGCGGCGTTGGGCGGGCGTGGCCGTGGGGAATCAGGACCGGGCGTGGTGTTCACTGCCTGTCGTGACCCGTGAGAACTCTCAGCACGTGCGCTTCCTCGGAATCGCGGGGGCGGGTATGTCCGCGCTCGCCCACATCCATCTTGCCCGCGGCGGAGTGGTCAGCGGCAGTGACGCCCAGGACGCCCCCCGCCTGGACGCCCTGCGCGCGGCCGGCGCCCGGGTACGGGTGGGGACCGTCACCGAGGTGGGCGTGCTGGACGCGGAGCTCGACGGCGTGGACGTGGTGGTCGCCTCCAGCGCGCTGCCCGACGGTCATCCCGAGCTCGTGGCCGCACGCCGCCTGGGCATCCCGATCCGCCGTCGCAGCGAGTGGCTGCCGGAGCTGACCGCCGGCCACGACCTGGTCGCGGTCGCCGGCTCGCACGGCAAGACCACCACATCCGCGATGCTCGCGCTGGTGCTGCGCGCCGCGGGCATCGACCCGACCGCGGTCATCGGCGCGGAGGTGGGCCAGCTCGGCGGCAACGCACTGGTCGGGGCCGGTCGGGTGTTCGTCCTGGAGGCCGACGAGTACGGCGGGGCGTTCGAGAACCTCGATCCCGCACTCGCCGTCATCACCAACGTCGAGTGGGAGCATCCCGACCTCTTCCCGGACGAAAACGCCGTACGCGCGGCGTTCACCGCCTTCGCGTCGCGGGTCCGGCCGGGCGGAACGCTGGTGGTCTGCGGTGACCATCCCGGCGTCGCCACGGTGCTGGCCGGGCTACCCGAGCCGCACGCGAGGGTCGTCGACTACGGCCTCGAACCCGACCGGAGCTGGCGGGCGGTGGGCCTGGGCGCGACGCCGGGCGGAGGCGTCCGCGCAACCGTGCGCCGGGACGGCCGTGACGTCGGGACGCTCACGCTCGCGTTGCCGGGCGTCCACACCGTCCTGAACGCGCTTGCGGCGCTTGCTGTCGCGTCCGAGCTGGGTGTCGCCACGGCGGAGGCGCTCGCGGCACTTGCGACCTACACGGGTGCGGCTCGCCGGTTCGAGCTGGTCGGCGTGGTGGCCCCGACGGATCGTCACGGCCCGTTGGAGATCGTCGATGACTACGCCCATCACCCGACCGAGATCCGGGCGACGCTCGCCGCGGCCTGCCAGCGTGCCGGCTCGCGACGGGTGTGGGTGGCCGTGCAGCCGCACACCTTCAGTCGGCTGGCCGCTCTGATGGACGACTTCGCCGATGCGTTCGTCGACGCAGACCGGGTGTACGTCACCGACATCTACGCGGCCCGCGAGCACGACACGCTGGGCCTGCACGCCAGCGATCTCGCCAAGAAGATCTTCGTTCCGGAGACGACGTACTACGTGCCATGGGAGGAGCTGGCCGATCGACTCGCGACCGACCTGCGGGTGAGCCTGTCGGCCGCACCGGACGGCGTCCTGCTCCTGACGCTCGGCGCCGGGACGATCACCGAAATCGGCCCCCGCCTGCTCGCCTCATTGGGATGACCGCAGGTCATCCCAATGAGGCCTTGCTCGGAAGCCGGTCTCTCCGGAGGTCTCCGGGCGTGCGAGAGGAACAACGATCGCGTGCCCGTCGGTGGGGATTCCAGCAGGTACGCGCGGATGCCGTCGGCCGGTGTTCCGGACATCTGATGACGTCGATTGGTTTGTCTGATATCTTCTCCGCTAGTTGATGATGTACCCGCCGCGTAAATCGGTGTCGTAGCGTGTCGCCGCGGCGCAATTCCGTGTTGGAGGGCTTCCGTGAAAAATCAGGAACCTCTGTTCGGTAGTCGTCCCCCAGATAGTTCGGCGGATGTAGTAGTCTCCGCATTGGAGATTTCATCTCAGCCCCCGATGGAACAGCCGGTGCGGCTACCGGTCGTCGTACTCCTTGGGGTGGAGATTCGGCGGCAGAGGCTGGCCAGCGGTTTGTCGCAGCGGGAACTCGCGCGTCGGGTCGGGTTATCATCCCACAGTAACCTGGGCGACTATGAGCGTGGCGTCCGACTGCCCCCGCGTGACATTGTGACCGCGCTTGAAGCGGCGCTGGGTGCGGTCGACGGTGCTTTTGGCGCGCTCCATCGGCAGGCCCTCCTCGAACGAGCCGAGGCCTGGGCGAACCGTGCTCTGCGGGAAGGCTTGGAATGATCTCGGATATCGTGGCGACAGCGGCCGGAGACCGCTGCTCGCGACACGTGAACGGTCGGCGGTCGGTTCCTGGTCGGAGATTGGACCGATATTGGTCTACTCTGTGGAGAATTGCCGCCGTTCTGTGTTGTGCTCCTGATGTCCGGTTGTACCGCATCATCGAAGGGACATCAGATGGGACGGTTTCGAAGATCTGCAATTGGGGCGGCGATCTCGGGGCTGGCGCTCGTCGCCATTCCGTTCGCGGCGGCTCCGGCGCAGGCCGCGTCCGTCAACTGCAGTTCGTGGACGTCGTCCGGCAGAGCCTATGCGAACTGCACGGTCTACAGCGGTCAGGTTCGTGTCCGGGCGGACTGTTCGTACGCTCCCGATCTGTATTCGCCGTGGGTCGGTTCGGGTTCGTGGTACCTGTGGACGGGCCAGTGCCCGTGGGGTATTCGCGGGGCAATCATCGAGACTCGCTGACGAGGTCGCACGAGAATGCTGTCCGGTTCCGGCGGTGCGGTCGAGCTGGCATTGACCCGCACCGCCGGAACCGGCCGTCTCGCCCAGGCGTCTCATGACCGCCGTGTCGGCGGTCGCGGCAGGTATCCGTGTCCGTGGGCTCGAGTACGGATATCGAGACAGGAAGGTGCTTTCCTCCTTCAGTCTCGAGGTCGGGCCGGGTGTGCTCGGTCTGCTCGGCCCGAACGGAGCCGGCAAGACCACGCTGCTGCGGGTGCTTGCCACCAGCAGCCTGCCGCAGCAGGGTGCCCTGACACTGCTTGGTGTCGACCCACGAAACCGGCGTGAGCTGCGTGCGTTGAGGCGGCGCATGGGGTTCCTCCCACAGACCTTCGGCTACTTTCCGGGCTTCACAGTGCTTGAGTTCGTCGAGTACGTCGCGTGGCTACGTGAGGTG
>NZ_CADDZT010000073.1:11178-17302 GCF_902812655.1 Candidatus Frankia meridionalis | reverse complement strand
GCGCCGCGGGTGTGCCTGTGGCCCGAGCATGCGAAATGGGCGGACGACGCGGTGGACGTCGCCGGTCGGCTCGCCGTCGCGCTGCAAGGGGTGGCGACACTCCCACCGGTCATCAACGAGGCCGGGCTCGGCGGAACACCCACCGAACCGGCGGGTGTTCCCGCGATTGTGATCAATACCGTCCCGGTGACCAGGGGCTCCCTGATCACCGGTCTGGTTGCCGGGATCGCTCCGACTCCTCCGCCGGCCTGCATGCTGGCCAGTGGTTCGCAGCGTTTCGATTCGGAGCGTTTCGAACGGTACCTGTTGGTCGGGGCCTGGCTCACCTATCAGGGTTCAGGGAGTGTGACTGACAACATCCGACCTGACCCGGAGCGGTTCGCGGAGTTGCTGCGTGCCTCCCCGGACCGGCAGCGATCCTGGATTCGGGACAATATTCCGCTGGTTCGCGCCTGCGACCAGCCTGTTACCGGACCGTCCGGCCCATGATGCGGCACTATGTCATCTCCCGACAGTTGCCGCGTTACGGCACATGGTTGCTGGTGACGGGCATGCTCGCAGCGGTTGTGGGACGTGTCATGCTGACCGTGCCGAGCCTGCGGGGCGGTGATCAGTTCCTCCTTCCTCTGGATCTGGTACTACCGGCCGCTGCCGCTGCCCTCGTCGGCCAGACCACCCGGTGTTTCATGGCCGATCTCGAACAGGTGGCCGCACGCGCAATTCGCGCGGTCCGGCTCGGCCACGGACTCGCCCTGGTCGTTGTGGCGATCGTCGCCTTCCTGCCCGCTATGGTCTGGAGTCAGGAAGGTCATGGCCACGGTGGCTGGGCAGTGCTGCGTAACCTGATCGGCTACATCGGGCTCGCCTATCTCGGGGCGCAGGTTTTCGGCGCCGGGCTGAGCTGGGTTGTCCCGCTCTTCATCGCTCTGCTCTGCCCGGTGTTCGGTATACGGGGACGGGCGGTACCCCTCTGGTGGGCGTGGCCGCTTCAACCCGCCGGCTCCGCGACCTCATGGGTATGGGCCGGGGGCCTCTGCGTGGCGGGAGTGGTCGCCTTCACCGTGCGGGCCGTGCCGCAGACCGCGGCCGAGGACCCGCTGGACCTCGGTTGACCGGGGTATGTCGGCCAGCTGATAGTGACGTGGTCGATGCGCTGTGGGAACGTGCTCGGCGAAAGCCGAAGGGTCCGTCCGAGGCGCAGCTCGGATGCACGGTTCGGAAACACCGCCGATGGTCCGCACCGGGTGTTGTCGCCGGAGCCGACAGCGGATTCCGACGCGCTGACCGACGCGCTGACCGGCGCACGGGCCGAGGGCGTGATGGTATGAGGGGGATCATGAGCATTCTCTCCAGGTCGAATGCGGCACCGTCGGAGAAGGCGACTGATCTCGAACCGTTACCTCGCCCGGCACTGTGGTTGCGCGAGCGGTTCACCGGTTACCTGTCGACCCGGGTCACCGATCACGACTTTCAGGCGGGATGGTCCGCCGGCCAAAGATCGCGCGATCATGGTTTCTTCGGCGCGTCCGAAGGCCACGAGGATGTTCCCGGCCGCTCCGATGCAACATCGGTCGAACTGGTCCTCACCATCGGCTTCGACGACCTCGAGGCGCTGCTGCGTGACCACGGCATACCTGGACGCCCGTCGGGAAGCGTGCGGGTCCCGTTTCTGTCGCGTGACGAGCTGACGGTCGTAGGCGGCGAGTTCGTGCTCGTCGACCCCGACCCCGATCAGGTCGAGACGTGGCATGTGCGCTATCGGCTGGATCTGGTCGCCGACGACGGCGAGCGGTACGTGCTCGACGGTTTCAAGACGCTGCACGACCGTCCCGGGTTTGACGCGTGGTCCGACACGACAACCCTCTACCTGACCCTGCGTACGGCCGGTGGCCAGGTACTCGGCGCGGGAATCGCGCGGGTCGAGCGCCGTGACTTCCTGCGGGCGCTGCGCGCGGTCGAGGTGCGGGGCGTTGCGGACCCCGGCCGCCGCCGCAGATACGAACTCGCGGTCGCGAAGTTGTTCGCCGGATACCTGCTGCGGATCTACGGCGGTCCCCTGGACGAGGCCCGCCGCTTCCCCGCCGCCCCGGGCCGCTCCCCGGCCAGCCCACCACGCAGGCAGTTACGCCTCCCGGCTCCCGAGATCCGCTGGTGCGGCGCGGGCAGCCACTGGCACGAGGGAAGCGACGTGGGCGCGGACGGCTGGCTGCGTCTCATCCGTTACCAGGGCGGGACGAGGGGGCCGGTCCTGCTGGCATCCGGGTTCGGTATGTCGACCGGGGCGTTCCTGGCCGACACGATCCGTACGAACCTGACCGAGTTCCTCGTCGAGCACGGGTACGACGTCTGGCTGTTCGACTACCGCGCGTCCATCGACCTGCCCTCGTCGGCCAGCCAGTTCACTCTCGACGTCATCGCCACCGAGGACTGGCCGACCGCGGTCGCGGAGGTCCGGCGGGTGACCGGGGCAGCCGACGTCCAGGCGTACGGGCACTGCGTCGGCTCCGGTTCGCTGCTGATGGCGTTGGCGACCGGCAGGTTGCCCGACGTCCGTTCGGCGGTCTGTGCGCAGTTCCCGCTGCATCCGGTCACATCACCGTTGAACAGGTTCAAGACCGAGCTGCATGTTGGGGAGGCGCTCGGTGATCTCGGACTGAAACTCGTCCGGCCGGGTCGGTTCACCCTCCCGAACGTGGCCGTCGACCTGGCGTTGCGGGCGTTGCCGATGGCCGGACCCGAACGCTGCGGTCAGGCGCTGTGCCGCTGGATCAACGGCATCTACGGCTGCACCCACCGACACGCGCGGCTGAACCAGGCCACTCACGAGGCGCTGAACGACATGTTCGGCGTCGGGAACGTCACCGCGTTGCGGCACCTTGCGCTGATGATGCGGGGGAGCCTTGTCGTCGATGACGCCGGCCGGGACGTGTACACCAGGAACCCGGAGTTCCTCCGGCTTCCCATCCGTTTCCTGCAGGGGACGGACAACTACATCTTCCTGCCGGACGGATCCGAGCGGACCATGCACTGGCTTCGTGAGGCCAACGGCCCGGACCTTTACAGCCGCAGCCTCCTGCCGGGTTACGCCCACCTTGACGCAATCATCGGCCGGGACGCCGACCGCGACGTCTACCCGCTCATCACCGGCCACTTCGAATCCGACGGTGCGGCCTGACCGCCGGGTGGGCGTCAGCCGGTGGTCGTGCGCGCGGCGATCGTCTCCACCGCTTTGAGGCCCAGCTCGGCGGCTGTCGCGAGCGCTGCCTCCCGGAGCTCGCCGGCGCGTTCCCGGTCGCCGTCGCGGTCTCTCGACATGAGCACGCCTGCGTACTCCACCTGGGTGAGGGCGACGAACGGTCGAGATCCCATGGCCTGGTGGCGATGTAACGCCGCCTCCAGATGGGCGCAGGCGGTGTCCCACCGGCCGAGCGTCGCGGCGAGCGCGCCGAGGTGGTGGGTGACGGCACCGAGAAAACCGGCCAGACCGACCGTGGCGTTGTGCCGGGCCAAGGGAAGGGCCAGGTCGTAGAGGGCCTGCGCCCACTCCCGGTCACCGACCGAGGTGGCCGCCCGGGTGAACGCGACGATCGTCCCCCACCACAGGTAGTTCTCGTCCAGCGTGCTCGGGGTGTCCGGGGAGAGGGTCCGCAGGAGTTCCCGCACCTGGTCGTCCGCGCCCCGTTCGGCGTTCACCCATGCCTTCATCGCCGGCCAGACCTGCATCTCCGACCGTCGGGCGGCGATGTCGCCGATGAGCGACCCAGCCTCGCCGAGGCTGCCCCGCAGCCACCGGGTGGGAATCGCCTGGCCGACACCGATGAGGTCCGTCTGTGCATGGCCGAGCTGGCGAAGCCGGGCGTGCAGCTCGTCGGTGAGCAGTTGGGCCTGGTCGTAGCGTCCTTCGAGCGTGGCCACCGCCACGTCCCACATGGTCGCCATCCGCAGGAACTCGGGATGGCGAAGTTCCCGGGCGAGATCGGCCAGGGTGGCGGCGGTATCCGCGGCCAGTTCGAAGTCACCGCGTCTGAACCGCGCGGACATCCTGACCCGTAATCCCTCCAGGAGGAGCTCGTGGTCACCCAGCTCCCTGCCGAGCCGCAGGATCTCGGCAGCGGCGGTGAGCTGGTCGTCCACGTCCCGGGGGCCGTCCAGAGCCCAGCAACGGTGGCACAGGACGGCGGCGAGTGTCGCCGGGTCGTCCACCCGGCGGGCCATCGCCACCGACTGCTCGCAGACGGCGACCCGCTCGGAGTACGGCCGCTCGTGGTGCGCCCAGTGGGCGAGCCGGCCGAGCACCCTGGCCCGCGCGGCGCTGTCGGCCTCACCGAGGCGTTCGAGTGTCTCCTCAAGGAGGGCACGTGCCCGCGGGTCCGGGCTCAGCGCCGCCGGTAGGACGCCCCCGTAGCCGATGGCGGCGCGGATGAACTGCCTGTCCGCGCGGGCATCGCGGGCTACGGTCGCCGCCTGCACGAAACACGCGTCCCGCGCCGGGTACTCCCCGGCCCGGCCATGGGCATCACCGAGGGCGAGAAGCAGCTCGCAGCGCAGCACCGGTTCGCCGCTGTGGCGGTCCGCCGCCTCCAGCGCCCGGCGGTAGTGCAGTACCGCGCTGTCGAAGGCCGCCTCCTCCAGCGCACGCTCGCCGGCGAGCCGCGAGTAGTGGATTACCTTGTCCGCGACAGCGGCGTCGGCGCACGCCCAGTAGTGGTGGGCACGTTCGGCCGGGCTGGTGCCCGGACGCGTCGCCAGCGCGTCCGCGATCCGCCGGTGCAGCCGGGCGGTGCGGGTACGACCCAGGTCGTCATGCAGGACCCGGCGCACGACCGAGTGGGCGAACAGGTACCGCGCCGGTACGTCACATGCCTCGTGTACCAGGCCGGCATCCACGGCCTCGTCGAGCAGGTCGAGCAGGCGAACGTCATCGATCACGGCTGCGGTCGCGAGGACGTCGATGTCGAACTCGTGGCCGATCACCGACGCCGCAGCGAGCGCGGTGGGGCATTCGGGGGACAGCCGGCCCAGCCGCCAGCGCACCAGGTCCCGCACGGTCTCGGGGATCTCCACGGCCAGGTGGCCGGCAGGCCTGTCGGTGGAATCCGGCGAGAAGGCACCGATGTCCACGAGATGGCGCATCATCTCCGTGAGGAAGAACGGGTTGCCCGCCGTGTCCGCCTGCAGTTCGCGGGCCAGCTGGACGCCTGGTTCGGCAAGCTTCCCGCCGGTGACCCGACCGAGCAGCGTCGCGGTCTGCGCGGCGTCGAGGCCGCTCAGCTGGACCCGGCGGCACTCGGTGTCGCGGGTGAGCGTTGGCAGGAAGGAGCCCAGCTCTGCATGGCCGGTACTGCGATAGGTGGCCACGACGAGCAGGGGGGTTGCCCGCGGCATCCGCATCAGATGCGCCAGCAGAAGCAGCGAGGAGCGGTCCGCCCACTGCAGGTCGTCGAGGACGATGAGCACGGGGCGCCGGGAGGCCATCGCGCGCAGCCAGCCGTCCAGGGCTTCGAACAGGCGATACCGTTCGGCCTCGGGGTTGCCGGGCAGGGGGGCGCCGACCACGCCGATGCGCTCGGCGACCTCGGGGAACAACCGGGAGATCTCGTCGGCGTGCCCGCGCAGCTCGGCACGCAGCACGGGCCTCGGGCAGGTGCGGGAGTACTCACCCAACGCCTCCCGGTAGGCCTGGTAGGGGGCGAGGACCTCCTCGTCCCAGCGGCCGTGCAGGACGAGCCCCCCGTCGCCGCGCGCCGTCCTCGCCACCTGCGCAGCCAGGGTCGTCTTTCCGATGCCGGGCTCCCCGCTGATCAGCGCGAGTACCCGGTGTCCCGAGCGGGCGCGGTCCCACGCCTCCCGCAGGACCCGCAGTTCCGACACGCGGCCGACAAAGGCGGTGCCCGCCATGGTGTGCAGCCATCCGAGGGGGGAGCCGTCCGGATGCTCGATGCCATCCGAACCATCCGAACCATCCGAACCGGACGGACCGGTGGCCGGACCGGTCGGCATCGAGGAGTCGGGGGTTCGCAGCGGGGGAAACGTGTCGGCCAGGCCGGGCACTACCAGCTGCCAGATCCGTTCGGCCCGGTCGAAGTCCTTCAGCCAGTGCTCGCCCAGGTAGCGCACGTCGAAG
>NZ_CADDZT010000073.1:9486-10674 GCF_902812655.1 Candidatus Frankia meridionalis | reverse complement strand
GCCCGGCCGAGCACAGGCGGGCTGCCCGGTGTATACCGAGCCCGATGAAACGGCCGGTCCACGCGGTCGGTTCGGTGGTGTGGATTCCCATTCGGACGCGAACCCGAGCGCCGGGCGGCCAGGGGTGCGCCGCAAGCGCCTGCTGGGCCGCGACGGCAGCCGCCACCGCGTCCTTCGACGTGCGGAACATGACGAAGAACGAATCGCCCTGGGTGTCGATCTCCCGGCCGCCGACCGCTTCGAAGGCGTGACGCTGCAGGTGTTGGCATTCGGCCAGGATCGTCCCGTAGAGCTCGCCGTACTTACGGACAAGCCGGGTCGAACCCTCGATGTCGGTGAACAGCACCGTCACGGTGCCCGCGGACTCCGGGTCGGCGAAGGAGACGGCCTGCTGCTCGTCCGCGTCGGCTTTCCGGGAACGGGCCACCAGTCGTATCCGTCGACCGGGTTGCGTAGCGATCTCGTCCATGGCATGCGGCTGGTCGGCTGATCCGGAGGCGCTGGTACCAGCCACTTCACGTCCCCCCTGGGTTTCCTGGGCCTCCGGCGGTGCGCAGACCTGTCATCGTGCCGTATTCGGCCCGCTTCGCTTCCTCGGGGTTGCCGGCGGCACAAGAAGATCATGAGGGTGTCGTTCCTGGCCTGGTCGAGCTGTTCTGTGCCTGGTCGACATGCGTGGGCGAAACCCGGTGATGCCAAGCCCGTCCAGGGATATCAAAACATCTGTCGGGAACATGCAGGTAACGACCGGCCCGACTCCGGTGGGATGGTCGAGGTGGGCACCGGGCGTTGCCGTTTGTATACGAATGAATGGAAGTCGTTCGAATTTCTTCCATATCGGTAATCGGATCGCCACTTTTGGTTGTCGAGGGCATTGTCTGATCGTGGTCTCCTCCGACCACGGATCTTCCGTCGCGTCGACGCCGCGTGTCGGGATCATGTTCCGGGGTCGTCCGGTGTCACCCGACGTTGATCAACCGTGCATCATACCTGTCGGATGGGTGGGGGCGGCGCTGGTGCCCAGCATGCGCGATGATGTGAGCGAGGGGACGCGCAAGGCGTGGCGTGACGCGCCGGGCGCATCCTTGACCCTCGCGTTGGTCGTCCCTACTGTCCGGACCACGGCTTGGAAGTTGACATAACATTAACCGTCTAGCTGACGGTGAAGGTTGAGGCTTGCCGGCCGGT
>NZ_CADDZT010000073.1:0-9048 GCF_902812655.1 Candidatus Frankia meridionalis | reverse complement strand
GGTCTCGTGGGCTCGGTGCGGGTGCCGACCCGGAGGTCGGTCGCCAGGCGGCGGAGGATCACCGCGAGGAGATAGAGGAAGTCCTCAAGGGCGCCGACATGGTGTTCGTCACCGCGGGGGAAGGCGGTGGCACGGGCACCGGCGGCGCGCCGGTCGTGGCCAACGTCGCCCGGTCGCTGGGGGCGCTCACGATCGGTGTCGTCACCCGCCCGTTCACCTTCGAGGGACGGCGCCGGGCGACCCAGGCGGACTCCGGCATCGACGCCCTGCGCAACGAGGTCGACACCCTCATCGTCATCCCGAACGACCGGCTCCTGGCGATGACGGACCGTGACATCAGTGTGCTGGACGCGTTCCGCAGCGCCGACCAGGTGCTGTTGTCCGGTGTGCAGGGCATCACCGACCTCATCACCACCCCCGGTCTGATCAACCTCGACTTCGCCGACGTCAAGACCGTGATGTCACACGCGGGCAGCGCCCTGATGGGTATCGGGCGTGCCCGCGGGGACGACCGCGCCATCGTCGCGGCCGAACAGGCCATCGCCTCGCCGCTCCTGGAGGCGAGCATGGACGGCGCCCAGGGCGTGCTGCTGAATATCTCCGGCGGGTCCGATCTCGGACTCTTCGAGATCAACGCCGCCGCCGAACTGGTCGCGGACGCGGCCCATCCGGAAGCCAACATCATTTTCGGTGCGGTGATCGACGATGCGCTCGGTGACGAGGTCCGGGTGACAGTCATCGCCGCGGGCTTCGACACCGTCCAGGACCGCCGAACCCGCGGTCTGGCGAGCACCCGGCGGCCCGGCAACGGCCAGCCGACCGGACCCGGGACCACGGCGCCGGGGACACCCGGCGGCGGGCCGGGGTCCACCCCGCCCGGGACCTCGGCCGCCATCTCGACACCGTCGACCCCGGCCACGCCCACACCGACCTTCGCGCCGTCGACGCCGCAGACCCGGCCGGTGCCCGCCACGGCGGCCGCATCCACGCACACCCCTTCGTCGTCACCTCAGGCGACCCCGACGTCGACCTACTCATCACAGCCCACCTACAACCCGTCGTCGACCTTTTCCTCCTCCCAGTCGACCCACCCGCGGACGTCCGCGCCCGGGCACGTGGCGGATGTCCCCGACGACCGGGACTACGACCATGACGGACGGTCGGGGTCCCGACGAGACGGTGCCGAGGCAGACTCCGACCAGGGCTATCCGCCCTATCGGGAAGCGCGAGAGGGGCCGCGGCCGAGTTACCCGGCGCCGCGGCGTCCGGTTCGGCCGATCGCCGACGATGACGACGAGCTCGACGTCCCCGACTTCCTCAAGTGAGAGACGGGGCCGTCGTCCATCGGCCACGGCCGTCCTGATCGTCGTGTGGAACCGGATGTGATCGCGTCCGGCACGGGACACGCGGCATCCGCCGGCCGGCGCGAGGAGCTGCGACTCAACCTCGCCGACGTCCGCGACCGGATCGCCGCCGCGGCTGGCGCGGCCGGTCGGCCGGTCGGTGAGCTCACCCTCGTCGCGGTGAGCAAGACCTGGCCGGCGGCGGACGTCGTGATCCTCGACGCGCTGGGCGTCACCCACTTCGCGGAGAACCGGGACCAGGAAGCTCGTCCGAAGGTGGTGGACGTGACGAAATCCTTATTTGACGCCGAGGTTTCGTTGGTGTGGCCGCCAGGCCGGGCCGATGCCGGCCGGGTGGGCCGGCAGGACGCGGAGGCTTCGCCGGTATCCGTGCCCTGCTGGCATTTCGTCGGCCGACTCCAGCGCAACAAGGCCGCGTCGGTGGCCCGGTGGGCGGACTGGGTCCAATCGGTCGACCGGGCGCCGGTCGTCACGGCGCTGGCCCGCGCGGCGGCTGTGAACGGCCGTCAGCTGGCGGTGTGCCTGCAGGTGTCCCTCGACCCTGCGGGGTCGGGCACCGGGCGGGGTGGCGCGTTGCCGGCCGACATCCCCGCCCTCGGCGATCTCGTCGCAGGCAGCGGGGGCCTCGTCCTTGCCGGGGTGATGGGTGTCGCGCCGCGGGATGCGCCGGCTCGTCCCGCCTTCGCGAGGTTGCGTGAGGTTTCGGACGTGCTTCGACAAGGGCACCCGGATGCTTCGGCGATCAGTGCCGGTATGTCCGGGGACCTTGAGGATGCGGTGGCCGAAGGCGCGACACACCTTCGCATCGGGACGGCTTTGTTCGGTCAACGGCGTGGTGTCCCTTAGAGTCGCGCCCATGGGTGTCGCGCGCAGGGCGATGGTCTACCTCGGTCTGGCCGAGGAGGACGAAGACTACCTCGAGGACGACTACGAGGACGCTGGTCGTGACGACCGGCGTGAGATGCGTGAGCCCATACCCGTGGAGCGGTCGGTTCGTCGTATCGATGCACGTGAGGAGCCGGCTCCGATGTCGCGACGCCCCCCGGTGGAACAGCTCCGCCCGGCCGGTCCGGTGCCGATGCGCCGGCCGGCGGCGGCCGAGGAGCCGTCGCCGTATCGGATCACCACCCTGCAGCCGCGCAGCTACAACGAGGCGCGCCAGATAGGGGAGGAGTTCCGTGACGGTACGCCGGTTATCATGAACCTGACTGAGATGGATGACGTCGACGCCAAGCGGCTGGTCGACTTCGCCGCGGGCTTGGTCTTCGGGCTGCGCGGGTCGATCGAGAAGGTCACCAACAAGGTGTTCCTGCTCTCGCCGCACAACGTCGAGGTCACCGAGACCGACAAGCGGCGGATTCGTGAGGGTGGCTTCTACAACCAGTCATGATGCTATTGCAGTCACCACCGGACCCGGGTCCCCACAGGTACAGGAGAGCTCACCATCAGCACACTGGGTGATGTGATCTCCGCGCTCCTGCTGGTCTACTTCCTGTTGCTGATTGCACGCTGGGCGATGGATCTGGTGCTAGCTCTGAGCCACACCTTCCGGCCGACCGGAGTCCTGGTACTACTCTTTGAGTCCGTGTACACAGTCACCGACCCTCCGTTGAGATTCGTGCGGCGGTTCATCCCTCCCCTGCGGGTGGGTAGCGTTGCGTTTGACCTGGGTTTTTTATTGATCTTAATTTTGATCTGGGTCTTGCGGGGACTCGCGGATGGGCTGTGACGAAGTCGCAAACACGGCGAACGCGAGCGGCAGCCCGCCGCTGGACCGCCCTCCCCGGGGGAGCGGCGATGCCGCATCATGAGGAGGCGACGTGGCTCTGACGCCGCAGGACGTACAGAACAAGGTCTTCAGCCCGACCCGGTTTCGCACCGGCTACAACGAGGACGAGGTCGACTCCTTCCTCGATGATGTCGAGAGCGAACTCACCAGGCTGCTCGACGAGATCACCGATCTGCGCCGACAGCTTGACGAGGCCCGCCGCGCCGGTGGCGGTGGGCCAGGCGTACCCGCGCAGGTGCTTGAGGAGAACCAGCAGCTACGCAGGCAGCTGGAGGAGGCGCGGCGCCAGGTCGCCCAGGCTCAGGCCCAGGCGGCCCAGGCGGCTCAGGCGACCCAGGCCGCACAGGCCGCAGCCCGTGAGCGTTCCACTGCGCAACCGACAGCCGCGACCGCGGCGATGCCGGCGGTACAGCCTGCCGGCCAGGTCCCGGCCCGCACCGGCAACACCCAGCTGGACGCCGAGATCGAACAGCGCGTCGCCCGGACACTCGTGCTGGCACAGCGCACCGCCGACGAGGCGCTGCGGGAGGCCCGCAACGAGTCCGAGCGAGCGCGGCGCGAAGCCCGCTCCGACGCGGACCGCATCATCGGTGAAGCCCGGGCACACGTTGCCGAGCAGCTCGGTGGTCTGGAGGATGACAAGCGCCGCCTGGAAGGCCAGGTCGAGCAGTTGCGTGCCTTCGAGCGTGAGTACCGTACCCGGTTGCGCGCCTACCTCGAGATGCAGCTACGCGATCTTGATGGGATGCCGACGCAGCCGGCCGTCGGTGCCGGCGGCCCCCCGCGTCCGACGCTCAACCCGGGCACCGGGTCCCCGCAGCCTCCGGCTGGGATCGCCGCCGGTTCCCAGCAGGGTCCCGGCCCGGTCGCCACGTCCGCGTTCCCGCAGGGTTCCCCGCTGCCCGCGGGAGCGATGGCGCGGGGAAGCGAGAACGGCGGGGTCCGCGGCCCCGAGCTGGAACCGGCCCGGCGGGACGTCCCCGGAATCCAGGACTTCTGAAGGGCTGACCGGTAGACGCTCGAGGGCGTTCCCGTGCCCATCCCTGCCCCCGTACCCCTGACCCCCGGGGCGGTTGACATCGGGATTACTCGGCTGTGATCGTTCTCAGTGGTGTCCTCGTGCTGGTCTCCGCCGTGCTGCTCCTGATGGGGGTGGCCGGCGGCACCGGTTTCATCTATGCCGCCATCATCACCAGCCTGGTCGCGGCGGTGCTGTTGCCCCTCGGAGTACACAGACGTTCCCGGCGTCCACCACAGAACCGGTCCTGAGGACCTGCCCTGTGGTGGACGCCGCACCGTTACCGGTGTCAGCCGGTCACGGTGGCCCGGCCGAGCCAGAACGTCAACCCGAGATCCGGCGCGGTGTGCCCGTACCCCGTAGCCATGCCCTCGGTTGCGGGGCTCTCGGTTGCGGGGCTCTCGGTTGCGGGGCTCTCGGTTGCGGGGCTCTCGGTTGCGGGGCCCTCGGCGAAGGTCACGGCGAGGACTTCGCCCGCCACGGCCGCGCCGTGTTCCCGCAACGCCTCGGCGGTGTCGGGAGCGTCCGCCGACCACCGGACGTCGACCCGGTCGGTGATGTCCAGGCCGGAGGTCTTACGGGCCTCCTGGAGCACCCGTACGACGTCGCGGGCGATGCCCGCGCGGGCGAGTGCAGGCGTGATCTCCAGGTCTAGGGCCACGGACAGACCTGACTCCGAGGTCACGGCCCATCCCTCCCGCGGGGTCTCGGCGATGATGAGATCATCCTCGCCGAGGTCGATCCGTTCGCCGTCCACCTCGACCGTGAGGCGGCCGTCGACGGGTGGGCCGGCGGCCGCGGCGACACCGACGGCGGCCGCGATGGCCGGGGTCCGCTTGCCGAACCGGCGGCCCAGCGCCCGGAAGTTCGGCTTCACGGTCACGTCGACCACGTCCGCGGCAGCGGCCTCGACCGTGATGACGTTGAGCTCGTCGGCGATCTGCGCACGCAGGTCCGCGGGGAGGCCGGCGAACTCGGGCGCGGCCACGACGGCGCGCGCCAACGGCTGGCGGGTCCGCACGCCGCTGCTCGCCCGGGCGGCCCGGCCGAGCTCGACGACGCGGCGGACCAGGTCCATCCGGCCGGCGAGCCGCGCGTCCACGAGATCCGCCGACGCCTGCGGCCAGTCGGCCAGATGGACCGAGTCCGGGGCGCCCGGTCGGACGCCGACGACCAGCTTCGACCACAGCGCGTCGGTGAGGAACGGGATGAATGGAGCCATCAGCCGGGTCACGCCGTCCAGGCAGGTGTAGAGGGTGTCCAGAGCGTCCGGGTCGGCCTCCCAGAACCGCCGCCGAGAGCGGCGCACATACCAGTTGGACAGGTCGTCGACGAAGCGGGTGAGACGGCGGCCGGCACGCAGCGAGTCGAACGTGTCCAGCGCCTCGGTGACCTCACAGATGGTCGAATGCAGCTCGGACAGCGCCCACCGGTCGAGCACGGGCCGCTCCGACGGTTCGGACCCGGGCGCGCTTCCCGGTGTCCAGCCGCCGGCATTGGCGTAGAGGACGAAGAACGACGCGGTGTTCCAGTAGGTCAGCAGGACCTTGCGGACGATGTCCTCGAGCGCCTCGTGGCCGACCCGACGGTCCGCCCACGGTGAGCCGGCGGCAAGCATCAGCCAGCGCACCGCGTCCGCGCCGTGCTGTTCGAACAGCTGATGAGGGTCGAGGACGTTACCGAGATGCTTGCTCATCTTGCGGCCCTCGGTGTCGAGGAGAAGGCCCAGGCACAGCACGGTCTCGTAGGCGGAGCGGTCGAACACCAGCGTGCCGACGGCCATCAGCGTGTAGAACCAGCCACGGGTCTGGTCGATGGCCTCACAGATGTACTGCGCCGGGTACTGGGCCTCGAACTGCGCCTGGTTGCGGTGCGGCGCACCCCACTGGGCGAACGGCATCGCCCCACTGTCGTACCAGACGTCGATCACTTCGGGGACGCGCCGGGCCACCGCCGCACACGTCGGGCAGGGGATCGTCACCTCGTCGACGAACGGCCGGTGCGGGTCGAGGGCGGACAGATCCCGCCCGGCCAGGGATGACAGCTCCAGCAACGACCCGACACAGGTGAGGTGGGCCGGGTCGGCGGTGCAACGCCAGACCGGCAGCGGCGTACCCCAGTAGCGGTTGCGCGACAGCGCCCAGTCGACGTTGCCTCGCAGCCACTCGCCGTAACGGCCGTGCTTGATCCGTCCCGGGTGCCAGTCGGTGCGTTCGTTCTCCTCCATCAGCCGGTCCGCGACCGCGGTCGTCCGGATGTACCAGGACGGCAGCGGGTAGTAGATCAGCGGTGTGTGACAGCGCCAGCAGTGCGGGTAGCTGTGGGTGTAGGCCTCGGCCCGCCACAGCACCCCGCGGGAACGCAGATCGTCGACGAGGGTCGCGTCCGCGTCCTTGAAGAACAACCCGCCGACCATCGGGGTGCCGGCGAGGAACCGGCCGTCGCGGCCCACCGGGTTGACCACGGGCAGCCCGTACGCCCGGGCGACAGCGAGGTCCTCCGCGCCGAAGGCCGGAGCCTGATGGACCAGACCGGTGCCGTCGGTCGTGGTGACGTAGTCGGCGAGCACCACCGAGTGCGCGACCGCGGTCGTCGTCGCGCCCGTCCCCGCGCCCGTCGGTCGCCCGGTGGCCGCGGTCGTCGTCGCGCCCGTCGGTCGCCCGGTGGCCGGGTTCGTGAACTCCGCCACGGGCAGCAGCTCGAACGGCCGGGCGTAGGTCACACCGGCGAGATCGGTCCCGCGGATCGTCTGAACCACCTCGGCGTCCGGTCCCACCGCGGACGCGAGCAGGGGCTCGGCCACCAGCACCAGCTCGCCGTCACGCCCGCCGGCGCCGGTCCGGGCGACCACGTAGGTGACATCCGGATGCACCGCGACCGCGGTGTTGGACACCAGCGTCCACGGGGTGGTCGTCCAGACGAGCAGGTTCACCCCGGCCTGCGCGAGCGGGCCAGACGTCACCGGGAACCGGACGTACACCGAGGGGTCGACCACGTCGGCGTAGCCCTGGGAGACCTCGTGGTCGGACAGGGGTGTCTCGTCTCGGGGGCAGTACGGGGTGACCCGGTGGTCCTCGACGAGCAGCCCCTTGTCGAAGATCTGCTTGAGGGACCACCAGACGCTTTCGATGTAGGGGGTGTCCATGGTGCGGTAGGCGTCGTCCAGATCGCACCAGTAGCCCATCCGCTCGGTCATCCGGGAGAAGTCCGCGACGTGGCGCAGCACGGACTCGCGGCAGCGGGCGTTGAACTCGGCGATGCCGAAGTCCTCGATGTCGTTCTTGCTGGTGAAACCCAGCTCCTTTTCCACGGCGAGCTCGACGGGCAGGCCGTGGCAGTCCCAGCCGGCGCGGCGCGGGACGTGGAAGCCCCGCATCGTCCGGTAGCGGGGGAACAGATCCTTGAAGACCCGGGCCTCGACGTGATGGGCGCCAGGCTTGCCGTTCGCGGTCGGCGGACCCTCGTAGAAGACCCAGCGCGGCCCGTCGGCGGTCGCGTCCAGGGAGCGCTGGAAGACCTTCAGGTCCGTCCAGCGCTGGAGGACCTCATGTTCCAGAGCGGGTAGGTCGACCTGGGTCGGCAGCGGCGGGAAGGCCGGCGTCCGGCTGACCGGCGTTTCGTTGACCGGCGTTTCGTTGGCTGGTGTTTCGTTGGCTGACATGAGGGTCTCCGTCGGGGATCAAGCTCCAACGGAGGGACGACACCCCGCGGTTCCCGGCCGTCGCCGGGGCGCGGTGGCACCGCGGTACCACCCTCCTTGCCTTCCAGGATGCCGGCTCGCGGTCACCTGGACGACCTCTCTTCACGCGCGGTGCCGGATCTACTGGGGGCTTGTACGACCCTGTTCTCCCGGCAGCTCGGGGTGATGTTCACGACGCGCTGGCCACCGGGCTTGCACCGTCCCCGGCTCGCTCGACGCCCGTCACCGGCCGTCCTGGCTGCGCCCGCCGCTACTCGTCCCGTCAACGCCGTCCGCTACAACCAGCGTAGTGGACGGACCGCATCCCCGGTTCAGGGCCTGCCGGTGCCCGTCTGGTGACGGTGGGGGTCAACGTCGCCCGCACGGTGGTCGCCCGCACGGTGGTCGCCCGCACGGTGGTGGTCGGAGCCTCCCAGGGGATGTACCTCGGCGGGTCGGATCCCCTGGCGCTGTCGTGGCCGGCGGGACGCCCGGCGGGGCGTGGGGCCGTACACGATCCCGGCGTCACCGCGTAGCGCCCGGACCGGCCAGTAGGCGGCACGGACCAGACCGGTACAGCGGCGCAGTGACAACCCCAGCGCACGGGTTCCGAACGGTCCCCGGTAACGGTCGACCTTGTGGACGAGGGTGTGGCATTCATGACAGATGGGGACCAGGTCGCGGTTGGACTCGTGACCCGACCCGGCCCGGAAATAATCGACGTGGTGTGCGTGGTAACCGACGCCGGACGGGCCGTCCCGCCATGGTTTCCCGCAGATGTGACAGGGACGCTTGCCGGTTTCGGAAAGCCATCGCCGCCGCCTGGCCTTCCACTCCGGGCCGCCGACGTACTCGCCGTGGCTGCGGTAACCATGCAGCCTGAGGGTGATGTGGAAACGTCCCCGTTCGATCCGCCGGTCCAGATGCCCCGCGATGCTGAGCGCCGCGCAGCTGGCCAGAACCACGCCGATCCAGCCCAGGGCGGCATGCCCGGACGCCAGACGCCACCACAGGTCCACCACGCGCCCTGCTGCGTCCCACAGGGCGCCGGTGACCTTCGCCACGATGTCCACTCGATCCACCTCGTCCTCGACCGTGGCAGCGATTATGTCCGGTTCTGTATGACGGTGGGACTGATCTGACGCGCGTTGGCCTGATACGCCCGGATGGCAGCCTGTCCGCACCGGGTCGGGCCGGC
>NZ_CADDZT010000072.1:53873-55075 GCF_902812655.1 Candidatus Frankia meridionalis | reverse complement strand
GGTGGGTGGGGTGGGCGGAGCCGTCGCCACGTATCTCGCCGCGGCCGGTGTCGGGCGGCTGGTCCTCGTGCATCCCGGCGCCCTCGAGACACCCGACCTCAACCGGCAGATTCTTATGCGACCCGACCGGGTCGGTGAGGCCCGGGTGGTCTGCGCCGCGGACACGCTTCGTGCCCACTACCCGGACGTCATCGTCGAGGCATGGGACCGTGACCTGTTCGACCCGTGCATCCCCGGCCTCGTCGCCGGTTCGGACGTGGTGGTCGACGCCCGCCACAACTTCCCCGAACGTTTCCGGATCAACCGGATGTGCCTGGATCTGGGCGTGCCGCTGGTCTTCGCGGCCATGAACACCACCGAGGCCCAGCTGCTCGTGATGGCTCCCGGCGGGCCGTGTCTTCGCTGCGTGTTCGCGCACGGGGATCCGCAGTGGGATCCGCTCGGCTTCCCGGTGCTCGGCGCGGTCGCCGGTACCGTCGGCTGCCTGGCCGCCATGGAAGTGATCAAAATGATCGCCCGGTTCGGTGAGCCGTCCACCGGCAGGTTGCTGGCCTTCGACCTGTCGGACATGGACTTCCGCTCGTTCCCGGTGCTCCGGGACCCCGACTGCGTCGACTGCGGATCACACCGGACGGACGGTACCGCGATGTCCCGGCCACCGACACCGATCGGGGCTGGTCTCGGCGGCCCGCGTGGCCATAATGATCTATTTTGACTACAACGCCACCACCCCGGTCGACCCACGGGTGCTGGAGGCGATGCTGCCCCTGTTCTCCGAGCAGTTCGCGAACGCATCCAGCGGGCATGGCGCGGGTCGCGCGGTCGCCCGGCTCGTCGAGCAGGCACGCGGCCAGGTCGCCTCCCTGGTGGGGACGAACCGGCGCAACGTCGTGTTCACCAGCGGTGCCACCGAAGCGGCCAATCTCGCCATCCGCGGTGTGCTTGCCGGTGCCGAACCCGGCCGCCGCCGCATCCTGGTCGCGGCCACCGAGCACAAGGCCGTCCTCGCGGCGGCGGCGGAGGCCGCGAGGATCCACGGCGGCACGGTCGGGATCGTCCGGGTCCTGCGCAACGGTGCCCCCGATCTCGACCACCTCGCCGCGTCGCTGTCGAAGGATGTGGTCCTGGTCGCGGTGATGGCCGCGAACAGCGAGACCGGCGCGGTCGCGGACGTCCGCCGGGCCTGCGGGCTCGCACACGGC
>NZ_CADDZT010000072.1:50684-53543 GCF_902812655.1 Candidatus Frankia meridionalis | reverse complement strand
CCCGGCCGTCGCACGCCTGCCGAACACGGTGAACCTGCGGTTCGCCGGAGCGGACGCCGACGCGGTGATGACGTCCATGCCCGAGGTCGCGGTGTCGGCGGGCAGTGCCTGCAAGGGGTCGAGCAGCGAGCCGTCCCACGTCCTGACCGCGATGGGGCTCGGTTCCACCGCCGCGTCGGAGAGCCTGCGGTTCAGCCTCGGACGCCCCTCCACCGAGGATGAGGTGCACGCCGCGGTCGGCCATGTGATCACCGCCGTCGGCCATGTCCGCGCCCTGGCCCGCCGCACCCGCACCCGTCCCCACCCCCGCGTCTTCTCGCCCTGAGACCGTCCGATTCTCGCCCTGAGACCGTCCGAACGACGAGGTGTAGGTCGTTTCCGTCGTTCCGGCGGCGGTTTCCACCTACGCCTTCGCCGGGATCGGCTCAGGGGTTGGAGTAGATCCGGTCGGGGAGGAGCAGGACGGCCGTGCGGCGTTCGTTGGCCATGACCCTGTCGTAGGTGTTCCAGTCGTCGTGGGTGCCACCGGCGGCGGTGAAGATGTGGCGTAGGAGCATGCGGAGGCAGTCGGCGTCGACGCCGGGCAGGGGATCTTCGGGGCCGGTCAGTTCGACCGGGCCTTCGGCGGCGGCCCATTCCCAGCCGTCGCGGACCACGACGGTGGCACGGGGGCGGGTGCGAAGATGGACGAGTTTGCGGGCCGTGGCTCGTGCCACGAATCCGATCACGGGAACGCCGGTTGCCGGATGGTCGAGCACACCGACGTTGACCACCGACGAATGAATCGTCTCGTCCGCGCGCAGTGTGGAGACGATGGACAGGCCGTTGTCGCCGGAGACCAGGTGGGCGAAGTCTGTGATGTCAGTCACGGTTGAACAATAGCGGTATCCATGGTTTCGCTGGTCGTCAGCGGTGGCGGGTGATCCTGGTCTGTTCGGGTCGTAGCGGACCGCCCGCGGTGAACGGGCCCGGTGCCGCGACCCCGGGCCACGGTCCCTTCCCGACGGGCGGTACCGCGAGGCGTGCCCGGATCTCACTGCCCGGATCTCACTGCCCGGATCTCATGGTTATTCGGGAAGATGAAGGAAGTCGGGCGGTACGTGACTGGTCAGCCAGACCCCGTTCGCGCTGCGCCGGAACCGGTGACCGTCTCGGTGCATCGCGCCGGCGTCGACGGTGAGGACGATGGACCGGCCACGGCGCGCGCCCACCCGTCGCGCGGTTTCCGTGTCGGGAGACAGGTGGACGTCGTGGCGGCGCATCGGACGCAGCCCCTGCTCGCGGATCGCGGGCAGGAAGGCCTCGATCGTCCCGTGGAACAGCACGTCCGGTGGTGTCACGACATCCAGGCCCAGCTCGACGCGTACCGAATGGCCCTGGTTGGCGCGGATGCGCTGCCCGATGTCGTCGAAAGCGAAACGCTGCTTGTCGCTTGTCGCCACGACGTGTTCCAGCTCGGCACGGGTGATCGGGAAACCGGACCGGGCGCAGGCGTCGAGCAGCTCGGTGACGGGTACCCACCCCGCTGTATCGAGAATGATGCCGATGTCGTCCGGCGCGTGCCGCAGATGCCGCGACAGATACCGCGACACCCGTTCCGCGCGGTGTGTACTCGTACTGTTTGCCACGCGGCTCAGGGTAGCCGTGTCGAAATGGTGGAAGCGGCCCTGTCTGGGACATGTCCGGACCAGCCCGGCCGGCAGGGCCGTCATGCCCCGGTGCCCGGCCTGCTACGAGGTCCCTGACGGGGCGCCCGGGCCGGGAGGACGAGCGGCACGACTATTCCATCCAGAATGTCAACGATGTAGCCGTGGTCAAGGGGTTCGCCGGCAATCAGATAGCGGGCGAACAGCAGCGAAGGCCCGATCTCGTTGACCAGTGACCACGGGGCATCGGGGCGGACCTCGCCGCGTTGCACGGCCCTTTCGGCGATGGCCGCGGAAATCGCCCGGCGTTGGTGGAGAAGGACCGCTCGCAGAGCGACGGCGAGGTCGGAGTGTCGGGTGAGCTCGCCGAGCAGGGTCGCGGTGACCGCTCCCTGGCGTCCGTGAAGCAGGTGGGCGAACTCCCGCAGCAGCAGGAGCTGGTCCTCGCGGAAGCTGCCGGTGTCGGGGTCCGTGACGGTCGCATGGTCGAGTCGCCACACGGTGTCGATCACCAGGTCGAGCTTGCAGGACCAGCGGCGATACAGAGTGGCCTTGCCGGCCCGGGCATGTGCGGCCACCAGGTCCATGGTCAACGCGCCGTAGCCGTGTTCGGCGAGTAGTTCGACCACGGCGGTACGGATCGCGTCCTCCAGCACCTCTCCCCGGCGCCGCGCGATGGCAGGGGCGTGCGGTGGCCGGCGCCGGCCACCGCCGCACGTCGGACCGAAACCTGTTGCGGGTGAGGGAGCGGGCGATGATTGAATATCGGTGGATGTTGTCGCAGAGACGGGCTGGGTTGTGGAACGCGCCAGCGCGACGGGCATGGGTCTCTCGCCCATGGCGGGCGTGGGAGGTCGAGTCGCACCGGGTGGTGCGCCAGCTATCGGGTGCGTCATCGCTACCCCCGGGTGCGGTCCGTTGTCGGTACTGCCAACTGGTGACGCAAAGGTACTTGACCGAACACGCTAAGCGAAAGGTGGGGTGGCTGGGTAGGCAGAGGAATGTCGAGGCTCGAAGTCGACGGGGTTCACTGGGGCCGCCGGTCGTAGTACGCGAGAACGCGGTGACCGAACCGTTGAACAGGCCAGGTCACCACCGGGGAGGTCACGGGTGATCCGCACACGCCGCAGGTCCGACGGACTGCCTGTGCTGTGGATCGAAGCTGTCGTGATGATCGTTCTTTACTACAGCTACACGGCCATCCGTGCGGTGG
>NZ_CADDZT010000072.1:48781-50065 GCF_902812655.1 Candidatus Frankia meridionalis | reverse complement strand
ATGCGCTCGCGGTCGGGTGGGATCTCCTGCGCATCCAGACCGACCTGCACCTAAACGTTGAGCTCGGGTTGAACCACTGGTTGCAGGGCCTTCCCGCGCTCGCCGTCGCATCCTGCTACTACTACGCAAGCCTCCACTTCGTCGTCACACCGACCGTCCTGCTCTGGCTCTACCGCAAGCACCCGAGTCGCTACCTGCGAGCCCGGTGGACGATCGCCTGTACGACCGTGATCAGTCTTGTCGGATTCTTCCTGCTTCCGACGGCTCCGCCGCGGCTGCTACCCGGGGCAGGCTTCATCGACACCATGGCGTCGTTCCACGACTGGGGCTGGTGGGGCGGCGACTCGAGCGCCGCGCCCAGGGGGTTGGGTGGCATCGCCAACCAGTTCGCCGCCATGCCCTCCCTGCACTGTGCCTGGGCGCTGTGGTGCGGCTGGAACATCGCTCGATTCGCCCGGCACCGCCGGGTCAGGGCGCTCGGCATCCTCTACCCGGCGGCAACGGCCTTCGTGGTGATGGCCACCGCCAACCACTACGTGCTGGACGTGATCGCCGGCTGGTTCGTGCTCGGCATCGGAGCCGCCGTGGCATCGGTGGTGACGCGACCGGCGCGCGGACGAGAACAGCCGACCGGGCAACTGGAGCCGGCCAGCCCGGCTCGGCCGATCGATCGGATCGGCTCGGCCGACCGGTCGGCCCGGCCCCAGCCACTGGAACCCCAGCCCGCGGGGGCCGGGAGCGGGGTCGGTGTACGCCCGGGGCCGGCACCGCCAGACCTGGGGGTTCCAAGGGGGCCAGGGTCGGGGGCTTGACAGGCCCGGCGCGGACTTGGACCACCCGGTGCACGTTATGGACAGCCCGATGTGCGACAGTTGGCCCGCGGCGGGATTGTTCGCCGCACTCCTGTCATCCGTTGGGCCTTCCCAGGCAGAATTTGCGCGGAGACCATTTCTATGTCCTTGGCCAAGGTGGCTGTGGTGCGGCGGCCTCGTCCCGTCGTCTTCTCGGTGTCCCTTGTCGTCGCCTGGCTTTTACTGGCGGTCCTGGCGCTGGGGCTGCGGCGTGGGCCCATCGAAAGCCAACTGTCCGACCGGGCCGCGTCCGCGGTCCGGGCCGGCGGCCAGACCGGCGCCGAGGTGACCTTCGACGGCCGGGATGCCACCGTGCACGGCACGTTTCCCAGCGTTTCCGCGGCCGAAGCGGCCCGTAGGGCGGTCGCACACGTCTCCGGCGCGCGGTCAGCGAGGTTGGGTGGTGATGTCCGGATCGTGGCGGTGCCGAACG
>NZ_CADDZT010000072.1:39739-48523 GCF_902812655.1 Candidatus Frankia meridionalis | reverse complement strand
ACGGTGGCTCGCTCACGCTCACCGCAACCGTGCCTGACCGGGGCGCCAGGGAACAGCTCCTCGGCGCGGCGGTCGCGGCCAGTTCCGGCACCTTGACGGGGCAGGTCGCGGTCGATCCGGATGTGGCCGCCCCACCGGTGCCGGTCCTAGACGAGCTGACCCGCGCGCTGACAGCCGTGACCGGCGAACATCAGGTTACGATCATTGGCCCCGAGGTGGTGCTGGAGGGAACCGTGGCCGACGCCGACGAGCGGGCACGGCTGGGGTCCGCCGTCCTGGCCGCGACCCGGACGGTGCAGCCGGCCCTCACCCTCGACAACCGCCTGACCGTTCGGCAGGCGGGTTCGGCTACTGCGGTCCCGGTCCCGGTCCCGGCCGCCGGAGCGGGACGCACGGCCGGAGCGGGAACCACGGCCGGAGCGGGAACCACGGCCGGAGCGGGAACCACGGCCGGAGCGGGAACCACGGCCGGAGCCGACCGCCTCGCCGCGGCCGTCGCCGCGGGTCATGTCACGTTCGCGACGGACAGCTCCGAACTCACCGACGACGACCGTGCCCAACTTGATCAAATCGCGGCGGTGCTGCGGGACGATGCCCTACCCGTACTGGTGGCGGGCCACACCGACACGCAGGGTTCTCATGCTGTCAACGAGGCGCTGTCGTTTTCGCGGGCAGAGGCCGCGGCGTCCTACCTGTCGAGCCACGGCGTGCCGGCCGCGCAGCTGCGGCCCGCCGGGTTCGCGTCGGACTATCCGGTGGCGACCAACGACACCGAGGTCGGACGTGCCTCCAACCGGAGGGTGGAGATCTCCGCACTGGTGGCCTCGATCGCTCCGTGAAGTCCGACCGGCAACGGTCGGGAGCGGACCGCAGCAGGCCCCGAGCGCTGTGAACAGGGAGCGGAACGGGAAGGCCTGGGCAACTATGCCCTGGCCTGGTGCTGTGTTCGCCGAATCGCATGGTGCGGCTGCTTGCCTGTCATCCGACCGTGTGCGACTCTCGTCCCGATGGAACTATTAGGGAAGCTTTAGTTTAGTGGTCGGGGGTGCTGTGGTGTTGGCGGCAGCGAGGGCGAGGTGAGGTGCGGTGCTGGTCTGCTCGTGTTTTGCTGTCACCGACCGGACGTTGCGCGGCGTGATTGAGTCGGGCGCGTGCGACACGGATGAGGTCGGCGAGGTCTGCGCGGCCGGCACCGGCTGCGGCGGCTGCCTTGAGGAGATCGAGGAGCTGCTTGGCGACCACTGCCGTGTCCGTCCGGTCGTCCAGTCGGGCTGAAACGGTGGAGGTTCTCACGTGCGGGGCGATACGGAAATCATTGAACTGCTCAACGGCGTCCTCGCGAACGAGCTGACCGCCATCAACCAGTACTTCCTGCACTCGCGGATGCAACTCAACTGGGGCTACCACCGGTTGGGCAAGCACACCTACGACGAGTCGATCGACGAGATGCGCCATGCGGACAAGCTGGTGCACCGGGTTCTCTACCTGGGCGGGCTACCCAACCTGCAGCGGCTGCACACGCTGCGGGTCGGTGAGACGGTGCTCGAGCAGCTGACCTCCGACCGCTCCCACGAGATCGAGGCCTGCGCGCTGCTGCGGGAGGGAATCGTTTTGACCCGGTCCCGTGACGACGTGGGATCGGCCGTCCTGCTGGAGAGCATCCTCACGTCCGAGGAGGAGCACATCGACTGGCTGGACGCCCAACTGGAACTTGTCTCCCAGGTCGGCGAGGCGAACTACCTCGCCCAGCAGATCCACGACTGACCGGCGGGCGGTACGGCGGCGGGCGGGGGCACCCTACTCGGGGTCGCGGAGAAACGCGTGCACGGCCTCGGCGGTCCGGCCGCGCAGCCGGACCGCCGCCCCGGCCGCCTCGGCCGCCTCGTCCCGCCCGGCCGCCTCGTCCCGCCCGGCCGCCGGGTGCAGCGCATGGACGGCCGTGAACCCGGCCTCCTGCCAGATCTCCTTCTCGACGTCGACCCGGCCGCAGACCGCGATGACGGGAATGCCGGCTCTGCGTGCTCGCCTCGCCACCACCAGCGGGGCCTTTCCTCGCATGGTCTGGGTGTCCAGCGCGCCCTCGCCGGTGACCACCAGGACGGCGCCGGTCAGAACCGAGTCGAACCTGACGAGGTCGAGCAGGAGTTCGGCGCCTGGGTGCACCCGTGCGCCCAGGAAGAGCATCGCGCCGAAGCCGAGCCCCCCGGCCGAGCCCGCGCCCGGGGTGAGCGCCGCATCCCGGGCCGGGAGGGTTCCGCCGGCCTGAGGAAGGGCGTCGAGGCGTTCGACGAGGGTATGCAGCCCCTCCTCGAGGGCGGCGACGTCCGTGGGGCTCGCGCCCTTCTGCGGGCCGAAGACCGCCGCCGCGCCGTGCGGCCCGAGAAGCGGACTGTCGACGTCGGCGGCAACCGTGATGTCGGCGCCGGTCAGCCGTGCGTCCAGGCCGGTGACGTCGACGACGGCGAGGTTGCGCAGGACCGCGCCACCAGGCGGCAGCGGGTGGCCGCAGCGGTCGAGGAACCGGACACCGAGAGCGGTCGCCATCCCGACGCCACCGTCGGTCGTCGCGCTTCCGCCCGCGCCGAGCAGCAGCCGTCGGGCGCCGGTATCGAGAGCGGCGCGGATCAGCTCGCCGGTTCCGGTGGTGGACGCCGTCAGCGGCGCGTACCGCGCCCTGGGCAGGAGGCACAGACCGGAGGCTTCGGCCATCTCCAGCACCGCGGCGTCCTCCCGGACGGCGAACGCCGCCCGTACCGGTGATCCGATCGGTCCGGAAACCGTGATCTCGTGGCGGGTGAAGCCCGCGGCGACGGCCGCCGCCACCGTTCCGTCGCCGCCGTCCGCGACCGGTTGCAGGACGACGTCGCAATGGCGGCCGACGGCGATGCCGACCCCGTCGGCCATGGCACGCGCCGCCTCGGCGGCGGTCAGCGTGCCCTTGAAGGCGTTCGGGGCAACAACGACCTTGATGATCCTGGGCATGTCGGCATCCTGCCCACAGCCCTGGTCCGAGGGGAATCCTACCCCGGCCGGCCCTAACGTTCCGTGCTCATCCGACTGCCGATACACTCGCGAATCGATCGGGGGCGAGCGTGGCCAGCCGAGATGTACGCAGGGCTGACAAGCGTAGGCGGGAGAAGTGCGTTGGTCGCTGGCGTGATCGGCCTGGTGGCCGACGCGGTATCCACAGGTCTGCTGGTGGTGACGTTCGACGGCCGGGTGGTCTGGGCGAACCGGGCACTGCTCGACCTGGTGCTCGCGAGCGGCGGATCCGCGCGGGTCGACCTGGACGTCGAGCCGGGTCCCGAACTGGGTCCCGACCCCGTGGTCGCCGGGCGTTTCGCGGTCGCCGAAGCCGGACTCCCGCTGGCCGACGTCATTGTGGATGCGGACCCTCGCGAGGCCAGGTGGCAGGCGCCGGACGGCACCATCCGCTGGCTGGAGCTGCACGCCAGCGCGTTGGTGAACGGTGGCGTCGGTGGGGTGGTGGTGGCGGGTGCGGGTGGCTTCGTTCTCTACGAGATCGCTGACATCACCGGACGCCACCGTGAGGAGGAGACCACACGGCTACGGGAACAGTGGCTCCACCATGTCGAAACGATCGCCCGGACCGGCATCTGGGAGTGGGATCTGATCACCGACGAGGTGGCGTGGTCCGACGAGCTGCTCGCCATGTTCGGGTACCCCACCGACACCTACCTCGACTACGAGACCTACCGGTCGTTGGTGCATCCGGACGACGTCTCGATGATCGAGAGCGTGTTGGACCGGGCGATCGCCGAGGTCGGCCCGTTCGAGTTCACGCATCGTATGTTTCTGGCCGACCGGTTGTCCGAGTGTGTGCTCGAATGCCACGGGGACGTCCTCACCGACGACCTCGGCACGCCGATCCGGATCATGGGTACCGCGCATGACGTCACCGAGCTGGTCGGGATGCGCCGCGACCTCGCGCGCCTCGACGCGTACGACCCGCTCACCGGACTACGCAACCGGCGATCGACAACCGCGCTGCTGTCCGAACGTCTCGAAGGCGCCGGGGTCGAATCCGCCGGGGTCGGGGGCGACCGGACCGGGGCGTTGCTGCTGATCGATGTCGACGACTTCAAGGACATCAACGAGCTGCACGGTCACGCGGTTGGTGACATGGTGCTGCGGGCACTGGCCCGGGCGTTGAGCGAGACGTTGGACGAGGTACTTCCCGGCGCCGTGCTCGGGTGGTTCGGCGGAGACGAGTTCGCGGTGATCGTGGATTCCGGGGACGGCCCGGACGGGCTTGCCGCCGCGGACGTGCTGTGCGAGACGATCGCCCGGCACCCGGTTCTCATCGACGGCGTGGCGGTTCCTGTCACCACGGTTCCTGTCACCATCAGCGTCGGTGTCGTCCCGCTGGCGGGCGTCGACAACTGCGACATGGCGCTCGCCCGCGCCGACGTTGCACTGTACGAAGCCAAGGACGCCGGCCGCAACCGCGCGCGACTGTTCGCGCCGGAGCAGCGCGAAGCCGCCGCCCGGCGGCTCTCGGTGACGCGTCGGGTACGCGACGCGCTCGACGGCGGGCTACTGGCGCTTGAGGCGCAGCCCATCGTGGATCTGGCGTCCAGGGAGGTCCAGGGCTACGAGGTGCTGGTGCGGCTGCGTGACGGTCGGCAGCCCGACCTCGATCCAGCAGACTTCCTCGGCGCCGTCGAGGACAGCGACCTTCGCCTGAACCTGGACCGCTGGGTACTGGAGCGGACGGTGGCCGTGCTTTCCTCGGCCGCGGCCCGCCGTGACCGGTTCCGGCTGCACATGAACATCTCCGGCCGGTCGGTTGAGGACCCCGCGTTTGGTGACTTCGTCCTGGCGACCCTGCGCGCCGCGCGGGTCGATCCGTCCCAGCTCGGTCTCGAGATCGCCGAGGCCGCTGCCATGTCGAGTCCTGACGCGGTGCGACACCTCGCCGAGACGTTGACGGGCGCGGGGTGCCGGTTCATCCTCGACGGGTTCGGGGCGGGCCTTGGATCGTTCGTCCATCTGCGGAACATGCCCTTCACCAATGTGAAGATCGCTGGTGACTTTCTGCGCAATGTCGACACCTCCCCGGCGGACACGGTCCTCGCGGACGCGGTCGTGCGGGTCGCCCGCTGTCTCGGTATGTACACCATTGCGGAGAACGTCGACCGTGAGGGGCTGGCGCTGGCGCTCCGTGACCTGGGGGTGGACTGTGCGCAGGGGTTCCACGCCGGCCGGCCCCGACCGCTGGAGGACCTGCTTGCCGACACCTCCGACGTGGATCCAGATACCCGGCAGGTCAGCCTCAACGGCTTCTTCGGCTTACCCCGTTGAACCCCGTCGAACCTTGCTGAACCCTGCTGAACGGCCCGGCGGTGGCCGATCGGCGGGGTGAACCGCCGAACCTTCCGGAGGCGGTCAGGGGCCGGACGTCGGATGCTCGGCCGTTGTTCACCATCGCAACGGACCCTGGGCGCAGGAGATCGGCCTGCTGTTCACGGGAGGGAGCGCGATGTCCGAGGTCATCTTGGGGGTCATCGTCGACGTGCTCGGAGCGATCGCCGTCACGCTGGTGGCCGAACTGGTTCGCCGGTGGTTTCGACCGCCGACGCCGACGCCGACGCCGACGCCGACGCCTGCCGTGTGACGCGGCCGGTGCGCCGTTCGTAGACCCAGGCGGCAAGGGTGGCAGCGGTGGTGGACGTCGCCACTATCGTCCATCCGGCGGGGCCCAGCGGGGTGCTCCCGAACAGTCTGCTCACGCCTGGCGTCTGAATCATCACTGCTAGCGCGGCGGCGCTGCCGACGGCGGTCGCGACCACCAGCGGGTCCCGGGGCGCGAGCGTCAGGGTCTGGCCGAGCTGCGTCCCCACGAGTGTCAGCAGCCCTATGGTGGATGCCCGACGCGGCGTCCCCGTGACCCGGCCCACCGACCAGGCCGCGGTCGCCGCCGTCGCGGTCACGGCACCGCGGACAAGCAGCATCCGTCTCAGGGGACCCTCCGACCAACCGCGCCCGCCCGCCCGCCCGGCAACGGCGGCCGGGCGGGCGGGCGACGGCTCCGCCCGGCGGCTGCGTACAGCCAGTGCCATCGCCGGCGCCATGTCGGTGAGCAGGTTCACCAGCAGCAGCTGCCGTGGGCTCAGCGGTGCGGTGCGCCCGAGCGCGGTGCCGAGCAGGGTGAAGGCGATCTCGCCGGCGTTTCCACCGAGGAGGACGGAGACCGCGTCGGTGACCGCCTCCCACATGCGCCGGCCTTCGACGACCGCGTCCGCGAGCCGTTCCACGTCGACGTCTTCGAGGAGGATGTCCGCGGCCGACCGGGCGGCGGCGGTCCGCCGGCCGGAGACCGCGATGCCCACGTCCGCGGTCCGGATCGCGGCGGCGTCGTTGATCCCGTCACCGGTCATGGCAACCACGTGCCCGCTGCGTTGCAACGCCCGAACCAGGCGGACCTTCTGCTCCGGCGAGATCCGGGCGAACACGCTCGCGTCCGCGACCCGCCGGGCGTGCTCGTCGTCGCTGAGACGGTCGAGCTCGCGTCCGGTGATGACTTCCTTCGGTCGAGGTATCCCCACCTCGGCCGCGATCGCAGCGGCGGTCACGGGATGGTCGCCGGTCACCATCGTCACTCGCAGGCCGTCCTCGGCCAGGCGGTGGACGGCCCGGCCCGCGGACGGGCGTGGCGTGTCGGCGAGTCCGACGAACCCCAGCAGCTCGAGGTCGTGGAGGTCGTGGAGGTCATCGGGGCTGTCGGGGCTGTGGATGCACGCTTTCGGGTCGCTGCCGTCCTCGACCCGGTCGCAGGGGACGCTGCGGCGGGCCACGGCGAGCACCCGCAGCCCGCGCTGAGCGATGTCGGTGGCCGCCCGATGGGCCGCCCGTGTCCCGGGATCGTCCAGCCGGCAACGTCCGAGCAGGACCTCCGGTGCACCTTTGACGGCGAGAACGAAACCCCCCTCGGTCCGGACGACAGCGGCCGAGTACCCGCGCGACGTCTCGAACGGCAGGTCCGCCACGCGTCGGCCGGATAGGACACCCACCTGCGCGTAGGCGTCGAGCACTGCCTGATCCGTGGCGTGGGCGACAACCCCGCCCGGGACCGGGCTTGCCGTGACCGCCGTCCGGACCACCGCCGCGGCCTCGGGCGACCGGGCCGGCAGCCGCTGCCATCGGTCGCCGGCCGCGCATACCATCACCTGCCGCAGGACCAGCCGGCCCTCGGTCAGAGTGCCCGTCTTGTCGAAGCACACCCAGTCGAGGCGGCCGAGTGCTTCGACCGTGCGGGGCGACCGGACCAGCACCCGCTGCCGGGCGAGCCTGCGTGCGACCGCCACCTGCGCGACCGTGGCGACGAGCGGCAGACCTTCGGGGACGGCCGCCACCGCGATGGCGATGCCGGCGTTGACGGCACCCCGCATGCTCGCCCCCCGGAGCAGGGCGACGCTGGTGACGGCGAATCCGGCGAGGCCGATGAGCGGCATGGCGAGGCTGGTCAGCTCGCTGAGCCTGGCCGCCATCCCCACCGCAACCGGGCGGTCGGCGGCCGCCGCGGCGGCCCGGCCCGCCTGGGTGGACCCGCCGGTCGCCACGACAACGGCCCGCCCCGAGCCCGCGACCACAGTCGTCCCCTGGTACAGCATGCAACGGCGATCCGCGAGCTCTGCCGCCGGCGTGGGTCTGGTGATCTTCTCGATGGGTAGGGACTCCCCGGTCAGCGCCGCCTCGTCCGCTTCGACGGCGTCGGCCGCCACCAGCCTGGCGTCCGCCGGGACGACGTCGGCGGAACGGACCTCGATCAGATCGCCGGGTTGCAGCACCACCGCGGGCACGACCTGCACCCCCAGTGTCGTCACGATGCGCGCCAACGGGATGTGATGGGTCACCAGCCGGCGCAGGGCGGACTCGGCCCGGGCCTTCTGCGCGCCGCTGACCAGCGCGTTCGCCAGCGACACGCCGGCAACCAGCGCCGCGTCCACAGTCGAGCCCAGCACGGCGCTGGCTGTAGCGCCGAGCAGGAGCACCGGTACCAACGGGTCCCGCAGATCGTCCGCGACAGCGGCGGCGAGCCGTCGCAACCCGCCCGCCGGACCCGTCCCGGTTTCAATCCCGGTTTCGGTCCCGGCGGTCCCCTCGGGCAGCGTTGCCGGATCCCGCTTGTGGGCGCCCACCCGGCGCTCGACCGCCTGCGCGGTCAGGGCATGCCAGTCGGCGCGCACGACAGCCGGGGGAGTCGGCCGGCGGTCCGCGCGGGCCGCAGCTGCCGCGCCAACGGCCATCGCTGCCAGGGCGGCCATGCTGACCGGCCCGCCGCCCAGCGTCCGGCTCAGGCCACTGGGACGGGCGGCCACCAGCGTCACGAGCTCGGACAGGGCGGAACCGGAAAAGGCGAGGGTGGCGTCGCGCCCGCTGTTGCGGCGGGCCACTGGTGGGAGCTGGAGCACCCGCCACACGTCGAGGAGATCGCTTCCGCACAGAAGATCCGCCGCCCACGGTGGACGCCGTCCGGGCCGGGCCACCCCCACACCGACGTCGGCCCGGTGCAGGGCGTCGGCGTCGTCGTCCGCGACGATCAGGACGACCCCGCCGTCGTGCTGTACCTGATGCACCTGCGTGGCCAGGTCCCCGGCGGGCAGGAGCGTGTCGGCGAGCGGAGCGAGGTCGGTGGTGCTGGCGTGCTCGGTGAGCAGCAGCCGACCGGTACCGCGCGCCGCCGTCAGCACGGCGTCGGCCCGTGGATCCACCTCCACCCCGACCCACAGCCGTACGGAGTCGGGTCCGGCACGGCCGGGT
>NZ_CADDZT010000072.1:36903-39454 GCF_902812655.1 Candidatus Frankia meridionalis | reverse complement strand
TCGCAGGCGGCGCGGGTGGCGGTGGTGTGGGCCGCGACCAGCCGGCAGGACCCGTCCCTGGCCGCTTCCTCCCCCGGGCGGAAAAGGCGGCGCGGATCGACGTGGGCGAGCATCCGGTCGGCGCGGCTCCAGGTGTCCGCGTCCGGCGCGGACAGTACCCGGCACGTGTCGGCGAGCAGGGCGGTGGAGGAGACGCCCACGGTGTCCACCCGGTCGAGGCGGCGCAGACAGCCGCTGTCCATGCACACCACCCCACGCCTGGAAAGCCGGCGGCCGGCCGCGGCCGCGAAGACCTCCCGGCCGACCCGGGCCGCCCGGGGTACGGCGGCGAGGACGACCTCACCGGCGAGTCTGGGCGACCGTGCGACGGTCAGTGCCGCGGCGCCGAGCACGAGCCCGGCAACCGCGCAGCGGTCGGCGCTGCGTTCGACCGCTCCGGGGGGCAGCGGCCGTGGACGTCGGGCACTCCCGACGTCGCCGAGCGGGCCGTCGCCGAGCGGGCCGTCGCCGTCGGACCGACCGGTCGCACCGGTCAGCTCCGGTTCCCGGCGCAGGAAGGTCGACCGGGCGGTGAGCAGTTCAGCGAGCCGGACGGCGTGGTAAGTGGTGCTGACCACCAGCACGTCCGGTGTCTGGCTCAACGCGTTGACGACTGCTGTCGCCACTTCCAGGACAAGATCTGCGCCGGACGCTCCGACGCGTCGTTGCAGAGCACGGCGGGCGCGGGGCTGGTGGTCGACGAGCGCGACGAGTGCGCCGACGGCACGGGGCAGGGCGGGCAGGTGACTGAGCCGGCCAGCAATAGCTACGTTCAGTGAAGAAACATTTATGCCGAGTGCCACCGCCGCGGCGATGATCGGCTCGGTGTCGGCGGGATGACGCCGTGGCTCGTCGATACCGCCCGTGGATCCGCCGAATGCCGACTCGATGTCGTCCACGGTCTCGACGATGTCGGACACGTCGACGTTCTCCTCGTCGAAGGACACGAGGAGCCGGCCGAGCCCTTCGTCGACCTTCGCCCAGTCGACCCCCTCCAACGCCGTCACCGCCGCGGCGACGGCTCGGTGACGCCTGGCGGTACCACCACCGAGCAGCTCGATGTGCGCGGTGCCGGCGCGGCTCCACACGTGCCGGTGGCGAAGGCCCGGACGGGTCAGCTCATGGGCGAGGGCGTGGGCGACCGCGGACACCCACGCCCTCGCCCCGGTCGGATCGAGGGTCGGCACCGAGGTCAGTCGGTCACCGTCGCACGGGCGGACTCCTCGCGCCGTTCCTCCCTGCGCAGCTCCGTGTCCCCGCGTTGGATCTCCCCGCGTTCGGTGTCCCGCGGTTCGTCGTGCTCCTGCTCCTGGCGCTGGTCGGATTCTCCGGCGTCTCCCTTGTGCGACACCTCGGGGATCGCACGGGACCCGCTGCGGGTGTGCTGGGCGACGTACGTTCCCACGGCGATCGCGGCGGCGATCGGCCATTCCACCACCTCGGCCACCGCGAGCGCGCCGAGCCCGAGGTAGTAGGCGGTCTTCGTCGGCGATGGGACGATCACCGGCCCGACCTTCAGCGGACTCGGCGCTGCCTGTGCCACGCCGGGGACCTTGCGCCGAACCTCGAAGGTCGCCGTGAAGAACGGTAGATGTACCGTCGCGGTCCGGTGGACGGAGGCGTCCTGTGCGTCCCGCTCACCCGGCCCGGCGGGTCGGGATTCGTTTCCTGCGCTGGAGGTCTGCTCGCCCGGTCCGCCGCTGTCCCGTTCGTCGGCCGGGCCGGTGGGATCGGATGCCCGGTGTGTCGTGTTCGTTGCGGTCGTGGTCTGCATACGGCCTTCCCCTCGCCGCGGATGTACCCCGTTGCCTGGCCTCGGCGGCGGGTATGGGGGCCTGAATGCCCAGGCCACGGCGAGGCAAACCGACCCACCGGCCGGGTGGCGTTCTGCACCGCGTCCTGACCAGCGCGGGTGGGGAAACCCGACACCAGGTCATGAAGTTAGATCATGAACCCTGTCGCGAGCACGCCGGCCAGGACGGCGAGCGCTGCCGCGTCGACCCGCCGCGGGCTTGCCGGCTGGTGCGAGACCGCCCCGAAACCGCCACGCGCGGTGATCGCATCGGTCATCTCCGCCGCCCGCCGCAGGCAGGTGACGATCGCGGTGCAGAGCAGCTCGGTCGCCGAGTGCAGGTGACACGGCAATGCCGTCGTCATATCCGCCAATCTGTGCGCCAGCCGGCGCCGCCGGGGGGCTCGCCGTCCGGCGCGTAGTCGGCGTACGGCCAGCAGGGTGCGGATCTCCTCCACGAGCAGCGGCAGGCAGCGAATGGACAGCGCCACCGTGGCAACCCATTCATCCACCGGTAGCCGGAGCCGGCGCAGCGGGGTCATCAGCCGAGCGAGGGCAGGCGCCAGCTCCGACAACGGGGTGGTCCATCCGAGCAGCGCGGCGGCGGCGAACATGGTCATGGACACCGATGTCAGGCGGAGCCAGTCCAGGACTCCGCCGACGGCCAGCCGCACCCCACCAACTGCCACGAACGGCGCGTCATGCGACTGGATGGTCAGC
>NZ_CADDZT010000072.1:35299-36797 GCF_902812655.1 Candidatus Frankia meridionalis | reverse complement strand
ACCGCGCGGGATCCGGGCGACGACCATGCACACGCCGACGAAACCGGCTACCAGTCCGATCACCGGCCAGGACGGGCGCAGGGCCACCAGCATGCCGAGGGCCGCCATCATCACCAGCTTCGTGCCCGCCCACAGCCGGTGGACCGGGCTGGTGCCCGGGATGTAACGCAGCAGGTTGGGCTCGGTGCGGCTCCTGCGCGCAGCCGACCGCCAGCGGAAGAACCGGCTCCCCCCGCCAGGGGTAGCGCGTTCCGGCGGATGGGGGACGTGGGGGACGTCGGCACCGTGGGGCAGGTGGGGCAGGTGGGGCACGTCGGCACCGTCGGGGACGGCCGACGGGACGTGGCTGGGGGCGATGCCGGTGAACGGCCCGTCGTGGACCAGCCGTCCGTCGTCCAGCACGAGTATCCGGTCCACCAGGCCGGCCATGCCGTCGAGGTCGTGGGTGACCACGACCAGCGTCATCGAGGTCTGCTCCCGAAGCCTTGCCAGGACGTCGATGAGCGTCCGCCGGGAGGCGATGTCGAGCCCCGCCAGCGGCTCGTCGAGGATCATCAGCCGGGGTTGGCGGGCGATCAGTCCCGCGAGCGCGGCGCGGCGCATCTGCCCACCGGACAGGTGCTCGACCCGCCGGTCCCGAAAACGCGCCGGGTCGAGGCCGACCGCGGCGAGCGCCTGGTCGGCGGTGGCGGCATCCACCCCGGCCGCCGCCTGTACGTCAGCGCCCACGGTGGGCGCCAGCAGTTGCAGTCGGGAGTGCTGCACGGCCAGTCCGATCTCGCCGGGGCAGGCGGTCAACGGGTGACCCGACAGGTTGGCCGTGCCTTCCGACGGGGTCAGCAGACCAGCGAGGACGGCGGCGAGCGTCGACTTGCCCGATCCGTTGCGACCGCAGATCATGACGGCCTCACCGGGGTCGAGACGCAAGGAGATGTCGGTCAGCGCCCGGTGGGCCCATGGCGACCTCGGGGAGTAGACCTGCCCGACGCCGTCGAGACACACCAGCGGGGGTGGGACCGCTGTCCGGGGGGACACGGTCGTGGGTCGAGGTGTCGGTTCGGCTGCCGGCCGAGGTTCGGGCGTGGGTGAGTCCTCCGGGGTCAGCCGTCCGCCGTCGAGAACGATCCTGCGATGCGCCCTGCCTGCCTCGGTCTGCCGGTGCGTCACATGGACGACCGCAACCCGTTCCTCGTCGGGAAGCCGCGCGAGAAGGTCCGTGAGCTGGTCACGGCCTTCGGCGTCCACCATGGCGGTGGACTCGTCGGAAACCAGCAGCCGTGGTCTTCGCGCGAGTGCGGCCGCGACGGCCAGCCGCTGTAGCTGACCGCCGGACAGGGTGGCGGTCTCGTCGTCGGCGAGCCCGGCGAGCCCGACCCGCTCCAGCAGGGCCTCGACGTCGACGGTCCTGCCGCCGTCGGGCAGACCCCACACGACATCGTCACGGACGAGCACTCCCAGTACCTGCGACTCCGGCCGCTGAAAGATCATTGAGGTGCCG
>NZ_CADDZT010000072.1:32813-34955 GCF_902812655.1 Candidatus Frankia meridionalis | reverse complement strand
ATCGTCAGGGACACATCCCGCAGAGCGTCCTTGGACGCCCCGGGGTAGCGGTAGGTCACCGACTCCATCCGGATGGGCAGCGGATGCGGGTGCCGCCTCGGCTGCGTTGCCGGCGCCGGGGCCCGCGTGGCCGTCTCGGGCGCGGTATCCGGCTGGTCGGTTCTGGCGGCCGGCGCGCCGACGTCGAGCCGGCGCAGCACCGGGCGGGTGACCACCGCGGTGCCGACCACGTTCACCGCCGTGTTCGCCAGCAGGGCGAGCGGAAGAAGCGCCCACCAGTGCGCCGCGCCCCACCGGACGACCGAATCCGCCGCCGCGAGTCCGGGAGCGGTGGGGCCTATCCCGAGTCGTGCCCCGCTCGTTCGGGCGCCGTCCCAGCTGTTGACGATCTCCGCGAGGACGAGCCCGCGCAGGTCGGTCAGGACGCAGAACACCGCGTCCATGGCAAGCGCGACCGGGGCCCACAGCACCGCGACGGCCACCAGTGCCGTGCGCGCGAGGCCCCACCTCCGGCGGCGCGCGGTACCGAGCAGCGTGCCGATCATCATGCAGGACGTGATGGTGATCGCGAAACCGGTGCCGCCGATGAGAAGGGCCACGGCAAGGGCGGTGACCATCGCGGCAACGGCCGCGCGCAACCTCCATCGCGCGGCAAGGACCGCGGCCGGAACCGCCGCCGGGATCGTGAGCAGCCAGCCGAACGGCAGGAAACGCGCGATCAGGCAGATCGCGATCACCAGGTCGACGAGGACCGCGGCCTCGACGATCTCCACCGCGCGCAACCGGCGGCCGGACCGGCCGGCCATGGGCGTGTCCGCCCGGGTGGTGCCGGCGGTGGCCTCGAACTCGCGTTCGGCGGACAGGCGCTGCGTCGCAGTGGCAGGCGCGGACCGCGTCTGCTCCTCGTCCAGTTCCCGCAGACTCACCTGGGCTCCCGCCGACTCAACTCGCCGCTCCCGTTCGTCCGGACAGCTCGGCGATCACATTCCCTCGGCGGCTTCCAGAAGCGCCGCATCGGACATCCAACTGTCGCACGGCACCGGTACGGTGTCCGAGCCGCCTGCTGGATCACATTCCGGCGCGGTGGCGGCCTCTGGCGGTTACGGCGCCGCAGGGTGCCGCTCACCTGGACCATCTCGCTGACTGTTACAAATCTGGCGGGTGAATGTTGCGGTACCTCACGTCGGAGGGGGAGGCTTGACCAGCACCGTCAACGGTGTCGCGCCGGGGCATCCCGACGAGGCGACGGCGAACCGGCACATGGTGCGGCTTCTGCCGGGTGTCCGAGGCGAGGTTGCGAGCCCCGGCGGCTACCAGGCCGGGGCCGACCCCGCGCTGCTGCGGCGCTTCTACCATGAGATGGTGGTTGCCCGCCGGCTCGACGCCGAGGCCACGGCCCTGCAACGCACCGGTGAGCTCGGGCTGTGGGTGGCCTCATCCGGGCAGGAGGCCGCACAGGTCGGCTCGGTGCACGCGCTGCGTGACCATGACCAGATTTTCCCCAGTTACCGTGAGCACGCTGTGGCGCTGGCCCGCGGCATCACCCCGACCCAGCTGCTCAGCCTGTTCCGCGGGACCGACTTCGGCGGCTGGGACCCGGACGCCCACCGGTTCCGCGCGTACACGCTGGTGCTCGCGACCCAGACCCTGCACGCGGTCGGTTATGCCCTGGGCATCCGGATGGAACGGCGGCGATGGCCGGAGCGGGTCACCGACGACGAGGCTGTGATCGTCTACTTCGGGGACGGCGCGGCCAGCGAAGGTGACGCCAGCGAGGCGTTGTCGTGGGCGGCGGTGGACGACCTGCCCCTGGTGTTCTTCTGCCAGAACAACCAGTGGGCGATCTCCACGCCGGTGGCCCGGCAGACCCGCGTGCCGCTGTACCGCAGGGCCGAGGGTTTCGGCATGCCCGGGGTTCTCGTCGACGGCAACGACGTGGTGGCGGTGCACGCGGTCACCCGCGCCGCCGTCGACCGGGCCCGCGCGGGCGGCGGGCCGACGTTCATCGAGGCGTATACCTACCGGCTCGGTGGGCATTCCACCGCGGATGACCCGGGTCGTTACCGCGCGGCCGACGAGGTCGAACGGTGGCGGGCACGGGATCCGATCGCGCGGCTTCGCCGGTACCTGGACGCGGCCGGT
>NZ_CADDZT010000072.1:29059-32523 GCF_902812655.1 Candidatus Frankia meridionalis | reverse complement strand
CCCGGCCGCGGACCGCATCCACCGGCATGTCCTCACCGACAGCGCACTCACCGACAGGGCACTGACCGGGGGCGGCGGTTGACCCCCGCCGGTCAGCCCAGCGGGCGGAAGGACGCCGGCTGGATGGCCGGCGGTTCGGTGGTGTAGGCGGCGAGGGTCCGGGCCAGGTCGGTTGGGTCGATGCCGAGGTCGCGCATGTTGCGGACGAGGTCGTTCATCACCACCAGCGCGTGGCGCAACAGCACCTCGGCGATGCCCGAGGGCTGGGAGATCGCTCGCGTGAACGCGTACGTGGCGTCGGTGTCCCCGGTCAGCGCGGCCAGCGCGCCGATCCGGACCCGCTGGCTGAGCGACTCCCAGACCTTCTCGGCGAAAGGCGCTTCGGCGCTGCGCCAGACCCCGCAGAACCGTAACGATCCGATGATCGCGGTCGGCTGCTCGCCGGTGCGCAGGTGCAGCGTCACCGCCCACATGGCCAGCAGCCAGGACAGCGCTCGCAGGAGCCGGCCGGCGTCCGAGGCCAAGCGCCCGGCCAGCGCCTCCTCCGCCTCGGCCTGGGTGGCGGCGTCCACCCAGGCCTGAACCAGGCGTTCGGCTTCCACGATGTCGGTAATGTCGAGTTCGGGGGTGCATGGTCGGGTGACGGCGGCGGCCCGGCGGGACGCGGTGTCGACCAGTGCGAGCGCACCGGTGTCGTACAGTGTCTGCCAGGCAAGCCCTGCTGGCGGCATAGTCGATACGGTAATGGGTGATACGTCGGTCGAGTCCTCCTATAACGCAGATCACTGACCTTCTTCACCATGTGGGTGTCACCGTGGGGCAGGTCGGCCGGGCTCGCCGCTGACGTCCGGATGGCGCACGATAGGTGCCGTGACTCGGGGAACGCTGCGTGTCTATCTCGGGGCCGCGCCGGGGGTGGGCAAGACCTATGCCGCCCTCGACGAGGCGCACCGACGCCGGGATCGGGGCACCGACGTGGTGGTCGGCTTCATCGAGACGCATGGCCGGCCGAAGACCGCCGCGCTGCTGGCGGGGCTGGAGATCGTCCCACGCCGGGAGATCGCCTATCGGGGTGCGGTGTTCACCGAGATGGACATCGACGCCGTGCTCGCGCGCAGACCCGCGGTCGCCCTGGTCGACGAGCTCGCGCACACCAACATCCCCGGCTGTCGCAACGCCAAGCGCTGGCAGGACGTCCAGGAGCTGCTCCAGGCGGGTATCGACGTCATCTCCAACGTCAACATCCAGCACATGGAGTCACTCAACGACGTGGTCGAGACCATCACCGGGGTGGCCCAGCGGGAGACGGTGCCTGATGACGTCGTCCGTGAGGCCGACCAGGTGGAGATCGTCGACATGGCACCGGAGGCGCTGCGCCGCCGGATGGCGCACGGCAACATCTACGCTCCGGAGAAGATCGACGCGGCGTTGTCGAACTACTTCCGGGTCGGCAACCTCACCGCGTTACGGGAGATCGCGCTGCTCTGGGTAGCGGACAAGGTCGACGAACAGCTCGACCGGTACCGCGCCGAACACGGCATCGCCGGCACCTGGGAAACCAGGGAAAGGGTGGTGGTCGCCCTCACCGGCGGGCCCGAGGGCGACACGCTGATCCGCCGGGCCGTCCGGATCGCCGACCGCAGCAAGGGCTCCGACCTGCTCGCCGTCCACGTCGCCCGCTCCGATGGGCTGACCGGCGCGAATCCGCAGGCGCTCGCCCGGCAACGGGCGCTGGTGGAGAGCCTCGGCGGCGGCTACCACCATGTCATCGGCGACGACGTCCCCACCGCGCTGCTCGACTTCGCCCGCGCGCAGAACGCGACCCAGCTGGTGCTCGGCGCCAGCCGGCGCGGCCGGTTCGCCCAGGTGCTCAGCCCCGGTATCGGGGTCACCACGACCAAACTGTCCGGGTCGATCGACGTCCATATGGTCACCCACGAGGAGATGCGTCAGGGCCGGCGGTTGCCGCGGCTCGCGCACGGCCTGACCCCACGGCGCCAGCTGATCGCGACCGTGCTGGCCATCGGTCTCCTCCCGCTGCTGACGGTGGTGCTGTCGAACTCCCGGGGGTCGCTGAACCTCACCACCGATGTCCTCGCCTACCTGCTTGTCGTGGTGGTCGTCGCCCTGGCCGGCGGGTTCTGGCCGGCGCTGTTCGCCTCGGTCGCGAGCTCCCTGTTGTTGAACTACTACTTCACCAGGCCGTTGCACCGGTGGACGATCGCAGAACGCAACAACGTGTTCGCCCTGACCGCGTTCATCCTTGTCGGGATCATGGTCAGCAGGGTTGTCGACCTTGCCGCCCGCCGGTACAGCCAGGCGGTGCGGGCCTCCGCCGAAGCCGCGACCCTGTCCGTGCTCGCGGGCAGCGTCCTGCGTGGCGAGCAGGCGCTGCCGGCCCTGCTCGAACGGGTTCGGGAGACGTTTGGGATGACAGCCGCGTCCCTCCTCGAACGCGCGGGTGCACCCGAGAGCGCGGGCGAGGTGGACGGCCGCGGATGGCGGACCGTCCACAGCGTCGGCGTCGACCCGTGTGTGCGGCCCGAGCAGGGCGACGTGGACGTGCCGGTCGGCGACAACCTCGCCCTGGTGCTGCGTGGCCGCCCGCTGCCCGCGCAGGACCGTCGCATCCTCGCCGCGTTCGCCGCGCAGGCCGCTGTCGCACTCGAACAGCGCCGGCTCACCGAAGCGGCCGCCGAGGCCGGACCGCTGGCTGAGGCCGACCGGGTGCGCACGGCCCTGCTCGCCGCGGTCAGTCACGACCTGCGCACTCCCATCGCCGCGGCGAAGGCGGCCATCACCGGCCTGCGCGGTCGGGACATCAGCTGGACGCCGGACGAGCGGGCGGAACTGCTTGCCACCGCCGACGAGTCCATGGACAGGCTCACCCGGCTGGTCGACAACCTGCTGGACATGAGCCGGCTACAGGCGGGTGTGCTCAGTGTCTTCTCCCGCCCGGTCGGCGTCAGGGACGTGATCCCGCACGCCATCGACGAACTCGGCCCACCCGGGCGGACGGTGGAGATCCGGATACCGGACGACCTGCCCGACATCCACGCCGATCCAGCTCTTCTCGAGCGGGTCATGGTCAACCTCGTTTCCAACGCGCTGCGGCACTCTCCGGAAGGAACTCATCCGGTCATCACCACGAGTGCCCTCGTCGACCGGGTCGAGCTACGGGTCATCGACCGCGGGCCGGGCATCCCGGCGGAGAATCGTGACCGGGTCTTCCAGCCGTTCCAACGTCTCGGTGACCGGGACACCACCACCGGTGTCGGGCTCGGGCTCGCCCTGTCCCGTGGTCTGGCCGAGGCCATGGGCGGTTCGTTGGCCACCGAGGACACCCCGGGTGGCGGGCTCACGATGGTGCTGTCCCTGCCCGCGGCTTCACCCGCCCGGGAGCCGATCCCCGCCTTCACCTCCGAAAATTGACCGGAAACCCGCCTCCGTCAGCGGGGTTCACC
>NZ_CADDZT010000072.1:21167-28424 GCF_902812655.1 Candidatus Frankia meridionalis | reverse complement strand
GGGGTCGCGCATCGCGTGGATGCCCGGACCGGCCTGCGCCACCATGGCCGCGACCAGTCGGTGCAGGGGACGACTGTCAGAGGTGATCTCGGTGTCGAAGCCGAGGGATTCCCGGGCGCTGAGGATGGCCGTGCCATGCGAGCCGACGGGGCCGGACACGACGATGACGTCCCCGGGACGCGCAAACGCGGCGGAGACGTTCGCGCCGGGCAGGCGGCGGCCGATCCCGGTCGTGGTAACGAAGATCCCGTCCGCGGCGCCACGACCGACGACCTTGGTGTCTCCGGTGACGACGGGTACGCCCACGGCGGACGCGGCCGCGCCGACGGACGCGGTCACCCGCCGCAGATCCGCCAACTCGAAACCCTCCTCGATGACATACGCGATCGCCAGCGCCAGCGGGGTCGCGCCCATCATCGCCAGATCGTTCACAGTGCCGTGTATGGAGAGTGAGCCGATGTCGCCGCCGGGGAAGAACAGCGGGCTCACTACGAAGGAATCGGTGCTCATCACCACGGCGGTGCCTTCGATGTCGAGCAGAGCCGCGTCCTCGGGGACACCGCCGCCCTGTCCGGCCGCGGCTCCGAGAGCCGGCAGGAGCACATCGCGCAGCAGCTCGGCGGACAGCTGCCCGCCGCTGCCGTGCCCGAGGGTCACCTTCTCCGTCTCGGAGACGGGCAACGGGCAGCTGGCGCCGGTCAGGTCGACGAGGCTCATGACGGCCCCGCGGCTGCCGCCGGAACCGGCTGTCCCGCCGGCTGTCCCGTCGGCTGTCGGCCGGCACTGTGGAAGGCGGCACAGGTCCCCTCGGTGGACACCATCGGCGCGCCCAGCGGGGTGCGCGGCGTGCACAGCGTGGCGTATGCCGCGCAGTCGGTCGGCAGGCGGGTCCCGGTGAGGATCCCGCCGGCGATGCAGGCCGGATGCTCCTGCGCGGTCACGTCCGCGACGGCGAAACGGGCCTCGGCGTCATAGGCGGCGAACTCGTCGGTGAGGGCGAGGCCGCTGGAGGGGATCGTGCCGATGCCCCTCCACATCCGGTCACGGACCTTGAACACGCGGCGGATCGCCTCCTGAGCCTGGATGTTCCCGGACCGGTGTACGGCACGGACGTACTGGTTCTCCACCTGCGCGCGGCCTTCCTCCAACTGGCGGACGGCCATGAGGACGCCCTCGAGGATGTCGAGCGGTTCGAACCCGGTCACGACGATCGGAACCTGGTAACGGTCGGCGAGCGGTTCGTACTGTGCCCATCCCATGACGGCGCAGACGTGGCCAGCGGCGAGGAACGCCTGCACCTGGCAGTCCGGGGCGTCCAGGAGCGCGGTCATCGCCGGCGGCACGAGCACATGGCTGACGAGAACGCTGAAGTTGGGCAGGCCGAGTGCGTGGGCACGCAGCACCGCCATGGCGTTCGCTGGGGCCGTCGTCTCGAATCCGACGGCGAAGAAGACCACCTCACGGTCGGGGCGCTCCCCGGCGATGCGGACGGCGTCCAGTGGGGAGTAGACGACGCGGACGTCGCTGCCGCGGGCCCGCAGCGCCAGCAGGTCGGTCGTGGTCCCGGGGACCCTCAGCATGTCGCCGTAGGAGGTGAGGATGACATCGGCGCGTCCGGCGATGGCCAGGGCCTTGTCGATGAGTTCCAACGGCGTCACGCAGACGGGGCAACCCGGGCCGTGGATCATCCGGATGTCAGGGGGCAGAAGTTCGTCGATGCCTTGGCGGACGATGGTGTGGGTCTGCCCCCCGCAGATCTCCATCAGCGTCCAGGGCCGCGACGTGACTGTGCGGATCTCCGTGAACAGCCGGCGGGCAAGGGCGGGGTCGCGGTACTCGTCGAGGTACTTCACCGCGGCGCCTGCCCCAGTTCCTGCCCCAGTTCCTGCCCCAGTTCCTGCCCCAGTTCCTGCCCCAGTTCCTGCTCGAACGCACCCATCGAGCGCAGGACCTCCAGCGTGCGCCGGGCCTCCGTCTCGTCCACGAGACTGATGGCGAAACCGACATGGACGATCACGTAGTCACCCACCCGCGCCTGCGGGACGTAGCCGAGACAGACGTCGCGTGACACACCCCCGAAGTCGACCGTGCCCATGAGCAGACCGGCCACGTCGATCGTCGTCATGACACGTCCGGGAACGCCGAGACACATCGCGCTCACCCCCTGTCGTCCTGGAACCCCTGGAGGCCTCCGGGCACGCGAAAAGAATCATGATCGTGTGTCCGGAGGCCGGTCAGCCGCGCGGCGGCCACCGCGGCCTGGCCGTAGCTCACCCCGCCGTCACCCGCTGGAACCTGCTCGTTGACCAGCGGCTCGAGACCCGCGTCCGTCAACGCGCCGAGCAGGATCTCGACAAGCCGTTGGTTGTGCATCACCCCTCCGGACAGGCAGACCGTCCGCAGCCCGTACCGCCGGGCGACATCGGAGCAGAAGGCGACGGTGACCGCGGCGACCGTGGCATGGAACCGGGCGGCGAGCACCCCGACGTCGACGCCGCTGTACAGCCCGGTGAGGACGGCCCGCAGCGTCGGTCGCGGGTCGTAGATGAGCACGCCGCCGCGCCGGGCCAGTCGCCAGGGCAGCTCGGCGTCGCACGGATTCCCATCCGCGGCGGCTTCCAGCGCGACGGCGGCCTCACCCTCGTAGGTGGCCTCGTCGCGCAGGCCGAGCAGCGCGGCGGCGGCGTCGAACAGCCGACCCGCGCTGGAGGCGACGGGACAGTTGACGCCCCGCGTCACCATCCGGGCGACCACGGACACCTCGCGGGCCGGCAGCCGGTCGAGGAACGGTGCGGCGAGTCGCAGGTCGGCCTCGCGCAGGTCGGTCTCGCGGGAGCCTCCGAGCGGTTCCGCGCCGAACAGGTAGCCCAGCGCCATGCGGGCGGGACGGCGGACCGCGGCCGCACCGCCGGGCAGCGGTGCGCGGCCGAACCGTGCCACCCGCCGGTAGGAGACAAGGTCTGCGACCAGCACCTCGCCGCCCCACAGTGTGCCGTCGTCGCCGAGGCCCAGGCCGTCGTAGGCGACACCGATGAAACGGCCGGTGACACCGTGCTCGGCGGCGCAGGACGCCACGTGGGCGTGATGGTGTTGTACGGCGACGCGTTGGTCCGCGTCCATCGCCAGGGCGTACCGGGTGGACAGGTAGCCGGGATGCAGGTCGTGGACGACGACGCGGGCGGCGATGCCGGTCACGGCGGACAGGTGCGCGAGGCTGCGCTCGAACGCCTCCATCGTGGGCCGGCGTTCGAGGTCACCGGTGTGCGGCCCGACCACCGCGGTCGTCCCCTCCGCGAGGGTGAAGGTGTGCTTGAGTTGCGCGCCGACGGCGAGCAACGGCTCACCAGCGCCGACAGGAAGACACAGCGGTTGCGGAGCGTAGCCACGGGCGCGTCGGATCATGGATGGGCGCCCCGCGACGACCCGGATGACGGAGTCGTCGTAGGGGGACCGGATCGCCCGGTCATGACCGAGGAAACCGTCGGCGACCGCGGCGAGACGCTCCCACGCCTCGGCGTCGTCGATCGCGATCGGTTCGTCCGACAGGTTCCCGCTGGTGACGACGAGTGGTCGTGCCAGTTCGGCGAGGAGCAGATGGTGCAGGGGCGTGGCGGGAAGGAACAGGCCGAGGCGTGGGGCGTCCGGTGCGACCGGGCCGGCGAGACCACGGTTGTCGTGGGCACGTCGCAGCAGCACCACCGGCCGCGCGGCCGAGGTCAGCAACGCGGCCTCACTCCCGTCGAGGTGGGCCAGCTCCCGCGCTGCGTCCAGGTCGGCCACCATGACCGCGAACGGCTTCGCGGGGCGCTGCTTGCGGGCGCGCAGCCGGGCGACGGCGGCGCCGTCGGTCGCGTCGCACACGAGCTGGTAGCCGCCCAGCCCCTTGAGAGCGACCGTTCCACCGTGCCTGACCAGGGCCACCGCCGCCGCCAGCGCATCCTCACCGTGTGCCTGGCGGGGGAACAGCCGGGGGAACGTCGGGGGAGACGTCGGGGAAACATGATCGCCGTCCGTCCGCCACGTGAGTCCGGGGCCGCACCGGGGGCACGCGATCGGCTCGGCGTGAAACCGCCGGTCGGCTGGATCGGCGTACTCGCGTGCGCAGTCGTCGCACATCGGGAACGCGCGCATCGTCGTCCGCTCACGGTCGTACGGGAGGGTGTCGACGATCGTGGCCCGTGGTCCGCAGTCGGTGCAGTTGACAAAGGGGTACCGGTGCCGGCGGTCGTCCGGGTCGAACAGTTCGGTCAGGCACGGCTCGCAGGTGGCGATGTCGGGAGGCACCTGGCGGACCGAAGGCGCCAGGGGTCGGCAGTGCGCCTCCCCGGTCGACCGGGCCGTCGACTCGGCGACCCGGAAACCGCAACCCCGGCGTGGAAGGCCCGCGGACAGCTCGGTGACGCGGACGTCTGAAACCCGGGCGCGTGGTGGGGCGTCGGTCCACAGGCGTGAGGAGAGGACGGCGAGGGCATCGGGTGGTCCGGCAACCTCGACCACGACCCGACCGTCGTCGTTGCGGACCCAGCCATCCACCCCGAGGCTGGTTGCGAGGCGGTGGACGAACGGACGGAAGCCGACTCCCTGCACGGTCCCGTGGACTTCGAGCCGGCACGCCACGCGCTCGTGCTGTCCGACCGTTGCGTGCCCGACCACGACGACGCCGTCGAGATCGTTGAGCCCGCTCATGAACATCAGTGTTGTTGCCGAGGGTCACCGCCCACAAGGGACCTGAGGCCCGTCGAGGCGTCCGAGAAGACCTGTGGATCTACCCGATGAGGCTCCTTGGACCCGGCATACGGCTGTCCTAACGTTTCGTTGCGGAGTGCCCGAGTGGGGCAGTGCCCGATCTCGGGCCGTGGCCGCCCGGGTCGTTGTCCCTGAAGTCGTTGTCCCTGAAGTCGTAGCCCTGTGGGAGGAAAGCCATGAACAGCAGCCGCGGGGCGGTTGCGTATGGCGATGCGTATGGCGATGCGTATGGCGATGCGTATGGCGATGCGTATGGGGCGCCCGCCCTGGTCGGCGGGGCTTCGGGCGGGTCGCTGTCCGCACGGCTGGCCGAAGCCGGGGTCGAGCGGCGGTCGTTCCTGAAGTTCTGCGCGGGGGTGGTCGCGACACTCGCGCTGCCACCCCAGTTCGCCCCCCAGGTCGCGAACGCGTTGGAGCGGGTCGACCGGCCCGTTGTCGTGTGGCTGGAGTTCCAGGACTGCGCCGGGGACAGCGAGGCGTTCCTGCGCTCGCGTAACCCGTCCGTCGCGGACCTGCTCCTCGGGATGATCTCGCTCGACTACCACGAGACGCTGATGGCGGCGGCGGGTACCGCCGCGGAGAAGGCGCGTGACGACGCGGTGGCCCGGGGCGGGCACATCGTCGTCGTCGAGGGTTCCGTGCCCACCGGTATCCCGGGGTCGTGCACGATCGGGGGCCGGTCGGCCCGCGACATCCTCACCAGCTGTGTCCGTGGCGCCGCCGGGATCATCAACGTCGGTACCTGTTCGGCCTTCGGGGGGATCCCCGCCGCCGGGCCCAACCCGACCGGGGCGGTCCGGGTGTCCGACGTCGTCGGCGGGGTTCCGATCGTTAACCTGACCGGCTGTCCGGTCAACGCCGACAACCTCACCGCCACCATCGTCCACTTCCTGACGTTCGGCGGGTTTCCCGCCCTGGACGGCTTTGACCGGCCGCTGTTCGCCTACGGGGAGCGCATCCACGACACCTGTGCGCGCCGCGGCCACTTCGACGCGGGTCAGTTCGCCGAACAGTGGGGTGACGCGGGCCATCGCAAGGGCTGGTGCCTGTACCGGATGGGCTGCAAGGGGCCGAGCACGTTCCACAACTGCCCCAGCGTCCGTTACAACGAGGCGACGTCCTGGCCGATAGCGGCCGGGCACGGGTGCGTGGGCTGCTCCGAGCCGGGTTTCTGGGACACGATGTCGCCGTTCTACGACCGGTTGCCGCACGTTGCGACGCGGGACTTCAACCTCACGGCGGACAGGATCGGTCTCGGTGTCCTCGCGGCGACCGCGACCGGCTTCGCCGCGCACGGGGTCGGGAAGGTCGTCCAGCACCGCGTGGCCGCCGCTCGTGAGGCCAGGGACGGCGACGATGCCGATAAGGCCGATAAGGCCGAGGATGTTTCGGATGCCGCCCCTGTACCCGAGGCTGGAGAAGAAGGCGGTCAGGCGATATGAGCCGGTTGGTTATCGACCCGGTGACCCGTGTCGAGGGGCATCTGCGTGTCGAGGTGGCGGTAGGTAATGGTTACGTCACCGAAGCGTATGCCTCCTCGACGATGTGGCGCGGCATCGAGACCATCCTCGAAGGCAGGGATCCGCGGGACGCCTGGCTGTTCGCGCAGCGGATCTGCGGGGTCTGTACAACCGTGCACGCGCTCGCCTCGGTGCGGGCCGTCGAGGACGCCGTCGGCGCGGTCCCACCGCGCAACGCACGGCTCCTGCGGGAGATCATCGCCGCGGCGCTGTCCGTCCACGACCATGTCGTGCACTTCTACCACCTGCAGGCGCTGGACTGGATCGACCCGACCGCGGCGCTGAAGGCGGACCCCGCGCGCACCGCGTCGCTCGCGCAGTCCGTCTCGGACTACCCGCGTTCGACAGCCACGCTGTTCGCGTCGGTGCAGGCCCGGCTGGGAGCGTTTCTGGCCAGTGGGAACATCGGCCCGTTCACGAACGGGTACTGGGGACATCCCGCCTACCGGCTGAGCCCGGAGCTGAACCTGCTGGCGTTCAGCCACTATCTCGACGCCCTGGACTTCCAGCGTGAGTACGTCAAGGTCCACGCACTGCTCGGCGGCAAGAACCCGCACCCGCAGACCTACGTCGTCGGCGGCATGGCGTCACCGATCGACCTCGCGAGCCAGGACGCGATCAACGACAACACGCTGGCGGAACTCTCGCGGCTGTTGACCCGGGGGCTGGACTTCGTGGAGAAGGTGTTCCTGCCGGACCTGTACGCGATCGCGGCAGGCTACCCCGAGTGGACGACGTACGGCCGGGGGCTGGCCTCCTACATGGTGTTCGGTGACTACTCGCAGTCGCCGCAGCCCACGGGTCGGCCGGTACGCGACGGCCTGTTCCCGGGCGGGGTCATCCGGGACGGCAACCTGCGCTCGGTCGAACCGTTCGACCCCGCCGGCGTCGCCGAGTCCGTCGCCCACTCGTGGTTCCGTTACGACGACGCGGGCGACGCGCTCGCGCCGTGGAAGGGCGAGACCACCCCGGACTACACCGGTCCCGAACC
>NZ_CADDZT010000072.1:19580-21018 GCF_902812655.1 Candidatus Frankia meridionalis | reverse complement strand
GGCGTCGGCTTCCACGAAGCCCCCAGAGGCTCGCTGTCGCACTGGGTCGTCATCGAGAACAAGCGCATCCGCAACTACCAGGCCGTGGTGCCCACGACCTGGAACGCCAGTCCCCGCGACGCGCACGGAAAACCGGGCGCCTACGAGGCGGCCCTCGTCGGTACCCCCGTCGCTGATCCGCACCGCCCGCTGGAGGTCCTGCGCACACTGCACTCGTTCGACCCGTGCATGGCATGCGCGGCACACGTGTACGACGCGGACGGCCGCGACATCGTCGAGGTGCGCGTCCAGTGACCGCCTCCGTGCCCGCCGGGGCCGCGCCGGACGCCGGGGCCGTGCCACCGCCCGGCCCGGGACCCGTGCCACCGGCCCACGAGCAGGAGACCTTCGTCCGGGTCCGGGTCTGGGACCTGCCGGTGCGGGTGGTGCACTGGCTGCTCGTCCTGAGCCTCATCGTGCTCAGCGTGACCGGCTACCTCATCGGAAACCCGGAGCTCCATCCGGGCGGCCGCCTCGCCTGGGTCACCTGGGACAGGACGGTCCACAAGGTCACCGCCTACGTCTTCATCACCCTGATCCTCGCGCGGGTCGGTTGGCATGTCGCATCACCCAACCGCTGGTCACGGTGGACGGAGTGGATCCCCGCCAGCCGCGCACGCCGGGCTCAGATCGTCCCGTCGCTGCGCTTCTACCTGTTCATCGACCGCGAGGCGCCACCGGTGGCCGGCCATAATCCGCTCGCCGGGATGACCTACGTCGTGCTCTACGCGATGTTCGCCGTCGAGATCTTCACCGGGCTCGTGCTGTGGGGCGTCGAGGGGACGGGGTGGGCCGCCTGGCTCACCGGATGGGTCCTGCACGCGGTCTCGCTACCGACGATCCGGTTCGTCCATCACCTGATCATGTGGCTCACCTGGGGATTCATGATCCACCATCTGTACAGCGCGATGCTGGTCGACCGGGTGGAGGGGACGGGCGTGATCTCCTCGATCTTCTCCGGCTTCAAGTTCCTGCCGAAGGACCGGCTGTGACCGGGGCGCGGGCGCCCATCCTGGTCCTGGGCATCGGCAACGAGCTGCTGGGCGACGACGGCGTGGGAGTGGCCGCGGCCCGGCGCCTGGCGGCGTCGCCGAACCCCGGCGTGGAGGTCCTCGACGGCGGGACCCTCGGGCTGATGCTCATGCCGTACATCGCCGGGCGGCAGGCGGTGCTCGTCCTCGACGCGGTGTCGAGCACTCAGGGCAGGCCCGGCGATGTGATCGTCATTGGCGATGGTGATGTGCGGCGTGGTCATGGGGTGCGCGCGACCGCGCATGACGTCGGCCTCGTGGACGCGCTGTCCGCGGCGGAGCTCGCGGGCTGCGCCCCGCCGCGTGTGGCGCTGGTCGGCATCGTGCCCGAGTCCATCGCGGACCGCTGGGGCCTGAGCCCCCTCGTC
>NZ_CADDZT010000072.1:15547-19018 GCF_902812655.1 Candidatus Frankia meridionalis | reverse complement strand
TCATCCTGACCGAATGGGGAGTGAAGGTGTCCGCGGATGCATGAGGCAGGTCTTGCGCGGGCCGCGGTGGCGGCGCTCGTCGACGCGACCGCGGGAGAGTTCGTGCGGACCGTGGTGCTCGCGGTCGGCACGGGCGTCGACGTCGATTCCGCCGCGGCGGCGTGGCATGGCGCGGCGGGTGGTACCTGCCTCGAAGCCTGCGTCGTCGAATGGCGGCGCGTATCCGATCGGCTGCGCTGCTTTGCCTGCGGTCGGGAGTACGACGGCGAACGCCTCGACCTGTGCCCGGCATGCGGCGGCAACGGGATCGTGATCAGGGCGGCGGACGAGCTGGCCGTGGTCGACTGGACGACCTGACCCCGCCTGCGTTCCCCGTCTCGCCCCGGGGCCTGCCTCGGGGCCGGCCCCGGCGCCCACCGGCCTGTCGGCGTCCTCATCGGCACAACCGTCGTGAGAACGCTCCGACCAGGGAAAACTTGCCTCGGCGAATATTTTAGGGAAGCCTCACCTAATTGCTCTGTTATTGGAGGACCTGGTGAGTCTTGCCCGCACACTGCTGCTCGGCGCCATCGCCGGAGTGACAATCCTGCTCGGCCTGCCCGTCGGGCGGCTCAAGCGGCCCGCGCCTACACTGCGTGCGCTTTTGAACGCGGCGGCGGTCGGGGTGCTGCTGTTCCTGGTCTGGGACGTGCTGTCCGCGGCCTGGGAACCCATCGACGAGGCGCTGACCGAGGTCCACACCGACCACCACGGCCTGGGCCGGGCGGTCGGCTACGGACTGCTGTTCACCGGCGGGATCACGGCCGGTCTGCTGTCACTGGTGGCCTATGAGCGGTGGATGGGCCGCGCCACGGGCGGGCAACGCCGCTTCGGCCCCGGCACGATGGCCGCGGGGGAACTGACGGCCCGCCGGGTCGGCCTGGCCGCCTGGTCCCCGGCGAAACGCCTCGCGCTGCTGATCGCCGTCGGGATCGGCCTGCACAACTTCGCCGAAGGCCTGGCCATCGGTCAGTCCGCCGCGTCCGGGGAGGTCGCGTTGGCCACCCTGCTGGTCATCGGTTTCGGGCTGCACAACGCCACCGAAGGCTTCGGGATCGTCGCGCCGCTGGCCGGTGACACCGACATCGATGGGGCTCCGGTCCGTCCCGGCTGGGGATTCCTGTTGGCGATGGGCCTCATCGGCGGCGGTCCGACCTTCGTCGGCACCGCGATCGGGCACAGCTTCACCAGCGAACCCCTCAGTGTGGTCTTCCTGACGTTGGCGGCAGGGTCGATCCTCTACGTCGTCATTCAGTTGATCACTGTGGCGGCGAGGAACCGACGCGCGGATCTGCTCGCCTACGGGCTTCTGATCGGCCTGATCGCGGGCTTCGTCACCGACGGCATCGTCACCGCCGCCGGCGCCTAGAGCGCCCGCTAACAGGGGCTCGGTGTCGCGGGCCGCATTGCCGGCAAGTATTGCTGTCATACCTTGCTAGCATGTCGCACATGGCACGCACGATCACGCTCCGACTTTCGGACGAGGCCTACGAGGCGGTCAAGCGGTATGCCGAGGCCGAGCAGACCTCGATGAACGCCTGGGTAGAGGGCCTGCTCGACGCCGAGGACATGCGCCGGCGCTGCGCCGCGCACGGGGCCTGGGTACAGGCCAACCCCGTGGCGGCTGGTGCGGCGCTCGCTTTCGGCGCGGCCAATCAGCGGGCTCTCGCGGCGGCGGGGCTGCCCAACCTCGCAGGCGCCACCGGGTGAGACCACCGCGGCGCGGTGAGATCTGGACGGTGGGCACCGGGCCGGCGCCACAGACGGTGCTGGTCATCAGCTCCACCGTCTACAACGAGATCATCGATGAGCCGACCGTGCTGGTCGCCCTGGTCGTGGAGCACGCCACCGACGAGGGGTTCTGCGTCGACCTCGGCCAGGGGCAGTGGGCCGTGATGGGCCTGGTCACGTTCGTGGCCAAGGCAGGCCTGGGCGAGTGCCTGCGCCGGGTCGACACTCAGACGCTCACCAACGCCAACACCATGCTGTTCAAGATCTTGGCCACGCCCGAACGCTGAACCGACGGCGATCCTCGGCTGGGGTGTGCTGGCCTTCGACGCCACCTCCGACCGGCTGCTCATCGAGCAGGTATACGACCACCAGGGCAACGTCGGGATCGGCAACACCCCACTGCTGGTCTTCGACGCCTGGGAGCACGCCTGGTACCTGCAGTACAAGAACGTCAAGGCCGACCACGTCAGCGCCCTGTGGAACGTCGTGAACTGGGCTGACGTCGCCGCCCGCCATGGTGCGCCAACCCGGGCGGCAACGGTCTGAGGCCGACGGCTGCCAACGCCGTGATGACGCCCTGAGGAGGTATCTCGTGGCCGGGCGTGGGTGAGTGGTCGACCTGTCGCCTCCCTGCGCCGGTCCGGCCCCGCCGGTAGGGGTTCCTGAGGGATGCAGGCATTCGTCGGCGTCTTACCGGAGGGTCAATTAGGTGAGGTTTACCTGATTCTTCTGGTACGTTCCGCTGGTCGAACATCGGCTGCCGCGGAGGTGCCTCACGTGTGGAGTGACGTCGTCCCGAACCTGCTCATCGGGTTGCGGGAGGGCCTCGAGGCAGGTCTGATCATCTCGATCCTGGTCGCCACGCTCGTCCGCTCGGATCGCCGTGAACGCCTCGGCCAGGTCTGGACGGGGGTGCTCGCCGCCGTCGCACTGTCCGTGAGCTTCGGTGCCGTGCTGACGTTCGCCGCAGCCTCGATGTCCACGGCCGCGCAGGAGACGTTCAGCGGCGTTCTGAGCCTGATCGCGGTCGCGTTCGTCACCGTGATGGTCTTCTGGATGCGGCGGTCCGCGCGGGCCTTGTCCGGTGAGATCAGCGGTAAGGTCACCGCCGCGCTGGCCCTCGGGCCGGGCGTTCTGGTCCTGACGGCGTTCCTGGCCGTCGCCCGGGAGGGTCTGGAGACCTCCCTGTTCATCTGGACGACGACCCGCGGCGCGAGCGAGTCGGTCGGCCCGCTCATCGGCGCCGCTGTCGGGATCGCCCTCGCCGCCGGACTGTGCGTGGGCATGTACCGCAGGGCAGTGAAGATCAATTTGTCGAGGTTCTTCACGTTCACCGGCATCGGACTCATCGTCATCGCATCCGGTGTGGCCGGCTACGGCCTGCGTGATCTGCAGGAGGGCGGCGTCCTGCCCGGCGGTGGGACAGCGGCGTTCGATCTCGGCGGTACCTTCGACCCGGGCGCCTGGTACTCCAGGTTCGTCGAGGGCGTCCTCAACATCACCCCGCGGATGACCGTGCTCCAGGTCGTCGGATACCTCGCCTACCTCGTTCCCGTCATGGTGCTGTTCATCCGGGGCACGCGCCCCGCCCGACAGGCCACCCCGGCGCCGGCCACCGCACCGGTCGAGACGATCCCGGTCGATACGGCTGCGGTCGAGAAGGTTCCGGTCGAGAAGGTTCCGGTCGCGGCGATGTCGGCA
>NZ_CADDZT010000072.1:12926-15272 GCF_902812655.1 Candidatus Frankia meridionalis | reverse complement strand
GCGCCGCGGGTTGGGAGGCGCCGCAACCGGGCCATCAGATCTTCACCGTCCGCAACACCGGTGGGCAGACCATGGAGGTCCGGCTCATCGACCCGGCGAACGGAGCGATCCACGCCGAGATCGAACTGCTCGCGCCGGGCACCAGCCGGCCGCTGTCCGCGATCATCGGCGGGGGCACCTACGCCTGGCAGTGCCTGCCCGACGGTGGTGAGCCCGTCGTCTCGGCGAGCCGGCGGGTGGCCGGGCCGGGCGGTGACAGCCAGGCGATCATCCCGGTGACGAGCGAGACCATGAGCGAGCCCCTGCGCGCCTACCAGGCATTCGTCACCGCCGATCTGGTCACGCTGCAGGCCAGCGCTGACACGCTGCGGGCGGATGTCGATGCCGGCGACCTCGAGGCGGCCCGCCGCGACTGGCTGACCGCGCATCTCGACTACGAACGCCTGGGCGCCGCCTACGGCACGTTCGGCGACTTCGACGCCGCGATCAACGGACGGCCCGACGGCCTGCCCGGCGGGGTGCACGACCCGGAGTTCAGCGGCTTCCACCGCATCGAGTACGGGCTGTGGCACGGCGAGTCGGCGGAGTCGTTGAAGGCGCCGGCGGCAAAGCTGTCCACCGATGTCGCCGAGCTGGGTAAGGCCTTCCCGACCCAGGAGTTCGACCCGAACGACCTGGCGCTGCGCACCCACGAGATCCTGGAGAACACCCTCCAGTTCCAGCTCACCGGTTCCGCCGACCAGGGCAGCGGCACAGCCCTGGCGACGGCGAGCGCGAACGTGGACGGAACCCGCGAGCTGCTGACCGTGATCTCCCCCGTGCTCAGGACCCGGGCACCGGCCACGCTGGAGACGGCCGGGCGACGGCTTGATGCGTTCGGGACGCTCCTGCGGCAGGTCGCGAACCCGCAGGGAACCTGGATCGCGCCCGGCGGCCTTGCCCTCGCCGACCGGCGGAAGCTCAACGGCAGCCTCGGGGCGTTGCTGGAAACCCTCGCGTCGATCCCCGATGTCCTCGAGATCAGGAGCACCGGATGATCCGGCCCGGCCGTCCTGCCCGTCCCGCCCGTGACACCACCCACTTTCCGGAGCAGCCACCGATGATCGACCGGTCCGAGCAGTCCCAACCGCGGCGGCAGGCGGACACCACCACCGCCTCCGGCTGCCCGGCCCGGGGCGCAGGGTTGGGACGCAGGTCGCTCCTGACCGGCATGTTGGCCGCGGGCGCCGCCACCGTCGGTGGCGCGGGCACGGCCATCGCCACCGCGAGCCCGGCCGTGGCCGCCAGCGGCGGCAAGGTCTCCGACGAGAAGGTCGCTTTCCACGGGCCGCATCAGGCCGGGATACTCACCCCGCAGCCGGAGGCGGCGATGTTCGCCTCCTTCGACGTCGTCGCGGCGGACCGCGCGGAACTGACCGACCTACTCAAGGCGATCACCGAGCGGGCGCGTTTCCTCACCGCCGGCGGCACCCCGGTCGACCTGGGCACGACCGCCCCGCCCTCGGACAGCGGAATCGTCGGGCCCACCGTGCCGCCTGACGCGCTGACCGTCACCGTCGGGGTCGGCGCGTCCCTGTTCGACGGCCGCTTCGGCCTGGCCGACCGCCGTCCGCGCCATCTCACACCGATGCGCACGTTCCCGAACGACGCCCTGGACACGGCACAGTCCCACGGCGACCTCAGCCTGCAACTGTGCGCGCACAGCTACGACACGGTGCTGCACGCGCTGCGTGACATCGCCCGCCACACCCGCGGTGGCATGCAGCTACGGTGGCGCGTCGACGGCTTCCACAACCCACCCCGGCCGTCCGGCGCCCAGCGCAACCTGCTCGGCTTCAAGGACGGCATCGTCAACCCCGATGTGACCAGCGCCGGGGAGATGGACCGGCTGGTGTGGGTGCACGGCGGCGACGAGCCGGCCTGGACCACCGGCGGCTCCTACCAGGTCATCCGCATCATCCGGATGCTCGTGGAGTTCTGGGACCGGGTCTCGCTCAGCGAGCAGGAACTGATGATCGGCCGGCGCCGTGACACCGGCGCGCCCCTGGACGGCACCGCGGAGACCGACATCCCGCTCTACGCCCGCGACCCCAAGGGCACGACCATCCCGCTCGACGCCCACATCCGCCTGGCCAACCCCCGCACGGCGGAGACCGAGGACTCCCGCATCCTGCGCCGTGGCTACAACTACGACCGGGGCGTCGACAGCAACGGCAACCTCGACATGGGCCTGGTCTTCTGCTGCTACCAGCAGGACGTCATACGCCAGTTCGAGGCGACGCAGTCCAGGCTCGTCGACGAACCGCTCGTCGACTACATCAGCCCGACCGGCGGCGGCTACTTCTT
>NZ_CADDZT010000072.1:8814-12848 GCF_902812655.1 Candidatus Frankia meridionalis | reverse complement strand
TGCTCCCAGTCGGTTCAGGCCCACGTCAGGCCGTCTCGCAGGGCCGGGACCCACACACCGTAGTCGTGCCCGCCCGGACGCAGGTGCAAGACGGTGGAGTAGCCGGGCCTGCGCAAGACGTTCGCCATCGCGCGGAGGTCTGTGAGCGCGGCGTGGTCGGAGCGCCCGCAGTCGAGCCATACCCGCATGGGTGGGTTCGCGGGCAGCGATGATGCGTACTGAGCCGGATTGTTGGCAGTCGCCACCTGGGCGAGGTCGGGTCGGTGCCCGAAGAGCCCGGCCATGCCGCCGCTGTGGGTCGGCTGTGAGAACCCGGACATATCGATGATCGTCCCGACGAGATCGCGGTGACGCAGACCGAGGTTGAGCGCGCAGAAACCACCCGCGGACATCCCGGCGAAGGTCCGGTCGTCCCGGTTGTCGATCGTCCGCAGGCGGTTATCGATGGTCGGGATCACATCGCTGATCAGGTAGGTCTCGATATGTTCGCCAGGCCGATCCACGCATTCGCTGTCGTCCAGCCAGTCATGGCTCATCTGGGGTGCGATGAGGATCATCGGCCGGCCGGCAGCGGCGAGTCCCGCGCCGATCTGCGCCGCCTCGTTCGCGCGGTACCAGTCGACAGGGACGCCCGGCGAGCCGTGCAGCAGATAGACGACCGGGAATCGGCGGGTCGGCTCGGTGAAATACTGCGGCGGCAGATAGACGAGGGCCGTGTGGGTGCCGAAACCGCTGTACGTGCCGGCCACGGGAACAGCCACGACGGATCCACCGTGGTGCGGCCTCGTCGGTCGGGTTCCCGGATCGGCGACCTCCCGCAGGGATACGGTCGGCCAGCTCTTCTGACCGACCACGTCATCGACCCGGGGCAGGTATCTGTAGTGGGCGTTGACGACGTCCGCCGCGGTGGTCAGGGTGAGAAGCGCCGCAACGGCGCCGATTGCTGTTATCGCGGCCAGACCGTGGCGTCGCCCGACCCACACCACCGTGAACCATGCGGCCAGCGACAGTAGGGCGAGAGAAAGAACGAACCATTTTCCAATAACAAGCAGCGACCCCACGTTCACCCTTCGTTGTTCTGCGGGCGGTGACGCCCGTCAACCATAGTGGGGTGTCGGGTGACCGGCCAGCAGTCCGATCGGGCCGCGGCGCGGGGGTCGGCCGGCGAATCGTGAGGAGGGCGAGCAGCCCGCCGGTCACACACATCCCGGCTGTGATCCACATCGCCGTGTGGAAGGCGGCGGCGAGCTCGGCCGGGTGGAGGTAGGCGCTCGCGGAGATACCGGCGAGGACGGGCAGGGTGGCCACGGCGACGAGCCCACCCACGCGGGAGACGTCGTTGTTGACGGCGGACGCCACCCCGGCGTGGGTGTCACCGGCGGCGGCGAGGACCGTCGAGGTGAGGGGCGCCACCGTCAGCGCGAGGCCCAGCCCGAACACGACCATCGCGGGCAGCACCGTGCCGAGGTAGCTGCTGTCGGCTTCGACGCGGGTGAGCAGGGCAAGGCCGGCCCCGGCGACGACGGGACCAAAGGTCATGGGCAGGCGCGGACCGATGCGCTGGGACAGGCGGCCGGTTCGGGCCGACAGGGTCAGCATCAGGATCGTGACCGGCAGCAGAGCCGCCCCCGCCGCGATGGGGGAGAACCCGACGGCATTCTGGAGCACGACCGGGAGTAGGAAGGTCGATCCGCCCAGAGCGGCGTAGACGATGAACGTCACCAGGTTGGCGGCGTCGAACTGCCGGGACCGGAAGATCTCGGGCGGCAGCATCGGGTGCGGGCTGTGCGCCTCCACGACGACCATCGCCGCCAGGGCCGCGGCCCCGCCGACGCCGGTGACGAGCACGGCTGGTGACCCCCATCCGAGGCTGCTGCCCTCGGTCAGCGCGTAGATCACACCGGCCAGGCCCAGGGCTGTCAGGGCGGTCGCGGGCAGGTCGAGGCCGCGGGTGGCATGGGGGTCCCGGGTTTCGGGGACGTGGCGGAGCGAGACCCCGACCACGACGGCGGCGAGCGGCAGGTTGATCAAGAAGATCAGTCGCCAGGAGACGGCCTCGACCAGCCAGCCACCGAGGAACGGGCCGATGGCGACGGCGACCCCGCCGAGACCCGACCAGGCTCCGATGGCCGCCGGGCGGTCGTCGGGGCGAAAGGTGGCCTCGATGATCGCCAGACTTCCCGGGATCAGCAGTGCCCCGCCGATCCCCTGTAGTGCCCGGGCCGCGATCAGCAGGTCGGCGGTGGGGGCTGCCGCGCACAGCAGCGAGGCGGTCGCGAACCATCCCACCCCGATGAGGAACACCTTCCGGCGGCCGTACCGGTCGCCGAGCGAGCCGCCGAGCAGAAGGAACCCGGCGAGGGTGAGGGTATAGGCGTTGACCGTCCATTGCAGGGCCGACAGCCCCGTCCCGAAGTCCTGGCCGATCCGGGGCAGGGCGACGGTGACGACGGTGGCGTCGAGGGAGACGATGCTGGAGCCGAGCACGGTGGCGAGCAGCACCCAGCGTCCGGCCGGCGAGGCGTAGCGAAGGTCGGTATCCGTGGCCTCATCCTCGCGGTCCCGGCCGCTGCGTGCACGTTCCCAGGTCGGTTTGTCCACGCATGCGACCTTTCGGGCCGTCGTCATGAGGACGGGGCGGGTCACGCCGTCCGGGCGTTGTCCTGTTCGGCGCGGCGGAGCTCGATGCGCCGGATCTTGCCGGTGAGGGTCTTCGGCAGACCGTCGACGAACTCGATCAGACGCGGGTAGGCGTACGCGCTGAGCCGTTCACGCACATGCGCCTGGATCTCCTCGGCCAGCCCGGTGGATGGCTCGTGACCTTCGGCGAGCACGATGAAGGCCTTGACGACGTGACCGCGGCGTTCGTCCGGCGAGCCGACCGCGGCGGCCTCGGCCACCGCGGGATGCTCCAGGCAGGCCGACTCCACCTCGAACGGCCCGATCCGGTAGCCGGCCGCGATGATGAGGTCGTCGGCCCGCCCCTCGAACCAGTAGTAGCCGTCCTCGTCGAGGCTGGCCGCGTCACCGGTGTGGAACCACTCACCGCCGAACGTCTGCTCGGACTCCTGCGCGCGGTTCCAGTACCCGAGCGGGTAGTGCGGGTTGGAACGCGACCGCAGGCAGATCTCGCCACGCGTCCCGGAGGCGACAGGGCGTTCGTCCTCGTCGAGGATCGCCACGTCCCAGCCGGGCAGCGGCCTGCCCATCGAGCCTTCCCGGACCTCCATGAACGGGTAGTTGGCGACCATCGGATAGCTCTCGGTCATCCCGTAGTAATCGAGGACCGTGACGCCGTACTGGTCCCGAAACCAGCGGATCGCCTCGGGGTTGAGCGGTTCACCGGCGGAGCAGACGATCCGCAACCGCTGGGGGTAGCGCTCGGCGGCATCGGCGATGCCCATCATCGACCGCATCGCCGTCGGCGTGGTGAACACGTTCGTGACCTCGTTGCGGGAGAGGAAGTCCAGTTGTCTGCGCGGGTCGAAGCCGCCCTTGCGCTGGTAGACGCACTGCACCGCGCCCAGGCGCCACGGGCCGAGAAGCGGCGCGATGCCCGCCGCCCACGCCCACTCGCCCATGCCGTGGAAGCGCTCGCCGTCGCGCACGTCATGGCAGTGGACGAACTCGTTGTGCCCGAGAAGGTAACGGTGAGCATGAACGATGCCCTTGGCCACACCGGTGGTGCCGGAGGTGTAGTACAGCTGCGCCGGGTCATCGGCGCTCGTGTCCGCGGTCTCGTGCTCGCAAGGGTGACCGTCGAGCAACCCGTCGTCCAGCACGAGGACGCGTTCGTGCATCCCGGCGAAGCGCGGCGCGTTGGCCCTGTCGGTGACGAGCACGGCGGCGCCCGAGTCGGTGAGTCGGTGCCGGATCCCATCGTCGCCGTAGAGGACGCTCATCGACAGCAGGAGCGCGCCGAGCTTCCAGGTGCCGAAGAACACCCCTGCCGTCTCCGGTGACGGGGGCAGGACCACCGCCACGCGATCTCCGCGTCCGACACCCGCCGCGGCGAGGGCGTGCGCCGCCCGCGC
>NZ_CADDZT010000072.1:8098-8789 GCF_902812655.1 Candidatus Frankia meridionalis | reverse complement strand
AGGTCCTGTAGCTCGCCCCAGCGCACATCGGCGCGGTAGCCGTCGAAACGTTCGTAGATCATCGCGAGCTTGTCGCGGGGATGCCTTTCACAGACGTCTGCCGCGATGTTGTAGCGCGCGGGTACCTCCCAGCGATGCTCGGCGAGGGCGTGCGCATACGACATCCGAACGGAGTCGGCCATGAAAGTGGCTCCTCTATCGACGGGCGCGCCGGCGCCGGGGTGTCGTGCGTCAGTCTGGCCTCGGTCGAAGACCCGGACCAGACCCCGTCGGCCATGCCCTCGTAGCGGTGGGCCGCAGAATTTCGGCAGACAGGTGAGGCCGGTGGAGGGTAGGGGTCCTGTCGCGTTTCGTGATGCTTCTGGCAGGCTGGGTGGATGAACATGGATGTGGCCCGCACGGTGTTCGCGGGGCTGCCCGCCCGGTACGACCGGCTGGCCTTCCTGCTCTCTTTCGGGCAGGACCGACGCTGGCGTCGCGCGGTCGTCGACCAGGTCGCCGCCGTCGCGCCGGCGCGGGTGCTCGACGTGGCGACGGGCCCCGCGGGGATCGCGTTGGCGACGGCGGGACGGACCGGGGCGGATGTCATCGGGGTCGATCTCAACGAGCCGATGCTGCGCGCCGGAGTCGTCCAGGTGCGCCGGTCGGGCCGTGACGGCCAGGTCCGGCTCGTGGTCGCCCGGGCCGAGGA
>NZ_CADDZT010000072.1:5468-7793 GCF_902812655.1 Candidatus Frankia meridionalis | reverse complement strand
CCTCGGCCCGAGCATCAGCGCGCACTACCGGCGCCACCCGGTCGACGACCACGTCGCCGCATGGCATGCGGCAGGCCTGTCCGACGTCGGTGTCCGGCTGATGAGCCTCGGTGGCGGTCTGGTCATGTGGGGTCGTAAGGACCCGACAGCGACCGGGCCACGGCCATGAGCGCGACCACCGAGCGCGCAGCATTTTACGCGATGGGACGCGGCACCGGTGGTGTCCGGGACTGGGTGACGCTGCTCCACCCGCCCTACACGTTCTGGCACCTGTCGTATGTCGCGATCGGCGCCGCGCTCGTGCCGCACCTTGTGCTGTGGCGCCTCGGCGGCACCCTGCTCGCGTTCTTCCTCGCTGTCGGCATCGGCGCGCACGCCCTCGACGAGCTGCACGGCAGGCCGCTCGGCACCGGCATCCCCAGTCGGACGCTCGCGGTCATGGCAACGTTGAGCATCACCGCGGCCATGGCGATGGGTCTCGCCGTCGGTGGGTTGCGACTGCTGCCGTTCGTCGTCGCGGGCGGGTTGCTGGTCTGCGGTTACAACCTTGAGCTTGCCGGTGGCCGGATGCACAACGCCATCGGGTTCGCCGCCGGATGGGGCGCGTTCCCCGTTCTCGTCGGCGCCTACGCCCAGCACTGGTCCGTCCCACCGGCAGCCGGCATCGGCGCGATGGCTGCCTTCCTGCTGTCACTCGGTCAGCGTGCGCTCAGCGTACCCGCGCGAACACTGCGACGTCGGGTCGACGCCGTGTCGGTCCGGATCAGCTTCACCGACGGTCACCAGCGGGAACTCGGCCGCGCCGATCTTCTCGCGCCGCTCGAGCGGGCGCTGCGGGTCTTCGCGTGGGCCATGGTCACGCTGGCCGTCGCACTCGTCCTCGCACGATGAGAGCCGCACGGAACCGCACGAAACCGCACGAAACCGGATGCCGCAACGTCGTGGTCAATCGCAGATGTGTTTCGGCAAGCAGGCAGGGTGTCTACGACGACTTCGACCGGTAGCGCTCGGGGCGACCGATGCGAACAGCAACACCGGGGGAGTAGTGCACCAGAGGCTCTCCGTCCGGCTGTGGGAGCCCGGCCGCGGCGACCAACTGGTCATCGACGCTCAGGGCCTGCGCACGGTTCAGTGGCCAGGGCTCGTGCCATGCCCGTGCGAACCGGTATCGGGAACCGGCCGCGCTGAACAGCATCCACCGGGCGGTCAGGAAATGGTCCCGTTCATCCAGCTCCTCGGGACGATACGGCTCACCGATCCGGATCCTCACCCGGCTGGTCACGGCTCGTGGGCCCGACCCGCGGCGCAGGCAGCTGTAGGAGATCTCCTCGGCGCTTTCGACCAGTCGCATCGACGACCAGAAGTACGGGAGGCGGTAGGTCGTGCGTGCGACGACCACGGCGCCGAGTCTGGCGGCGTCCAGGGAGAAGAACCAGATCCCCGGACGTCCCTCACGATCACGTACGTAGGTTCGGACGTTCGTCTCGCAGAAGTTCGAGACCCAGGGTGCCCCGCGCCCCCCGGTGGTCGCGACGTCCATGAAGAACGGCACCAGGCCCACCCACGCCGCGCCGTCGTAGGTGTCCGGCCGAAGGCCGTCCGGGAGAAGGCGCCCAACCACCGCGGGGTCGAACGGCCAGTGCGCGAAAGTCAGTCGCTCCCACCGTTGCAGCATGATCGGCCTGTCCACGGTGAAGGGACACGCCCCGTTCTGCCCGGTTACGGGATCCCCCGCGGGAACATCTTCAGGATGCACCGTCCCATGATGCGGCAACATCGGCCCCAGTTGAGCCCGGAGCACCCGGATCCGCCCGATTCGCGCCCCGGACCACCTCGCTGCCCGTGAGAGGGAAGCCCCGGTTGTCGTGAGCGGAGATCCGTTGCGACAGTGAGCCGAAACTCGGTGGTATTGGCGGCGCTGGTCATCGACTATCGGTGTTGTGTCCATCCCTCATCAGAATGCGTCGCGCTCGAAGTCCTCGGTAACGTCGGAGTCTCTGGATCAGGGGACCGGTCTTCCGTTCGTGGTCGCCCTCGACGACTCGGACACACCGTACGACGTGGTCGATGCACTTGCGTTGGCTCCGTTCACCACCGGTGAGCAGCCATGGGCATTCGGTGCCCGGATCGATCGGCTTCGGCCGGGTGCGTCCCTCCTGCCCGCCGGCGCACGTGTGCTGCGCGCCGTGGTGGAGGACTCGCGCGACTCACGGCTGGCCGCGGGCGAGGGGTGGACGTTGCGCGCTGTGCGGTGGCGTGGAGGCGGCGGCGAGGTCACCGTGACGGCGGTCAGCGAGGAGCTGGCCCGCGGGGTGCTCGACGGGG
>NZ_CADDZT010000072.1:3390-5063 GCF_902812655.1 Candidatus Frankia meridionalis | reverse complement strand
CAAGGCGGCCACGACATCGTGGGGGTCGATCCGCCGTAATTACGCCAGCAGCACGATCGGTGCGCTTGACCGGCTTATGACGGTCAAGCGCGAGACGGCGTTCGGGCGGTTGATCATGCTGAACGGGCCGGCCGGAACCGGGAAGACCACCATCCTGCGCGCATTGGCCCATGAGTGGCGGCGTTGGTGCCAGGTCGACTGTGTCCTGGACCCGGAGGCGCTCTTCGGCGACCCCGAATACCTGATGGAGGTCGCGATCGGCTTCGACGGCGATCAGGACGACGGCGATCAGGACGATGGTGATCAGGACGATGGTGACCGGGAGGCGGCCGGGTCCGGTGGACCCGGTTCCCATCATGATGATGACGCTGGTGACCTGGGCGGGGAGCAGGCCCGCGAGCTCGACGGCGCTCGGCGGCGATGGCGGCTGCTGGTGATCGAGGACTGCGACGAACTCATCCGCGGCGACACCAGGGGTTCCTCGGGTCAGGCGTTGTCACGGCTGCTCAACCTGACCGACGGTCTGGTCGGGCAGGGCCGGGACGTCCTGGTCGCGCTCACCACCAACGAGGAACTCGTCCGGCTGCACCCGGCGATCGTGCGCCCCGGCCGGTGCCTGGCGCAGGTCGAGGTGGGAGCACTGCCGTACGACGAGGCCGCCGCCTGGCTCGGCACAACGGACGGCATCGGGCCGACGACGACGCTGGCAGAACTGTTCGCGCTCCGCGACGGCCGAACCCCGGTTCAGACCACCAGGCCGGACACGCATTCCGGCCTCTACCTGTAGTCGTTACCGATCGACGTCCCCGGGGCTGCTTCGCGAGTGCCTCGACCGACATCAAGGACGGAACGTAGCCGAATGAGCGCGATTAGGTGACACCCCCCTGCTTGCGGGGAAAATACATGGTGATTCTGCGTCTCGTTCTGGATAAGGCGCAGCGAGCACCGCAAGATGTGACAGAAGGTTGTCGCCGTGCGACAACTAACTTCGAACGGTCTGCCGATCTCCGTCGACAGGGCCTTCTTCAAGCCGCTGCGCGACAGCACGCCGCTGCTGTCCGACCCGGACGCCCTCCGGCGTCGGTTCCATGACGACGGTTACCTGCACCTGCGCGATGTGGTCGACCCCGACGAGGTCCGTGCGCTGCGAGCGGATTACTTCTCCCGGTTCGACCCTGCCTACCTCAGGCCCGGCACCGAACCGGCCTGCGGGGTCTTCTCCGGACAGGTACCACCGGACATTCCGCCGCACGGCTGGCCTGGCCACCCGGCCCATGGCTTCGCACGGTCCGCGGGCTTCACCCGGTTCGTCGAGGACCCGACGCTCCTGCACCTCGCCGAGACGCTCCTCGGCGGTCCCGCGACCCTGCTCCCGCGGCGCATCGTCCGACACTTCCACCAGGGATCGGGCAGCGCGACCCGCGCCCACATCGATTTCGACTACCTCGACGGAGGCTCCGATCGTCTGGTGACCATGTGGATTTCCCTGGGTGACTGCTCGGTCGACACCGGTGGCCTCGTCTACCTGGAAGGCTCGCATCGGCTGAGCCGTGAGCAGCTGATGCCGCTGCGCGAGGTGACGGACCGCCCGGACGATCCCCGGCCGATCAGCCACGACCTCGTCTGGGTCGCCACCCGGCTGGGCCGGCGGTGGATGCACACCACCAGCAGAG
>NZ_CADDZT010000072.1:794-2795 GCF_902812655.1 Candidatus Frankia meridionalis | reverse complement strand
GGACGTGATGCGCCTGTCCACCGACCTGCGCTTCGTCCGGCGCGACGACCACGTCGACAACCGCTGGACGGCCCCCTGGTCGGGCGACGACGGAAACTGAGAACCGCCGGAACCGTCGCGGGCATTGCCGCGGATCACGGCCGGGTTATCCGGGCGTTCCCGGCGCTGAGGTCTCGAGCTGCCGCACGAGCTGCCGCACGGGGCTTCAGTGCCTGCCGGTGCCGCGACGGTGGATGCTGACCGCGTAGCCGCCTCCGTCGTATGCGGCGCTGTCCGAGGTGGCACCGTCCCAGGTGGCGTGGCGCCGGTCCAGCACGAGTCCGGCCTTCGTGCACCACTGATCATAGTCGGCCAGGCGGAACGGGCGTCGGGTAGCGGCAGGTGTGCGCGGTCGAGGCCGAACCCGGCAATCAGAAGACCTCCGGGTGCGAGCCGGTCGGCGAGGGCGGTGATGACCCGGGGTTCGGTGCCGGGCGCGAGCAGCGGGATCACGTTGCCGGCCGCGACGACGAGATCGAAGGATTCGTGCAGGTCGCCGATGTCCACCAGGTCGGCGATGTCCATCAGGTCGGCGAGGAGCCACGTCACGTCCCGCGACGCGGCTCGGGCTTCCGCGAGCATGGAAGCGTCGCTGTCGATCCCGGTGCAGGAGTATCCCTGCTGGGCCAGCCGGATCGCGACCCGGCCGGTCCCGCAGCCGGCGTCGAGCACCCGCGAACCCGGTGACACCAGCGAGGCGCACAGGGTGGCTTCGCCATGTACGTCCGCGCCCTCGGCGGCGAGCCGTGCAAACTGGGCGGCATACCGCGGCCCCTGCGTGCCGCCTGTCACCGCGGACCACCGGCTCGTTTCGCTCATCGGGCCCCACCCATGATCATATCTCGATCATTTCCCATGTTTCATCCGGACGCCGAACACCGCTGCATACCGTCGGATGTTCACCGGCTGACATCCACCAACGGACCGCAGCTCAGGACGCCTGCTTTCGCTGTTCAATGATCATTGTGTCCATGTCTGAGGCAGCCGACCACTTCGGAGAGGCGGTTCTTCAGGTCTTCAGATCCGGGCACGGTCAACGCACCTGAAGGTCCTCGCCGGCGACGCAGACCTGATCTCCCCGGACGAGCTGGCGACCGCGCCGGGTCTCAACCTCGGCGTTGACGCTCACCTCACCGCTGGCAAGCAGCAGTTTGACATCCGAACCCGCCTCGACCACGTCCGCCAGTTTCAGGAACTGACCCAGTCGGATCACATCGTCCCTGATGCTTACTTCGCGCATCCCGACAGCATCCCGCACCGACCGGGCGCGGACCGCGTGGACGTCGCTTCCGCCGCGTCCCGATGGTTTCGTTCTAGGCATCTGTGCCCCGTGCCCCGGGCATCCGGCCCCCCCAGGCTCCGCGCCTCGCCCCCAGGCATTCGGGAGGGTCAGCCCAGCGAGCGTGGGTCGGCGGGCACGTCCACCGCGTGTCTGCGCAGTGCCGCGAGTGGGACGATGTCCAACGCGCGAGCGTGCGTGGCGGCGAGCACGACCGGCGCCGCGACACCGGCCTCGTAGGCCTGCAACCACCGCGCCGCGACGACGCACCATCTGTCCCCGGGGTGCAGCCCAGGGAACTGGTACTCGGGTCTGGGCGTGATGAGGTCGTTGCCTGTCTGCTGCTGGTGGCGCAGGAACTCCGCGGAGACCACGGCACACACGGTGTGGCTGCCGAGGTCTTCCGGCCCGGTGCTGCAGCACCCGTCGCGGAAGAAGCCGGTCACCGGATCGTTACCGCAGGCCTCAAGCTCCCCGCCGAGCACGTTCCGCTCGTCTGTCACGGCCCACAGTCTTCCACCCCGGGATTGCCGGTGGGCCGGTTCCGGTCACGCAGATTACCCCCGCACCGATTTGATTATGTCTGGTTACTGGGGGTGTGGTCGCGTGGCCGCGGGATCCTGCCCGGCTCCCGGACTGTCGCAGCGCCGAGCAGCTCACGGGAGCTCTGTAGCCGTGCTGTG
>NZ_CADDZT010000072.1:0-422 GCF_902812655.1 Candidatus Frankia meridionalis | reverse complement strand
AACCGGCGGGCTGCATCCAGGTTCCGGTGTTCAGTGGCGAGAACGTCGATGACCTGCCCGAACTGGTTGACCGCCCGGTACAGGTAGGTCCACCGTCTGGCGATCTTCGCATATGTCTCGTCGATGAACCAGCGGTCACCGGGTGTGTGCCGGCATGGCCGGGCCGCGTCGATCAGTAGCGGGGTGAACAGGCGCATCCACCGGTAGACGGTCACATGGTCCACGGCGAAGCCGCGTTCGGCGAGTAATTTCTCGACGTCTCGGTAGGACAGGGCGTAGCGCAGGTACCAGTACACCGCCAGCATGATCACCTTGGGTGGGAAGCGGAACCCCGTGAACTCCGATGTCGGAACCGGCGGAGGGACACGACGTCGACGCATCACTCGATCATGATTGATCGGCAGTCGAGACGGAGGACTTCG
>NZ_CADDZT010000071.1:47354-52626 GCF_902812655.1 Candidatus Frankia meridionalis | reverse complement strand
CCTCCACCCCCTGCGGCCCCTGCGTCCCGGGCGGCCCCTGCGTCCCGGGCGGCCCCTGCGTCCCGGGCGGTTCCTCCGTCCCGGGCGGTTCCTCCGTCCCGGGCGGTTCCTGCGCCACCGGCGGTTCCCACCGTCGTGCGTCGCCTTCCTGCCAGTGGCCCACGTCGTCAGCACTCCGTTTCGTGTCGTCCGTCCGGGTCTGTCACGGGCGGTCCCTCGTCCGTGGCGGGTTATCTGACGGGTACGGACAGCAGGCCGGCAGTGTCGTCCGGGACCGCGCGGGGAGACGGCAGGCGGCCCAGGGCGCTGCCTTCCACATCCACGCGCGGCAGCACCCTGTGCAGCCAGCGCGGCATCCACCAGGCCCGGTCGCCGAGCAGGGCCAGGACGGCGGGCACGATCGTCATCCGGACCACGAACGCATCGAGCAGGACAGCCGTGGTCAGACCGAACCCGACCATCTTGATCACGGCCTCGCCCGAGCCGATGAAGCCGGAGAAGACCGCCATCATGATCAGCGCGGCGGCCACCACCACCCGGGCGCTGTACCGGAACCCCGCGACGACCGCCTCGCCGGCCGGGACCCCGTGGACGTATGCCTCCCGCATGCGCGCAACCAGGAAGACTTCGTAGTCCATGGCGAGGCCGAAGACGATACCCACCATGAAGATCGGCATCAGGCTCATGATCGGGCCGCTCTGCGCGACGCCGAGGAGACCGGCCAGCCAGCCCCACTGGAAGACCGCGACGACCGCGCCGAGGGCCGCCAGCACCGACAGCAGGAAGCCGAAGGCCGCCTTGACGGGCACGAGCACGGACCGGAAGACCACCAGCAGGAGCAGGAAGGCCAGGCCCACCACGACCGCAAGATAGGGCACGAGCGCGCCCTGTACCTTCTGGGCCATGTCGATGTTCACGGCGGTGGTGCCGGTGACCTCGTAGGTCAAGCCGCTCGCGGACGCGATCGCCGGGCGTTCGGCGCGGATGGTGTGGACGATGTCCTTCGTCTTCTTGTCACTGGGGCCGGCGGCCGGGATGACGGAGAAGACCGCGGTGTCGCCCGCGGCGTTGAACCTGGCCGTGGAGATCGAGACGACGCCCTGGGTGGCACCGATCTTCTCGATGACCGTGTTGACGGCGGCCTTCGGGTCCCCCGCGCCCGTGGTGTCAACGACGACGGTCAGTGGGCCGTTGAAGCCGGGACCGAAGCCCAGGGCAAGGTCGTCGTAGGCGCGGCGCTCGGTGGTGGAGGTGGGCTTGGCCTCGTCCCCGGATGTGCCCAGTCGCAGGTCCATCACCGGCACGGCGATCATCCCCAGGCCCAAGACAGCGAGGACGAGCACGGGAAGGGGGTGGCGTAGGACCAGCCGAGCCCAGCGGGCGCCCCCGCCCGGCCTGCCGCCGTCCACGGTCCCCGCCCCCCGGCGTGCGGCACGTGGCAGCACGGCACGCTGGAAGAGGCCGAGAAGGGCCGGGACCAGGGTCAGCGCGACGAGCATGGCGACGGCAACCGTCCCCGCGGCGGCCAGGCCCATCTTGGTCAGTGTCGGGACACCGACCACCGAAAGCCCGGCCAGCGCGATGACGACGGTGAGCCCGGCGAACACCACCGACGACCCGGCGGTGCCGGCGGCAAGACCCGCCGCCTCCTGCGGCGCGTGCCCACGGGTGCGCTCCTCGCGGTAGCGGGAGACGATGAACACGGCGTAGTCGATGCCGACGGCGAGCCCGAGCATCGTGGCCAGGGTGGTGGTCGTCGAGGACAGACCGAAGGCGCTACCCAGGGCCATGATCGCAGCGACGCCGACGCCGACGCCGATGATCGCGGTCAGCAGCGGCAGCCCGGCGGCGGCCAGCGAACCGAAGGTGATCAGCAGTACAACGGCGGCGATAGCGACACCGATCATCTCGCCCGCCCCACCCGCCGCGGGCCGGGTCGTCAACGCGCTGCCGCCGATCTCGACGGTCAGGCCCGCGTTCCGGGCGCGCTCGGCGGCGTCCCGCAGTGTCCGCTTGCTGGCATCGGTGAGGTCGTCGCTCTTGACCGTGTAGGTGACGGTCGCGTACGCCGTCGACGCGTCCTTGCTCACCGCCTGCCCGCTGAAGGGGCTCACCGCGCGGGCGACCTGCGTCCCGCCGGCCACCTCGTCCACAACCTTCTCGATGGCCGACCGGTTAGCGGTCGCGGTGACCTGTTGCCCGTGCGGGGCGACGAAGACGATCCGGGCAACCGCCCCGTCGGCCGCGCTGCTGGGGAAGCGCTGGTCCAACAGGTCGAATGCCCGCTGGGACTCGGTGCCCGGCATCGAGAACCCGTCGTCGGGGACGGCGGGCGCCTTGGCCGCGCCGAAGCCGACACCAGCCAGAACCGCCACCCACACCAGGACGACGTACCAGCGCTTCCGGAAGGCCAGCCGGCCCAGTCGATAGAGAAAAGTAGCCACGGGAGAGGTCTCCAGATCTGATCTCGGGTACCTCTCAAGCCTGTCCGGGAAGGGCCGTCCCGTCGTCGTCCGCCCGCCGGTAATCCGGCTACGGAGAACGCAGTACGCGCTACCCGGCACATCCCCTGCCGGGACGGGGTCTGTTGCATTGGCGAGGTCCGCACCCGCGCAGACAGCGGTCAGTAGACGTTCCGAGTAGTGCGGCACGTCGGTAGCTGACGTTCCCTGGAACCGGGCGGCATGCGAGGACCCTGCGACGAGCGTCGCGCTGCCGAGTGAGCGGTGGCAGGCCGCTGAATGTTCAGCGCAGCGCGGTTCGCCGGGCGCGCGCTCCTGACTGCGTTCGCCGTGAGCGCTCCACGCCGTACGCCGACCGCCTCGTCGAGGTCGGACGGCTGCGGGGGCTCGATCCTCATCAGCCCGGGATGGATCTCGCCCCGGCTCGCCCCGGCACGGCTCGGCTCGGCTCGGCTCGGCTCGGCTCGGCTCGGCACGGCCGTCGAACTGGCCCGATCGGTGCGCCCGGCCTGACCGAACCGACGGGCTGAACCCCTCGTCGAGGTGCACATGGCCCGCGTCCGTCTGCCGTGTCGATCCGTGGCTGCCCCGTTCGATCTGGGAGTGACAGGGTCGAGAGGCGACCGGAGAGATCAAGGAGATCGACGATGGCGAAGTACATGCTGATCATGCGAGGCACAGGCGAATCGGTCGCGAAGATGATGGAGACGCCGTTCGAGCAGATGCTCGAGACGGTGGGGCGCTTCAATGAGGAGATGATCCGGGCTGGCGTGCTCGTCGCCGCCGAGGGCCTGGACGACCCGACCCAGGGCGTGGTGGTCGACTTCAGCGGCGAGACGCCGGTGGTCGCCGACGGTCCGTACGGCGAGACGAAGGAGCTGTTCGGCGGCTTCTACGTGATCGACGTGGCCTCGACGGATCACGCGGGCGAAGAAGACGATCGCCGCGGCGGGAGTGCCGTTCGAGCTGCCGCCGTCCGAGGAACGGCGGCAGCGGCTCGGCGGTGTCGTCCTCAGCGTGCTGTATATGATCTTCATGGAGGGCACGGAGGACACCGTCGAGGATGCGCACATCGTCCACACCCGCCCAGCGCAGCAACCACCACGCCCGGGCCGCGGACAGCTCGAGGGGAAAGGGCACTCGGGCCGCCGCCGCTTGGACGGCCGTCGCGGGGCGGTGAACCAGGCCCCGGTGCCCTTTCCCCTCGTCGCGTGGAACTCTTCTGCAGATCTCGTCAGTCGAGGGTCGCAAGGGCCTCGTTGAAGCGCTTCGACGGACGCATGACGGCCATGGCCTTGGCTGCGACGGGCTGGTAGTAACCCCCGATGTCGGTCGGCGAGCCCTGGACCGCGATCAGCTCGTCGACGATGGTCTGCTCCTGATCGGTGAGCGTCTTGGCGAGGCCGACGAACGCCTCCGCGAGACGGGCGTCGTCGGTCTGTGTGGCCAACTCCTGCGCCCAGTAGAACGCCAGGTAGAAGTGGCTGCCCCGGTTGTCAATGCCGCCCAGGCGGCGGGTGGGCGACTTGTCCTCGTTGAGGAAGGTGGCGGTCGCCCGGTCGAGGGTGTCGGCGAGCACCTGAGCGCGTGCGTTGCCCGTCGTCTGCGCGAGGTGCTCGAAGCTGACCGCGAGCGCGAGGAACTCGCCCAGGCTGTCCCAGCGCAGGTAGTTCTCCTTGAGGAGCTGCTGGACGTGCTTGGGCGCGGAGCCGCCGGCACCGGTCTCGAACAGGCCACCGCCGTTCATGAGCGGGACGACCGAGAGCATCTTGGCGCTCGTGCCGAGCTCCAGGATCGGGAACAGGTCGGTCAGGTAGTCGCGCAGCACGTTGCCGGTGACCGAGATCGTGTTCTCGCCTCGACGGATCCGTTCCAGGGAGAACGCGATCGCGTCGACCGGTGCCAGGATCTCGATCTGTAGTCCCTGGGTATCGTGTTCGGGCAGGTACGCCTTGATTTTCTCGATCAGTTTCGCGTCGTGCGCGCGGCCCTCGTCGAGCCAGAACACCGCCGGGTCGCCGGTGGCGCGGGCGCGGGTGACTGCGAGCTTCACCCAGTCCTTGATCGGTGCGTCCTTGGCCTGGCACAGGCGGAAGATGTCGCCGGCGCAGACCACCTGCTCGAGAACCACGTTGTCGGCCTCGTCGACGACCCGGACCGTGCCCGTGGCGGGGATCTCGAAGGTCTTGTCGTGGCTGCCGTACTCCTCGGCCTGCTGCGCCATCAGGCCGACGTTGGACACCGAGCCCATCGTCGCGGGGTCGAAGGCACCGTTCGCCCGGCAGTCGTCGATGACGACCTGGTAGATGCCGGCGTAGCTGCTGTCGGGGAGAACCGCGAGGGTGTCCGCCTCCTGGCCGTCCGGGCCCCACATGTGACCAGAGGTGCGGATCATAGCCGGCATGGAGGCGTCGACGATGACATCGCTGGGCACGTGAAGGTTGGTGATGCCGCGGTCGGAGTCGACCATCGCCAGGGCGGGGCCGTCGGCCAGTTCGGCTTCGAAGGAAGCCTTGATCTCCGCGTCTTCGGGCAGCTGGTCCAGACCCTTGAGGATGGCGCCGAGCCCGTCATTCGGGGTCAGGCCTGCGGCGGCGAGCGTCTCGCCGTACGCGGCGAACGTCTTCGGGAAGAAGGCCCGCACCATGTGGCCGAAGATGATCGGGTCGGAGACTTTCATCATCGTGGCCTTCAGGTGTACCGAGAACAGCACACCCTCGGCCTTGGCCCGGGCGATCTGCGCCACCAGGAACTCACGCAGCGCGGCCACGCGCATGACGGACGCGTCCACGACCTCGCCCGCCAGCACC
>NZ_CADDZT010000071.1:43933-47329 GCF_902812655.1 Candidatus Frankia meridionalis | reverse complement strand
GGTGCTGGCGTCGTCACCCACCAGCTCGATGCGTAGCGAGCCTGCCTCGATGATGACCGCGGACTTCTCGGTGGAGCGGAAATCGTCGGCGGCCATGGTGGCGACGTTCGTCTTCGAGTCGGACCTCCACGCGCCCATCCGGTGCGGATGGGTCTTGGCGTAGCGTTTCACCGACGCGGGGGCACGGCGGTCGGAGTTGCCCTCGCGTAGCACCGGGTTGACAGCGCTGCCCTTGACCTTGTCGTAACGGACGCGGATCTCCCGCTCCTGCACGGTCTTCGGGTCGTCCGGGTAGTCCGGCAGCGCGTAGCCCTGCTGCTGCAGCTCGGTGATCGCCGCCTTCAGCTGCGGAATCGAAGCCGAGATGTTCGGCAACTTGATGATGTTCGCCCCGGGCGTCTTCGCCAGCTCGCCGAGCTCGGTAAGCACATCAGGGATGCGCTGGGCCTCCGCGAGACGCTCGGGGAAGCTGGCGATGATCCGCCCCGCCAGGGAGATGTCGCGGCTTTCGACACTGACACCGGCCGCCCGAGCGTATGCCTGGACCACGGGCAGGAACGAGTACGTCGCCAGGGCCGGGGCCTCGTCAGTGTGGGTGTAGATGATGGTCGAATCGGTCACCGATACTCCGCTTCATGTCTACTTCGTCTTGCTATCAAGATATGTCCTGATCGCCCCGTTACCTTGATCGCGGGCACGGGCGTGTGCTGGTGGTCGTCGACGAACCGGCCGGCATCGGCGCACTCGCGGTCACATTGGTACGGCAGACGGCCCGGACGTAGCCCCGGCTGCTACTCCCCGGGTGATGACGTACCATCAGACAGCGATCATTCTGACCCGGTTGTCACAGAGCTTGGACATGTCGTCAACGTCGGATGTGAGCATGACGACTGGTCCCGGTTGCCGCAGGGCGACCTCGGCCACCATCGCGTCGATGGCGTATTTGTGGCCGTGCAGCTTCGCTTCCTTCAACAGCTTCGCGGACGCCTTCGCGGTCTGTTCAGTGACCGGTTCGACCTTGAGCCGTGAGAGCACCCAGTTCAAGCGCGGCATGCTCACGTCCGCGTAACCGACTTCGACGATCGTGTCGGCGCTGATGACGAGATCGGATTCCAGCTCGCTGAAAATCTTGAGCATGGCCGCGACGTTACGGTCCTGAGCGATCCAGGCGGACAGCCCCGCGCAGTCCAGGACGACCGTCTCGATGCGTTTGGTCACGCCGCCGTGTCTTCTGTACGGTCGGCGTGACCGAAAAGCCTGGCCCAGGCCTCGGTCAGTTCCTCCTCGGTGAACGCGCCGGATTCCCGCTGGTAACGCTCCAGCTCGTCAACAAGCAGCTTGTGGCGGATCTGGCGTGCGACGGCTTCGGCCACGTACCCGGAAACATTGTCTGTGATCTTTCTCAGCTCGGCGACCTGGTCGCTGGGCAACGTCACCGTGATGCGGGTGGTTGCGGACATGCGCCAATCATACCGAAGTATGCGCGGGATCGGAGATGACGCGACCGTCACCGGCCACGTCCCGGCCGGACCGCGAGACACTGACGCTGAGCCAACAGCGTGGCCCACAGCTTCCGCAAGGACGAGGAGCCCAGGTCCGCAGTGCACGAGCGGCACACCGGCCAGGCTGGGGTCACCCCAGTCGTTGCGGTAAGCGCCCGGGTCCGTCAGGAACCGCAGCACGACCAGGGTGGCCAGCAGCCGGTCGGTGAACACCAGCCGGTGACGGCCCCCGGACGATTTCCGGGCCGCCGAGAGCTCGGGCGATGTCGGCCTGGTCGTACTCACTACTGGTGTTGGCGCGCTTACCGTCTGGCGGGCTGACCCGGATTACGATCTCGCCCACGGCGCGCTCCACGCCGCCGAGGGCTGGGTCATCGCCGTGGCCACCCGAACACGGCCTAGATCCGGTGTCCACAGCGGGCGGTGGGTTCGGAGCCGAAGCGGGTGCCGTCGTCGCTGACCTTGACGAAGGTGAAGCAGGTGTTCATCTGACCGAAGCTCCTGGTCATGTCGAGGGCGACGGGCAGCAGGCCGTCGGCGCTGTAGTCGCCAACCGCCCGAAGACCGCGGATGAACTGTCCTCGGGTGGGGCAGGAACCGACAGTCTGCAGTCCTCGGATCATCATGTCCGCCGAGATCCAACCGGACAGGGCTCCGCCCTGGGCCGGAGGCTGCAACTCCGGGGCATACCTACCCACGGCGTTGAGGAACGCCCGGTGGCCGGAAGTGTCCAGCTCGAAGGGAGCGTAGTCGAGGAAGTAGGAGGTCCCGGCGATCTGCCGGCCGTACTTCCACAGCAGGTTCCGGTCGTACCCGGGCGAGAACGACATGGCGACCTTCAAGGGGACGCCTGCGTTGCGGGCACCGATGACGGCCTGGTCAAAGGTTTCCGGGCCAAGCAGGCCGACCAGGGTGTCGGCGCCGCTGTTCCTGATCTGGGCGCCGAGACGGACCGGGTCGGCCTGCGGACTGACGTCCACGGTACCGACGACCCGGACACCGGCGGAGCGCAGGCTCGCGCCCATTTTCTCCGCGGTGTCGCTCAGTGCCTCGTCGAACGCGCCCTTCAGGATCAGAGCGGTCCGACCGCCCTGGGCGGTGACGAAGTCACCCCAGGTGCTGATGGAACCCGGGCCCACGAAGTTGACGAAGGTGAACATGTTGTCATTGACAGTCCACACCGGCTCCAGGGCGATGCCGGTGACGGGGATGCCATGATCATGTAAGAACGTTGCGGAACCCTTTGCCACGGTGGTGGTCTCGATGATTCCGAACACCTGATCATCGTTGATCAGTTTCTGGGCGCCGGCAAGGTTTGTTTCGGAAACGGACGCGTCGTCCTGCCAGAGGTAGGAGAGCCTGCGCCCGTTCACGCCACCCGCTGTGTTGGCCGCGTCCAGCCTCGCCTCCACGCCCGCACGGACGGCGTTGTAGCTGCCTGAAGCAGCACCACTGCTCGGATAAAGGAGTCCGACTTTGATCTCGTTCGCGGTCACTCCGGGAGTCGCGCAGTTCCCGTTTCCCCGGCTGGTGTCGTCATGTGCGGTTCCGCATGCGGCCACGGTGAGGGCGACCGCGGCGCTCGCAAACGCGACCGCCGTCCATCGGGAGGTCCGGTACTTCCTGGCCATGTAGATCCCTTCACGGGAGCGCTTTCTGGGAAATCGGTGGTTCCCGACCGGTGTGGCAGGAGAACCGACGGCGAATCGTAAGGCCAGGAAATGGGTCGGGTCGAACGTGATCGTAAAATTCACGATATGCATGATTCCTGTGTCGACGGGAGGTATGACAGATTGTCATGAGAGGTCGCGGCCGGCGAGGGCGCCGATCGTGGAAAGGCGCGGAAGAACAACCCGGCTGGTGACCTGCCCGGCCGGGTAGGTCACCAGCCGGG
>NZ_CADDZT010000071.1:35722-43621 GCF_902812655.1 Candidatus Frankia meridionalis | reverse complement strand
CAGGTCATGAGGGTGGAAGCTCCCGACGGAGCTATGCCGCCCTGGTAAGAGCTCCGTGGGGGTCGAGAACGTACTTCCGGCTGGCCCCGCTGTCGAACTCCCGGTAGCCGCCGGGCGCCTCCTCCAGCGCGATGACGGTGGCGTTGACCGCGTCGGCGATGCGCACACGATCATGCAGAATGGCCATCGACAGCTGCCGATGGTACTGCATGACCGGGCACTGGCCGGTCATGAACCGGTGGCTCTTCGCCCAGCCCAGCCCGAGTCGGATCTTCAAGGAACCGATCCGGGCGTCGGCGTCCACACCACCGGGGTCACCTGTCACGTACAGCCCGGGGATACCCAGACTCGCCCCGGCCCGCGCCACATCCATGATCGAGTTCAGGACGGTGGCCGGTGCCTCACCGCCACCGTGTCCCCGTGCCTCGAACCCGACGCAGTCGACGGCGGAGTCGACCTCGGGAACACCCAGGATGTCCTCGATCTGGTCGGTCAGCGGGGCTTTTGCCAGATCAACGGTCTCGCAACCGAAGCTCCGTGCCTGGGCCAGCCGATCGGTGTTGAAGTCTCCGACAACCACTACGGCCGCTCCCAGCAGCTGGGCCGAGGCGGCGCACGCGAGCCCGACCGGGCCGGCTCCGGCGACGTAGACGGTGCTTCCCACTCCGACTCCGGCCGTCACCGCGCCGTGGAACCCGGTCGGGAAGATGTCCGACAACATGGTCAGATCCCGCAGTTTCTCCAAAGCCGCGTCACGGTCCGGGAAGGGCAGCAGATTCCAGTCCGCGTACGGCACCATGACGTACTCGGCCTGGCCTCCGACCCATCCGCCCATGTCGACGTAGCCGTAGGCCGCGCCCGGACGGGCCGGGTTGACGTTCAGGCAGATTCCCGTCTGACGCTCCTTGCAGTTGCGGCAACGTCCACAGGCGATGTTGAACGGTACCGACACGATGTCCCCGACCCGGATGAACTCGACGTCCGGGCCGGCTTCGATGACCTCGCCGGTGATCTCGTGCCCGAGGATCAGTCCCCGTGGAGCGGTGGTGCGGCCCCGGACCATGTGCTGGTCGCTCCCGCAGATGTTGGTCGCCAACACCTTCAGAATCACGCCGTGGGGACACCGCCGGCCCACGTTCGCGGGATCGACACCGGGACCGTCCTTCACCTCTAATGTGGGAAAGTCGATGGTCTGCACCTCGACCGTGCCCGGTTCGATATAGGCAACCGCCCTGTTAGCACTCACAGCAGACCTCCAGATGTTGACGGGACTGGTGTCGCGGCGGACGAGCTGCCCGGACATCCGTCACGGAGACACCGTCAGACCGTGGCATCACTGGTTACGCCGGCAGCGTGGTCCGTCGTGGACATTCTTCTGATCATCTTGCGGGCCGCCATGGCCCCGGCGTCGATCGCGATACTCAGCTCCTGGACGCCCTCTTTCCTCTCCTCTTCAGCGATCACACGCTCGAGAAGGGTGAGCGCGTCGACGTCCTGCTGTACGACCTCGCGGTTCATCCGTTCCAGGAATTCCGAGACCTCCTCGTCGCCCACGGCGAAGTCGCGTGCCACGGCCCAGAAATCGAACGTGCTGTTTTCGGTCTCCGGGGTGATGCCGTACAGGATCTTCACATGCACGGCGCCGGTGTCCTCACCGTTGTCCGCGGGCAGTACGCCGGCAGGCGCGATCCGCGAGTGCAGCACGTAGGAGCACACCGGCCGGTATTCGATGTCCTGCCACCGGTCGATCGGCGAGGAGAATCCGGTCGACTTCGCGTAGAAGGGCGGGCATTCGGCGCCGTTCATGTGCCGGCTGACCCGGATTACCCGGTCGTCCTCATCGACCTTGGTCACGATCGGCGTTGCGGCCACCTCGGGGGTGCCGATGAAACCCGCGTGCAGGTAGGTCTCGTGGGAAAGGTCCATCAGGTTGTCGACGAGGAGCTGGTACCGCGCGGGCAGCGGCGCCATGTCACCGATCACGGTCCACCGCGGGTCGTCCAGCCAGTGGTTGTCCGGGACGGCGGTGAGGTCGGCGCCGGCGGGGTCGCCGATCCAGATCCAGACCCAGTTGGCCTGCTCCACGACCGGATAGCTCTTCACCCGCGCGGTCCGCGGCACCCGTTCCTGACCGGGCACCCGGAGGCAGACGCCCGAACAGTCGTAGGTGAAGCCGTGGTAACCGCATTCCACGTCGTCACCCCGAAGCGATCCGAGGGACAGGGGATAACGGCGGTGCACGCACCGGTCGGCCAATGCGACGACCTGACCGTCGAGGGTGCGGTAGAACACGATCGGTTCACCGCAGATCGTCCGGGCGAACAGGTCCCGGCCGACCTCCCGGCTCCACGCCGCAACATACCACTGGTTCTGGGGAAACACGCTCATCAGACCTCCCAGGTCGGCTCGGCATTCCTGCCGGCTCCGAAACCACTGCCGGCCGTCCCGGTACCCGGCCCGTACGGCCACGGAACTGGATTTTCTTCCGTGGTGTCTCTTTCGCTTCCAGCCAGACGATCCGTGTACTGAGTATGTGGATACTGGCATTGAGGGGAGTGGGCGTCAAGAGCGTGGGATCCACTGGTTGACGAGCTGGCGCCACATGCGGCGCACGCTGTCGGGTAAGGCCCGGGACGGTGGGTGGGATCGGCGCGGGTCACGGCTGCGTAGGCAGCCGCCTGGCACTCGTCCGCCTCCTTGGACGTCAGCTCGCCCCGCTCCGCGGCCTCCCGCAGTCGGGTGGCCACCTGTTCCCGATCGGCGCCGGAAACGCGGATGTGCCCCGGCTCCGCCGGAGGCGCGGGTCGTCCCCCGCTCTCCCTGACCTGCTGTCCCCGACCGGTTGGTGGGTCGGCCCGTCCGGACGACCGCCGGGTAAACGTGGAAGTGAAACGAATCAGGATACTTCCCGCCGGCGCATGCCGACGGAATTGTTCTGATCCTTTACGGTTGTGGGCATGACGGTAGAGTTGTCCACGCGCAGCCGAGGATCGGTATACGGGAGACGATTAGTCGGTGAACGAGTGGGCCGGTATCCGGGATAAATATGTCCTCTTGGAGGACGAGTCCGTTGTGTCCATTCACGGGTGCGGTAGTCGGTGACACCAGGCCGTCCGAAATTCTCCACCGTCACCACCCCGTACGGCCCACCTGGCGAGAAGATCTCAACCCGGTCGTCATACCAGGTCAGCCGTACGGGTGATCCGATCCCCTCATAGCTGCGGTGCAGGATCGCGTTGCGGGTGAGCTGCTGCAGCGCGGCAAGCGGGTAGTTTGGCCGGCGCACATCACGCAGCCCGGCGTGAGTGGGTGTGCCGTCGACCGTGGTCAGCCGCAGTGCGGAGAGCCGCTGCTCGACGGTTCGACCATTCGCCGCGACCACTTCGGGGGTCAGCACGCTGGGCAGATACTGCCGGACGAACAGATCCAGATCGAGGTCTGACATCCCGCTACCAACCGCGGGTCGGGTGTCGAAGGACAGGTCCGCGCTGCGTCGTCGTTCCGCGAGGCGGCGCTCCTCATCGGCGGTGGCGATCGCACCCCGCGGACCGGCCCGAATCCACCCCTGCCCGTTGAGCCTGATCGGTAGGCTCGGCTCGACCTCGATCACCGCGACGCTCTGACCGCCAACGTCGAACGCTCGCACATACATGATCGGCAGAGGCGGGATCCGCCCTTGACCGCGCAGGTCGGCCAACTCCAGCAGCAAGCGGTCGGTGACCGGTAGACCGGCCGGGCGGCCGTCGTCCGGTGGCGCCTACGAAGATCACACCGGAGGTACGATGGTGGGGTAGGTCGTTGGCGTAGGCGCAGATGGCCTGGCAGATCCGATCCTTCGCGTCACCGCCACTGCGCAGCGACTCCTTGCGCTCCACTTGGTCTGTCTCCAGATCGGCCAGGAGACTGAGCGGTTCCTCGGTCGTCTGGCCACGTCAGGATTCTAAGCTGGTGGCTCTGCGTGCCGTTCTGCCATGTCGGGCGGGCCGGGAGGTCACGGCTGGAAGCGGCAGCCCATGCCCGGTTCGGTGAGCAGGTGACGGGGGCGGGAGGGGTCCGGCTCCAGTTTGCGCCGCAGGCGGGCCATGTATTCCCGCAGGTAGTGACTGTCCGAAGCGGATGGTCCCCATACCGTGACGAGGAGTTGGCGCTGGCTGACCAGCTTGCCCGGGTGGCGTAGCAGGACCTCCAGCAGCGCCCACTCGGTCGGCGTGAGCCGGACGTTGCGGTCCTCTCCGTCCAGCACGCGGCCTTCCGCTGCCGTCCGCGCAAGCGCGGGCGTAGTGCAGGTGGCCGTACGGGCGGCAAGGTCGATCCGGCAGTTGCCGACAGTGATCGGCGACGGGTCCTCGCCACCCGGCGTCCGACGTGACACCGCGCGTAGTCGTGCCAACAGTTCGTTGATATCGAACGGCTTGGTGACGTAGTCGTCGGCCCCGGCGTCGAGTGCCGCGACCTTGTCGCTGCTGCCGGCCCGCCCCGACAGCACGATAATCGGGATCGTGCTCCAGCCGCGGACCCCCCGGATGACCTCAACACCGTCAAGGTCCGGCAGTCCCAGGTCGAGCACGATGATATCGGGCTGGTAGGAGCCCGCACGGCTCAGCGCCTGCCGTCCGTCCGCGGCGGTCTGCACGTCGTAGCCACGTGCGCACAGGTTGATGCGCAGGGCTCGCACGATCTGCGGCTCGTCGTCGACGACGAGAACCCGGCTCATGGCGTGTCCCGTCCCATGCTTCGAGTGTCGCGCCGGTTGGTTGCCGGTGGAAGCGTGACGATGTCCGCCTCAGACATCGGTGTACGCCTCAGACATCGGTGTACGCCTCACACATCGGGGTCCGCCTTCGAGGCTACGGCCTGGTCCGCGTCGGCGGTAACTGCTGCGTCACCGACGGGCGCCCGCGGCAGCGCGAGCACCATGGTGGTGCCACCACTCGGGGTGTCCTCCGAGGTCAACGTCCCTCCCATCGCTTCGGCAAGGCCCCGCGACAGCGCCAGGCCGAGTCCGACGCCGTGGGAGTTGTCCCGGTCACCGCGGCGCTGGAACGGAGTGAACACCTGCTCGCGTTCCGCGTCGGGGATGCCTGGCCCCCGGTCGACGACCCGCAACTCGAGGCGGTCCCCGATCGCGCTGGCGGTGATCAGCGGCGGCTGGTGCGCGGGGCTGTAGCGCACCGCGTTGGTCAGCAGGTTCAGCACCACCTGGTGCAGCAGGGTCGGGTCGGCGAGGGCGTCGGGAAGCGTGTCGGGCACGTTGCACTCGACCTGGCCCTGTCCCAGCCGCAGGTCGTCCAGCACGGGTGGGAGGATCTCGTCCAGTCCGAGCGGCTGCCGGGACACCGTGAGGTCGCCGGAGGTCAGCCGGCTCATCTCGACCAGGTTGCCGACGAACCGGGTGAGCCGTTCCAGACTTTCCTCGGCGGTGGCCAGCAGCTCCGCGCGGTCGGCGTCGGTCCAGGTGACGTCGGTGGCCCGCAGGCTCGACACGGCCGCCAGCGCCGAGGCGAGCGGGCTGCGCAGGTCGTGGCTGACAGCCGCGAGCAGAGCCGTGCGTGTCTCGCCGGCCTCGGCGGCGTCGGCGGCCTCGGCGGCCTGCGCCGACAGCCGGCGGTGCTCGAGCGCGGCGGCGGCCTGCGCGGCGAACGCGGTGAGCACGCTGCGGTCGGCGGCGGGCAGCGTCCGGCCGCGCAGTGCCAGGTGCAGGTCGGGGCGGATCTCCACGTCGGTGTCGGCCGCCTCCGGGTCCAGGCACGGATCCGGCCCGCTGACGCCGACCACGGTCCAGCTGTCGCGGCTGCGGATGATCCCCGTGCTGTGGCGTTCGAGGAGCGCGGCGGAGGCCGCGTTGAAGGTCTCCCGGACCCGGTCGAGCAGTGCGGGCAGGGCGTCCTGCCCTGCGACGAGGCTGCCGGACAGGGTTGACAGGGTCTGCGCCTCGGCGCGGGCCCGGGCAGCCTGCCTGGTCCGCCGGGCGGCGATGTCGACGACACCGCTGACGGCGGCCGCCAGCAGGACGAACACCACGAGCGCCAGGATGTTCCCGGGGTCGCGGACGTAAAGGGTGTGCAGGGGCAGGGTGAAGTACCAGTCCAGCAGCAGGCTCGCAGCCACGGCCGCCGGCACCGCCGGGTAGGCCCCGCCGACCAGTGCCACGGCGACGACCACGGTCAGGTACAGCAACAGGTCGCTGGCGAAACCGGGGCTGTCGGGCAGGCGGGTGAGGGTGACCGTGAGCGCGAGCAGTCCGACGGCGGCCAGGGCCGCGCCGGCGAGCCGGCGCCGGAGGGTGAGGCCACCGGTGAGGCCGGGCAGTCCACGGCCCTTGCCGACCTGCTCGTGCGGGACGATGTGCACGTCGATCTGCCCGGACCGGCGGATGACGTCGGCGGCTACTCCCCGCCCGTCCAGCAGGGTACCGAGCCACGTGCGGCGGCTGGCACCGAGGACGAGCTGGTTGGCGTGTTCGGCACGGGCGAAGTCGAGCAACGCGCCGGCGATGTCATGCCCGACGACCTGGTGGTAGCTGCCGCCGAGGCTTTCGACCAGCTCACGCTGACGTTGCAACTCCGCGGCGGAAGCGGCGAGCAGGCCATCACTGCTGGTGACGTAGACGGCCAGTAGTTCCCCGCCGGCGGCACGGGCGGCGATCCGGGCCGCCCGGCGGATCAGCGTCTGGCCCTCCGGGCCGCCGCTGAGCGCGACGACAACCCGCTCCCGCGTCTCCCAGCGACGGGTGATGCCGTGCTGCGCGCGGTAGTCGTCAAGCTGCTCGTCGACCTTGTCCGCCACCCACAGAAGCGCAAGCTCACGCAATGCCGTCAGATTGCCGACCCGGAAGTAGTGCCCCAGCGCAGCATCGATCTTGTCGGCAGGGTAGACGTTGCCGTGCGCCAGCCGCCGGCGCAGGGCCTCGGGGGCCATGTCCACCAGCTCCACCTGGCTGGCCCGCCGCACCACCTCGTCGGGCACCGTCTCGTGCTGCGCCACTGCGGTGACCGCCTCGACGACGTCGCCCAGGGACTCCAGGTGTTGCACATTGACGGTGGTGATGACGTCGATACCAGCCGCCAGCAGCTCCTCGACATCCTGCCACCGCTTGTCGTTACGGACGCCCGGGACGTTGCTGTGGGCGAGTTCGTCGACCAGCGCGACCTGCGGCGCCCGGGCCAGGACGGCGTCGAGGTCCATCTCGGTGAAGACGCTCCCGCGGTAGGTCAGCTCCTGGCGGGCAACCGCCTCGAGGCCGTCCAGCATGGCCGCGGTCTGGGCGCGACCGTGCGTCTCCACCAGCGCCACCACCACGTCGCTTCCCCGCTCACGGCGGCGGTGCCCTTCGGCGAGCATGGCGTAGGTCTTGCCGACCCCGGGGGCGGCTCCGAGATAGACGCGCAACCGCCCCCGGCTCATCCGATCGCCTCCTCTCGACGGCTACTTCGCGGCCTGCTCCAAGGCCCTGTTCAGGTCGAGGACGTTGACGGTGGGTTCACCCAGGAAGCCCACCGCCCGGCCGTGGACGTGGTCGTCGACGAGCCTGCGGACGACGGCCGGATCGAGGCCGCAAGCCTTCGCCACCCGGTTGGCCTGTAGCCGGGCGTAGGCGGGCGAGATGTCGGGGTCAAGCCCACTGGCGCTCGCGGTGACCGCGTCGGCGGGCACCGCCGGCGTGGCGGGCGCGTTGCCGCGCACGGCGACTAGCTTGCCGGCGGAGACGTCGTCGCCGAAGGTGTGGCACTCGACCTTCACCCCGTCGAAGTTCGTGAGGAACGGAGCCGCCGGGCACTCCTCGTTGACGCTGACCACGCGGGTGACGTTGCCCTGGTAGCCGGGCTGGTCGTAGAACACCGCCAGGACGGCCCCGACGCCGCCGGCGGTGCAGTACGGCCGCGCCCCGTCGACACCCTC
>NZ_CADDZT010000071.1:17452-35446 GCF_902812655.1 Candidatus Frankia meridionalis | reverse complement strand
CAGGGTGTCGACGGTGCTTTCCGGGCCCAGGTTGCTTGCGCTGGTCGCGGTCGGGTCGTAGCCGCTGCCGGCCGCCGACGGCCGGGACTGGAAGTATTTCGCGATCGGGTTGCCCTGGTCGTCGGTGAACGACTGGCCGATGAGGCGTGAGCCGACCACGTTGCCCTTGGCGTCGTGGACGAACGAACCGTTCGCCTTGTCCTTCAGGCCGGGGAGCTGGGCGATGCCGAGGATCAGCAGCGGGTAGCCCAGGCCGAGCAGGACGGTGAAGACGAGCAGTGCCCGCAGCGCGGCGAGATGTTGGCGGATCCAGGAAGGGGTACGGGAAGCCATGATGATCACCGGGCTCCGGGGATGAACTGGATGACCAGGTCGATGAGCTTGATGCCGATGAACGGGATGACCAGGCCTCCGATGCCGTAGATACAGAGGTTGCGGCGCAACATCGCCGAGGCGCTGGCCGGCCGGTAGCGCACGCCGCGCAGGGCGAGTGGAATCAACGCGATGATGACCAGGGCGTTGAAGATGACCGCGGACAGGATCGCCGATTGCGGGCTGTGCAGCCGCATGATGTTCAGCGTGTCCAGCCCCGGGTACACCGCGGCGAACATCGCCGGGATGATCGCGAAGTACTTGGCCACGTCGTTGGCGATGGAGAACGTGGTCAGGGCGCCGCGGGTGATGAGGAGCTGCTTGCCGATCTCGACGATCTCAATGAGCTTCGTCGGGTTGGAGTCCAGGTCGACCATGTTGCCGGCTTCCTTCGCCGCCGACGTACCGGTGTTCATGGCGACGCCGACATCGGCCTGGGCCAGCGCGGGGGCGTCGTTGGTACCGTCGCCGGTCATCGCGACGAGCTTGCCGCCCGCCTGCTCCCGCTTGATCAGCGCAAGCTTGTCCTCCGGGGTGGCCTCGGCGAGGAAGTCGTCGACCCCGGCCTCCTCGGCGATGGAGCGGGCGGTCAGCGGGTTGTCACCAGTGATCATCACCGTGCGGATGCCCATCCGCCGCATCTCGTCGAACCGCTCCCGCATGCCCTGCTTGACGACGTCACGCAGGGCGACGATGCCGAGGACCCGGGCGGCCCCGTCCTGTGCCCGGGCGACCAGCAGCGGTGTGCCGCCGGAGGCGGAGATGCCGTCCACCAGCTCGCCGGTCTCCGGCGGGATCGTTCCGCCGTGTTCGCGGACCCAGCTCATGACGGCGCTGGCCGCACCTTTGCGGACCTCGCTTGCCGACTGGCCGTCGTCGGTGCCGTCGAGGTCCACCCCCGACATCCGGGTCTGCGCGGTGAACGCGACGAACCTCGCGTGGGTCAACTCGCCGGGGGCGCGTTCCCGCAGGCCGTAGGTATTCTTGGCGTAGATCACGATGGAGCGGCCCTCGGGCGTCTCGTCGGCCAGTGAGGACAGCTGCGCGGCCCCGGCCAGCTCCCCGTCGCTGGTACCGCCGACCGGGAGGAACTCGCGCGCCTCCCGGTTACCGATTGTGATCGTTCCGGTCTTGTCCAGCAGCAGGGTGTTCACGTCGCCGGCGGCCTCCACGGCACGGCCGCTCATCGCCAGCACGTTGCGTTGCACCAGTCGGTCCATCCCGGCGATGCCGATCGCGGACAGCAGCGCCCCGATCGTGGTGGGGATCAGGCAGACCAGCAGCGACACCAGCACGATGCCGGTCACACCGTTGGCGCCCAGCGCCGAGGTGTCGGGGATACCGGGCTGCCGCGCCTTCGAGAAGATCGCCAGTGGCTGCAGCGTCGCGACCGCGAGCAGGAAGATGATCGTCAACGAGGCCAGCAGGATGTTCAGCGCGATCTCGTTCGGGGTCTTCTGCCGGTTCGCGCCCTCCACCAGCGCGATCATCCGGTCGATGAAGCTCTCCCCCGGCTTCTGGGTGATCTCCACGACGATGCGGTCGGACAGCACCCGGGTGCCACCGGTCACCGACGAGCGGTCACCGCCCGCCTCGCGGATCACCGGCGCGGACTCGCCGGTGATCGCCGACTCGTCCACGCTGGCGATGCCCTCGACGACATCCCCGTCGCCGGGGATGAAATCACCCGCCTCGACGACGACCCGGTCGCCCTGCCGCAGCTGCGGGGCGGGCACCTGTTCCTCACCGCCCGTCGGCGTCAGACGCCGGGCGAGGGTGTCGGTCTTCGTCCGCCGCAGCGCCTCGGCCTGGGCCTTCCCGCGGCCTTCGGCGACCGCCTCGGCGAGGTTCGCGAACAGCGCGGTCAGCCACAACCAGACGACTATCAGCCAGGCAAAGGCGGTCTCATCACGGATCGCGAGCACAGTGGTGAAGACCGCGCCGATCTCCACGATGAACATGACCGGGTTGCGGTAGAGCGTTGCCGGATTCAGCTTGCGCAGCGCGTCCGGAGCGGAGCGCCACAACTGCTTCGGGTCGAGCAGCCCGCCCTGCACCCTGCGCCGTGGCTCCGGGGACACCGGGACGTCAGGCGGTGACTCGGGCGCTCCGATCGTAGTGGTGGACATCAGTGCAGACCCTCCGCGAGAGGTCCGAGCGCGAGCGCCGGGAAGTAGGTGAGTGCGACGACGATGACGGCGACGCCGGTGAGCATCCCGGCGAACTGCGGCCGTTGGGTCGGCAACGTCCCGGCCGAGACCGGCACGGGCTGCTGGCGGGCCAGCGACCCGGCCAGGCCGAGAACGAACACCATCGGCAGGAACCGTCCCGCGAGCATCGCGATACCGAGCGCCGTGTTGTACCAGTTGGTGTTCACGGTGATGCCGGCGAAGGCGGAGCCGTTGTTGTTCGCCGCCGAGGTGAAGGCGTAGAGGACCTCGGAAAGGCCGTGCGCGCCCGAGTTGAGCATCCCGGCCCGCTCACCGGGCAGGGCCATCGCGATCGCCGTGCCGATCAGCGCGATCGACGGTGTGGTGAGGATGTACAGGGAGGCGAACTTGATTTCCCGGCTACCGATTTTCTTCCCGAGATACTCCGGCGTTCGTCCGATCATCAGTCCGGCGACGAACACCGTGATGATGGCCAGCACGAGCATGCCGTACAGCCCCGACCCGGTGCCGCCCGGCGCGATCTCCCCGAGCATCATGTTGAGCAGCAGTGTCGCACCGGCCAGACTCGTGTAGGAGTCGTGAAAGGAGTCGACCGCACCGGTCGAGGTCAGCGTCGTCGCGGTGGCGAACGTGGCCGAGTCGGGCACTCCGAAACGGGTCTCCGTGCCCTCGGTCGCCGCGCCCACCGCGGTCGGGACCGTGCCGTGGTGCGCCAGCTGGAAACCGGCGTTGAGGGCGAGACTGCCTATGGCCAGCGTCGCCATCACCGCCACGATCGCCAGCCCCTGCCGGGTGTTGCCGACCATCCGGCCGAACGTGCGGGGCAGCGAGAAGCCGATCGCCAGCAGCAGATAGATTTCGAACCAGTTGGTCCAGCTCGTCGGGTTCTCGAACGGGTGCGCCGAGTTGACGTTGTAGAAACCACCCCCGTTGGTACCGAACTCCTTGATGGCCTCCTGGCTCGCCACCGGGCCGCCGGTCACGCTCTGGCTGCCGCCGACCAGCGTGGTGACGTCGTGGTTGCCGTGCAGGTTCTGGATCGCGCCGCCGGCGATCAGCACGACCGCGGCCACGATGCTGACGGGCAGCAGGATCCGCAGGCACGTCCGGGTCAAATCCATCCAGAAGTTGCCGACCTGGTCGGTCCGCTTGCGGGCGAAGCCGCGGACCAGCGCGATCGCGACCGACATGCCGACGGCGGCCGAGACGAAGTTCTGCACCGCGAGCCCGGCCATCTGCACGAGATGCCCGAGGGTCGACTCACCGGAGTACGACTGCCAGTTGGTGTTCGTGACGAAGCTCGCCGCCGTGTTGAACGCCTGGCCCTGCTCCATCCCCTTGAAGCCGAGGTTGAGCAGCAGATGATGCTGCAGCCGCAGGAAGGCGTAGAGGAACAGCATCCCGACGGCGGAGAACGCGAGCACGCTGCGCAGGTAGGTGCTCCAGCGCTGATCGGCCTCGGGATCCACCCCCACCAGCCGGTACACGCCCCGTTCCACCCGCAGGTGGCGCTTGCCCGTGTAGACGCGGTACATGTAGTCGCCGAACGGCCCGTAGGTGAGTGCCAGCGCGCCGACGAGTACGACGACGAGGACGAACCCCGCGGTCGTCGTGTTCATCTAGAATCTCTCCGGGAAGAGGAGGGCGACCACCAGGAAGATCGTGGTCGCGACGGCGAGGATCAGACCGGCGATGTTTTCCGCATTCACAGCTTTTCCGCCCCCTTCACGGTCAGGGCAAGCAGCGCGAACACCGCAACAGTGATAAGCACGAAGATGACGTCACGCACGGGGAACTCCTGGCCTTTGGGTCAGTCGGAGGAGGAATGCCCGGTGGACGATTGCCACCAGGCTCGTTGCACGGGCACCGGACACTCCCTCAACCGATGGCAGCCACCCTGGCGTGCCGTCGGCCATGCTGGACCACGCAGGTGCCACACGCAGCAGGCGTTGACGCCCTGTGTACGCCCATCCGGAAAATTCCTACGCCGCGTTGACGCCGGCCGTCATCAACAGACGCGGTGTCCGGTCGTCACCGGCGGCGGGAAGATTCCGGCGCCGGGGGATCCCCCGAACGGATCATCGGATAGCGGCTTTCATCCGCGTTGGCGAGGACTGACCAGACGCCTGAACCTCCGGGCGCAGAAGACCTGCAGACCGAGCAGGACGCCGATCAGCAGGATGCCGGTACGGATGCAGGTGGGCGTCGTCAATGTGCGCACCGCTCGGACCTCAGCGCCCGCCGAGACCGGCCTCCTCCAGGTCCAGGTCGCGTTGCAGGCGTCGCCGTGTCGTGTCGCTGACCTGGTGGGCGTCATACAGGCGGCGTAGCTCGGCGCTCTGCACGGCGATCACCTCGCGGCGCAGCTCGCGGTATGCCTGCAGGAGGGTTCTGCCCGACTGGTCGTCGTTGTTCTCGGTGGGTTGCTCCAGGCGTGCGTCGAGGTTGCGACGCACGCGGTCGATGGCCGCTTCGGGGATGGTTTCCAGCCCGGTGATGTGGTCGAGGTGGGTGAGCCCGGCGTGGATGAGGCTGTCGCGGGCGCGGGCCTCCTCCCGAGCGGTGTGCTCGGGTTCGAGAGCGAATCCGGAACGACCCACGACGTGGGCAAGGCTCAGGCCCTGGACGACGAGGGTGAAGACGACGACGGCGGTGGTGAGGGTCAGGACCAGGGGGCGTCCGGGCAGTGGGGTGCCGTCGGTGGCGGCGAGCGGGATGGACAGCGCCGCGGCCAGCGGCATCACACCCCGGGTGCCAGCCCAGGTCACCACACCCGCCAGACGCCAGGACGGACGGCCCCTGGCCGGCCTGACCGCCGCGGACAGTGGAAACATCCACACCACCCGCAGGGCGATCAGAGTGGCGGCGATGGCGAGCGCCTGCAGCGGCCACAGACCGGTTCCGGCCGGGAGTTCACGGATCAGGGAAGGCAGTTCGAGGCCGACGATGCTGAAGACGACGCTCTCCAGCAGGAAGACCACCACCGCGTATACAGCGTGCAGTTGCAGCCGGATGTGGGCGTCGCTGAGCTGGTGCCCGGATCGGCCCAGCACCACGCCTGCGACCACGACGGCGGTGACCCCCGACGTGTGGGCGGACTCGGCCAGTACGTAGGCGGCGTACGGGGTGACCAGAGCGATCACGGTCTCCAGCACGGGGTCGGTGGTGCGGCGGCGGATGACCGCGACCAGGGCCGCGACCACCACGCCCATCGCACTGCCACCGCCCGCGAGCAGGACGAACTGGCCGCCGGCCACCTCCCAGCCGACCGCGCCGGAGGCCGCCGCGACGGTGACGGCGACCTTGAAGAGCACCAGCGAGGTGGCGTCGTTGAACAGGCTCTCCGCCTGTACCAGTACCTGCACCCGGCCGGGAAGCGCGAGCCTGCGGCCGAGTGCGGTGACCGCGACCGGGTCGGTGCTGGCCAGCACCGCGCCCAGCACGAAAGCCATGGCGGCCGGCAACGGCGTGAGCGCAGCGGTCAGCGCGCCCACCGCGGCGGAGGAGGCCAGCACCAGGCCGAACGCCAGGACGATGACGGGCCGCCACACCGCGTGCAGGTCGCGTAGTGACAGCTCCTCGGCGGAGGCGTACAGCAACGGGGGCAGGACGACCAGACCGATGGTCTGCGGCGCTATGTGCAGGGTGGGAGTGCCCGGCATGAGCGCCACCGCAAGACCGGCCAGCACCAGCAGCGGCGGAGCGGGCACCCGCCAGCGGCGTGCCCCCGTAGCTACAGCGGTGGCCAGCACCACAAGAAAGAGGACGGTCCCCACCGCGCGCATCCGCCGAACCTCTGGTCCATGATCGGAGTTGCTGCCGCGGATCGCCGCAGTCCATCCCCCGCGCCGACCAGACTTCCCGGCACACCGTGGAACACACTTTAGCAATTCCTCGGAGCTTACCTCCCGCGGTGGGTCGGAAGATCCGGTAGGAGTCGGGAAACCGGCCTGGTCCGCCCGCCCGGCCCGCCGGGTGTTCGTGTAAGCGGACCGGGCCTGCGTTGACCCGTCAGCGCGCGAGCAGGGCGTCGAGCTTGGTGAACGAGCTGCTCCAGCCCTCGCGGGCCATGCCCTCCACCTCCTCGGTGTAGGGGCCCTGCCGCAGCACCAGCCGGGTCTTGCCACCCTCGTCGTGGAACTCGAGCCGCATATACATGTGGGTGATCCCCTCCTGGCCCGGCATGCCTTCCCAATCCTCGGTGCCCACGAGGAGTTCGTTCTCGACGACCTCGGTGAATCTCGCGTTGACGGGCGAGGTCATGCCCGGATCGTCGTCGCTGACCATTACGAACCGCTGGTGGCCGCCGACCCGGACGTCGATGTCGACGGTGTCGCGAGGCACGGAGTACCCCACCGGGCCAAACCACTGCGCGAGCTGGTCGGGGTCGGTGAAGGCCCGGTAGACGAGCTCCCGCGGAGCGTCGAAGATCCGGGTGATGACCAGTTCGTTGGTGGGTGTGGAGTCCGCCATGGCGCTGTTCCTTTCTCGCTGCTGTCTTCTTGGGGTTGTCTTCTCACTGTTGCTGCTGGTCCGCCGGTGTCGACTGCGCTTGCTGGACGTGTCGCAGGTGCGCGTCGAGGCGCTCGAAGCTGGTGTCCCAGAACTGCCGGTAGCGCTCCATCCACGCGGTGGCCTCCTGGAGCGGCCCGGGATTGAGGCTGCTTGAGCGCCACTGGGCCGTGCGGCTCCGGGAGATCAGCCCGGCCTGCTCGAGCACTTTCAGGTGCCGCGAGATCGCGGGGAGGCTGATGGTGAACGGTTCGGCCAACTCCGAGACGGTCGCGTCCCCTTCCGCCAGCCGGGCCAGGATCGCCCGGCGGGTCGGGTCCGCGAGCGCCGCGAAGATGATGCTAAGCCGATCGGATGCCATCGCATTTAACCCTACCGCTAATTAACTGATACGTTAAACATAGGGCGAGGTCGTCGCGTCGTCAAGCACCGCCGACAACTTCCGCGAGGCTTCGCCACCGCGCCGCTCCGACCCCTGAGGGCTCCGCTGCTCGGCGTCACATAGGGTGCAATCAGCGTAAAACCGCACAACCCGGCGGTGCATGAAATGCGCAAGCACGGCAGCGCGAGACAGCACGAGCCACACAGCACGAATCAGACAGAGCGAGCCGGACAGGGGCAGCCATGGCAGCCTTCGACCCCCACCCCGACCAGCCTCGATGGTGGCCGCCCCGGCAACCCACGTTCGCGATGCCGTCCCCACCGGGGCCGCCGTCACCCGTTCGCTTCCCCGTTCCCGGCGGCCGGCCGCCACGTCGCCTTCCCATGCGCTGCCCGAGCATCGCTGTCATGATCCTGGCAGCGGTCGTGACGGCCACCGGCCTGACCGCATGCGCGTCCCGCCACGGCTCCGGGTCCACCGAGCCCGCGTTCTTCGGTGTCGGCGGATGCGTGCGGGTCACCGTCGAGCCGACGACGGTCCACGGTATTACCCGCGTCCCGGCACAGTACGGGGCTGTGCACTGCGACGACAGGACCGCCTACGCGAAGATCATCCAGATGGGCCCCGGTGGTTCCGTCCTGTCCACGCCGAGCGCCTCGACCGAGGATCTCGGCTGCCCGGAGGATACCGATGAGATCGCAAGCATCCGCAGCAATCTCAGCCTGGAAACCCGGACGGCGTGCCTACGCAACCTCAACGCGCCGCACCCGGGCGACCCAGGTCAGGGCGGCGGCCTCGTCCGCTCCGGTGACTGTCTGCAGGTCTATGCCACCTACAGCAACAACCTGGACGAGGTGGCATGTACGACAAACGACTGGACCGTGGACGGTGTCACTTTCGGCAAGGAATGGTTCGGCCAGGTCGTGGGGCGGGCGGACGCGGCGGGCGGGTGCCCACCCTCGGCCATTTACACGATCACAATCAAGAGCAAGGTCACGCCGGTCATATGCCTCGCCAAGAACGGCGGCTGGCTGCCGGTCGTCGGCGACTGCGTCGACGCGAACACCTTCATGCGGGTGGCGAACCGCCGTCCATGCACCGACAGGTATCTCGCACTAAAGATCACCGCTCTGGTTCCCCAGGGTCACACCTGCCCCGGGAACACTCGTCCCACGGCCGTTCCCGGATACCTGTCGCAGGTTTGCTACCAGCACATCAGCTGATCTTCAGGGTCAGAATCAGGCCTGGGGGTGGACACGCCGCGCGGGATCGCCATGGACGGCATGACCGGCGTCGCGCCGTTCGTCTTGCTGACGGTCGGCGCGGCCGTCACGAACGCGGTCGGCTCCGTGGCCCGCCACCGGGCGATCGGGCTGATCCGCACGGTCACCTCGTCGGAGGTCAGGATCTCCTGGCTGTTCACGACAGGGATCCGCGGGCGCATGTCCACAACCTGGTGGGACACCCGCGACCTGCGGTAGCGGTGCCGGCCTGGCTCGAGAACCCGGTCGAGGCGACCGTTGGGGATCACGGCCGTCGCCTCCCACTGGCGCGACGACCACAGAGAATCGTGTGACGGAGCGAGGACCACCGGAGGTTGGCACGACCGGCGTCAGTCGTATGCGGACGCGACGCCCTACCGGCCGGTGGCCCGCAGCGGTCCCCCGCACCAGCGGAGGACGACCAGGAAGAGGATCATCGGCATGAAGAATCCTCACCGGTCAACGGTAGCGATCTACCTCGGCATTCTCGCCACCCGACGGATCTCATCGGCACCGCTTCGGCGCCCGCAGGACGAGGACCGCCCGCTACGCACCGAGCGGCGGTTGCGTTCCACCCCACCCGCCGGATCCAGGCATCCCACCGATCTCCTCCTCGCCTTCACCAACGCCGCCTGGTCCGCCGACCGTAGGTAGGAACCATTGCGATAGCGACGGAAACCACCTACGGATGTCGGTGGAAACCGCCGACCGTAGGTCATCGACGAGGCCCCGGGCTTCGAGACCTTGACCTATAGTCTCCGCGTATATAATCTCCGCACGGATCATCCGGAGGGAGCAGCCATGTGGACTACCGAATACAGCGCGGTGGCGGACGTCTCACCCGAGGCCGTCTGGGCCGCACTGCGGGACCTGCATTCCGGTGTGAAGCTGAGCGACAACAGCGACACGTTCGAGTTGCACGGCCCGTTCGCCGTCGGCACGGAAATCTCGGTCACACCGCAGGGGCAGGACACCTTCAAGTCAAAGATCATCGAGCTCGTGGAGGCCGAAGTCTACGCGGACCAGACCGCCTTCGGTGAAGTCACCCTTCTGTTCCGGCATACCCTTGCGCCGCTCGGTGACGGCGGGACCAAGGTCACCCACCGTTTGGAGATCGATGGTCCGAGAGCCGACGAGGTGGGCCCGGGGCTGGGTCCCCAGATCAGCGAGGACTTTCCGGCTGCCATGGAGGACCTTTTCGCCGCCGCTCGACTGCGGAATGTTACGCAAGCGGTCTCCGGGTCGTGACCCGCTTCGCGGGAGGCCCAGCTGAGAGTCCCGGCTTTCTGCTGTGGCACGTTACACTACGTTGGCAACGTGCCGTCACCGAAGCGCTCGGCCCGTTGGGCCTGACTCACGTACAGTTCGTGTTACTCGCCTGCACATGGTGGCTCAACGAGCACGGTCAACAGCCCAATCAGGTTGCCATCGCCACCCAGGCCGCCACCGACATCCGGATGACCTCCCAGATTCTGAGTAAACTCGAACGCAAGGGCCTCGTGGCGCGGCATGCGGACACCCGGGACACCCGCGCGAAGGTCATCACCGTGACCGATCGTGGCGCCGCCCTGGCACAGCAGGCGATCGTGATCGTCGAACAAGTTGACAGCGACTTCTTCGGTACCCTCTCCGAGCCCTTTCTGGCGTCATTGCGCGTCCTTGCCCAACTGGAGCGCGCCCAGCCGGTGTCCCCGGTTGACGTCCACCTGGCCAGGCGGGCCGGCGAGACACCGCAAGCCGAGTAACCGGAGCGGCCTGCACCCACGGTGACAAGCCTGGTTGTCGCTCCGGCCGACTGAGCACACGCTCGTACAGCCCTTCCCTACGCAGCAACGCCCCCCGAGCGCCGTGCTCGGTCAACGCGTCGTACTCCCCGACGATCCTCAACTTGTACGAAGCGGTGAACGTCCGCCGCGTCGCCTGGCCATCCCTCGGCCCGGACTCCCTCCTCCCCTTCCCACTCGATCCTTCCGGACCACCCGACGACACATCATTCATGGTCAACGTCACAAGATCCTGATCCGCATCTCGCCCTACTCGCTACAGGCCCCCTGCCGGCAAGATCCGGTCTGCTAGCGATCATGGCATGAATTTTCGAGGCTTGGTAGCAGGACATGATCTTGGTGGGCACCCGGCGCTGTTTCACTGCCGTACCGCTACCGAACCGGGCTCGCGCGCCGGCGCACACGGCGGCGGATTTGTACCGGTCGTGCGGTCAGCGGGGAGGAACCAGTTGGACGGCATACCTCAGTGGGTGTGCATGCCGGGGATGCCGCCCTTCCAGGGCGCGAACCGCTCCGGCATGGGGACTAGCCCAGGATAGGGGTCGCCGACCATCGGCGCCCCCAGCATGGCACCCCAGCCATGATGTCCCGGCTGCACCTGGTAGTAGCCGTTGCCGGCGTTGGTGCCGCCGTCAACCAGGAGGTTGAGCCCGGTGACGTAGCTGGAGGCGTCTGAGGCGAGGAACAGCAACGGCCCGATGAGCTCCTCGGCCCGGCCGACGCGCCGCATCGGGGTCCGGCTGGCGACGTACTCCGCGACGCCCAAACCCTCGAGGCCGGGCGCCGTCATCGGGGTCACGATGAACCCCGGCGAGAGGGCGTTGACCCGGACGCCCCGGTCGGCCCACTCGCAGCCAAGTTGGTAAGTCAGGTTGAGCAGAGCGCCCTTGGCTGCGGTGTAGCCGATGACGCTGAGCTCGTTGGCCCCACTAGCGAGGATCGAGCAGATGTTGATGATCGAGCCGGACCCTGCCGCCAGCATGTGCCGGCCGGCGTCCCTGGCAAGCAGGTAGGCGCCGACCATGTCGACGTCGACGATACGGCGGAAGGTTTCCAGGTCGAAGTTCTCCGCAGGCAGGCCCCGAAGATCGGAGATCCCGGCGTTGTTCACCAGGACGTCGATGCGGCCGTAGCTCTCGATCGCCCTGGATACAATCCGCGCCACGTCCTCCTCCTTCGAGACGTCTGCGACCACGGCGGTGGCCTTGACGCCCTTGTGCGTGCAAGCGTCGGCAACGGCTTGGAGGAGTTCGCCGCTGCGGGCGGCGAGAACAAGGTCGGCGCCCGCATCAGCGAGGGCCAGGGCCATAACTTCACCGAGGCCATAGCTGGCCCCGGTCAGCACGACGACCTTGTCCCGGATGTCAAAAAGGCTGGACATGGCTTCCTTCTGTTCTCTTCGATACCAGGTTTCCAACAAAGCGGGCGACGACGGGATCGAGGTCCCGCCATGGCACGAAATGCAACGCCGTGAAACGGCACTACCCGGCGAACCGGCGAGCCAGGCTGCCGTCAGCCATCGCCGCAGCCCGGTCGCGGGCGACATCGATCCAGCCGGGATGGGTGATGATCCAGAACCGCTCGGACCGCACGGCGTCGACGACCATGGCCGCGACCGCGGTCGGGGCAAGGCCTTGCTCGCCGAGGAGGCGGGTGGAGCTGGCCGCGAACCGCTCCGCGACAGCGCCGGTTGATTCGGGGACGTTCACGGGCCGGTTCCGCTCGGCGCGGACGATATTGGTGTTGACAGCGCCGGGGCAGAGCACGCTCGCGTTCACACCCGTCCCCTCACATTCGACGCACAGGGTCTCGGTGATCGCGACTACGCCGAACTTGGCGACGTTGTACGGGGCGATGCCGGGGTTGGCCTGGAGTCCGGCGGTCGAGGCGGTGTTGATCACATGTCCACGCCCCTGGCGCTTCATGAGCGGCACGAAGGCGCGGATGCCATAGATGACACTCCAGAGGTCCACATCGACCACCCACCGCCACGTCGCGAGCGGGATGTCCTCGATCAGTCCGGCGGCGACGACGCCTGCATTGTTGTGCAGGACATCGACAGTGCCGTAGTGATCGACAGCCTGGTCGCGAAGGCGGGAGATGGACTCGGCGGATGAGACATCGGTGACGACGCCCAGGACATCATGCCCGTCACCGCGCAGTTCGGTTACAGCGTCATCGAGGGCGGCGGCCTCGATGTCTGCCAGCACGACGCGCATGCCCTCCCGCGCGAACGCCGCAGCGACGGCTCGGCCGATGCCGCTGGCCGCACCGGTTACGACAGCGACTCCTCCGCTGAGCTGCTCCATCGTGTTGTCCTCCCATATTCGCGGCGGGTACGGGCTGGCTCGCCTGGACGCTTGTCAACGAATCGCGCTCAGTGATCGGCCGCCGGATCGCTGCGCGGCAGGACCAGCGCCTGGCAGTCCGCAGCAACACGGTCCCAGTCCAGGTAGAGACGGACGCTGTGGGCGGCGCCGTCGGCGTCGAGCGTGGCAACCAGCGTCCCCCTGGTCTGTGCCGTGGCATTGCCGAGAGTGAACAGCACCGCGACGACAGCCCCGTCCCCGATGACCCGGCTCACCTCGATCCGGCATCGGGACAGGACGGCGGAGAACCGCTCGACGACGTCCAGGACTGGCCCGCGCCCGCTGATCTCGGTATGACCGACGTGAGTGGCGACTGGGTCAGCGGAAAGGTAGCGGCTGGCGGCCGCGGCGGGGTCAGCGCTGAATGCGGCTGCCGCCTCACTGACCAGACGGTGATACCAGTCTGTGCCGCCACGCCATCGGCGGTCGTCGGGTGGAACGGTTCCCCGGCTGACCGTCGAGTCGGCGCGGCGGTGTGCCCAGTCGAACCACCCGACCTCGTCGACGACCTGACGGACTGCCTGTCCGGCGGCCGGCTTGCCGACCCGCCACCACAGGGCTGCCTGGGCGTACTCGCCGGTCGTCGGGCCCACCACGGTTGTCTCCAGGAACGCCTCCGGCGGATCCACGAGGACGCGGACGAGCTCGTGGCGGTGTTCGGGAATCATCGTGGCGAGCCGGTCCTCGAGCCGGTGGAGCATGTCGATACCGTCGACCACGGTGGTCCTCGCCATCGACTCCATGTGGATCGACGGGGCGTAGGTCTCGTCGGCCATCTGGTGCGGATCGACCGCCCACAAATCGGCGAAGCGGATCGCCAGACTCAGGATCTCGGCCCGCTCCCACCCAGGGTCCGCCTCTTCGCCGGGGATCGGCGCCGTTGCGCCGCTCATGTGCCCGTCTCGACGTCACGGGCCTGTCCAGCAGGCAGGAGCGATACGCCAACAGGTGCGAACTGGTCCAGCGTTGCAAACCCCATCGGGGCTACCTCCAGCGGTCTGAGACGTCGAATAGCCACCCGCGCCTCCTCAGCGATTTCCCGGCAGCGACGGGAGCGCGGTGAAGCTCCCGTCTGGCAGCCCGCCCTGGTAGGTGGCGGTGAAGCGACGCTCGGCGAACAGCCAGGCACCCTCCTGCCGGGTGTAACGGTCCTGATAGCAGCCGATCACCAAGCCGTTGGCCCCGTCACGGCGGCCCACCTCGAACACCGTCCATGAACCCACAGCGCCGTCGCCCTCCTCGCGGGCGTGGCCGTGGCCCACCATCTGCAGCACCGACTCGAAGCTCGCCATGGCCGCCCGCCAGAACGCCACCACCTCGTCGCGGCCACGCAGCAGGCGGTCCGGACCGAGCTGCCACGTGCACTCCTGCGCCCACGTTTCCGCCCAGGCGGCGGCGTCGTTCGCGTTAACGGCATCGGAGTAGCGGGCGACGAGGTCAGCGATCGCGATGCGGTTCGCGGCATCCATGCTGCTCCCCTTCCTCACGACCGGGAGGTCGCCAGCCCCTACTATCAGTCGCCGGCCAATGGATGGTCGTCATCCACCGTCACCAGTCCGGGACGGTACAAGCCCGACGACGTCCTCGGTGCGGATCGGCGTGGGCTCTGCGATCTCGGGCAGAGGATCGTCGGTGCGCCCCAGGGCACGGCTCTGGGCCAGCCGCTGGCGGTACATGGCGAAGGAGACAGCGCCGACCAGGGCAACCCCGTTGAACATTTCGGCGAGCCATTGCACCCCGGTGATGAGCTGCAGGCCCTTCACGCCGACCGCCAATACGTAGATGGCCAGGATCGTGCCCCACAGGTTGAAGCGGCCCGGCTTGATCTGGGTCGAGCCGAGGAAGACCGCGGCGAAGGCGGGCAGGAGCAGGCCGACGCCGAAGGTGAGCGATGGGCCTGTCAGCGACCCATAGAACACGCCGGCGATGCCGCACACCGTGGCCGAGGCAATCATGGAGTACCACGTATAGCGCCCCACGTTCACGCCGGCCAGGCGCGCCGCCTCCGGGTTGCCGCCGCTGGCGTAGAGGTACCGGCCGGCGGGAGTGTGGTCCAGCGCCCACCACACGATCAGGGCCAGGATGAGCAGGTACAGGACGATGATCTGGAACCCTGCCACGCTGAGCTGGGTGAGGTTCGTCCACGACGTCGTCGTCGGCGGAATGGGCTGGCTCTGCCCGGACACGATGTCCTGCACGGCGGTGATGATGCTTCCCATGCCGAGCGTGGCGATGAAGGAGTTGACCCGGAGGCGGACGATGACGAAGCCGTTGATGACGCCGATCACCACACTGGTAGCGATGGTAACGGCGATGGCCGGCCACATGCTCCACCCTTGGACGGTCTGCAGCCACACGCAGACAATGGTGGAGAGGTTGATCGTGGCTCCGACCGAGAGGTCGTAGGCACCTGCCGTGAGCGGGATGAGGACGGCGATCGCGAGCATTGCCGTGACGGCCTGCTGCGAGGCGACGGACTGGACCGTGGCCGCCGTCAGAAACAGGTGCGGCGTCCAGATCCCGAACACGATGACGAACAGGGCCAGCAGGTACAGCCCGCTGAAGCTGTTGAAGCCGAAGTTGATCTTCGACACGGTAACCCGCGAGCTCATAAGCTGACGACCTCCTGCTCGCCGAGACACGCGTGGGAGATGTTGGCAGTGGTGACGGACGATCGGTGAAGCTCGGCGACGACCCGACCGGTGCGCAGCACCAGCACTCGGTGACAAAGGGCGACCAGTTCCTCAAGGTCGGAGGAGCTGATGAGGATGGTGGACCCGCCGCTGGCGGCGGCTAGGAGCTGGCGGTGCAGCTCGCCCTTGGCGCCTACGTCCACACCCTGGGTCGGCTCGTCAAGCATGAAGACCTTGGGGTGGAGCCGTAGCCACTTGGCGAACAGCACCTTCTGCTGGTTGCCTCCGCTGAAGTTGGCCAGCGGTTGCTCCGTTGCCCCCGTGGGACGCACGCCCAGCCGCTCAAACCATTGGCGGGCCTCGGCTCGCTCAGCCCCGCGCCGCAGCAACAGGCCGCGCCAGAACTGCCGCAGGCCGGAAATGCTCAGGTTCTCCCGGGCCGACAGGTCCATCATCGCCCCGCTGACCTTGCGGTCGGGCGGCAGGTAGGCCAGGCCTGCGGCGATAGCGGCCCGCGGGTCGTATGGCGGCAGCGGGCGGCCGCTCGTCTCGACGATCCCGGCGAGGCGGGGCAGTGCGCCGAAGACCGTGCCCAGCAGGCTCTCGCGTCCCGACCCGGTGATCCCGGCGAAGCCGATGATCTCGCCCGGCCCGGCGTCGAAGGTCACGCCCCGCACCTGTGGGCCCCGCAGGTCCCGCACGCTGAGGGAGGGGACGACGCCGTTGGTGCCGCGCGGCTCGGGGGTGGGCAGCTCACCCAGCTCATCGCCCACCAGCAGGGTGATGAGCCGCCGCCTGTCAAGCGACGACACGGGCACCGTTGTAACCAGGTGGCCGTCGCGGAGAACGGTGACGTTGTCGGCGACCTGGAAAATCTCGTCCAGCCGGTGGCTGACGTAGAGCACGGCTACGCCGTGCGCCGCGACCCGGCGCACCATGTCGAGCAGCTGGTGCACCTCGTTCTCCGGAAGCGTCGCCGTCGGCTCGTCGAGGACGAGCAGTTTGACCTGGTGGTCGTCCTCACCCTCCAGCGCCCGGGCCACGGCGACGCCCGTGCGCTGGGCGAGCGACAGCGCGGCGACCGGTGTGCGGGGGTCGACCTGGACGCCGACGCGGCGAAGCAGCGCCGTCGCCTGCCGCCGCGTGTCCGCCTCCCTGATCGTCCCGAACCTGCAGGCGAACCCGCTGCCCAGGTACAGATTGTCGACCACGGACAGTTGCAGGACGAGCCCGAGGTCCTGATGCACGAAGCGAGCGCCCATCTCGTGAGCGGCCTGGGCGGACCCGAAGGGCAGTGGCAACCCGTCGATCTCGACCTCGCCGCCGGGGTCAGGGCGATGGTAACCGGCGAGGATCTTGATGACCGTCGACTTGCCCGAGCCGTTCTCGCCCACGAGGGCGTGCACCTCACCGGGCTCGATGTCCAGATCGAAGTCCGACAGGGCGACCGTCCCCGAGAAGGACTTGGTGAGGCCGCGAACCCGAAGGCCGGGGCGAGACTCCCTCGCCCCGCCCTCGGCCAGCGTCGGGCTCAGGCTCCCACGTGCCAAAGCTTCTCCATCTGTGCTGCGTAGTCCGCGGGCTCGTCGTAGGACTCGGACACGGCGAAGTTCTCGTCCTTCGTGAGCAACTGGATAGGCAGCAAGCCTTCGCTGGCAGAGATGGGCGTGCCCTCCAGGTGGCGCAGGACGGCGTCCAACATGGCCCACGCGCTGTAGTTGAGGGCTACGCCGGTGAAGGCCGTCGCCTTCCCTGCCTTGATGTCGGTCTCGGTGGCGACGTCGGCCCCCGCGCCAATGACTTTGACCTTCAGGTGCGCCGCCTCGAGCGCTGCGGGGAGGCCGGCCACCCACGGCCCGTTGTCGGTGACCACCCAGTCGACCTCCGGGTGACGCTGCAGTGCTGAGACGATAGCCGCCGTCGAGCCGCCGCTCGTCACCTGACTGATGGTGCCCGTGAGCGGCGTGACCGAGCAGCCGGGACACGACGCCTGCACCTTGGCCCGGAATGCCTTGTCAAAGGCGTCGAGGATCGGGAAGTCCGGCACCTGGAACTGGAGGATCTTGCCCTTCCCCTCAGAGTTGACGATGAAGTAGGCGGCCAGCGCCTCGGCGGTGGCCTGCACGCTCTGTTCGTCGTTGATGTTGGCGATGATGGTGTTGTTGATCGCCTGTGGCCCGATGTGGCCGACCACGATAGGCACGCCGGCCTTCTCGTAGGCAGGCACCTCCGACTGCCACACGACCCCGGGGATGCCCGTCACTCCCACGGCGACCGGGTTGTACTGCAGCGCCTGTCGCAGGCCCGAGATGAGCGTCGCCGGATCTGCCGACTTGTACGGGATCACCTTCAGCTCCCAGCCGATCGCGGCTGTCGCGGCTGTAAACGCCTTGGATAACTGTGCGCACTGCGCGACGTCGCACTGCAGGAACACGAAGGTCTTGCCCTTGGCCGGAGCCTGCTTGAGCGGCGTGGAGATCGGGATGGTGGTGGGTGCCTGCTTATACTT
>NZ_CADDZT010000071.1:15346-16851 GCF_902812655.1 Candidatus Frankia meridionalis | reverse complement strand
GCCGCTGACCGTTGAAGCCGGCTTGGTACCGCCGCAGGCCGCCAGGAACGTGGCGGCGGCGAGGGCCAGGGTGCCAACGGTGATCGCCCGTGGCCACGTGGACTTTTTCAGCATGACGATGGAGGCTCCCATCTAAGGTAACAGCACGGCGCCAGCCGGCTGGCCAGGACATAGTTGATCAGTCAGTTACTAGTACGCTGACTACTGTCGAGAACGAAGATGAGGTACCGGTGCGTCGAGGTCGTCGATCAGTCGCGGACGGTCTCGCCAGCTACCGGGAAGCCGAAGTGGTACGTCCCGCCGGCGGCTGCGCTGTCCGCGCCGCCCACAGCCTCGCCTGCGATGACCTTGACCGTCGGCCCGCCATCGAACTCGTTGAGCGAGCCTCTGGCCCTTCCGTCGTCGCGGCCATCGATCGCGAGCTGGCCGCCCTCGCGCGGCAAAGCGCGAGCGATGTCTCGCATCGCGCCGGTCTGCCAGGCGACCCTGCACCCGAGCGCTGCCATGTGCGCCTCCGTCCTCGGCAATCAGGCTCAGTGTGACGCAGGCTACACAAGTAATCAACCAGTCAATTTAAACTCGTGATCGAAGCGCCCCGTCCGGCCCGGCCCGTCCGGCTCGGAAGTCTGTCCTTGACTGGCCGCGACTGCTGGTAACATACTGACTGGTTACATTGCGATGGGCTGAAGGCGCCGACTGCCGGGCCAGGGGCTGTCCCGCCGCCAACGCGCCGCTTGTCAGCCGGACAAGGCGGGTCCGGGTCGCGCTTGTTCGTCGTCCCGGCTGGGCGTGGTCGAAGTCCGGCAGAATCGTACTATCGTCAGCCGGGCTCGGCGACCGACAGGAAGAGGCTTGAAGCTTGCCAAGGTCCAAGGCGCCGAGACTGGGACGGCCGCCGGCATCCAACGCAGCTGAGACCCGCCAGCGGATCATCGCGACGGCCGCGGAGATGTTCGCCATAAACGGCTACGGGAGGACGACCAACAAGGACGTGGCCCTGCGGGCGGGCATCACCACGGGCGCGCTCTACTACTACTTCGACTCCAAGCTGGCCATGTACCTGGCCGTGTACTGGGAGCTGGCGGCGCTGGTCAACGAGCGCCTCAACAGCGCGATGCACGAGGAGAGCACCTTCTCCGGCAAGTTCCGGGCCATTATGGAGGCCGTGTACCAGATGAATCGCGAGGATCCTTCTATTGCGCGGTTCCTCGGTACGGTGCGCGTCGACCGCATGCGCCATGAGGAACTGCGGTCGGCCATCCCGCACAGCCCAGGGGAGGGCGCCAACCTCATAGCGCCGATGGTCGACGCCGGAATCGAGTTCGGCGAGATCGACCCGGAACGCCGCGAGGTCATCGAGGCGGTGATACGCACCATCTTCGTGGGCCTGACCGACGTCTCCGCGCAGATGGCGGATCCGCAATACCACCGGCGAGCCATCGACGGGATCGAGGCCCTTTTCGCCGGGGACCTCGTGCGCCATCCGCGCCGGACGGCGCGTCGCC
>NZ_CADDZT010000071.1:11262-15321 GCF_902812655.1 Candidatus Frankia meridionalis | reverse complement strand
GGCGTCAGGACGCAGGCGGGGATTGCGCCCGGTTGCTGGTGTACCGGGGTCCGCCGATCCAGACGCACAGCTGAGGGTCCGCATCGCGGAGTTCTCCGCCGACCCAGCGGCCGTCGACGCTGAAGTGGCCGACCCGGCCGTCCTTGGTGGTTACCCGCACCAGGTCGCCGTCGGGCTCATAGAGAGCGCCCGTGAACGGGTGGTGGAGGCCTTCGCTCACCTGCTCCTCACTCCCCAATCCACTCGGTCAGCTTGCGGTGCAACCAGCGGACCTTGGACTCCTGATATTCACTCAGCAGCACGCCAGACCGAAGCGTGGTCTCCAGCCCGAGCTGGACGTTAGCCATGTTGAACGTGTCCTGGTCGAACACCTTACCGAGCGACGAAAGCCTCGGCTCAGCGCTCCATGGCTCGTCCGCGGCGAGCCAGCGCACGGGCGAGGGATGCGGACGCTGTCCGCGGAAGGGTGATAGCAGCAGCACCTCCATGACGCTGCTGCGGTGGTCGTCGCCGTTGGGCCGGAAGCGGTAGACGATGCGGTTGAAAGCCCCCCAGGGATGGAAGTTGGGGAACACCGTGTAGTCAATGCTGTCCATCATCTCGGCGTCCGACATGCGGTCGACCTGGTCACCGGCGAGCGGTCGCCACCGCGTCCGGGCCAGCTCGGCGGCGACCGCCCGCATGCGCTCACCTGGCCGCAGCGTGATCGGGCTGGCCTCCCCGTCGCGGAGGTCGAGCATCGAGCGCAGCATCTCCTCCTCGCTCGGGACCCAGGTGAGATGAGGGCTGGTAACGCCGCCGGGGGTGATGGCCCGGGCGAAGTTGTCCCAGACGTCGACCTGTGTGAGCAGGTCGCCCTGCCAGGGGAGGATCTGCGGATGGGTGCCCGCGACGTGGTAGGCCTCGCAGAATGCTTCCTGGGCGACCTTCCAGTTGGCCTGGATGACCTTGGCCACGTGCACCTCGACGTAGGCCGAGCCCAGGTCCCAGTCAGCGAAGTGAGCGATGATCCCGCCGAGGAACTCCTCCAGCGGTCCGGCGCCGGGGTCGGGGTTGAGGAACACGAATCCCGCCCAGCTATCCACCCGGACCTGCGGGAGGGTGAGGTCACGGTCCCGCAGCTGGGGGAAGTCCCAGCCGGCTGGCACGTCGGCGAGGTCCCCGTCGAGTCGCCAGGCGAAGCCGTGGAAGGGACAGCGGAAAAGGCCGTCGCAGTGGCCGTCGTAATCCCTCAGTCGCCTACCACGGTGCAGGCACGCGTTGACGTAGCCCCGGATGGTGCCGTCCGCCTGACGGACCAGCAGGTACGAGCGGCCGGCGATATCGTACACGACGACGTCGCCGGGCTCGGGGAGGTGCTCCTCCCGGCAGGCGAACTGCCACACCCTGGACCACAGCCGCTCTTTCTCAAGTTCGTGATAGGCCCGCGAGGTGTAGCGCCGGACGGGGATGTCCTCTGTGCCGAGGCAGGAGTTGTGCTGCAGGCGGAGGACGGCGGGCACCTCATGGGTGTCCTCGTCGAGGAGACGCTGGTACGGGCCCGACAGCGCCGCCACCTTCTGCTCGGCTTCCGCGAGGGCCTTAGCCGGCGGAGACTCCACAAGCCGGTCCAGCTGGCGGATGGCGGTGTCGGCATCCGCGACGTGGACCACGCTCCAGCCGGCGGCGGCCGCTGGCCGAAGGTTGTGAGCTAGATGGTCGAGGTAGAGGATCCGGTCGGGCGACGCCCCGAGGCGCTCGGCGACGAGCTCGTAGATGGCGGCGTCCGGCTTGCGCAGGCCGACCTCGGAGGAGTCCACGACAACGTCGAAGAGCCCAAAGTCGACCATCGCCTCCAGGCGCGCCCGCAACTCCTTGAAGCTGTTGGTGAGCAGCGCCGTCCGGTAATCGGCGGCGCGCAGAGCCCCGATCCGGCTGACGACGGCGTCAACGGCGGTGACGTGCGCGTCCAGGATGATGTCGAGCTCGTCGTCCTCGACGGCGATCCCGGCGGCAGCGGCGATCGGCGCGAGCATGGCAGGAAGGTCGGCGCAGGCGATCTCGCCCCGCTCGGCCCGGTGCCACGGGTGACCGGAGGACACCTCGCTCGGCCCGAGGATGACATCACGGAGCACGGCCGGCTCGACGCCGTGCCGGGCCGCCACCGCGGCGATCGTGTGTACCACAGGGGTGACCAGCACCCCGCCGAAGTCGACCACCACGGCGTCGAAGCTGCGCCCGACGCGGATGGGAAGGCCAGCGAGCTCCGTCACGACAGGTCCTCGATCAAGGCGGCGGGAGTCCGAGCGCGCTGCGGGCTGCCGCATCCGCGCCGGCGTGGTAGATACGGAAGCAGGACAGAACCCACTGGATGAGCACGACTCGTGGGACGCAATCGTCTCGGTCCTGCGGATGCAGCAGCTCGACGGTGCCAGCGATCAAGATCACGACTCCCCTCTGTGGGCTCCCCAATACTAATTGATCGAGCGATTGTTTACTAGGCGAGGCTGCGCCTCGGCGGTCGCGGCTCGGGCGGCGCGCTGACCGCGACATGTTTCCGTGCTCGCTACGGTGCCGCTTCCGCAGCACCGTAGCGAGCACGGAGGTCGCGTTTGTTGAGTTTGCCCATCGCGGTGCGCGGCAGGTCGGGCACGAACCTCACCGCACGTGGGCACTTGTAATGAGTCAGCCGGTCCCGGCACCAGGCGAGGAGGTCCTCGCCCGCGAGCGCGGGATCCCTGGGCACCACGAGCGCCAGCAACGCCTCGCCAAGATCGGGAACGGGCACGCCGATGACGGCCACGTCCTGCACGCCCAGGTGCGCCGCCAGCACTGCCTCGGCCTCAGCCGGGTAGACGTTGACCCCGCCAGACACCACGAGGTCAGACGCCCGGTCGGTCAGGTAGAGGTACCCGTCCGCGTCGAGAAGACCGATCTCGCCCATGACGAAGTACCCGTCGCCGACGAAGCTGGCCGCCGTCTTGTCCGGGTCATGCAGGTACCACGGACCGCCGTCGCGCCCGTTGCGCACGCACACCAGGCCCTCGGCACCAATCGAAAGCTCCTGTCCGTATTTGTCTCGGATACTGACCTCGAACGGCGGCACCGCCCGGCCGACCGAACCTGGATGCGCGAGCCAGTCCGTCGAATCGATCGCCGTGACGGTACCGATCTCGGTAGAGCCGTAGGCTTCCACGACAACCGGGCCCATCCACTCGATCATCGCGCGCTTGACATCGGCAGGACATGGCGCTCCGGTGTGCGCGATCTGGCGCATGCTGCTGACATCGTGTCGGATGCGCAGGTCGGCGGGCAGCGCCAGTAGCCGGGAGAAATGCGTCGGCACCATGGTCGAACTCGCGATCCGGTACCGGTCGATGGCCCCCAGCGCCGCAGCCGCGTCAAACCGCGGCAGCACAACCATCGGCGTGCCCCCCGCCAGGCAGCGCAGCCCGTGCAGCGGCCCGGTGTGGTGCAATGGCCCCGCGACCAGGTGCGGCCCGAGCTGAGCGACCGCGCTGGCGGCGATGTTCGCCACGTGCTCGGCAACGGTCGCGCCGCCGGCAAACATCGCAAGAGGCTGCTCAGCCGCTTTGGGCACTCCGGAGGTACCGGAGGTGTACATGAGCGCCCGCCGTGGCGGCAGGTCGGCAGACGGCTCGTGCCGCGGGGCGGCGGCGGCGAACTCAGCAAGCGAGTCGACTACTACCGCTGCGGGGGCACCGGCCTGCCTGGCCACGGCCGCGGACTCCGGGCTGGCGAGGACCAGCCTGGCCGCGCTGTCGCGCAGGATGTGACCAGCCTCAGCCGGGTGGAGCTGCCAGTTCACCGGCACCGCCGACGCGCCAGCGTAGATCACGGCCAGGTGCGCGATCGCCGTCCACACGCTGTTCTGCGCAAGGATCGCGACCCGCCGGTCCGGGCCGAGGTCCGCGCCGAGCAGCGCGTGGACGGCGCGGTTCAGCCAGTCGTTGAGTTCGGCCCAGGTCAGGTTCTCAGTGCCATCCGTTAGCGCCCAGCCGGTCGGATCCGCTGCAGCGCGGTCGGCTATCCCTGCGACCATGATGGCGGGTCGATCCG
>NZ_CADDZT010000071.1:0-10929 GCF_902812655.1 Candidatus Frankia meridionalis | reverse complement strand
CTTCGTCCTCAGCCGGGTGGGTGGTCACGTGCATCGGTCCGCCCTTGCTCTTGCAGGTCCCGGTGGCCCGCCCGAGGAACTCTGCGAACAGCTCCCGCATGGGCACGCCCTTGGCGAGGTGGTCATGCATACCCCGGTATGTGGTGACGATGTAGTCGTCGCGGCGAAGCAGCGCGCCCACCCCCGCCGAGATGCACTCCTGGCCCTTGGGCGAGTAGTAGGTACTGCGTGCCCGGCCGCTCAGAAGCAGCTTGCGAAACTCCTCGTCCGTGCGGGATATCGCGGTCACGATCTCGAACATGCTGCGGAGCACGGCGGGTTCGGGCACGCGCGCTTCGTCGGTGTCGGGCACGTCCCTCCCTCAGACCCGGCAGCCGGTAAGACCGCCACGGACTGACAGCGTGCTCAGCATTCAAGCACGCCGACCGCCCCGCGTCCATAATCTATTAATCGATTAATATGCGTTGACTCTGCCCGTCCTCGCCGGTTAGGTTACGGCTGTCGCAGGTCGGTCGTCGGTGCATCACTCGGGGGCGGCGCCACGCGCCTCGGCCGCATCTGGCAGGCGCCTGGCACGGATGCAAAGACCGGGCATGCCCGTCGGTGAGTTTGGGGCCGCTGCCGCCCGCTGCTGCGCCAGCCGCCATCCCAGAGGAGACCATCCATGGCTAACCGCCGCTTCCGGTTCGGGGCCAAGGCCACCAAGGCCACGTCGGCCAGGGAGTGGTCGGAGATCGCACGACGGGCCGAGCACCTCGGCTACGACTCGCTCCAAATCGACGATCATTTCGGCAGCCAGCTTGCGCCGCTGCCAGCGTGCATGGCGGCCGCGGCCGCGACCGACACGCTGAAGGTAGGGACGCTCGTCGCCGGCAACGACTTCCGCAACCCGGTGGTCCTGGCCAAGGAAGCGGCCACCATCGACCTCCTGTCCGACGGGCGCTTCGTGCTCGGCATCGGGGCCGGCTGGCTGAACAGCGACTACCGCGCCGCAGGAATCGAACAGGCCGATGCCCGGACCCGGATTGCCCGGCTGGCGGAGACGGTGAAGATCTGTCGCGGGATCTGGACAGGCGAGCCGTTCTCCTTCGACGGCGAGCACTACCGGATCTCCGAGCTCACCGGGTACCCGAAGCCGACATCTTCCGTTCCGCTGCTGATCGGCGGTGGCGGCAAGGAGATCCTCTCCCTGGCCGCCCGCGAGGCGGACATCGTCGGCGTCAACCCGAAGATCGTCGCTCGGGCCGTCAATCCCCGCTCCATGGCCACCGCCGCCGCGGACGCTGTCGACGAACGCATCGGCTGGATCAAGGAGGCGGCCGACGGCCGTATGGACGACATCGAGCTGCAGCTACAGGTGTTCGTCACCATGGTGACCGACGATCGGCAGGCCGTGGCCGAGAAGCTGGCCCCGGCCCTGGGGCTGCCAACAGAGGTGGTCCTCAGCGCTCCGTATTTTCAGATCGGGCCACTGGAGCTCATCGCCGACAACATGCACGAGCTGCGCGACCGGTGGGGCATCAGTTACATCGCCTTCCAACAGGACGCCACCGAGGCCGTGGCTCCGGTGGTGGCCCAACTTGCCGGGACCTAGCGCGGTGAACGGCGCGGCCCTCCGCCGATGTCTGGGACGCCGGGACCCGGCCGTGCCGTCAGGTCCCGGCGAGGCGGGCGACGACCGGCGCGAAGTCTTCGAGCGCCCGTGCGCCGACGGTGACATAGCTGATGCCGTAGCGTTCCCGCCGGGCCACGAGCCGCTCGCATATCTCGTCCACCGACCCCGCGAGGACGTGCGGGTGGTCGGCTAGCGTCTCGGGGGGCAGACCGAGCGCGCCCGACAGGTGCGCCTGCGCCTTCGGGGGGTCGACCCCGACCATGGTGAAATACGCGGCGATCTCAAGTTCCAGACGCTCGAACCGGTCACCGGCACCCTCCCGGACCCAGCAGATCTTGCGGTCGGTGGCGTCCGCCGTCGAGCTTCCGACGCCGTCCGAGCCGATGCGGCCTGAGCGGTTGTCGAAGTTCAGGCTGACGATGTCGGCCCGTCTTCCCGCCAGCCGCAGGATGCGCTCGCCACCCCCGCCGACCATGAAGGGCGGGCGCGGTGTCTGCACCGGGGCCGGCACGCCCTGGTAGCCACTCACCTGCACGTGCGTACCCTCCACGGCGATCTGCTCGCCGCTGAAGTGGGCCTCGAGCAGGTCCATGACCTCCTCAAGGCGCTGCAGGCGGACGCCGGGCCGGTCCCAGCGGATGCCCATGGCTCGGTACTCCGCCTCGATCCAGCCCGCGCCGAGCCCGATCTCCAAGCGCCCGCCGGACAGGAACTCGAGGGTGGCCAGCTCCTTGGCCAGCACCGCAGGCAGGTGATAGTCGATGCAGAGCACCCGGCAGCCGATCCGGATGGTATCGGTCGCCGCGGCGGCAACGGCCATGGCGGGGATGGCAGCGAGATCCTGGACCGGGTGGCGGGTCTCCGCCTCCAGGGGGCCCGGCCCGAAGTAGTGATCGGCGAGGTGGAAAGCGGAATAGCCGAGCTGCTCGGCCTCGCGGGCGAGGGTGCGCCACTGCTCAGCGGACGTCGCCTGGTACGCCTGCAGGCCGAACCTGAACGGTTTTACTTGACTCACATGGCCCCCGCATCGGTCCCTGAGTGTGGCGGCATCCTCCCACGACAAGTGGGTATGGTCAATTACTAATCGATTGACTAATATGTTTCTCGGGACGCGGGCGGCCCGTTGCGCACGCAGAGGCGAACTGGCTGCTGGCCGGGCCTGAGTGCAGAACACTTCGGTGCCGGGCGCTACGCCGACAAGCGCGTGCTCGCCGCCAGGAGCCCAACGCCGCGGATCCAGCCACGGCAGACGACCCGAAGGAGGGCCGGACATGACTGAGATAGCCATCCCGACGTGCATCGCCGACATCACCCCGGCGTGGCTCACGGCCGCGCTCGGCACCACGCCAGCTCATGTGGTCGACGTCCGCACGGAGCGGATCGGTGTCGGCGTCGGACTTATGGCGGACGAGTGGCGGGTTACGCTCACGTACGACCAGCCCTTACCGGACCAGTTAGCGTCGGTAGTGGTGAAGCTGGCCGCCTCGGCCGAGGAGAACCGGACCATCGCGCACGAACGCAACCTCTACGAATCCGAGGTGCGCTTCTACCGGGAACTGGCGGCCCAGACCAGGACGCGAGTGCCCCGATGCTTCCACGCCCGCAAGGCCCGCGACGGCGCCGACTTCGTCGTCGTCATGGAGGACCTGAGCGCCCTGGGGATGGTCGATCAGCTCGACGGCCTGAGCCTGGTGCAGGCGGAGCAGGCCGTGACTGCCCTTGCTGACCTCCACGCCTCCTGGTGGGGGAAGGTGTCGACGCCGGAGCTCGACTGGATCCCGAGCATCGTGCACCCGCGGATGAAGATGATGGCAGACCTGTGGCCGCAGCTGTGGCCCGTGTTCGTGCAGCGCTTCGGGACGGATCTGCCCGACGGCGGCGAGGCACTCGGCGAGGAGGTTCGCGACCACTACTGGCCGTTCATGCAGCAACTGGCGGATGAGCCCTGGACCATCCTGCACATCGACTACCGCTGCGAGAACCTGATGTTCCAACTCGACGGAACCGGCCTCGTTGTGCTCGACTGGCAGTCGATCGGCCGCGGGCCAGGAGCATACGACCTGGCCTATCTGCTCGGCGGCAGCCTCACGGCCGAGATGCGCGCCGCCCACGAAGAGGCCCTCGTTGAGCGCTATCACCGCGAGCTGGTCGAAGGCGGGGTCCAGGACTACCCGCTCGACCGGCTGTGGGCGGCATACCAGCTTGCCCACCGCGTCGCCGGCACGGCGACGGCTGTGCTCGTCGGCGCGGGAACTGACCTCGGCAACGAGCGTGGCGTCGAGCTCGTGCGCACGATGGCTCACCGGCACTTCTCTGCTGCCGTCGACGCCGCCCGCGCGGCCTCATCCCGGGACGCCCTGGCGCCCAGCTGACCGGCGGGCGGGTAAGCGCCCATCCGGAGGGGAGTGAGCCCGATGAGCCAGCGCGGATGCCGCCCCACCCGGGCAGAGTAGGAAGCCCTCCGCGGGTGGGTCCGGCGCGGCGGGCGATGGCTGGCCTTGCACGGCACCAACGCCGCCCTCGACCTGACCCCCGACGGAGTCGTGAGCCCGAGGGTCATTCCCGTGCTGGCCGAGACCCTGGGCAGTCAGTTCATCGCCCATCCGCCGATCGCGTCCTACAAGGTGGAGGTCACTGCCCCCGATCACCCGCTGGTCGCCGGCGTCGCGCCATTCGAGACAACCGACGAGCTGTACCTGTCGGAGTACCACGGCGAACTGGAGGTGCTGCTGCACACCCGATTCGTCGGCGACGCACACGGCTTCGCGGAGTCGTCGTGGCCGGAGGAGCGGGACCACCCGGTGCTGTACCTGCGCCGCATTGGCAGCGGCACCGTCCTCTACCTGACCCTGGGACACCGCCGGGGCCATTACGACATGCGTCCGGCGGTGGCCTGGTGGCCTGGTGGCCTGGTGGCCTGGTGGCCCACTGTCGACCGCGGGTCGTGGGACCTCGACGTCTTCCGCCTGCTGCTCGAGCGGGGGGTCGTCTGGGGCCTCCGGAAGGAGCCGTTGTGAGCGACCCTCAGTGGCCGCCCCCGCGGCGTCCCCGTAGAGGTTCCGCAGTCACACCTCGCCGCAATGCGGGATCGGCCCCGACAGCGCGCCGATGCTGGTAGGAACGCTCTCATGTGGCCGCCGGGGACGTGACGTGGCCGATGCACGGCGCCGAGCCGCAGGCAGTTCGGAAGGGGACAGTCGTATGGCAACGCTGTTGGTCCACATCCGGGTACGTCCAGGGGCCGAGGAGCGCTTCGAACAGATCGCAAGCGAGCTTTACGCCGCGACCCACAGCCGCGAGCATGACGTCCGCCGCTACGAGTACTGGCGGGGCGAGGAGCCGGGGACGTACTACACGCTCGAATCTTTCGACAGGTTCGCAGGATTCCTCGCCCACGAGACCAGTCCGCACCATGAGGAAGCCAGGCCAGCTCTGCGCGACGTGCTGGAAGCGATCCGCCTCGAGTGGGTAGACCCGATCGGCGGGGCATCACCGCTGACGCCCACCGACATGCCGCCCCCGCAGCCGGACGCCACCGAACTCGAACGTGCGCTCTCGGAGCGCCTGGCAGCGCAGGTCCAGGACTGGTGGCTCCCGCTGCGAACTTCAGACGCCGCCAGCCGGGGCGGCGGTCCGGCACAGTGAGCCAGTGCGAAGGGCGAGGCGATGACGGCATCGATTGAAGGACGCAAGGCCATCGTGACCGGGGCCGCCCAAGGACTCGGACTGGCCTACGCGCGGGCCCTGGCCCGGGCAGGCGCCCACGTTGCCGTGTGCGACTCCGACGCATCCGTCGAGGACCTGGCCTCCCACCTGGCGGGCTGCCGCGGCTCCTTCTGGGCGACCGTCGCCGACGTGTCCTCGCCCGACGACGTCCGCCGTTTCGTCGACGGCGCAGCCGAGCGACTCGGCGGTATCGATATTGTCGTGAACAACGCCGCCGTGTGCCTGCCGACCAACCCAGTCAGCGGCTCCTGGGACAAGGCCGTTGACGACTGCGACCGCACCCTCGGTACCAATCTCCGCGGCGCGTACCTCGTCGGCCGGGCCGCGATCCCCTACCTCGTGCGCCAGGGCGGTGACATCGTCAACGTGACCACCGACCACATCCATACCTGCGGCTGGCCCGAGGCGCTGGACCACGCCGACGCTCCGGCCTGCCCATGGGCCAGTACCCCCCGGCCGCCCGGCGGCGGCCCGGCATTCGACCTCTACGACGCATCGAAGTGGGCTCTCAACGGCCTGACTCACGCCTGGGCACGGGCGTTGCGCCCGCAGGGGGTCCGCGTGAACTCATTCGGCATGGGAGCGACAGACACCCCGATGTACCGGAGGTTCCTCGGCGACCGCCCGCCAGCGCCCGGGCTGATGGCAGCCGGGGACGTCGCCGCCGTCCTGCTCGACCTACTCGCCGAAGGCCCGGAGGGGCGGACGGGCGACAGCATCCAGCTATGGGTCGGCCATCCGTGCATCCTGCCGCCGATAGCCACACTTCCCGCGGTCGTAGCCAGCAGTGAGGCACGTCCGGCTCGGAACGCTCCCGTCACTCACCAGGTAGAGCGCCCCGGATGTCTCGCGCCGGGTTTGATGGAGACCGTCAAGCCAGAAGGAACGAACGACGATGACGGTGCCGATGAAGTACCCCGCTGAGCTGCGGGAACGCGCAGTCCGGCTGGTGCTCGACGCGAAGGCCGAGCCGGACAGCAGCGGGAAGGGCGCGTGCCGGCGGATCGGTCAGCAGCTCGGCATCAACGCCGACACACTGCGGGGGTGGGTCGCCCAGGCGGAGGTCGACGCGGGCACCCGGCCGGACACGAGCTCCGACACGGCCACCCGGCTGGCCGGCTGGAACGGGAAAACCGGGAACTACGCCGGACGAACGCCATCCTGAAATCGGCGTCGGCTTTCTTCGCGGCGGAGCTCGACCGCCCGCACCGGTAATCGTCGAATACATCGACAAACACGAGTTCGGGGTCGAGCCGATCTGCGGTATCCATTCACGGATGGCGTGGATCATGCGTCGAGCTGTGTGGATGTGTTGGGGCGACACGCCGGGCAGGGTAGTTGATCACAGGTCCCGTGATGGTGATGATCCTGGTTTGTTCATGATCCGCCGTCCGAGTCCGCCCCGCCTTCCGAGCTGGAGGCGGTGCGCGCGGAGCTGGAGGCGGTGTACGCGGAGGCGGAGGCCGCGGAGGCGGAGGCCCCCTCTCTGCCAAGCTGGTTTGAGACAGAACGATCAGTCCGTCGGGTGTGGCGAGTAGGGCGAGATGCGGATCAGGATCCTGTGACGTTGACCATGAACGACGTGTCGTCGGGTAGTCCAGAAAGACCGGGCGGGAAAGGGAAGGAGGAGTCCGGACCGAGGGAAGGCCAGGCGACGCGGCGGACGTTCACCGACGCGTACAAGTTGAGGATCGTCGGGGAGTACGACGCGTTGACCGAACCAGGGGCGCGGGGGGCGTTGCTGCGCCGGGAGGGGCTGTACGACACGCACATCGGTAAATGGCGCCGGGCGCGGGAGCGGGGTGCGCTGGGTGCGACGGCCGCGCCCAGGCCGGTTAAGGCGTCGCCGGAGTCGGCGGAGAACCGGCGTTTGAAGGCGGAGAACGCGAGGCTGGCCGCGGAGCTGGCGAGAACCAAGGCGGTGTTGGAGGTGGTGGGAAAAGTACACGATCTCTTGGAAGGTCTTTCCGAGAGAGCGGATTGAGGGCGGAAGCGGATGCTGTGATGAGCGTGGCTCTGGTCGAGTTGGAAACGCTGACCTCGACGAAGACGGCGTGCGAGTTGTTGGGTCTGGCTCGGGCGAGCGTGTACCGGGCGCGTGCGCCGAGGATGCATGGTCCTCGGCCGGCGCGGGCGGTGCAGAACCAGCCGAACGCGCTGGGCGCGGCGGAGCGGGCGGAGATCTTGGCCGTGTTGGACGGCGAGCGGTTCGTGGATAAGTCGCCGGCGCAGGTGTGGGCGGTCCTGCTCGACGAGGGCTGTTACCTGGGTAGTGTCTCGACGTTCTACCGGGTGCTGCGTTCGGATGGGCAGGTCCGGGAGCGGCGGGCGCAGGCCAGCCACCCGGCGCGGGTGCGCCCGGAGCTGGTCGCCGACGGCCCGGACCAGGTTTGGAGCTGGGATATCACGAAATTGAAGGGCCCGACCCGGGGCGTGTATTTCGACGCGTACGTGATGCTCGACATCTATTCCCGCAAGGTGGTCCACTGGGAGGTCCATACGACGGAGACCGGCGAGCTCGCCAAGGCGTTCATCGAGAACTGTTTCGCCGCCAACCACGGTGTAATGCCAGGGACGGCCCACTCCGACAATGGTACCTCGATGACCAGCAAGAACGTCGCGGCGCTGCTGGCTGACCTGAATATCGAGCGGTCGCGGTCACGACCGAAGGTGTCGAACGACAACCCGTATTCGGAGGCGGCTTTTAAAACCCTGAAGTACTGCCCGGCGTTCCCGGACGACTTCACCAGTATCTACGACGCGCGTGACTTCGCCGCGACGTTCTTCGCTTATTATAATACCGAGCACCGCCATTCCGGAATTGGCCTTTACACGCCCGGTTCGGTCCACGACGGGACCTGGAAGTACGTCCGGGACAACCGTCAGACCGTCCTGGACAGAGCTTACGGCGAGCATCCGGAACGATTCCGCGGCGGCCCGCCGCGGGCGCCTGAACTACCGGTTCGGGTGTGGATCAATCAGCCCCCTTCCAAGATCGAGAGCTAGGAGGTTCCACCCACAACTTGAACATCATGATGTCTCAAACTGCTTGACAGGCTCCGTCCCGGCGGCGACCGCGGGCGCTTTGCCTCGCAGGATCTGGCGCAGCTGGGTGCGGACCCACCGCTCGGCGTCCGGGTCGCCGGGCTCGAAGAACGACCAGGCGGCGGTCCAGATGTACTCGGTGACGTGGACGAAGTCGAGGAGGAGGTGGACGGTGACCTTGCGGCGGGCGGCCTCGGCGCGGATCGCCTCGATCTGGGTGTTGTTGCCGTCGACGAGCACGACCCAGGTCCGCTGGTGGTGCCGGTCGCGTCGTTCGGCCTCGTCGAAGCCCTGGGCGATGACGGTGGCGATGTCGTCGACGACGGAGGCGGTCAGCCACTTCCCGGTCGCTTTCGGCCCGGGTGCCCGTGTCGGCCCGCGGCCGGCGGCCTGGGCCCCTACCCGTCGGCGCAGCGGTAGGACGTCGTCGACGGTGCGCGGCGCGACCGTGGCGTCGTGCACGACAGCGATCTCCGCCATTCGTTTGCGGTTACTCTTCTCCCCGGGCGACAGCCGCGTGGACAGCCGGTTCTTCCTCGCTCCGGCGGCCTTCGCGGTCGCCGGGCGCAGCCCCTCGGGGCGCATCACGATGCCCTTTCCGTCGAACTGCAAGACGAGGATCCGGCCGGCGCCGGTCATCTCGAGCCTCGCCTGGGCGTAGAACGCCTCGACATCCACGGCCGCGGAACGGGCCAGCTCGACGGCTTGGCGCTTGCCGACTTTCTGCCCGGTGGAGCGCTCGACGGCACAGACCGCCTCGTCGAACGAGCCGCGGGTCGCCTCGTAGGCGATCTCGCGGCGCAGCGTGTGCGAGTGGGCCCCGTCCGCCAGGTTCAGCTCCCGGTCCACCAGATGCAGGTTCGGCGTCTCCTTCGCCGCCGCCCGGTAGGCGATACGGGTGACCGTGACCGGCCCGAACAAAGAGATCAGCCCGCGGCGGTGGCCCTTCTCGGCCCGGGTACGCGGGCGCCGTCCGCGCCGTCCGCGCCGACCGGCGCCCGCCCGGCCCGCTGCTCCCGCTCGGCGAACGCCTCCAGACAGCCCTGCAACAGCGCCCGCTGCACCTCCCGGCCACGCTCGCGGATCAAGTCCTCGAGTGCGTCGGCAGTCGAGGCCGCCGTGGCCGTGCTCAGCAGGCTCGCCTCAAGCGAGCAATACAGCTCCCGCGCGGCCGCGAACAGCCTCGCATGCGCGTCCTCCGACCGCTCCCCGTACTCTGGCACTCCGGGCTCCTTCTTGTCGCGCGTCCATGGCTTAGGCACCACGGAACGTAGCGAGAAGGAGCCCTCCTATTGATCAACCCTGCCACAGCATCCGAAGATCACTAACCCAACGATCTCACTTCAGCGGAACTGCACCCAAAGCGGGAACCCTCCAGCGGTCGTCACATGCACCGCCCACGAGCCGTCGGCCTCCCTCTCCACCACCTCGACCACGGCGCCGTCCAGCCCCGCGAGCGCGGCTATTTCCGTGCCTGTGACACGTGTGCCCGCCACTCGCCCGCTGATTCTTGATCTCGGTCGTGAGAGATCATTCCAGCGGGCGGGCACGCCCTCCGTCCGGGCACACCGACACGCCGTCCACTATTGTTCAGGACAAAACCATGCCACTTCATGTACATGGCTGTATCCGCCAGCCGGTCAGGTGCGAAGAGCCTCGTATCCCCGACATGCGGTCACATACCTGGTTTGTCGTTGTCTGTTGTCCGCCGGCTGCCGTACATTACCGTCCGTCGTCCGTCATCCGAAACCGCTGGGGCCGGGGAATGGTCGAATACCCGGGACCGTCGTGTCCCGCTGCCACGGTGATGACAGCTGTCCGAGCACTCCGAAGGTCCGCGGACGGATCACGGCTACTCCGAGACCTCCTGGGAGTCTGTCCATGTCCTTGCGTCCTTCTGCGGCAGACCGGCCGGTATCGGGCGGGATGCTGCGGGCCGCCGGTTTTGGCTCCGCATTGTGTGTCGTCGTCACGGTGGTCCACCTTCAGGATCAGAGCTGGTTTTCCTTCGCCAAGGAGCCGGCATATGTCCAGGCCGGTTATGTCCTGCTGGAAGTGGTCGGCCTGACCGCCGCGGTCCTCCTGGTGACCCGGCCGAGGCCGACCGCCTGGCTGCTGGCCGCCAGCACCGGCGTCGCCCCGCTCGTGGGCTACATCCTGTCCCGTGGACCCGGCCTGCCGGACTACACAGACGACAGGGGGAACTGGGGCGAGCCACTCGGCGTTGTCAGTCTCGTTGTCGAAGGGCTGCTGGTTGTCGTGGCGGGCACCGCTGTCCTGACCAGCCGGGCGCGGGCGCGGGCGCGGCCGACGGCGGATCCGGCAGGCCAACCACGCCGATCAGAGCGACACGACCATCCGTCGGATGCATTTCTCGCGTGACGTTCTGTCCGGCAGATCTCCGACGCCGCTGCGCCGGCCAATCGGCCCCGCGGGCGCAAGACCGCCGCAAGACTGCCGCAAGACTGCCCCGGCGGATCCTTCGGCGTGCGGGACGCGAATCACAGCCTCGGGCCGGATCTAGAGATCTTTAAGGGTCGGGG
>NZ_CADDZT010000070.1:39014-39482 GCF_902812655.1 Candidatus Frankia meridionalis | reverse complement strand
TCATCGCCCCTACGAGGGATTGCAACAAGAGCTCCACGAGCGACTGGACGAAGACGACGATGTCCTCATCGCCCCTACGAGGGATTGCAACCGTCCGGGGAGTCCGTCACGTAATACGCGGCGTCCGCGTCCTCATCGCCCCTACGAGGGATTGCAACAACATGAATTCGATGCTTTTATCGAATTCATCGTGCAGTCCTCATCGCCCCTACGAGGGATTGCAACCAGCGGTTGCGAGCATTTCTACGGGACTCACGTGGACGTGTCCTCATCGCCCCTACGAGGGATTGCAACGAGGACCTGGGCACCTACATCTATGGCGTTCAGCGGTCCTCATCGCCCCTACGAGGGATTGCAACGACCTGGGTCGGGCGCCTGGTCGAGCGCCGCCTGGGCGTCCTCATCGCCCCTACGAGGGATTGCAACTTTCCGTTCCCACTGCGCAGGCCGCGCAGCGGACGTGGTCCT
>NZ_CADDZT010000070.1:38262-38771 GCF_902812655.1 Candidatus Frankia meridionalis | reverse complement strand
ATTGCAACAACCGCCTCCCCAATCTTGTTTACATGTGTTCCAGTCCTCATCGCCCCTACGAGGGATTGCAACGACAGGACGACGCTGCGGAGGAACGTGCCCACGACGGTGTCCTCATCGCCCCTACGAGGGATTGCAACGATCCCAAAACACCCGGCGGGCCATCACGCCACCGTCCTCATCGCCCCTACGAGGGATTGCAACCGCGTCGCTTTGGTCCCGCCTTTCTGCGTGGCCATGGTCCTCATCGCCCCTACGAGGGATTGCAACGCGACGATCCCGGCGGCCTGTGCCGCGCCTATCTGGGCGTCCTCATCGCCCCTACGAGGGATTGCAACCCGGGAACTGATCGCGCTCAGGAAGGCTGCCGAGATGTGTCCTCATCGCCCCTACGAGGGATTGCAACTGTACCATCTGTGCGATGGCTTCCCTCCTTATTCTCGAGTCCTCATCGCCCCTACGAGGGATTGCAACTCGATATACCACCGATGAAGGTCCCGGACCTCCTC
>NZ_CADDZT010000070.1:28748-38118 GCF_902812655.1 Candidatus Frankia meridionalis | reverse complement strand
CAGCGAAAGTTTTGCTACGATCTTGGTTTTAGGTTTTGATGGGTCTGGTAGGCATGGTGAACGCGACGGTGTCCGAGCGCAGGGAGCGGATCATCTTCCACGTCTTCAGGGCAAGATCATAGGTGTGGTTGCTCGACACCCGCGGTGGGGTGGTGCCTCGCGCATGCCGGGGATCGTCGGTACCGGTGGGTGGTTCAGGTGTGACCAGCAGCGACGGTCTGGTCGTCCGCCGTCCGGTCTGTCGACGCTTCCGAGATCATCTTATCGAAGTCGTTGGCGTCGCATCGGGATGTTGCTACGGAAACTGATCAGTGGAGGTGGATGCGGTTCTTCCGGGCGAATACGGCATGATCCGGTCTGTGACTGCCACTGTGTTCGAGTCGCCGAGCTTCGCGACAGCGTTTCCGCACCCGTACGCGGTCGTGGACGTCGAGACGTCCGGACTGGCACCCCGCCGGGACCGGGTGCTGTCCCTGGCCGTGGTGCACGTCGCGGCGAACGGGACGGTGGAGCGGCGTTGGTCCACCCTGCTCAACCCGGGCTGTGACCCCGGCCCGGTCCACATCCACGGGCTGACCCGGGACAGGTTGGCCGGCAGTCCTACCTTTGACCTGGTATTCGACTCGCTGTCGAGGCTGCTCGACGGCCGGGTTTTTGTCGCGCACCACGCCGTCTTCGACTGGCAGATGCTCGCCGCGGAGGCAATGCGCACGGGCGTGCGGCTCCCGGTCGAGTGGCGGTTGTGCACCCGGGTCCTGTCCCGCCGGCTTGGCCTTGATCTCCCGAACCTCAAACTGGCGACGCTCGCGGACCATTGGGGCGTCGTGCAACGTAAGGCGCACGACGCCGTCGACGATGCCGAGGTGCTCGCCGCTGTGCTGCCCCGGGTCCTGGAACTCGCCGCTGCCCAACACCTGGACCTGCCGCTCACCCACTGCGCGCCCCCACCGGACGAAGCGCCCCAATTGACCGAAGCGCCCCTTTTGCCCGTGGCGGGCGGGCCTGCCACGACGAAGCCGCGTTGCCCCTACGTCAATCCGGGTCCGCTCACCGCCGGTGGACCGCTTGTCCAGGGCATGCGGGTGACTTTCACCGGCGACACGGTGACGCCACGCGAGGAGCTTGTCGAGAAGTCGACCGCCGCCGGGCTGGCCGTCACCGGCGCGGTCAGCCGCCGGACCAGCCTCCTGGTCGCCAACGAAATCGGGAGCGCAACCACCAAGACGCGTGCCGCGCGCCAGTACGGCACGACCGTGGTGGACGAGGGGACGTTCCTGCGGCTGCTGGCCACGGTCAGCCCTGGGCTGCGCCGGGGCTAGCACACAGCTAGCACACAACTAGCACACAACTAGCTGGCCGTGGGAGGCGATGAGGGCCTGGGTAGTCTCGTCGTTCCTTGAGACGCGGAGCGCTCGATGACTGTGCTGGCCGGATGCCGGGTAGTGACCCCCGGCGGTGTCCTGGACCCCGGTTGGGTGGAGGTCCACGAGGGCCGCATCGCCGCGGTCGGCGTCGGCATGCCGGCCGGACGGAACGGACGGGCGGAGAAGGCTGTCACGGATCTCGACGGTACGTGGCTGTTGCCGGGTTTCGTCGACCTGCATGTGCACGGCGGAGGCGGTCACGATGTCACGGCATCACCCGGTGACATGGCCGCGGCGGTCGCGTTCCACCGCGCGCACGGCACCACCCGCACGCTCGTGTCGCTGGTGACCGCGCCCCTCGACATGCTCGCCGAGCAGCTTTCGTGGGTCGCGGACCTGGTCGAGCACGCCCCGCGTCCCGACGGTCACGTGGTCGGCGCCCACCTGGAGGGGCCCTTTCTCTCCCATGCCCGGTGCGGCGCCCAGCCACCGCAACATCTGCTTGACCCTGACCGGGCGGCGTTCGCCGGGCTGGTGCGCGCGGCACGGGGCACGATCCGCTGCATCACCGTCGCCCCCGAACTGCCTGGCGCCCTCGACGTCATCGCCGATGCCGTGGATGCCGGCGTCGTGGTGGCGATCGGGCATACCGATGCCACCTACGACCAGACCGCCGCGGCCTTTGCGGCTGGCGCGACCCTGACCACGCACCTGTTCAACTGCATGCGGCCACTGCACCATCGAGAGCCGGGTCCGGTCGGAGCCGCGCTCGACGCCGCAGTCGCCTGCGAACTGATCAATGACGGCGTGCATGTACACCCGTCGATCATTCGAATGGTCGCGCGCGATCCCCGCCGGCTCGTCCTGGTCACCGATGCGATCGATGCCGCCGGCGCCGGTGACGGCGCCTACGTCCTCGGCGGCCGGGCTGTGCGGGTGCACGACGGCCAGGCACGGCTGGCAGGTTCGGGTGTGCTTGCGGGCAGCACCCTCACGATGGACGAGGCGTTGCGCCGCGCTGTCGTCGACGCCGGCCTACCGATCGAGGTGGCCGCGGTCGCGGCGGCGACAAACCCGGCCCGCGTGCTCGGCCTGTCCGGGAGGTGCGGAGCGATCGCCGTCGGCTTGGACGCGGACTTGGTGGTCCTCGACGTCGATCTTTGCCTCGTCCGGGTCATGGCCCGTGGCGTGTGGTCGTGACCGGCCCGGCGACGTCGGGATATCGGCTCCCGTCGACGCTGTGCTCTGTGCTCCGACCCGGTATCTCGGGTGCCCCGGACGCGGGATCGGTCCGGGGCACCCGAGATTTGTTCCTGCTTCGACCGGCCCGTCGGTGCGCGGTCAGTGCCCGTGGGACGTCGTCCCGCCCGGATAGTTGCCGCCGCCGTGGGTTTCGTCGATCGAGTCGTAGTCCTTCGCCCCGTTGACACGCGGCAGCGCGTCAACGAAGATCACGGTCCGTGGCTTCTTGAACGACGCGATCTGAGTCCGGCAGTGTTCGATCAGTTCGGTGTCGGTCGCGGTCGTGCCGTCCCGCAGGACGACGACCGCCTTCACCGACTGCACCCATCGATCGTCGGGGACGCCGATGACCGCCGCATCCCGGACGGCGGGGTGGCGCTCGAGGCAGGCTTCGACCTCGGCCGGGTAGATGTTCTCCGCCGCCGACTTGATCATTCGTGTCGCGGTGCCGACGAAGGAGATTCGCCCGTCGGGCAGCCGCCGCCCCAGGTCGGTGGTGTGCCAGCCGCCGGTTCGGGTCCGATGGGCGTTGTCCGCCGGCCTGTCCCAGTAGCCCGCGTGGACGAGCGCGCCGCGTACGACGATCTCACCGACCTCGCCGTCGGGCACCTCGGTGCCGTCCGGCCCGACGATCGTGACCCGGGCGAAGGGGACCGGGCGTCCGACGGTCGGGCTCCACTCCTCGTGTCCGAGGGCGGCGTAGAGGCAGAATCCGGTGACCTCGGTCTGGCCGAACCCGCCCATGTGTCGGCCCCAGGGGCTGACATCGGGGGTCACCATGTCCTTCCAGCCGGGGATGACCGTCAGCGGGCTGCGCAGCGAGCGCAGGTCGAAACGCTGGTCGCGGTTGGTCTCGATGAGCTGTGCGACCTGCGGCGGCATCAGGAACGCCGAGGTACACCGCTCGTCCGCGATGAGTCGGCACAGTTCCTCGGGGTCGCTGCGGCGGACGAAGATGTTGGTGCCGCCCCACATGAACGTTGTCGCGGTGTGCTGGAAGGTGCCGATGTGGAACAGCGGACCGGAATTGAGGAAGATCTGGTCGCCGTCCGCGTGGAAGAGGGCACCGATGACGCTGCCCTGCGCGACCAGGTTCGCCGAGGTGAGCATCGACCCGGCGGGCCGGCCGCCGTGCGCGGCCGTGTAGATGACGAGCACGGGCGCGTGGGGATCAGGATCCGCGGACGGTGCGTCCACCGCGCCTGTGGCCAGGAAACTCTCGTAGGTGTCGGGTCTGTCGGTGTCGGGTCCGTCGGTGTCGTGGCGCAGCCAGAGCGCGGGGTGCGTCGCGCGCTTCTCCGCTTCACGGACGGTCGGCCCGATTTCGGCGTCCTGCCAGACGACGACGGTGGGCCGCAGGTCGTCGACGACGAAGGCCATCTCCTCGGCGGAATACCGCCAGTTCGCCGGGCAGACCATGGCGCCGAGTCGTGAACCCGCCAGGAGCAGTTCGAGTACCCGATGGCAGGTCTGCCCGAGCCACAGCACCCGAGAGCCGCTGGTGACACCCGCGGCCCGCAGCGCTCCGGCGAGCCGGGTGACCCGTTCGTCCAGCTCGGCGTAGGTCACGCGGGTGTCGCCGCACACCGTTGCGGTGCGGCCGGGGCGGGCGCGGGCGTGTTCGGCGAGGAGTTCCGCGAGTGTCGGCCAGGTGCCGACCGATGCCGGCGACATCAGACGTCCACCCCGTGCGGGCACACCGGGTGGGCCCGGCTCCTGTCGCTGCTCGTCTCGTTCACGATACTGCTCTCCATCCTCGCGGCCGAAATGGCAGATATGGTCTAATCATAGAGCTGATATCGCTGTTTCGGTCCATGGTCCCGGCGCGGCCCGGGTCCGGCGGGCCGGGTCGCGGGCTGCGACCGGGCCGAGGGCTGCGACCGAGCCGATGAATCGTCTTTCTTATTGCGTGTTTTATGCTATCTTCGCCTCTGGTTGGCGGAGGGGGAGGTACGGCGGTGCCCGAGGATCGCTACTACCAGCCCGCGGCGGAGACGATGCCGCGGGCGGAGATCGAACGCTTACAGGAGCAGCGGGTCGTCGAACTCGTGGAGTACGCCTATGAGCGCTCCTCCTTCTACCGTGAGCACTGGGACGCGGCTGGTGTCCACCCGCGTCAGATCCGCTCGCTGGACGACTTCCGTGCGCGCATCCCGTTCATCGACAAGCAGGACGTCCAGGATTTCCGCGAGCGCACGGGTGACCCGTTCGCCGGACTGCTCTGCGTCGACCGCAAGGAACTCACCTCGGTCACGTCGACGTCCGGGACGACATCCGAGCCCGAGTTCTTCCCGGAGAAGTGGGACGGCGCCCATCCCCTCGTGACGGGCACGGCACGCGACCTGTGGGAGCTCGGGCTCCGGCCGGGGGACAGGGTCATGGTGCCTCCCGGTACGTTCCGCGGTTTCTGGGACACGCTGTTCCAGCTGCTCGGTATCGTGCCGATCTACATCGACACCTGGATCGGCCAGTGGGGCCACGTGCTGGACGCCATCGAGCAGTACCAGCCGGCATATGTCCAGTTGCTGTATCCGATGGTCGTCGAGCTCGAGCGGCTTGCGGACTCCAGGGACGTGCGGGCCGCGCTGGCACCGCTGAAGGCGGCCAGCTTCGCCGGGATGCCCCTTGGTCGTGCGCTCACCGCCAAGGTCCGCGACGAGTGGGGCGTGAACCTCTACCTGTACACGAGCGCCGGGGACACCGGCACGGCGTGGGAGTGCTCCGAGCGCGACGGGTATCACCTGTGGGAGGACATGGTGCTCGCCGAGCATCTCGACCCGTCCGGCGCCGCCGCGGTGGCCGACGGCACGGTCGGGGAGCTGGTCGCGACGGATCTCGACAACGTTGTCGCGCCGTTCATCCGCTTCCGGTCGGGCGACCTGGTGCGGCTGACCCGCGCAACCTGCGGGTGCGGACGCACCCACGCGCGGCAGTGGCCCGTCGGTCGCAAGGGCGACGAGACCGCCGTGGGTGACACGCTGGTCGGCGTCCAGGATGTCTGGGACGCCCTGGAGAACCTGCCGGAGACAGCGGACGGGATCTTCCAGATCATCCGACCGACGCGGGTCGTCGAGCTGCTGCGACTGCGTGTCGGCTATACGCCGGAGCTCACCGGTGACCTCGCTGATCTGCTGGTACGGGTGACGGATGTGGTGACAGCCAAGGTGGGGGTTACCCCGGAGGTGGAACTGGTGCCCGCGGACGAGATCCTGCGCAGGTCCTCCAGCGTCGCGAAGTTCCCCCGGCTGGTGAAGGCATGAGCCGCGCGTCGATCCTGGCGAGGGCGCAGTCGCTGCCACGCGCCGAGCTGGCCGGTATCGGCCGTTTCACCGTGGACGGTCGGCACCACGACTTCTCGATCACCTGGGATGATCTTGCGCGTGCCGGGGCGTGGCACCGCGGTGCGCTCACCGCCTGGGGGTTCGCGCCCGGGGACGCCGTCCTGATCACGTCTGTGGCCTGCGATGGGTCCTGGGCCGGCGGGTTCTTACAGGCACTGCGCGATCTCGGGGTGATCTACTCGCCGGCCGAGTCCTACACCTGGGACGCCCGCCGGGTGGGGACCTTCGCCCGGCGTCTGCCGCTGGCCGCCGTGTTCGGGCTCGGCCGGGAAACCGCCGAAGGGCTACAGGCCACCGCAAGTCTCGACGCTCTCGCCTCGGTACGTCACCTGTTCGCCCGACCGGATGCCTTCCCGATCCTGCGTGGCGCGGACCTGGACCCGGTGCTGTTCGCGTCGTTCGGGCCGGCCGTGGCGGTCGAGTGCCCGCAGCGTCAGGGTGGACATGTCGACGCGGAACTCTGGTCGCTACGGGCCGTGGACGGGCAACTTCGGCTGTCCTTCGCGGACGGCCGTCCGGACGGTCTGTCCGACGTTCCCCTCGGCGTGAGCGCAACGGTACGGACCGGCCGGTGCGCCTGCGGCAGTGACGACCCACGGGTGGTACTGACCTGACGTCACCGGGCATATCGACCAGGTCCGGAGCGCGCTCACGGCAGCTCTCCGCCGCGCGAGAGGTCGGCGGTGGAGAGCTGCCGTAATTGCGTGCACACGTCAAGTTCCGATCTCTCGGATGCCGCTTCGCCAGGCTACTCGGCTACCCGGCCCGCTACTGGCGAGCCGGCTCTCGTTCGTCCTTGATCTCACGCTTACCGCGTACGGCCGTGAGCCGCGTTTGTTGTCGTGACGCCACTGTCGTCCCCGGTGGGTTGCGGCTGCCCTGGGGATGGACATGGCTCCGTTAACGGGGTATTAAATCAGATGTTTTAGTAGTGATGGGGGTCACAGGGGAGGGTCTGTGTACACGCTGTTCAGCGTTGACGATCATATCGTTGAGCCGGCACATGTCTGGTCCGATCGGGTGCCGGCCAGATACCGCGATGTGGCCCCGCATGTCGTCGAGGCCGACGGTAGGGAGTTCTGGGTCTACGAGGGCGAGCGGCAGGCCACGATGGGCCTCAATGCTGTCGCGGGGAAGCCCCGGGAGCAGTGGGGTCTGGAACCGCTGCGTTTCGCGGACATGATTCCCGGCTGTTACGACCCGGTGGCCAGAACGCGGGACATGCGTGCTGACGGGATCTTCGCAAGCGTGAACTTCCCGACGTTACCGGGTTTCGGTGGGCGTAAGTTCGTCACCTTCACGGACAAGGACCTGGCGAAGGTCTGTGTCGAGGCGTGGAACGACTTCGTCCTGGACGAGTGGTGTGCCGCCGCTCCCGAGATGTTCGTGCCGATGACCATCGTCCCGTTGTGGGATGTCGAGCTGGCCGTGCGGGAGATGGAGCGGACCCTGGCAAAGGGGTCCAAGGCGCTGTGTTTTGTGGAGGACCCGGCCCCGCTTGGTCTCGGTTCGTGGCACAGCGAGACCTGGGATCCGCTGTTGAGGTTGTGCGAGGAGTCCGGGACGCCGATCTGTATGCACATCGGGTCCGCCGGATCGTCCACGCTGGATCCGGGAACGACGCCCATCGTCGAGATCGCCGCGGCCTTCACCCAGGCCGCTCGCTGCGCGGTCAATGTCATGTGTTCGCCCATGCCCCGCAGGTTCCCCGACATCAGGCTGGTATGGAGCGAGGGCGGCATCGGATGGCTGCCGGCCGCGCTGGAACGGGCGGACCGTCAGTGGGAGCGCCACGGCTTCTGGTCACATCTCGACGCCACGAAGCCGTCGGAGATCGCGAAACGGAACATGTGGTTCTGCATGATCGAAGAACCATGGGGCCTGACCACCCGGGACGTCTTCGGCAGCGATCGGATCCTGTTCGAGTCGGATTACCCCCATGCCGACACGCCGTGGCCGCATACCCAGGCCGCGTGCAAGGAGCTTTTCTCCGGTGTTTCGCGCGACGAGGTCGAGGCAATCACCCATGGCAACGCCGAACGGCTGTTCCGGTTCCCGTTGACCGTCCCGGCCGAAACCGGCGGCGCCTGAGAACGTCGCGTTCCTACTCGCCTGCGACAAACCCCCGAATCGTCGCACGCCAGGTCGACGTTCGTGACCGGTCGGCTCTGCAGACCGCGGTGGAGGACTGCGTCCGGGACCTCGGTGGTCGGCTCGACATCGTCGCAGCCAACGCGGGTATCTCACCCGCGGGCGACCCGCTGTGGGAGCTTGAGTTCCCGGGAATGGGACGACGTCATCGGTGTCAATCTCACGGGCGTCTTCAACACCCTGGCCGTCAGCGTTCCCGTTATGCTCGCGGCCGGTAACGGCGGCTCCATCGTCGTGACGAGTTCGGGCGCTGCTCCGCGGAACCCGCCGGGTCTCTGCGACTACAACGCCTCCAAACACGGTGCGATCGGTGTAGCGCTGACCGCGGCCAACGAACTGGCTTCGCGAGGCATCCGCGTCAACGTGATCTGCCCAGGCACCGTGCAGACGCCGATGGTCACCGCGAACGCAGGGACGTGGAAGCTCTTGCGCCCCGATCTCGAAGCGCCGACGCTGGAGGACGCCAAGCCCGTGTTCACCAGCATCATGCCCCGATGGGCCGGCCGTGGGTCGATCCGGTCGACGTGTCGAACGCCCTTGGGTGGCTTGCGTCGGACGCGGCACGTTACGTTACCGGGATCATCGTGCCGGTCGACCAGGGCAGCCAGAACAAGGCCTGAGATCCCGGCCCGCCCGGCCCGCCCGTACCCGTCGGATCACGACTCGGAGCCGGCGCCGATTCAGGGAACGGGAGGCTGCCCTGTGAGCAGGTTCCCGGCCAACCGGTGGGTGATCCTCAGGGCGCAAAGGCTGTTGACAGGGATGTCTCGCGCCAGGTTTCCAGATCGGCGCGGACCGTGGCCATCTTGCGCTCGACTGCCTGGATGGCGTCGCTGCCGAGGGCGAGGCGGGTCGGCGGCCGATCGGTGTCGAGGACGGCAAGAATGGCCTCGGCCGCTTTCGCGGGATCTCCGGGTTGGGCGCCGTCCATGGCATCCAACCGTTTGCGCGTCTGGGCGGTGATCTCGCGATAGTCCTCGACGAGTGCGGTCGCGTGCCGCAGACCGCCACCGGCCCAGTCTGTGCGGAAGGCTCCTGGACCGACGATGGTTACGTGGATCCCGAGCGGTCGGAGCTCTCCCGCAAGGGCTTCGGAAAGACCTTCGAGTGCGAACTTCGCCGCGTTGTACAGACCCAGGCCCGGACTGCCCAGGATGCCCGCAGCCGAGGAGATGTTCACGATGTGACCACCGCCCTGAGCGCGTAGGAACGGCAGGGCCGCCTTGATGACCTTCAGCGGACCGAAGAAGTTGGTCTCCATGGCCGATCGGG
>NZ_CADDZT010000070.1:21591-28409 GCF_902812655.1 Candidatus Frankia meridionalis | reverse complement strand
CCTGGTCGGCGGGCTCGGTCACGTCGAGTTGTGCCGCGATGCTTCGACCCGGGGCAAGGGCCTCGAAGTCCGCGAACTGGTCGGCCCGGCGAAGGGTTCCGATCACGGTGTCCCCGTGGGCGAGTGCGGCCTCGGCGAGGGCCCGGCCCAGCCCGCCGGAAACACCAGTGATCAGCCAGGTACGTGTCCGGTCCATGTCCACAGGTAGTCCGTTCTCGGTAGTGATCTGCCGGTCAGGTCGGTCAATATAAGTTAATGTCAGTTAATATCGATCAGTCTTCGTTGTTCACCCGGCGCACGAAGCGATGCGGCGGGCGTACATCGTCCGCGGACAGGTCGAACGGCTCATGGGCGTCCACTGGATCCAGGATCTGTTGTCGTGCCGTGCTCATCGGCTACCTCCAAGGCGGCCTGCCCGCGGACCCGAAAATGTCGTGTCCGGTGCGCCGTCAGTCAGGCTGACGGCGCTGCGCCGATCGATGACGCTGATTTAAGGCATTTGTCTTGGTCGATCGGTTCGGATTGACCAGCCTGTGGTCAGTGGGCCGCGCGCAGGAAGCGTCCCGGGCGGGCACCGGTGAGCTCGCCGGCCTCCTGCACGACCGTCCCCGCGACCGCGGTGGCCCGGTAGCCCCCGGCGGGACGGCGCAGCCTCGCGGCACCTGTCGGCAGGTCCGAGGCGAACACGTCCCGCCCCCACTCGAGCTCGTCAAGTGCGAACACGACGATGTCGCCGGCCGCGCCCTCGCGCAGAACGCCGCGGTCGGTGAAACCGAACAGGCCGGCGAGCCGTCCGGTCATCTCGTGCACGGCCCGTTCGAGCGAGAGATCGCCGCGATCCCGGACGTGGCGGGCCAGGGTCAGGGTCGTGTCGCCGATCGCGCACATCATGGCGAGGTGTGCTCCCGCGTCGCTGTTGGCGATGATGGACGCGGGGTGCGCGAGGGTCTGCGCGACGCCGGCCGCGTCGGCGTTCGACACCCCGATGCCGACGATGCCCGGCCTCAGATCGTTGTCCAGGAGCCAGTCGGCGAGTACGTCGGACGGGTGCTCGCCGCGGGCGGCGACGAGGTCGGCCAGGGTGGAGCCGACCCACTTCTCGTTCTCGGGGCGGGTGACGGAGACGAACCGGATCCGTTCGGGGTGGCGGTGCGGGATCATCGTCCGGGGAACCCGGTCCCACTCCTCGCGTGCCCGGACCCGCCACTGCGGGTCGGTCAGCATCCGCTGCTTGTCCTCCGGTGGCGCCTGCACCATCTGGTGCCAGGTCTCCTGCAGGCCCATCCAGGACATCCCGCCGTTCCAGTTCACGTGGATGTCCAGCGTTCTGGGGCTGACCTGCGGGTAGGAGCGGATTCCGCGGTCCTGTAGCTCCCCGGCGAAGTCGAGCATGTCCCGGGCCCAGTCGGGCTTGTCGGAGGCGTGGAAGATACCGATCCAGGAGTGCACCAGGTCACGCCTCCCGCACAGGTCGGCCATCCGTTGTACGTCGATCCGCATCTGACGGCTCGACTGGCCCGGGATGAAGGTCGTGAACCGGGCCCGGTCGGCCAGGACGTCGACCAGTGCGGCGAACTCGGCGTCGTCGGCGATCCGACTCGGCACCGGCCGGCCGTCGCGGTCCTCGTCGAATCCGAGCGAGGTCGACATGCCGAACGCGCCCGCGTCGAGGGAGTCGGCCAGCAGGGCCGCGATCCGTGCCCGCTCCTCGGCCGTGGCCGCCCGCTCCCACGCCTGATCCCCCATGGCGTACTGGCGCAGCATGTTGTGACCGACGAGCCCGGCGACGTTGAGACCGTAGCCGCCGCGTTCCCCGGCGGCGTCCAGGTAGTCGCCGTAGGACTCCCAGTTCCAGGGCAGGGCGACGTCGAGCACCTCACGGGGGAGGTCCTCGATGTAGCAGAACAGGGCCGCGAGCTTTGCTCTGTCGGCGGGCCGGACAGGTGCCAGCGACAGCGAGCAGTTGCCGACCAGCGCGGTCGTCACACCGTGCTGGGGCATCGGGTCGCACAGCGGGTCCCAGAACAGCGTGGGGTCGAAGTGGGTGTGCACGTCGATGAAGCCGGGTGCCACGTAGGCGCCGGACGCGTCGATGACACGCTCACCGTCCGGCTGTAGCCCTACCCCGATCTCCGTGACGATGCCGTCCCGTATCCGGACGTCCCCGGTGCGGGCCGGGGACCCGGTGCCGTCTACGACGTTGCCGCCACGTATGAGCAGGTCTCCCACGAGACACCTCCTATTGAGTATAATAATAATATTATTAAAATAATCAATCTGACGGCATAAGTCGAACGATGCGAGGGAGGAACCTTGGAACGCAGGGTCGCGATCGTCACCGGTGGTACCCGTGGCATCGGTGCCGCGATCACGGAGGTTCTCGCCACCGACGGTGCCCATGTGGCGGCCGTCTACGCCGGTAACCATGCGGGCGCCGACGCGTTGCGTGGGCGTCTGGCCGGCCGGGGCGGTTCGGTCAGCGTGCACGCCGGGGACGTCGGCGACCCGGATTTCTGCCGAAAACTCGTCGACGACGTGCTGGCCGAGCACGGCCGCGTCGACCACCTGGTGAACAACGCCGGACTCCTGGTCGAGAACAGTGCCTTGCGGATGACCGACGAGGACTGGGACCTCGCCCTGCGCGTGAACCTGTCGGGCCCGTGGTACCTGGCCCGGGCCGTGCTCGCGCCGATGGTGGAACGCCGCTTCGGACGCATCGTGAACGTGGGGTCGGTGACCGCGGCCATGGGTAGCCCGGTCGAGGTCGGCTACGGGGCAGCCAAGGCGGGCCTGCTGGGCATGACGCGTTCGCTCGCCCGGGCGGTGGCGCGTAAGGGCGTCACCGTGAACCTCGTCGTGCCCGGCGTCTTCGAGACGGACATGACCAACGCGATGGCTCCCGCCGCGCAGGAGGCCATCCGCGCGATGATCCCGTTGGGACGGCGCGGTGACCCCTTCGAGCTCGCCCACGCGGTCCGCTTCCTCCTGGACGAAAAGGCGGCTTATGTCACCGGGTCGGTGGTCACGGTTGACGGCGGCCTGAGCATGGGCGCGTAGGAATCCACCCGGCCGACTTCACCGAGGATCTACTGAGTAGGCCCCGACCGTCTCGGGGCCGGGGCCGAAGGCGGGGCCGGGACCGAAGGCGGCGCGGAAAGTGATTCGCGCCGCCTTCGGTCGGGTTTCTGGTCAGGCTCTAACCGCCGCAGTAGGGGGCTGGTTGTTGCACCTCGAAGGCGGTACCGGTGGAGTTGATCTGTAGGAAGGTGAAGCACCGGGCGACGTCGCGGTATTTCGATAGATCTACCGGTGGTGCTACCAGGCCGTCGGCGGTGTAGTCGTGGACATCGTGCAGCTTGGTGATGAACGATTGGCGGGTGGGGCAGGGGCCGGCCTCCTGGAGTCCGCGTAGGAACATGTCGGCGGAGATCCAGCCGGTGAGGGCGATCTGCCGGGTGGGTGGTTGGGTTTGAGGGGCGTAGGCGGCCATCGCGTCGATGAACGTCTGGTGGGTGGGCAGGTGCTGTTCGAAGGGGGCCACGTTCACGAACAGGTAGGTCCCGGCGAGTTGGGGGCCGTACATGTTGAGTATGTTCTGGTCGTATCCGCTGGGGGACATGGTGACCTTCAGGGGAACCCGTGCTTGACTGGCGGCAGAGGCGATTCTGGCGAAGGCGTCGACCGTGAGACCACCGGTAAGGACGTCGGCACCAGAGTTTTTGATCTTTGTGGCGATGGCGGCCGGGTCCGTGCCGGTCACGGAGATCTGGTCGGTGTAGACTACGTCGATCCCTGCGGCCTTCAGGCTTTCTGTCATCTTCTGGGCGAAGATGGCCGACGACTCACTGAAAGCGATGCGGAGCACGGCCGCTTTCCGGCCACCCCGGTTTCGCGCGAAGCTTCCCCAGGTCGACAATGCTGGGCCGTCCGTGAGATATTTCGACCAGGTGAACATGTTGTCGTTCTGGCTCCAGGCGGCTTCCGCGCCGCTGCCGACCACCGGTATTCCGTTGTTGTGCAGATAGGCTGCTGAACCGGATGAGACGTTGCTGGACTCGATGACGGCGAAGTCCTGGGAATTCTCGACGAGCGATGTCGCGGCGGAGAGATTCGTGGCCGGGTTGGACGTGTCGTCCGCCCAGTCGTAGGCGAGCGTACGTCCGTTCACTCCGCCATGGCTGTTCGCCAGCCCGAAACGTGCGTCGACACCGGCCCGGAAGTCTGCGAACTGCGGTGCGGCCGGGCCTGAGTTGGGGAAGAGCAGCCCGGCCTTGACCGTCGTCGGACTGACTCCGGGCGTCTGGCAACCAGCGTTCGCTAAGCTGTTCCGTGCGTTGCCGGTGCCGCAGCCGGCTACGAGAACAACAGCAACGACGGCCATTACATGCCGCCGCTGAAACGTAGAACGGTATTGCAAGACGAGCCTCCGTGAGCCTGATATCATTCAGCTTTGCCGATTCGGGGTGTTGCCGGTGTTTCCGAAGGCATGCTAGCTGGTGATTCCGTAGCGGTCGAGCTGGCAGCAGGCGATCGCGTTTTTGCGCAGGGGTTGCCTGTCCGCTGTCTCCTGTTTCGGCCGCCCTGATTTTGTCGCGATCGTTGTGGCTGTGTTCCGTGAGTGTGGGAGCGTCGAGTCGCCGTGGGGGTAGCCGGTCTCGGGCATGATCCGAGCCATTCCACGGAATCGCGGATATCGGTCGGCTGATCGCGGAGAGTGCGTTGACTGTGATCTCGCGGGTGGTGCCCGGCGGGCCGGTCCAGGGTTTGTCAGGGTGGGCCGGTCAGGTGAGTGCCAGTTCCCGGGGGACGACGATGACATCGACGAGTGCGCCGCGCCGCCACACAGTGAGTTCGAGCGGGCGCCCGATGGTCTCCTCGGTCATCAGTCGTTGCAGGTCCCCAGGGGCTGCGACCGGTTGCCCCGCGACGGAGAGCACCAGATCGTCGGCGAACAGACCGGCGCGACCGGCCGGGCTGTCCACGACGACCTCGGCCAGCCGAACGCCGTGCCGGCGGCCGAACCGGTCCGCCAGATGCGGTGGGAGCGGCGCCCTGGCACTTGCCACTCCCAGATAGGCGCGCCGCACCCGGCCGTCGCGTATGAGCGCGGCGAGGATGCGCCGGGTGGTGGCGTTCACCGGGACGGCGAGCCCGAGGCCGATCCCGGCCACCGCCGTGTTCACCCCGATGACATGGGCGTTCGCGTCAGCCAGGGCGCCTCCCGAATTGCCCGGGTTGAGCGCCGCGTCGGTCTGGATCACTTCGTCGATGACGCGGACGGTCGCGCCTGCCCGGGTGGGAAGCGACCGGCCGAGGGCGCTGACGACCCCGGCCGTCACACTGCCGGTCAGGCCCAGTGGATTGCCGACCGCGACGACGAGCTGGCCGACAGTGAGCATGCTTGCGTCGCCGAGAGTAGCCGGCGGCGGGGTCGTACCCCGGGCACGCAGCACCGCGAGGTCGGAGAGCGGATCGGCGCCGATCACGTCCACCTGGCTTTCGGTACCGTCGGCGAACTCGGCCATTCCCGTCACACCGCGGATTCCCGCGTTCCCGCGACCGCTGTCGACGACGTGCGCGGAGGTGAGGAGGAAGCCGTCATCGGTGAAGACCACGGCCGACCCGGCCCCCTCGCCGCGGACGGTCCGTACCCGCAGGCTCGCGACGGCGGGGGAGACGGTGGCGGCGACATGGGTCACCACCTGCGAGTAGGCGTCCATCGGATCCGACATCCCGACCTCCCGACCGACTCCCGGCACCCGCACTGATTACAGGGTTACACGAGTAACAGCGTAGAAGCACCGGCCAGGCTTCCCGCATCACCGTCCGCCCTGGGCGGACACCGAGACGCGGGCGGGGGAGAGACGCGGGCGGGGGAGAGACCGTGTCCACCTCGAGGGGTCAGCGAGTGCGCTTGGGCCGTCGGGTGGAACGGCGGACCTCGCCCGGGGTGCGGATGCGGCGGCCGGAGCTGTGGCGCTGGAGCGGTTCGATCACCAGCGTGCGCAGCTCGTCCAGCCCGGTGGTATCAGGATGGCCCGAGTGTGTCAGGGCGCCGAACAGATTACGCACCTCGGCGGCGGGTGCCTCTGCGGTGAGTGTTTCGCGCACCACGTCCGGGCCGGCGATCTCCAGTAGCTGGAGCAGTTGTTCGGTGATGGCCAGCAGCTGTTCCCGGTCGGTGAGGTCGTCCTCGCCGAGCTGCCCGTCGAGGACGAGGAACTGGACGGCGATCGGTCCGAGCGTGGTGTCGGAGCGCAGCCGCCGGAGCAGCGCGGCCCGGTCGGGTCGGGCGGCGGTCAGCGCGTCGAGCATCGCGGCGGTCCGGCTACGGAAGGGACAGTGGCGCACCGCGTCGAGCAGCCGGTCCAGGCCGACCTCCTCCTCGCCGCCGTGGCCCGCCAACCAGCCGGCGATCTCCTCCTGACCGGTTTTCGGGGTGTGCTGCTCGGCGATCATGCCGAGCAGTTGCGCGGGGGTGGCGTCGGACAGTTCACCGACCAGCGGCGCGTTGCGCCCCTGCGCGAGCAGCCGGGCACGGACCGCATGGGTGCCCAGTGGGCTGAGCGTCACGATCTCGACGGGCCCGGCGTCGGGCGCGAGAGCCGCGCGGAGCCGTTCCCGGGTGTCCTGGGGCAGGACGGTTGCACCGCTGTTGACGCCGAAGCCGCTGTTGACGCCGTCGCCGTCGTCGAGGTCGCCGTCGTCGTCGAGGTCGGTGTGGAACATCGGATCGGCGGACCCGGTGCTCAATACCAGCCCGCCGACATCGGCCAGGACGTGCAGTATCCGCCCGAGGTCGCTGCTGACCGTGCGAC
>NZ_CADDZT010000070.1:19843-21180 GCF_902812655.1 Candidatus Frankia meridionalis | reverse complement strand
ACCCGGTCGCCGATGACGGGGTCGATGACATCGCGGGTACCGAGCAACGCGACCAGTTCACGGGCGTCGGCGAGTTTGAGCTGGCCGGTGGCGGTCAATACGCGACCGTCACGGCCCACCCAGTCGGTGAGCGCCCGCAACTGCCCTACGAGTCGGGTCTCCTCCGCCATGGCGGCAAGGTCGCTTCTCGGTGGGAGCGACACCGGCAGCTGCGGGTAGGCGCGTTCCTGTCGGCTGCCGGCGCGCAGAAGATGCTGGGTGACGATGTGACCGAGTGCCGCATCGTCATGTTCGATCCGGCCGGCCTGGGCGTCCTCGGTGAAGCGTTGCATCGCCACCGCGTCGGTGGGATCGATACCGGATGCGGTTGCCTGCATCACCCAGAACTTCGCGATGCCGAAGTTCCGTTCGTCGGACATCGCCTGCCGGAACTCGCCACTGGCGGTGCTGACCGCGGCCTCGAGGTCGGGCAGGGTGTCGCCGGTCGGATCGTCCAGGTCGGTATGGCGGAGATAACGCAGGAGGGTGCGCAGCGTGTCGGGAGTATCCGCGGCGTCGTCCGCGGTGACGGACAGCCTCTGCGGGATCCAGGTCAGCAGGAACTCCCGGACGAGGTCGACGGTCCAGAACCCGAGGCGTCCGTCGATGCTGTGGTGCCGGAAATCCAGCGTGGCCGACAGGATGAACGGGTCCGCGGCCATGTCCTGCTCCCGCGCCCAAGCCGTGCACCGGCGGATCAGCAGATCCTTCCCGGCCTCGAACTCGTTGTTCTGCTCAGGTTCGAAGTGCATACGCATGCCCAGTCGACGCCTTTTCTGTCGATGTCCTGCCTGCAAGGCTAACGGTCGGAGGGCAAGCGAACACATCCGGCCCGTCCGGCTGGGCCCGCATCCCGGTCGGTGCTGCCCGGATCGGTGCGCGGTTCAGGGGTGCCAGGCGGTGAGCAGGTGATCAGGGCCGAAGGCGTCCTCGAACCGCCGCTCTCTGAGTGATCAGCGCCGTCCCGCGGCGCCTCGATGAACGCCACGACGGCCTCACCCGAGGGTCCGTGTGGCCGGGACGTCGATGGTCAGGCCGCGGCCACCGATGTAACCGGTCGCGCCGAACACCACACACCGCATGCGTCCGACCTTCCCGCTATGCGTAGGTGGAAACCATCGCGATAGCAACGGAAACCACCTACGGATATCGGCGAACCCCCGCCGGCTGTAGGTGGAAACCATCGTGATAGCAACGGTTTCCACCTACAGCCGGCGGGGGCAGGTGGCACGAGGATCGGGGCTCAGGGGTGGCGGCGCAGCAGGCCTTCCTGCGCGACGGAGACGACGAGGCGGCCG
>NZ_CADDZT010000070.1:17119-19604 GCF_902812655.1 Candidatus Frankia meridionalis | reverse complement strand
TCCTCGGTGTAGATCTCGCCGCGAGCGAAGCCACGCTCGCCGAAGGCCGATGGGCTGTCCTGCACGTAGAGCAGCCATTCGTCGGCACGGAACGGACGGTGGAACCACATGGCGTGGTCGAGACTTGCCAGCGAGATCCTCGGGCCGTCCGCCGACCGGTGTGGGAGCACGGTCGTCGCGATCAGGTGGAGGTCGGAGGCGTATGCCACCGCGCAGGCGTGGTAGAGCGGGTCGTCGGGCAGCGTCCCCCGCGCGCGGAACCACCGTCGCTGGTACGGGGCGTGCGGATCTCCGAGATGGGACATGACCGGTGGCAGGACGGATCCGTCCGGTCCCTGCGTCGCTATCGGTCGAACATCTAGATACCGTCGGAAAAACGGCTCGATCGCTCCACCGTCCGAGAAGATCTCCTCGGCCGGTGCGGGTGCGTCATCGGGCGGGGGCGACTGCGGCATCGGTGACTGGTGCTCGAAGCCGTCGGCGGCCCGGTGGAACGACGCGGACATGTTGAAGATCGCTTTGCCGTGCTGGATCGCGACCACCCGCCGGGTCGTGAACGACCGCCCGTCACGAATCGGGTCGACCTCGTAGACAATCGGCGCCGCGGGATCCCCCGGTAGCAGGAAGTAGGCGTGCAGCGAGTGCACCGGACGGTCGGGAGCGACGGTCCGACCGGCGGCGATCAGTGCCTGCGCCGCCACATGGCCACCGAATACCCTGGTCGGCGCCGTGTGCCACGACCAGCCACGGAAGATGTTGGTTTCAATGCGGTCGAGGTTGAGGACCTCGGCCAGCGAGTCGGTCTCCGCACGTGTCACCTGATCGACGTTACCTACCCTGCGCCGTCACTCCCCCCAGGAGGTCGAGGACTGTGGCCTGGTCGTAGCCGGTTTCCCGGTTCGTCGCCAGCAGGTGCGCCCGCCACAGGTCCTCGGCCTCCGTCGCCGCGCCGGCCTCGATCAGCGCGACGACCCGCCGATGGGGGTGGTGCCGCTCGATGCCGTCATCCGGGACCGCCGGGCCGGTGTCGGTGACCAGTCCGCTGTCATGGGCCAGGTTGATGATGTGGCGCAGCATCCCCGCGAGCACGATGAGGGTTTTGTTGCCGGCGAGTTCGACCAGGAGGCTCTGGAAGTTCGCCTGCGCGGCTCGTAGCCGACTGGGATCGTTGCCGGCGGCCTCGACCGCACCGAGCGCAGCCGCCAGACTGGCGAGATCGTCGTCCGTGCGGCTCTGCGCGAGCTGGCGGACGCAGGGCGGCTCAAGCAGAGCTCGGGCCTGGTGGATGTCGGCGAGGGTCGTGCCGCGGTGTTCCAGGACGAGCGCGGCGTAACGGGCGGCCACGTCACCGTTGGGTGTGTGCACGCGGGCACCACCGTGGGCCCCTCGGCGGACGCTGATCAACGCTTCGGATTCCAGGACGCGGAACGCCTCGCGCAGGGTCGGGCGTGAGACGCCGAACTGTTCCATCAGGACGGCTTCCGGGGGAAGCGCGTCGCCTTCGGTGAGTTCGCCGCGCACGATCTGGCGCCGAAGGTGCGCGGCGACCAGCTCGGCGGTTTTGGGAACCCGTACCTGCCGGCCGATGCGGCCCTCGCCGATCAGTGGCCCGCTCGGCCCGCTCGGCCCGCCGCCGGGCTCCCTGACGCCGACCGGACCGTTCGTTGCGATGTCGGCTGCGTTCAGTAACGCCATGACGGTCGGCCCCCCAGAGACATCCGGCTGCAGGCGGACCAGGGGTGATCCCGTGGTCGCAAGTCAGCACCCTTCGATCGGACGATCATGCCGTCGGCGCTGGCGATGTCACCAGAAGTGCCGGCGAGGTTGCATTGTGACACCACAAGTCGATGGTGTGCGTGAGGGGTGGCATGACGACTGCGAAGCGGCGAAATCTGGTGGCTAATTGTCATCGATTATTACTAAGGGCATCCGAGGTAGGGCGCTCGGTCAGAGGGTGGCGGGGAACTTCTCCTCGCTCTCGAGCGTGACCGCCACGGCGTGGACGACCGAGGCGACCCGGATCGCGTCCTGGATGGCCTCCCGGGTCATCCCGTGCCGGCGCAGCTCGTGTTCGTGTGCCTGCAGGCAGCGTCCACAGCCGTTGATCGCCGAAACGGCCAGCGACCACAGTTCGAAGTCGACCTTGTCGACGCCGGGGTTGGTGATGGCGTTCATGCGCAGCCCGGCCGGCAACCGCGAGTACTCGTCATCCGCCAGCAGGTGAAGGGTGCGGTAGTACACGTTGTTCATCGCCATCAGTGCCGCCGCGGTCCTCGCCGCCGTGTGTGCCTCGGGCGTGAGGTGCGTACGCGCCTCCGCGGTCAGTTCCGCGACGACGGTGCGGTTGCGGCTGGCGATCGCCGATGCCAGTACCGTTCCCCACAGCTGCTGCTCGGACAGGTGTGACCGGCCGGTCACCGAGCCGAGGTTGAGACGGATGTCCCTGGCGAAGTCCGGCAGGTCCGCCCGCAGCGTGGCCACACCC
>NZ_CADDZT010000070.1:15044-16627 GCF_902812655.1 Candidatus Frankia meridionalis | reverse complement strand
CGCCGCACTCGCCGCACTCGCCGCACCTGCCACACCGCCTGCCACGTTCGGCACGCCGCTCATCATGCCGCCACCGTGACCGGTGTCGGCCCGCCGTTACTGAGGGTAGCGTCGCCCTTCGTCCAGTTACACGGGCAGAGCTCGTCGGTCTGCAGGGCGTCGAGAACCCGCAGGACCTCCTCGGGGTTGCGGCCCACACTGCCCGCGGTGACCATTGCGAACTGGATGGCGCCGTCCGGGTCGATGATGAATGTCACGCGGTCCGCGACACCGTCGGCGTTGAGTGCCCCCACCGCGCGGGTGAGTTCCCGCTTGACGTCGGCGAGCATCGGGAACGGCAGGTCGGTCAGGTCGGGGTGGTTCTGCTTCCATGCCAGGTGGACGTATTCGCTGTCCACGGAGACGCCGAGGACCTGGGCGTCCCGGTCGGCGAACTCGGCCGCCAGACGCCCGAACGCGGCGATCTCGGTCGGACACACGAAGGTGAAGTCCTTCGGCCAGAAGAACACGATCCGCCACTGGCCCGGACGGCTGGCGGACGTCTCCTGCACGAAGGCCGTGTCCGGGTCGCTGGAGACCACGCCGACCAGGCCGTACTCGGGAAAGGTGTCGCCGATGGTAAGCACGCTTGCCTGCTCCTCTCTGGGGCTTGCTTTCTCTGGTACGACTTTCGCCGCTCACGACTGAGAAGAGAAATCAGAAGATTCAGCAAGACTGATAGTGTTTTGCTATGGCTCGACCCAGCCCCACAGTCGCCCAGCTGCGTGCCCTGGTGGCGGTGGCGGACAGCGGCCACTTCGGCCGGGCCGCGGCCGCGCTGCACGTGAGCCAGCCCACGCTGTCGAGCGCAGTCGCCTCGCTCGAACGCACCCTCGGCGTCCAGCTGGTCGAGCGGACAACCCGCAGCGTTCTGATCACCGGGGTCGGTGAGGACGTGGTGCGCCGGGCGCGTGGTGTGCTCGGCGCCATCGACGACATCGGCGAGGCGGCCATCCGGGCGCGGGAACCGCTGTCGGGTGACATCCGGCTCGGCGTGATCCCCACCGTCGCGCCCTACCTGCTGCCGCGGCTGCTGCTGTCCCTGCGCGGGACCCATCCGCAGATACGGTTGAGCCTGCGGGAGTCACAGACCACGTCCATCCTGGCCGAACTACGGGGCGGACTGCTCGATCTCGCGCTGATCGCGCTTCCCGCCGACGAGCCCGGCGTTGCCGAACTGCCCCTCTACGATGAGGACTTCGTCCTGGTCACCCCGGCCGACCATCCGCTTGCCGGTGGAGTCGCCCTACCCGTGGTGGCCCTCGCCGGCCAGGAACTCCTGCTGCTGGAGGACGGGCACTGCTTCCGGGCACAGGCGCTGGAGGTCTGCCGCGAGGCCGGTGCCCGCGAGCGTTCGGCGTTGCGCGCCGCCAGCCTGTCGACGATCGTGCAGATGGTCGCCGGGGGCCTCGGGCTCACACTGCTGCCCGTCGCCGCCGTCGGCGTCGAGGTGGGCCAGGGTCGTGGTCTCGCGGTCGCGACGTTCCGCAGCCCGCCTCCGCACCGGCGGATCGGGCTGGCCTACCGGTCCACGTCGGCCCGGG
>NZ_CADDZT010000070.1:7705-15019 GCF_902812655.1 Candidatus Frankia meridionalis | reverse complement strand
TCCGGGCCGCGCTGCCGGGTACCGGACTCGCACTCACCCCCGTCTGACGGCGCCGGAGCACCTCGGATCAGTGTCCGTGGTGCGTGGGGCCGTGCGGATCGACGCAGTGACCGGGTCGTCGTCCGTCGTCGGCTCGGTTCGAGACGGCCAGCACCACGGGTCCGACATGGTCGACCTGCAGCGTGACGTGGTCGATCTCCCAGCGGTCGTGCAGCAGGTCACGCAGGTCGTGTTGGACCTGGTGGCAGTCTCCCTGGGGGACCACCAGCACGTGCGCGGACAACGCGGGCATCCCGGAAGTGACCTCCCAGACGTGCAGGTCATGCACTTCCGCGACATCCGTCCAGCGGGCGAGGGTGCGTCCGATCTCGTCCGGGTCGAGCCCGGCGGGAGCCGCCTCCAGGAAGACCCGACCGGACGCCCGCACCAGGACCACCCCGGCGCGGCCCATCAGGGCGGCCACGGTCAGGGCGGCAAGCGCATCCGCGCGGTCGAACCCGGTGACGAACACCACCAGCCCCGCGACCGCGGTCGCCCCGAATGCGTACAGGTCGCTCAGGATGTGCTGGAAGGCACCTTCGACGTTCAGACTACGGCGGTCCGCGCGGGCCAGGAGCCAGGTCGCCGCCAGGTTGACAACCACCCCGGCGATGGCCGTGACCAGGACCGGACCGCCGGAGACGGCGGTGGGATGCACGAGTCGTCCGATGCCTTCGGCCACGAACAGCGTGGCGAGAACGAGCAGGGTCAGGCCGTTGGCCTGCGCCGAGAGGATCTCCGCCCGCTTCCAGCCGTAGGTGAGGCGGCCGGACGCCGGGCGGGCGGCAAGCCGTGCCGCCACCAGGGCCAGGCCTATCGCGCCGGCGTCGGTCAGCATGTGCGCGGCGTCGGACAGCAGTACCAATGACGACGCGGCGATCCCGGCCGCGATTTCCGCGACCATGAAGCCGAGGATCAGGCCGAGCGCGCCACGTAGGTACCGGGCGTCGGTCGATGTCGACGGATGGTGACGGTGATGGTGGTGGGTTTTCGAAGGGGTGGCTGTCACCGTTGTGGCGGTGACATTCATTTCCGATTCAGCTCGGCCGGAATTACTGCTCACGACCCGATCGTAGAACGCGTGACCGACATGTGGCTGCCGATCGAACCGCATCGGCGTTCTTACATTCTTTCTCACGTCGGTCACGGTATTTGTGATCCTCGGCGTGGGCACTGGCGCGGAGTCGACCGGGATGGTAGACGGGCGGTGTGTGGGGAATAACTCACGGGGGTGACGACCGGCAGGCTGCCGTCACCCGGGACGAGGGCACACCCGTGCCGCCGCGAGGGAGAGGGATCGGCAGATGGGACCTTCGAGCCGGGCGTCGTCCACGCCCGGACCACAGGGTATATCCGAAACATCCCGAAATATCGCCTGTATGATGACCGGGCCGGCGGATGCCGGCCCCCGGGACTGTGATCCCGCGAAACAGCCACGCGGTACCAACCGCGTTACCCGGTCTCGCCGGTCACGGCCGAACACGATATCCGGCGGGATTGTCGGAATCGATCAACCGCTGACCTGCGAAGCTACGTCCCTGCTTTTGCCGGGTATCAACGATCGGACAAGCCGTGTCGTGCTTCTGTAGCCGAATGGCCGTACCGTCTTCGTCCATGAACGATACGCGAATCGCGACTGTCGGTGTCGAGGAGGAGTTTCACATCCTCGACACCACCTCGCGACAGCTCGTACCTCGGGCCGGCGCTGTCCTGGAGCGTCTTCCCGAGGATCGTTTCGCCGCCGAGCTGTTGAAGTCGGTGGTGGAAACCAACAGTCGGCCATGTACCGACCTGGAGGATCTGCGGGTCGACCTGCTGGACCTGCGCCGCGAGCTTGCTGCCGCGGCCGAGCTGCTCGGTCTCGGCCCCGCGTCCGCGGGAACCGTCCCGCTGGTCGACCCGGACGTGCTGGGAATCAGCCGCGATCCCCGTTACGAGCAGATGCTGGAGGAGTATCAACTCCTCGCCCGGGAACAGCTGATCTGTGGCGCCCAGGTGCATGTGGACGTCGCGGACCGTGACCTTGCGATGGCGGTGGTTGCATGGGTTGCGCCGTGGCTGCCGATGCTGCTCGCCCTGTCGGCAAGCTCCCCTTACTGGAAGGGCGTTGACAGCGGGTATGCCAGCATGCGCACGCTGGTCTGGCAGCGGTGGCCGACCGCGGGCGTGGCCGGTTCGTTCAGGACCGCCGCCGAGTACGACCAGCTCGTCGCGGATCTGATCAAGTCCGGGGTGATCAGCGACCCTGGCATGGTCTATTTCGACGTCCGCCCGTCCGCGCATCTGCCCACCGTCGAGCTGCGCATCTGCGACGCGTGCCCGGACGTCGACAACGTCATTCTCATCGCCGGCCTGTTCCGCGCGCTGGTCCGCCGGGCGACCCTGGCGATCGAGATCGGCGTTCCCGCGCCACCACCGCGTACCGAACTGTTGCGGGCGGCGACCTGGCGAGCGGCCCGCTCCGGGATCGAAGGCGATCTCGTCGACCTGGCCGGCGCGGGCCCGGTACCCGCCGAGGAACTGCTGCGGCGGCTGTTGGGTGAGGTCCGCGCCGAACTTGAGCACGCCGGCGACTGGGAGCTGGTGACCGCTCTCGCTCAGCAGGCGATCGGGCGCGGCAGCGCCGCGGCCCGGCAGCGGCGGGCCTTCGCGCGGCGTGAGCGGCTCGCTGACGTCGCTGATCTGATCCTCGCCGAGACGCGCGACGCCTCGACATCCTCAGGCCTGGCCGGCGGTACCCGCCCGCCGGTCCGCCCGGGTCATCCGACCCTGCTCGACGACTACCGGCCGGACGGCTTCGACGAGGTGGTGGACTCCCACGGGGTGGTTCGCGCTCCCTACCGGGCTCTGATGCGGACCCTGGACCGTCTCGGGCCGGCGGCGCTGGCCGAACGCGCCGACGCCCGAGGCGCCGAACAGGTCCTGCGGGGCGTGGTGTTCCGGGTGTCCGGTGAGGACGCGGCCCGTCCCTTCCCGTTCGACCTGGTGCCGCGGATCGTCTCCGCCACCGACTGGGCACGGTTGCAGACCGGTCTCGCGCAGCGGGTCCGGGCGCTCGAGGCGTTCCTGCACGACGCCTACGGCGAGCAGGCCGCCGTCGCCGACGGCGTGGTCCCGGCGTGGGCGGTGCGAGACGCCCCGGGGATGCGGGCCGCGGGCTACGCGGTGTCCGCGGACGCGGTGCGGGCCACGGTCACCGGCATCGACCTGGTCCGCGACGCCGACGGGAGCTGGTTCGTCCTCGAGGACAACCTGCGGGTGCCCTCCGGGGTCGCCTACGCACTGGAAGGTCGGCGCCTGACCTGCTCGGTGCTGCCCGAACTGACCCCACCCGGCGAGATCATGGGGATGGACGGCGTGCCCGCCCTGCTGCACGAGGCGTTGGTCGCGGCGGCGCCCGCACGGATGACCGGGGAGCCAACGGTTGCGGTGCTCACCGACGGGTCGGACAACTCCGCTCATTTCGAGCACGCCCTGTTGGCTGAGGAGATGGGTGTGGCGCTGGTCGAGCCGTCGGACCTGCTCGTCGAGGACGGCATCGTCCACCACCTCGACCGTGGCCGGCGGCGTCGCCTCGACGTGCTGTACCGGCGCTTCGACGAGGAGGATCTTGAGACCGCCGTGGGTGCTGACGGTCAGCCCCTGGGAGCCGCGCTCATCGGTGCGGTGCGGGCGGGGACCCTGAGCCTCGCCAACGCGCCCGGTAACGGTGTCGCCGACGACAAGGTCCTCTACGCCTACGTCCCACAGCTGATCAGCTACTACCTGGGCGAGCAGCCGCTGCTCGACGACGTCCGTACCTACGTCTGCGGCGATCCGGAGCAGTGCGCGTACGTGCTCGACCACCTCGACGAGCTGGTGGTCAAACCGGCGGACGGCTACGGCGGGGACGGCGTGCTGATCGGCCCGCGGGCGGACCCCACCGAGCTCGCCGCGGCCCGAACGCGCATCCTGGCCGATCCGCGGCGCTGGATCGGCCAGGAACTGGTACGGCTGTCGACCCATCCGACCTGGCATGACGGTCGTCTCCAGCCGTGCTCGGTCGACCTGCGTGCCTTCGTCTACCTCGGCGAGCAGGCCGTGGTCGCGCCCGCGGCGCTGACCCGGGTCGCACCCGTGGGCAGCCTGATCGTCAATTCGTCCCGTGGTGGCGGTTCCAAGGACACCTGGCTGTCGCGCTGAGATCCGGGGTAGTGCCCGGGTGAGGTGCCCGGGTGAGGTCAGGACGCGGGGCCGCGGCGACCGGCATCGCAACGGCGCTGTCATCCGCCGGTAACCACCGGCCCGGATGGTGGTAGCCACGCCGTCGAGGAAGCCGAGGAGCGATCGACAGGAGTCAACATGTGCGGTCTGAGTGGGGAGCTGCGGTTCGACGGCGCCGCCGCCGATGTGGACGCGGTGGTGCGGATGGCCGAGCGGATGCGCCCGCGAGGCCCGGACTCGAGCGGTGCGTGGGCGTCCGGGCCGGTCGCGTTCGGCCACCAACGTCTGAAGATCATCGATCTGTCGGAGCGCGGCGCCCAGCCGATGGTCGACAGCGAGCTCGGTCTCACCTCGGTCTTCAACGGTTGTATCTACAACTATCGGGAGCTGCGAGCAGAGCTGACCGCCGCGGGGTACCGCTTCTTCTCCACCTCCGACACCGAGGTGATCGCCAAGGCCTACCACCGGTGGGGCACCCGGTGCGTCGACCGCTTCGCCGGGATGTTCGCCTTCGCGATCCACGAGCGCGACACCGGCCGCCTCGTCCTCGGCCGTGACCGCCTGGGCATCAAACCGCTCTACGTCACCACGGACGCCGCCCGCGTCCGCTTCGCCTCGACGCTGCCCGCGTTGCTCGCCGGCGGCGGTGTCAGCGGCGACATCGATCTGGTCGCGCTGCACCACTACCTGTCGTTCCATTCGGTGGTGCCGGCGCCGCGCACGATCCTCACGGGTGTGCGCAAGCTGCCCGCGGCCACGGTACGGACCATCGACAGCGACGGTTCGAGCACCGACGAGCTGTACTGGCACCCGAGCTTCTCCCGCGACCCGGCACACGCCGGCTGGTCGGAGGCGGACTGGCGGGACGCGATCGCCGAGCGGCTGCGCATCGCCGTGCGCCGGCGCATGGTCGCGGACGTCCCGGTCGGCGTGCTGCTGTCCGGCGGCCTGGACTCCAGCCTCATCGTCGCGCTGCTCGCCGAGGCCGGGCAGACCGGTCTCGCGACCTTCAGCGTCGGGTTCGAAGCGGCCGGCGGAGAGTCCGGTGACGAGTTCATGTACTCGGACGTCATCGCCCGCCACTTCGGCACCGACCACCACCAGATCCGGGTGGCGAGCAGGCTGCTGCTGCCCGCGATCGACCGGGCCATCGACGCGATGAGCGAGCCGATGGTCAGCCATGACTGCGTCGCGTTCCACCTGCTGTCGCAGGAGGTCTCCCGCCACGTCAAGGTCGTGCAGTCCGGACAGGGCGCCGACGAGGTGTTCGCCGGCTACTCCTGGTATCCACCGCTGGCCGGCGTCCCGCGCGGCGAAGCGGTCGAGGAGTACCTGCGGGTGTTCTCCGACCGGTCGCACCCGGCGATCGCGGCCATGCTGGAGCCGGACTACACCCTCGACACCGACGTCAGCCGCGCCTTCGTCGCCACGCACTTCGCCGAGTCCGGCGCGGCAAGCGCCGTGGACGCGGCTCTGCGCATCGATTCGACGATCATGCTGGTGGACGACCCGGTGAAACGTGTCGACAACATGACCATGGCGGCCGGGTTGGAGGCCCGCACCCCGTTCCTCGACCACGAGCTCGTCGAGCTCGCGGCAGCCTGCCCGCCCGAGCTGAAGCTCGCCTCCGGCGGGAAGGGGGTGCTCAAGGACATCGGTCGTCCGATCATGCCGGTCGAGGTCATCGACCGGCCGAAGGGCTACTTCCCGGTCCCGGCCATCCGGCACCTGTCCGGGGTGTACCTGGACCGGGTGCGCGAGTCGCTGACCGACCCGGTCGCCAAGGCCCGCGGGCTGTTCCGTTCCGAGTGGGTGGAGGCCATGCTCGCGGCGCCGAACGACAACCGGACCACGCTCGGCGCGAACGCGTTGTGGCAGGCGGCGCTGCTGGAGATGTGGCTGCAGACCCAGGGGGTGTCATGACGGTGGAGTGGTTCTCGGCAGGCGGGTACCTGTCCGGAGTGGAGGTGACCCGGGGCGACGACCATGCGGACGGTGCGGTCGGTGCGGTCGGCGCGGTCGGTGTTGCCGTATCCGTTGCCCGCCGGGACCCGGGCACCGGTCACCTGCGTACCGGCGACCTGGTGGACGACTGGGTGGCCGCGGCGAGCTGCTCCTCGCCGAGCCTCGGCCCCGCCGGCCGGGTCGCCTACGTCAGCGACCGTGACGGCACCCCGCGGCTGTGGCTGCGCGACGCCACCGGAGAGCGCCGGCCCGTCGACACCGGCGCCGGCCATGTCCGGTCGGTGGTCTGGTCACCGGACGGAGCATGGATCGCCGTCATGGTCGCGCCCGGCGGCGGCGAGCACACGGAGGTCCGGGTCATCCGCCCGGACGGCACCGGGCTTCGCCGTCTTGCCGGCGGCCCGCATCCGGTCGCAGACCTGACCGGCACGGTGACGCGGTCACGGGAAGTCCCTGCCACATCCGCGACACCGGTTGTCCTGCGTCCGGCCAACCCCTCGAATCCGGGTTCCGGTAGAGGCTCCGCCGTGGACGCCGGCGCGGTGAGCGCCGCCACCCTCGGCCGATGGACACCGGACGGCGCCGCGGTCGCGCTCTGTGAGTCGGTCGGGTCGGGTATGACCCACGCCCTGCTCGTCGACCCCGAAACCGGGCGCCGCGAGCACCTCGCCGCGGGTCAGGCGCTGGCCATCTGCGACATCGACGGCGATGCCCGCAGTGGGTACCGGCTGCTGCTGCGTGAGGGTCCCCGCGGTGTCCGCCGGCTCATCCTGGTCGACTCCGCGACCGGACGTTTCCACCTGTTGCTGGACGCGGCGGCCACCGTCGGGCTCGGCCGTTTCGGCGCCGGTGTCGGGGCCACCGATCGGGATGTCGTCTACCTGCTGTCGGATGCCGGGCGGGAACGCGTCGTACTGATGGCAGTTACCTTGAGTGGTGGCGGTGAGCCTGGCGTCGCCGAGGTCGTGGCCGCTCGGGACGACGCCGACCTGGAACGTTTCGTGCTGCTGGCGTCCGGGGGGGCCACGGAGCGGCCGAGCGCCGTGCTGGCGTGGAACGTCGACGGGCACAGCGTCCTCGAACTTGTCGACCTTGGGTCCGGCTCCC
>NZ_CADDZT010000070.1:5580-7140 GCF_902812655.1 Candidatus Frankia meridionalis | reverse complement strand
GCTGGTCCATGACGGTGGCCGCGGGCTGCTGCTGGCGCTGGTCGGCTCGACCGTCCCTGGTGAGCTGTGGACCTACGACCTCACCCAGCTCTCGGATGCGCTGTCGGATCCGGCCTCGGTTCCGCTGTCGGATCCGGCCGGCTATCGATGTCTGGTCTCCGACGCACCCACAGCATTCCCGGCACCGGCGCTCGCGTCCGTTCTTCCCGCATTGCCGGCGGCGCGGCCCCAGACCCGTCTCGTCCGGCCCGTGCTGCACCGGTTCAGCGCGCACGACGGGCTGGAGCTGTCCGGCTGGCTGTACCGGCCGGTCGGTGGGCCCGGCCCGCACCCGACCCTGGTCTTCTTCCACGGCGGCCCGGAGGCTCAGGAACGTCCCGCCTTCAACCCGCTGTTCCAGGCGCTGGTCACCCGGGGTGTGGCCGTGTTCGCGCCGAACGTACGCGGCTCGTCCGGTTACGGGCGGTCGTTCGTGGACGCCGACAACCACCGCCGCCGTCTCGATGGCATCGCCGACGTCGCATCCTGCGTCCGTTATCTGGTGGCGGCCGGCCTTGCCGACGGTGACCGGGTTGGGGTCGCGGGCCGTTCGTACGGGGGTTACCTGACGCTCGCCGCGCTGGTCACCTACCCGGAGCTGTTCCGGGTGGGGGTGGACATCTGCGGGATGGCCGACTTCGCCAGCTTCTACGCCCACACCGAACCGTGGATCGCCGGCCCCGCCGTGACCAAGTACGGTGATCCGGTAGCCGATGCCGGTCTGCTGCGGGAGCTCTCACCGCTGTACCGGATGCACCGTCTGGCCGCCCCGCTGCTGGTCGTCCACGGTGTCAACGACACCAACGTCCCGGTGATCGAGGCCGAACAGGCGGTCGCAGCCGCGTCCGCGGCCGGGGTCGACTGCAGGTACCTGCTTTTCGACGGTGAGGGTCACGAGATCGTGGGTCTGGAGAACCGGACGGTGTTCGTCCGGGAGACCGTCGAATGGGTGAGCGGTCACCTGCTGAAGTCCGGTCGGGTGGAGTCGGGGGCCGACGAGCCGTTGGTCCCCCGGCAGTTGCACGGCACGCAGCAGGACGATCCGCGTCAGACGGTGACACCGATGGGGATGGAGATGCCGACGCCGCCGCGGGTGTCGGCGCCGTAGCGGGCCTTCTCCTTGGCGATGTCCAGCGGGCGGATGCCGCTCGCCCCGGCCGCGATGGCCGCGTCGTCGAGCAGGTGCGCGGGGATCAGCCAGACGACCTCGAACTCCAGGCCGTCCGGGTCGTGTGCGTACAGGCTCTTCGTCGTACCGTGGTCGGACGCACCGACCAGCGCCCCGGCCTCGGTGAGCTTGCGTGCGGTCTCCTCCAGCTCGTTGAGGGTGCCGACCTCCCACGCGATGTGGTACATGCCCACGGTCGAGCGTCCGGCCTGGGACGCGCCGGCACGCGGGCCGAGCTGGAACAGGCCGATGTCGTGGTCGTTGGTGGAGTCCGGTGCCTGGAGGAACGCGGCTTGGCCGGGCATCGAAATCTTCACCCGGAAGTCCAGGACGTCGGTGTAGAACGCGGTGGT
>NZ_CADDZT010000070.1:3659-5250 GCF_902812655.1 Candidatus Frankia meridionalis | reverse complement strand
TAGAGGACGACGTGGTTGAGGCGGTGGACACCCATGATCTTCTCCCTGTGACGCTCGACGCCCGTTCGTTCCTGTTGAGCCTTCAACTATCTTCACGATACATCGCGAGAAGGCCGGCCCCGACCGTGACTACCGTGCTTGTTCCACTACCGCGTCCCCTCCGCCCTCCGCCCTCCACACTGGCCGTATGGCGCAGTTGGACGGCATGCCGGTGGACGCCGATGATCTCGCGGTGCTGGCGCTGACGAACTACGGCCACTTCACGTCCATGCGCATTGACGATCAACGTGTCCGTGGGCTGTCGCATCACCTGGAACGACTGGTCCGTGACTGCCGGACGGTCTTCGACGCCGACCTGGACGCGCAGCGCGTGCGGGAGCTCATCCGCCGGGCGGTCGGTGACGACACAGGGTCGTTCATGGTCCGGGTGACCATCTTCGACCCGGCGCTTGGGATGGGGCATCCCGGCGCCATGGCGGAACCGCGCGTTCTCGTGACCACCCGGCCGGCGGCCACCCTCCCGTTGCCGCCGCTGCGAGTCCGGTCGGTCGGCTATCGCCGGGATATGCCGGCCGTCAAACACGTCGGACTTTTCGGCACTCTTCGGTGCCGGCGGGAGGCGCAGCGCAATGGTTTCGACGACGCGCTCTTCATAGATGCCGGTTCTTTCATCTCCGAGGGCGGTACCTGGAACATCGGCTTCTTCGACGGCGAGCACGTGGTCTGGCCCGATGCGGACTGCCTCACCGGAGTGACCATGCGGCTGCTCAGGCAGGTACATGAGCGGACCATCGTCGCACCGGTCGGTCTGTCGGCCGTCCCCGACATGTGGGCCGCATTCGTCACCAACGCCGCCATCGGTGTACGCGCGGTCGGCGCCATCGACGACATGGAACTGAATGATGATCATCATGTTGTCGAGGTCCTCCGCAGGGAGTACGCCGGCATCCCGGGAGAACCGCTGTGACCGCGGGCGGCCCGCCACTGCCCGGCTGCACTGAATCTGCTTTGGATCCGCCTCGGACCGTAGGTGGAAACAGTCACCAGGATGACGGAAACCACCTACGCCTATCCCTCCCGGTGGCTTGCGACGCAGGGAGGGATGGGGCAGGGTGGCTATCATGGGACGGGTGACTGCACGCCGACGGGTCGTGCGGATCTCCGTCGACGGTGATCGGGTAACACGTCCGGACAGCCTCGCCGGTGAGGAGCCGTTGGAGCTCCGGGTAGGCGGGAAGCCGCTGACCGTTACCATGCGCACCCCCGGGCATGACATGGATCTCGCCCTTGGCTTCCTCGTCGGTGAGGGGATCATCGCAGACGGCACGGACGTCACGGCGATGCGGTACTGCGTAGGCGTAGGCGTAGGCGGTGTCGACACCGACACCGACACCGACACCGACACCGACGGCGGGCAGGTCTCCAGCGGCCGGACCTATGACGGCCCGATTCACGGCGTCCAGACTTACAACGTCCTCGACATCACCCTTGCGCCGGCCGTGCCACCGCTCGACGTGAGCATCGAGCGTGCCTTCTACACCAGCAGTTCCTGCGGGCTGTGCGGGAAGACCAGCATCGACGGGGTTCAGCT
>NZ_CADDZT010000070.1:1099-3387 GCF_902812655.1 Candidatus Frankia meridionalis | reverse complement strand
ACCGGCTGCGCGCCGCACAGCGGGTCTTCGCCTCGACCGGTGGGCTGCACGCCGCGGCGATCGCCGATGCGGACGGGAACCTGCTGGTGGTCCGGGAGGACGTCGGCCGGCACAACGCCGTCGATAAGGTCATCGGCTGGGCGGCACGCAAGGGCCACCTGCCATTGCGCGAACGGATGCTGGTCGTCAGCGGCCGCGCGTCGTTCGAACTGACCCAGAAGGCGCTGCTGGCCGGCATCCCCGCGCTGGCCGCGGTGTCCGCGCCGTCGTCGCTTGCGGCCGACCTCGCCGAGGACGCCGGGATGACGCTGGTGGGGTTCGTCCGCGGCAGCTCGATGAACGTCTACACCGGCGCGCACCGCATCCGCGAGGTGATGGTCGAGACCGGCCTGCGGTAGACCGGCGCGCGGTGGCGCGGTCGGTCGAGCGGTATGCGATGAGGAGAGGCGGCAACGATGGTACGTCGTGCTCCACGTGAGGACCCCGGTGAGGACGGGCTCAGGGTCGGAGCTCCGGCGTCGTCGGCGGCCGGCATCCCCGGCGTGCTGCATGCGATGGAACATGTCCGCGACCAGATGGGGGTCCGCCGGGGTGTCCGTTCGCTGCTCGCGCTGAACCAGGCCGACGGCTTCGACTGCCCGGGGTGCGCCTGGCCGGATCCCCGCCCCGCCGACCGGGGGAAGGCCGAGTTTTGCGAGAACGGCGCCAAGGCCGTTGCCGAGGAGGCGACCCTGCGCCGGCTGGGCCCCGGGTTCTTCGCCGCGCATGCGGTCTCGGAGCTTGCCACCCGCAGCGGCTACTGGCTGGGTCAGCAGGGCAGGCTCACCGAGCCGATGTACAAGGCGTCCGACAGTGATCATTATGCGCCGGTGAGCTGGGACGACGCATTCGCGATCATCGCTGGGGAACTGCGCGCGCTTGACAGCCCGGACGAGGCCGCCTTCTACACCTCAGGGCGGGCCAGCAACGAGGCCGCGTTCGCCTACCAGCTGTTCGTCCGGGCGTTCGGGACGAACAACCTGCCGGACTGTTCGAACATGTGTCACGAGTCGTCCGGGTCGGCGCTGACCGAGACGATCGGTGTGGGCAAGGGCAGTGTCAGCCTCGACGACATCGTCCAGGCCGATCTGATCTTTGTCGTGGGGCAGAACCCGGGCACGAACCACCCGCGGATGCTCACCGCGCTGGAAGCGGCGAAACGCGCCGGGGCGAGCATTGTCGCGGTGAATCCGCTGCCCGAGGCCGGGTTGCTACGGTTCCGTAACCCGCAGCATGCCAGTGGTGTCACAGGATCCGGTACCGCGCTCGCCGACCAGTTTCTGAAGATCCGGCTCGGCGGTGACCTGGCGCTGTTCCAGGCGATCAACGCCCGGCTGCTCGCCGCGGAGCAGGCACGTCCCGGGGAGGTCCTCGACCGGGCCTTCCTCGATGCCCACACCGACGGCTTCGCTCGCCTGGCCGCGCATCTGGGTGGTGTGTCCGCGGACGACGTGCGTGCGGCGACGGGCCTGACCGACGCCGAGATCGACGAGGTCGTCGGTCGGGTACTCGCCGCCGAACGGATCATTGTCTGCTGGGCGATGGGGCTCACCCAGCACCGCGACGCGGTCCCTACCATCCGTGAGGTCGTCAACTTCCTGCTGCTGCGCGGCAACATCGGGCGTCCCGGCGCCGGGGTGTGCCCGGTGCGTGGGCACAGCAACGTCCAGGGTGACCGGACCATGGGCGTCTGGGAGAGGCCACCGGCTGTGTTCCTCGACCGGCTGCGCGACGAGTTCGGGTTCGACCCGCCGCGGGCACACGGGCTCGACGTGGTCGACACGCTGCGGGCGATGCGGGACGGGCGGGTGAAGGTGTTCACCGCGCTCGGTGGGAACTTCGTCGGGGCGACCCCGGACACCGAGGTCACCGAGGCCGCGATCCGCCGGCTGCGCCTGACCGTCCAGGTGTCGACGAAACTGAACCGATCACACATCGTCACAGGGCGGCGGGCGCTGATCCTCCCCACCCTTGGCCGTACCGAGATCGACGTGCAGGCCGGTGGGCCGCAGTTCGTCACCGTCGAGGATTCGATGAGTGCCGTGCACATCTCCCGGGGCCGGCTCGCCCCCGCGTCGGGGTCGCTGCGTTCGGAGGTGGCGATCGTGTGCGGGCTGGCCCGGGCGACCCTCGGTGGGCATGTCGCCGTCGACTGGGAGGGGCTCGCCGCCGACTATGGCCGCATCCGCGCCCACATCGGACGGGTCGTCCCCGGCTGCGAGGACTTCGAGGCCAAGGTCGCGCGGCCC
>NZ_CADDZT010000070.1:0-801 GCF_902812655.1 Candidatus Frankia meridionalis | reverse complement strand
CCCGCCGCGCGACTCCCGTACCTTCCCGACCGAGACCGGGCGGGCCCGGCTCACCGTCAACACCCTGGATGTGCTGCGCGTCCCACCGGGGCATCTGCTGTTGCAGACGATCCGCTCGCACGACCAGTTCAACACCACGATCTACGGGCTGGACGACCGCTACCGCGGCATCCACCAGGGCCGCCGGGTCGTGTTCGTCAACCCCGACGACCTCGCCGCGTTCGGTATCGCCGACGGCGCACACGTCGACCTGGTCAGCCGGTGGACGGACGGGGTGGCGCGGCGGGCCGAAAGGTTCCGGGTGGTGGCCTACCCGACCGCCGCAGGGTGCGCCGCCGCCTACTTCCCGGAGACGAACGTGCTGGTCCCGCTCGACGCCACCGCGGCGGTCAGCAACACCCCCGTGTCCAAGTCGGTAGTGATCCGCCTCGAACCCGTCTGACGCCCGACCCCTTGTCGATCGAGTTCATGGCAGCCGGTTACCGACGTCCAGGCCGGGGATCTCGCAGGTGGTTGCCGGGTGTGACCGGGTTGTGAACGCCGGCCGCGGGGAACGCGAAAATCCTGCCCTGGGTGGCATGGTGGTGACGTTGTGCGGTAGAGTCATGCTGTCTGTCGTTATTGTCCGTTTCTGACTCTGGATCCGTTCGGCCCTTTTCAGTCTTGTTCGGCCTTGTTCAGTCTTGTTCAGCCCTGGCCTTGATCTTGCGGGGTGGTGTGTGTGGCGGCTGTGACTCCTCTTCCGTCCTGTTTGTTCTCTTTGTCCTACCGGCTCCGCGACTTTCCTGACCGTGGGCCGGG
>NZ_CADDZT010000069.1:6059-10215 GCF_902812655.1 Candidatus Frankia meridionalis | reverse complement strand
GGCCCCGGTGTCTCCCGGCTTTCCGCCGGCAAGGGAAAACATACACGACGGAACGACGAGATTTCATGATCGCAACCACTTTATGAAAATTTCTTTTCGTGCGCATTCGATTACTCACCGGATGGGATCGGAGGGTCCGCCCGACCCGATAGCCTCCGTACCCGGTTGCGGGGTTCGATGAGCCAAGGTGTCCTGCCCGTGCAGACCCGTCGGTAGGCCCGTTCCCGTCAGATCTCTGTGCGATCCGGCGGGCCCCCACCGACCCCGGGGCACACGAACATAGCTCTCGTCGCGCGCTCGGAAGCCCAAGGGCGCCGGTGCATGCCGCCGGACGACGGGCAGACCACGCGGAGCTGGAGAACAACCACGACGACCGCACACCGGACAAAGGACAGGTGAAGATCATGTCGGTAGGCGATCTGGCGCCCTTTCGCGAGGAGGTCGAGGGAGTCGTCGCGCAGGCGTCGCAGGCGCCGTCGATCCACGGCACCCAGCCGTGGCACTGGCGTCGCCCGCGGCGGACGCCTCAAGCTGTTCGCGGATCCTTCCCACCTCCTCGGTGCGGTCGACCCGGACGGACGGCAACTGCTGATCAGCTGCGGTGCGGCGCTGTACTACGCAGGCTGGCGCCGCCGGTCCGCGGACTCGTTCCTGAGGGTCACCCTCCTACCCAGCGGACCTGGCTACGGCGGTCTCGACAGGGACCTCGCCGGCAAGGAGGTACTCGCGACCATCCGCTTCGACGAGACCAGACCCACGGACGCCTGGGAGCGGTCACTCGCGACCGACCGCGGACCGACCGCGGGACATGCCCGTACCGAAGCGGGTCGGCAGTAGGGCCGAACCAGCGGTAGGGCCGAACCACCCGATGAAGATCGATTTTGTACCACCGGCCAGCTCGGGGGCTGGGCGGTGGCGTCAGTACGTACAGGTGGGTGCGGCAGCCGGAACAGCGGCGGTGGGTCCCGCCGACGGCGACGCGGCAGCCGCCCCCGACGTCGGGACCGATGCTCCGCCGGACACCGGGCTACCCGCTCCGCCGGAGACGACCCCGGTGAACGAGGATCCGACGATCAGTTGGAGGCGGGTCGCGGTCGGGTCACGCTGGAGCTGGGATCCGGGCACGGCGGCCTGCAGGGTCGCAGCGGCGGTGTCCTGGCCTGGGCCGTAGACAATCTTGGAACTCAGATGACTACGCAGGGAGGCGTTACCTGCATTGGATGCGTGAAAGCCCTGCTGCGTCAGCGCGGTAACGGCATGGGAGGCGAGCCCGGCGACCATGGAGCCGTTGTAGACCGCGACGGTGATCTGATCCGCCGGAATCGTGGCCGTGCCGCCGGCGGAGTTCGACCCCGGCTGCGGCGTCCCCGCCCCGGTGGCGCCTGATGGGGACTGCGGCGCCCCGGTGGCGCTGTCCCGAGCGCGTAACGGCGCGACAATGCGTTCGAGATCGGCCGGGTTGTAGATCTGGACCGCGCCGAGCAGGGGCAGCTGGCCCGAATCGCCAATGCCGCCCTCCTCACGGGTCGGGGCGTGAGTCGGCAGGGTCACCGTGTGGATGCTGCCCTCGGCCACCCCTCGCATCCGGGTGGCCAGCCCCCTCAGATCGGCGATGGTCGTACCGCTGTCGAGGGTGAGGGCGGATGTCGTCGCTGACAGCAACGCCTCGAGCTTGACCGGATTCGTCAACACCCCACTGGACGTCGTCCTGCGGAAGACGGCGCCGATGAACTGCTGCTGCCGCTGGATGCGGTCCAGGTCCTGGTTGGGCAGCCCGTGCCGCTGCCGGACGAAGGCCAGCGCACGGCGGCCGTCAACCAGAATCGTCCCGGGACCGCCGACGAACCCACTCATCGGGTCGTTGGTGTTAGTGCTGACCTTTCGCACCCCGTTGTCGTCGTCGAAGACGTTCCGATAGGTCGACGGGAGGATGCAGACCTCGACACCGCCGATCGCATCCGTGATGGCGCGGAAGCCCTCGAGGTCCATGGACACGTAGTGGTCGATGCGGATGTCGGTGAGCTGCTCGATCATTCTCACCAGCAGTGAGGGGCCACCGTCCGCGATGGCCGAGTTGAACTTGGCCCGATGCGCGGCGTGCCGGCGGCCTTTGGCGTCGGTGTACTCGGGAATGGTCACCAGCGTGTCACGGGGGAAGGAGACCATCGTGCTGCTGCCATCCGCGGCGAGATGGACGAGGATCGTCGTGTCCGAACGCTGGCCCGGTGCGTCGCCGTAGGCGCCGTCGGATCCGGCGCGGCTGTCGGTGCCGACCAGCAGGTAGTTCTCGACGCCGTGCACCGGGGTGGCCGGCCGCTGGCCGGCGAGGTCGAGATCCACCCTGTTGATCTTTCCGTCGAGATGGTTGTAGAGCGCCCAACCGCCGACGCTCACCACCAGGACGACGGTCGACAACCCTGCGAGCATCACCTTCAGCAACCTCGAGAAGATCCCGGAGGCACGCCGGGCCGACAAGCCGCCCGGAACTCGGGCACGAGGATCGATACCGGCCGGCAGCACGGCCTCACGAGTCGGCGGCGGCTGTCGTATGTCGCTCATACCAGCCTCTCCTACCCGTCTCCACCCGATCCGGCACCGATCGTATATAGGTGCCATAGCGGACGGATAGCGGGCGGGGGCGGTCCGCACGTCCAGGCCGCCCCCGCACGTCCAGGCCGCCCCCGCACGTCGTCCTCGCCAACGCCGCTGACCGCATGCGCGGGAGGCCTCGCCACCAATTGCGCCGTTTCGCCGTCCGTGCGAACAGATGCGTGGTTTCGTTACCGGCCGGGGCACACGAACGGCGGAGAGTGGGGACGCTGTGGGAATCGATGTGGCGAAGGGTGCTGAGGTTTCTCTGCGGACGGGAGGCAGCGGGCTCACCCATATCACCGTGGGTCTCGGCTGGGACCCCGACCTCACCGGGTCAACCGAGTTCGACCTGGACGCCAGCGCCATCGCGTTGACCGCGGACGGCCGGGCACCGTCGCGGGACTTCTTCGTCTACTTCAACAACCTCTCCACCCCGCATGGGGAGATCGTCCACCGCGGCGACAACCTCACCGGCGAAGCGGATGGTGCCGTCGGCGACGACGAACAGATCGACATCCGTCTCGACCGGCTGTCCCGGAGCATCACCCGGATCGTCTTCCCCGTGAGCATCTACCACGCCGACGACCGGCAACAGAGCTTCGGCGACGTCCGCAACGCCTACATCCGGGTCCTCGACGCCGACAGCGGCACCCAACTCGCCCGCTACGATCTGACCACCCAGGCCGCCACCGAGACCGCGATGCTGTTCGGGGAAGTCACCCGCGACAACGCCGGCTGGGCGTTTCGGGCACTCGGGCAGGGCAGGGCCACCGGCCTGACCGGGATCGCCCGCGAGTACGGCCTCGACGTCTGACCACGGCTACCCCATCACCGGGACTTCAGCATCACCGGGACGGGGCACTGACTGACTCGGCATCACGGAGACCCCGTGCCGCCTGCTGCGACGCAGCCTACGGCAACTCGGGGCCCGCGGACGAACCGTCCTCGCGCAGGCCCTTCGTCTCCGCCTTGAAGATCCGCAACGAGCGGCCAAGCGAGCGGGCCGCGTCCGGCAACTTCGCCGAGCCGAACAACAGCACCACGATGAACGCGATGATCAAAAGCTCGCCGACACCCAGATCCGGCATGACAGCCATCCTCCGATAGACCTGGCCGGTCCACCGGTCCGTCCGGCTGATTCGATGCTACGCCGGGCTGTGATCCCCGACCGCGGGATCCCCGACCGCGGGACATCCGGCGGGCGGACCGCGCCGGCATGTCGCCCCAACACATCCACACAGCTCAGCGCATGATCCACGCCATCCGTGAATGGATACCTCCGGACGGCAAATTCCGGGCGACGGAAACGTCGGGCTGCGACGCAGCCGCTCCTGGGATGTCGCTGCCTACGAAACGTCGCTCCGCGGGCCGCCGATCAGTCGGTGGTCGTGGGGATCAGTGGCCATCCGGGAAGGTTGCGCACGACCATCCAGGCCACCGCGGCGCCGCCGAGGCCGTAGGCGAGCCACCGGGAAACCTCGACCCGTTCGCTGTCCCGGACCGCGCGAGCCTGCCGCCAGAGCAGGTGGAGCAGCACCGGGCTGCACACCAGCAGGAAGAAATT
>NZ_CADDZT010000069.1:4991-5732 GCF_902812655.1 Candidatus Frankia meridionalis | reverse complement strand
GGTCATGCACCATGCGCAGGCCGCCACAGGCCGGGCAGTCGAGCCCGGTCACGAGCTTGATCGGACAGGGTGGCATGAACGTAGCCGGGTCGTGGGGATCGGCGCCGGCAAGGTAGCCGATCCCCGCCAGCGCGCAGGCGGCCACGCCGATCATCATCCGGTGACGGCCGGTGTTCCCGGCCGGGCAACGACAGGACCGAACCGCGCGAAAGTAGAATCGATCAGTCACGCAGCGGCCGCCCGTTCTTGTCACGGACGTTCCCGGTGAGGATCATCACGCTGTCGATCAATGCCCAGATGCCGAGCCCCCCGCAGGTGAAGAGCTGGGCGAGCGCGATACCTGTGTCACCCAGGTACCACCGGCCAGCCCCGACCCCACCCAGGAAAAGCTGAAGAATTCCAGCAGTGATCTTCTGCTTGTCCGAGTACGGCTCACCGGTCACCGGGTGACGGCCGAACGGGGCATAGAGATCCTGACCATAACCGGCCGAGCCTGGATATGCCGCTGCAGGCGGACCGTAGACCGGCGGACCATAACCCTGCTGGCCGTACTCCGGAGCGCCTGGATATCCGTAACCGGGCTCGCCCGGCTGGCCCGGCTGGCCGTACTCCGGCTGCCCCGGCTGGCCGTACTCCGGCTGCCCCGGCTGGCCGTACTCCGGCTGCCCCGGCTGGCCGTAACCCGGCTGCCCGTAACCCTGCTGCCCGTAACCCTGCTGCCCGTAACCCTGCTGGCCGTAA
>NZ_CADDZT010000069.1:0-4891 GCF_902812655.1 Candidatus Frankia meridionalis | reverse complement strand
CCCTGCTGACCGGGATAACCGGGACCGGACGGGTATCCCGAGCCGGGCTGGGCCGGGTCACTCTTCGGGTCCTCGGCGGGTTGTCCCGGTGTGCTCATCGCGCTCTCCCGGTAGTCGGCATACGCCTGCGACGGGCAGGCCCGCTCGGCATGGTGACATAAAGGAAAATCCCGACCGCGTCCGGGTCGCCGAGCCAGGTACCGCTCGACGGGTTCCACCCCACGGCGATCATCCGAACCGGACCCGACAGCGTAGGTGGAAACCATCGTGATAACAACGGTTTCCACCTACGGCCGGCGGGGTTCAGTCCACCGGCTGCACCGGCGTGCCGGTCGGTGGTGCGGCCCCGCGCTTCATCGCGAAGATCGCGGCCTGGGTCCGGCTGGTGAGGCCGAGCTTCTCCAGAATGCTGGAGACATAGTTTTTGACCGGCGGAATCAAGCGGTCATGGCGACGCATGCCGTTCCAACAGATCGTTGAACATTTCTATCGGCTTTCGCCAGCCCAACGTCTCACGGGGTCCGCCATTCAGCTCTGCGGCCACTCTATCGAGATCAGCCTGGGAATACAAGGACAGATCGGTACCCTTCGGGAAGTACTGCCGAAGAAGACCGTTGGTATTCTCGTTCGAGCCCCGTTGCCACGGCGAATGTGGGTCGCAGAAATAGACTGGCATGCCGGTTCTCAGGATCTGTAATGAAGTAACAAATGCATCCTCGGGAGCGTCTTCGCAGGTCACGGGCCTGCAGAAGGCTCAAAATGAACAGGTTATTTCATTCCGGCTACTCACGGTGAAATCGGTGTGCCGGGCCATCCACCATCCAGTCCCTCGACGCTACCGAGATGATCCTATCGGAGCGTCGCTATGACCATTTGATGCCGCCTCGGTCAAACCTGGAACAACGTCATCCGAACTGTCCTGTTCTGACGCTCAAAGAATCAAGATGGAAAAAGCTCACTGAACAACTTTGCGCAGCAGTACCCGACGTCGAACGTGATGCGGTGGCCACCGCTACGGCGCTCCGCCCCGACATACCATTCGGCTTCACGCCACCCACCGGACCCGGCAGGACCGCGGCGGAAGAGGAAAGCGAATCACGCCAACGGCATAGTCGCCCCACCCGTGCCGTACCGCGTACTCGTCGGCCGCGGTGGCGCTTTCGAAGAGAATCGTCACCTCGACGACCCTGGAACGGCCTTCTCCTGCGAACAGGACCGCCGCGAACAACAGCGACGGCTGCTCCGGCGACAACTCTGGCGTCGGTACGGGCCTTGGCTCCGGTGTCGCTGCCGGCTCCGGTGTCGCTGCCGGCTCCGCGGCGACCACGGCCCTAACCGACTTCAGTCACGGTGGGAAGCCGACGGAATCGGCAGAGCAGATACTGGGAGATCTCCGCCTCGTCCGGGGGCCGACCGGACCTGGCCGGATGCACACACATAGTCATCGACAACCCTCCTGTTCCCTGCCCCACCGGAGGCAACTGTGAAGCTCGACGAACGGCCTGGCGGCATCGCACCCGGCACACTGCGAGCGCAAACCCCGCCCATCACCGAGTAGTCAATATCGCCGCCATGGCAGAATGCAGCCTCTGGACCGGGCAGATTCCATGCGCACCACCAGCACAAAAACCAGGCATGAAATAGGCACGAGACCGGTAACCGGAAGGCTGATGCAGCCACCACCGGACGCGCCTGGCATAGAACTGGCACGAGAGCTGTCCCGCGGAAGGGAACGACCGAACCACCCAATGAACACAACAAATGTGCAACAAATCCAAAACCACCTCGGTCGGACGCTCCGCCGCGGAGGCCGTCCCGCCGAGCTGATCACATATGCGCCGGAATTCGTCGACCTGGTCTGGCCTGCCGAAACGGGCATGCCCCGCCAGACGATCCACGACCGGGCAATCCACGCCCACCGCCTGCTCACCGCGGCCGTCGCCGCCCTGGAACAGCCGCACAGCGAGGCAATGGGGATCATGCTGTGTCTGTGGCCCGGCACCCTCGGCCTGTCCTTGGATCAGCGCCGGGAACGGGCCGCCCGCCTCTTTGGCGTACAGCCCGACACGTTCCGCCGCCCGGCCCACGAAGGGCATCTGGTGCTCAACCTCGCCCTGGAGATCTACCAGCGCGTCCAGGAACGCCACGACCGACGGCGTACCCTGCCCACCTGAGAGCAATTCATGGTGTGCGCCAGGCGAACCCCATAGATCTGCCCGCCGACGACACGGCGGCCTGGATGCCGTGAGTCGAGTTCGGCCGCACCGAGACATTGCCAGATCGCCGCGGAACGTCCACTATCATCGCGTGCTCTCCCATGACGAGGTACTTGCGATCTCCGACCCGGTCGAGCGGGCTGTCGTGGCAAACGATCTTATCTGGACGGACTGTGATCGGCGCACATCCCTGCGGACCGTACGCAATCAGGCGCTTCGTGAAGCGGTCGACTCCGGTCGGACCAGCCAGGAGATCGCGGAGCGGCTATGCGTCACCGAAAACGATGTCAGCTGGATGACAAAGGACATCGTGTCGGTCGGTCGAGCCGACCGCAGGCCGCTGTGACCGCGGCTCCCGCCGCAAGCCCCCGCAACACGGGAGCCACCGTCACGGGAGCCACCGTCACGAACTGTCAGCAGGGCTCGCCCACACCGCCATGTTCCGTGAATGCGCTGGCTGGTTGACGACAACCGCGTTGGTTGCCCGGCGTAACCGAGCTGCCAGCCGAAACCTCGACCTCGCGCCACCCGCCATCGGCAGGACGATCACATCCCCGCCCCACAGGTTGACATGTCGTGTCAGCGTGGCAGCCACCGGTCCACGGTCGGACACGAAGACAACAGGAACCCCCGAGGCTCGGCGCGCCTCGCCCACCCGGGATTCCACCGCAGTCCGCAGATCCTCAGCCGCCTGCAGAACCAGATACCGGCCCGACATGTCTACGGTATCGGTCGGCATGAAGTGCAATTTCGTGACATGGATAGCCACGACCCGCGCACAACGCCCGCCAAGCCAACGACGGGTAGCGATCCCGAGAGCGGAATGCAGCGCCGCGTTGGACTCCGTTGTCGTGTCCGGCAGGTAGCAGATGACGCTGGGCGACACGGCACACCGATCTCGCCCTACCGGCCGCGGTCCGGACGCACCGGTCATAATCCTGGCCATTGCACTGCGCACCGGACCCGCTGACCGGTTTCGCCGACCCTCATACGAGCTTCTGCGGATGGACCCGAACACACCGTGGATGCGTATCACCAGCCAGATGGTGAACGCTCACGGATATTTGTCAAGTAATGCATCCCATGCGTCTTCCGATATATACGATCGGTACCCGAGGGCCAGCGACGACACAGCCCTGTCAGCAATTCGTTACCATGGGTCAGTGACCGTGCCTGCGCGATCGACCAGCGGCCCGCCGGCCCCGAGACACGGGCAGGGCCCCGCCACCGGCAGAAGTGCGGGTCCGCGCAAAAACGACTACATCGACCCAGCGTTCGTGACCATGCTGCGAACCTCGATAACGAAACTCGCACGCTCGCAACGGGCGGAACGCCAGCGTAACCCGCAGGCGTTGCCCTCGAGTCTGATGTCCGCACTGTCCACTCTGCAGCAGCTGGGCCCTCTGACACCGACGCAGCTCGCCCACCTCGAAGGTGTACGCAAACCCTCGATGACACGTGCGTTGGCAACCCTGGTCGAACGTGACCTGGTAATCCGGGAGAATGACGAGTACGACGGCCGCCAGTTCATCGTGCGGATTTCCGACAAGGGCCTTAACGCAGTCCAGGAGTCACGCCGTGTCGTCGACGGCTGGTATTTCCAGCGCCTGCACCAGCTCGATCGACAGGATCTGGCGGACCTCATGCGAGCCGGCAGAGCGCTCGCGAGGCTCGCCAATGAGACGGTCTGACCACGCAGGTGACCGCTCGGCGAACGAGTCCACCGATCCCCTGCGAACTGTTCGAGTGGCTGGCTCATGTACATGTGCGACGATCACGACAGGCCGGCGGTTTCTCGTTGAGGGATGTCCCGGAAGTGGTCCGCGCCTGGCCGGTACCGGACCTGTGCAGCCCGCTCGTCCAAGGTCATGAGCAGGTTCCGGGCCTGCTGGGTGACCCAGTCGCCGGTGGGGTGGTGGGTGACGCCGGCGAGATGTACTCGGCAGGATTCCAGCTCGATGAAGAACAGCACGTACAGCCTGCTCAGTAGCACCGTCTTCACCGTGAAAAAATCACAGGCGAGGATTCCGCGGGCCTGCGCCTGGAGGACCTGCCGCCAGGTGAGGCCGGCACGGCGAGGTGCAGGATCGGTTTCCGGGCGGACGGGCAGGATCGGCCACGACGCCCGTGGGAGGAGCCGTGCCAGTCCGGCCAGGATGGCCCGGTCGGCCCACCCATACCGGGACGGAAGATCCCCGCGCGGGCGGGGACGACCAGGTTCCGGTAGTAGGTGACACCATCCGGCGGGGAAGATCCCCGCGCGGGCGGGGACGACGGAATCAGGGTTCTGAACCGACGCTGATCGGGTTTGTCCAGGCGCGTCGCCCGTCGGTGTCCTCGACAGTGATGCGGCAGTATCCGCCGCTGAACATCGAGACGGGCAGCGAGCACTCTGTCAGTTTTTTGCCCTCCTTGATCTGGAGGCCCGGGACGCCTCCGGTAATCAGCACCTTGCGGACCGGTGAGCAGCGGACAGTGACGATGTCGCCGTGGAGCTGGACGTCGTACAGCTCGGGGCCGGTACTGGCGTAGTAGTGGCCCGCCTTGAGCGCCGCGAGGAGCGTGTCCGGGTCGAGGGATGCAGCGCGGACCTGGACCCAAGCCGCGCAGCCAGGCGGGTCCTGGGGCTGGAAGTGCGCGTCGTCGGCGACGTAGGCGCTCAGACGGTGCCGTTG
>NZ_CADDZT010000068.1:44831-45461 GCF_902812655.1 Candidatus Frankia meridionalis | reverse complement strand
CGACCGGCACGCCCGCCCACACCAGCGCCCGGACCACCTCCACTGTCAACATCGACACCGCATCCCGGGTGGCCAACAGCGACCGGTCGTCCTCGTCGACCAGACGGGCGACGGCTGCCGCTACCGCCCGGTCGGCCGCCATGTCATCAGGTGCGGCGCGGCTTGTCAGCGCCCCGTCGCCGCTGACCGTGCCGTAGACCACCGTGCTACCCGCACGCTGCGCGCTGGCCCACACCGCGTCCGCCCGGGTGTCCCATGGCCCAGACAGCACCGCGCCGCCTGCTATCACCCAGAACGCCGCGACCGGCAGCCGAGCGTGCCGCCGCCGCGCCCGGTCCACCCGGTCCGGCGACGGTAGCGGCGCGGCCGGGAGGTCCGTGTCCGGCAGCCACCCCCCGTCCGCCCCCCTCGGCGCACCGGCCGCCGCGTCGGACGACATGGTCACCGCGTCGTCCACCTCGGCCGGCACCGGCCGGAACATCAACGTGAGGGTGTCGCGGGCCGCGACGAAGTCGCCGAGCAGAGCGTCCGCCGGCACCGACCCGGCCGCCCCGATCAGATCATGGGGACGCGCCCCTGACCGGACGACCAGACAAAGATCACCGGACGGGTCGTGGACCACGTAGGCCA
>NZ_CADDZT010000068.1:44007-44709 GCF_902812655.1 Candidatus Frankia meridionalis | reverse complement strand
AACTCCTGTGTAGCCAGGAAATGGGGATCAAAGCCCGGGGGTGGCGCGTCAACGCCGCCCCCGGGCCGCCCGCCCGATCCGCGGGCGGGACGTGGATGGGGACCCTGCATGGCAGGGTCGAAGCCGGGCGGCCGTGCCGCCCGGACGTGCTCTCAGACAGGACGTGCTCTACCGGGGGTCGTTCATGTCCCGCCAGACGACGCGCACCCGTTGGACGGTGTCACCGTCGACGGTCCCGTCCCCACCGATGATCATACCGTCGATCATCTGCGTCAGAACGACCCGCTGCGCCGCGATGTCGTCACCGAGGTCATCCCAACCCTCGGCGCCATCCACGGGCAGCGCGGCGCGACGCCGCGCGCTGGTGTGCGCCCTGGTCTGACAGGCCCGTATCCGCGCGGTGATCGCCCTATGGCGTGTCTCGTAATCATCATCGTCGATTTCGCCGGCCGCCCACCGGTCCGCCAACGCGGTTTTCCGGGTTTCCAGCGCCGCCAATTCCGCCGTAACCGGGTCCTGCGTGTCTACCGGGCGCAGAACCAGATCGTTCAGACGCTGCCGCACGGCAAGGGAAACCAGGTCCATAAGGAAGATTTCCCCAATACGGACCTTCGCCGGGCACCGTCCGTCCCGACGCTGGCAATACATTTTCTTCCCGTTCGTGCCGTTCCCGGTCATCTTCTGCCCGCACGACGCGCAATA
>NZ_CADDZT010000068.1:43252-43623 GCF_902812655.1 Candidatus Frankia meridionalis | reverse complement strand
ACCGCCCAACGAATCCCGGCAATACGAACATAAGTGGCGAGTGGGACGGGTGTTGGGCTGTGTGCCCGGTAGAACGCCAGTTCACCGGTGTGGATGTTGCGGCGGATCAGCAGGTGGTGGCGGCCGGGTAGGTCGGCGTCGGTGGTGGCGACGAACGCCCAGTCGTAGAGCCGTTCGCCTTTGGCTCCGTTGCCGGCGGAGATCCTGGTCCAGGCCTGTTCGGGCAGGGTGACCGCGAGGTCGATCGCCCTGCGTTTCCCGGCCCTGGTGTCGATCTGATGGGTGCGGGCGACCGCGAGGACGTAGCCGAGCTTGCGGCGCGCGAGGGCGGCGCGCAGGGCGGGGTCGTTGCCGTAGACCTCGTCGCCGGC
>NZ_CADDZT010000068.1:41905-42844 GCF_902812655.1 Candidatus Frankia meridionalis | reverse complement strand
TGGCTTCCCCATGTCCAGGCTCGCCACGCCGCGCCATGCCAGCCCGGCCACCCACGGCCAGCCCACTAGACCCAAATGATCACAAATCTCGGGCTGGAGTAAATAGACGAACCCGGCGAGCAAGCGCCGTAGCTTCACCGCGTCGGTGTTGGTCCGCCGCTTCGCGTCCGTCAGGATCGCCCGGACCTGCTCCCACGTGTCGACGCTCAGAATCGCCGGCCACTGTGCCTCACCCATCACCGCGATGGTTCCCGTGCTCCGCCGGGCCGCGCGGTGGTCGGCGTGCTGCGTCCGAGCCGTGCGGCGTGTGTAACACGGGTGCGGACCAGGGTTCGGCCCGACGACCCTAAAGATCCTGGCGAGAAGCCTGAGTCTACGCCGGCACGACCGGTACACCCCTGGGTTGCACACATCAAGCGACGGAAGACAGGGATGAATTCTGCTGCTGTGTCTGCGCTAGATAGTGCCAGATGGCGCTGTATGATTGTGTTGTGAACCTCAAGGACTGGGCTGCGGCGAACGGCGTCGGGTACTCGACCGCCCGCCAGTGGTTCCTTGAGGGCAGGCTGCCTGTCTCCGCGCGCAAGGTCGGCGGGCTGATCCTTGTGGACGAGCCAGCCAGACCAGCCGTGGCGGGGACAACGGCGGTGTACGCCCGGGTATCGTCAGCCGATCAGAAGACCGACCTTGACCGGCAAGTTGCTCGGGTCACCGCTTGGGCAGCCGGGCAGGACCTACCCGTCGGCAAGGTCGTGACCGAGGTCGGCTCGGCCCTCAACGGTCATCGCCGCAAGTTCCTCGCGCTGCTGCGCGACCCCGAGGTGACCACGATCGTCGTCGAACACCGCGACAGGTTTGCCCGGTTCGGCGCCGAGTACGTCGAGGCGGCACTCGCCGCGCAGGGCCGGCGGCTGCTCGTCGTCGACCCGGCCGAGGTGG
>NZ_CADDZT010000068.1:40317-41665 GCF_902812655.1 Candidatus Frankia meridionalis | reverse complement strand
CACCGAGATCCTCACATCGATGTGTGCCCGGCTGTATGGCCGCCGTGCCGCCGCGAACCGCGCTGCCCGTGCCGTCGCCGCTGCCACCGAGGCGGACTCGTGAAGGTTCTCCAGGCGTACCGTTTCGCGCTCGACCCGAACCAGGCCCATCTTGCCGACCTGCGCCGCCATGCCGGGGGTGTCGCGGTTCGTTTTCAACTGGGGTCTGGCGTTCGTGAAGGCCGCGCTGGCGCAGCGTGAGGCCGAGAAGTCCTACGGGATCGACGGCGACGCGCTGACCCCGGCGCCGTGGACCCTGCCGGCGTTGCGGCTGCGGTGGAACCAGGTCAAGAACGAGATCGCGCCGTGGTGGCCGGAGTGCTCGAAGGAGGCATTCTCCGCCGGCCTGGATCAGTTGGCGCAGGCGTTGAAGAACTTCTCGGACTCGCGTAACGGTCGGCGCAACGGTCGCCGGGTCGGTTTTCCCAGGTTCAAGAAGCGCGGGAAGGCACGCGACTCGTTTCGCTACACGACAGGCGCGTACGGCCCGGCTGATGACCTGCGCGTGAAACTGCCCCGGATCGGCCGAGTGAAGGTCCACGAATCGATGAGCGCGCTCACGGGTCGACTTGCCGGAGGGACTGGCCGACTGCTCGGCGCGACCGTTTCCCGGACCGCCGACCGCTGGTTCGTCTCGTTCACCGTTGAGGTTGATCGCGACATACCTGAAGGGCCGTCGCGGCGGCAGCGGAAAGCCGGCCCGGTCGGTGTCGACCTGGGCGTGAAGCACCTCGCCGTGCTATCCACCGGGGAGACGATCCCGAACCCGAAGCATCTCGCTGGTTCGCTGCGTCGGCTGCGTACCGCGTCCCGCGCCTACGCCCGGTCGAAGCCGGGCAGCGTGGGCCGTCGGGGACGCGCCGCCCGGCTTGCCCGCATTCATGCCCGCGTCGCGAACCAGCGCCGCGACGGCCTGCACACGCTGACCAGCCGGCTGGCGAAGTCCCACGACACGATCGTGGTGGAAGATCTGCATGTGGCCGGGATGGTGCGTAACCGGCGGGCGGCCCGCGCCGTGTCGGACACCGGCATGGCCGAGGTACGCAGCCAGCTTGCCTACAAGACCGGCTGGTACGGCTCCCGCCTGGTCGTCGCGGACCGCTGGTACCCAAGCTCGAAGACCTGTTCCGGCTGTGGCTGGCGAAACCCAAGCCTGACCCTGTCGGACCGCACGTTCACCTGCCAGTCCTGCGGGCTGGTGGCCGACCGCGACCACAACGCCGCGATCAACCTGCGTCAACTCGTCGCCGTCAGTACATCGGAGACGCAAAACGCCCGTGGAGGCGACCGTAAGACCGCGCTCGCGCGG
>NZ_CADDZT010000068.1:36498-39987 GCF_902812655.1 Candidatus Frankia meridionalis | reverse complement strand
CCGCGCGAGCGGGTCAGACCGGGAGTGCCTCACCGAACAGTGAGGCGGCATGAGCGGCGCTATCCAGCGCTCTCACGCAACGGCTAACCGGCGTCTGCCTGAATCACGGATGGTGCGACTCCGGTCGATGGTGGGGAGGAGGCACTACCGGGGCCGGGGTGAGCTGATGTCCATTTTGCGGATCTCCGTGGCGTGGATGGCGTAGATGAAAGGGCCTGCTTCGGTGCAGGCGGTCGTGATCGCGGGCAGGTTCGAGAGCAGCCACTGTGCCATCGCGGCACCCGGTAGGTCCTGCCGGGTTATGTAGAAGCATCGCGCGTGATGTGTCAGGACGGCTTCCTGTTCCGCGGGGCGGTAGCGGATACGCGCGTCCTTCATGAACACGACCCAGCCGAGGCGGGCCGTGTCCTCGATCCAGGTGACGTCCGCGATGTCCTCGTCCTGCGGGATGCCGTAGTGCTCGGCGAGCGTGGTCAGCCGCAGCCCGGCGTCTCGGAGCAGCCGGGGGACGGCGATGCGGCCGAGGCTGCGGTCGATGAAGACGTGCGGAAGCCTGGCAGGGTGGCGGCCTTTCGAGTCATCAGGCGGCGATTTTGCTTGCGACACGGACGGCGCCTTCAAGGTCAGGGAGAGGCACGCCGAATTCCTCCGCCACCTCGGCGAGTGCTTCGCCGGCGTGGAAGCGGCCCAGGGCGTCTTCGATGCGGGCGCCGCCGTGAGTGAAGATCGGCTGGCCGAAGCCACGGTGGGGATCGACGATGACGGAGCCGGGCTCGTACCGCGGTAGCCGGATGAGCCGGGGGTAGCCGTCCGAGGCGAACTCCACCAGCCGGAGGTAGGACTCGACGATCTCCCCGAACACCCGCTGCCCGTTGCGCACCACGACTAGTTCCCGGGCTCCACGTGCTTCGGGCGTGTCGCCCTGGCTCTCGGCGAAGTCGTAGAGGACCTCGGCACCGTCGGTGTATAGGGCGCGTGAGGCGAGGACGTGCTCGATCCCCAACTGCTCGGACAGGCGGGCCAACACGGGGCGGATCCGCTGTAGCGGCACTCCAGCGGCTCGGATGGCCGCCAGGATCATCCCCTCGGCAAGCCCGATGAACGGCACGATGGCCGTGCCATGGCGCTGACGGGGCAGCACGGTGACGATCGGCTCACCATGGACCGGAGCGCGGCCCGGTGCGTGCCGGGTGTAGCCGTAGGCCCAGTTCGCGAAGGTCGACGTCGGCACGCCCAGGTGCCGGCCCGCCTCGGCGACGCTGTACAGGGGCAGGTCGAAACGGCCGCGATCCTGAATCATCGCGCCTCCTCTCAAGCCTGCTGGATCCGAAGGTCCCTACCGCGCAACACCATGATCATAGCTCTTTGCTGGCTCGACGACGTCGGGGAGGAGGCCACGGCGAGCCTTACTGCCGCAGTTTCTCTGGGGCTGGATCGGGTCGGCATCGTCAACAAGGGTCCGGCGGTGCGGTGGCCGGCGTACGGCGTACGGCGTCCGAGCCGTGCGGCATGTGCAACTCGGGTGCGGACCAGGGGTCGGCCCGATCACCAAAAGACGCTGGTCAGAAGCCTGTAGTCTCTGCGAGTACGACTGGTACCACCCCTGGGTTGCACACGGCATCCGTCGGTCGGACTGGCTACGACCGACGGCCTTCCGCGTGGCAGTGCCGGCGGATGGTTCGGGTGCGTGGATGTCAGCCGAGGAGCGGCGGGAGGAGCTCAAAGGCGTCGCAGTGGCTGGGAACGACGATCTGGAAGTCCTTGCGGTCAACTGTCGCGACCTTGCGTCAAGCTCCCCGGCCGTCAGTGACTCCAGGAACGCGGCGGCGAGCTGCGGCGTTCCGTGGCCCCGCCGCGCAAGCAGATAACACACCTCGGTGATGACCATCGCCGGAACTATCAGGGGCTCGGCGGCAGTCACGAGGAAGCGCGCACACGACTGATGGAACCTGTCCCGCTAGTTGATGGCGGCGACAAGCACACCGGTGTCGACGACTATCACCGGTCCGGCTCGCCCAGCTCCTCGCGAAGAATCCGAGCTGAACTTTCAGCCAGATCACGTTCACCGTCCATAATCCCAATGAACGACAGGTGACGGCCCGGCGTGGCCGCGCTGTCGTCGACGGGCTGTGCTGGCTCCGTGGCGGTACGCGAGCCGAGCATGCCGCCGAGGATCACATAGCGTGCCTCCACCTGTGCAGACTACTTCACCTTCCACCTCGAACAGGCCAAACAGCGCAACCACACCACCCGCTACTGGCCCGCAGGCGCCCCGACCACCCGACCGAAACACTCGCCGCCTGAACACCGGACACCCGATTCGCCGGACCTCTAAACGAGCCGCACCCGCTATACAGCTATACAGTGCATAAGCGATATCGCTGCGTAATACTGCTAGTCGTGAGCGAACCTACGTACCAGTCCATCGTCGAGGCTCGGGACCATTGGATGCGGGTCGGTCTGTCCACGCAGCGGTGTGACCGTCCGGCGGTCGAGGCCGCGGTGTCGGCCGCGTACGCGGCCGCCGGTCTGGTGCCGCCGGCGGTCGTCGTCTGGATGGACTCCCCGTTGGGGGGAATGATGGCGGCGCAGCTCTTTCGGCACCCGAGACCGCTGCGACCGCGTGGCCTCCCCGCACGGGCCCTGAGTCGGATCGAGGATCAGCTGAGCGACCAGCTCCCGGAGGCGCGCGCCTGGCTGGCCGCCGGTGTCGACCACGACTGGACCGAGCTACTAAGCATGGACGAGATGAAGTCCGCAGTTAGTCGCTCTTATTATCGCTATTCGGTGACGAAAGAAGTGCTGTGGGATCCATTGTCGCGCTCGCTCTTTTACCAGCTGGAAACCGCACTCGGCGGACCGCTCGTCGACCCGATCGGGGCCTTGGAATACGGCGAGGACGACGGCGTTCAATTCTGGCGCGACCTCGGTAGGCGATTCGACCAACTAAACAGCGCGCTCGCCAATATTTACCGTCCGTCAATCAGGCAGCTTCGCTCCTATTTCGATCGACCGTTGCCCTCCGACATCAAGCGTGCTCTTTATGAGAGCGTGGAGGACTCAGTGGGATTTCCGCCTGATCCGGAGTCTGTACTGTTCTGGAAATGGTTCGGCGGGTGGCTCGACCCATGGAGCAATGCGAGAGAGATGGCGATGTACAGCGGCGCCCTGCCGCTCGCGGGGCTCGCTCCGTCGCCCGCGCTGGACTCGCTCGTCGCGGCGATGGGGCAGGTCGGGTGGTGGTGGCCGATGCGGGACGCCGTGGTGCTCACCGACCGTCCGACTGAGCTCAGCCTCGACGCGCAGGGCCAGCTCAGCGTCTTGGCGTATGCCGACGGCTACCGGGTGGATTGTTGAGCGCGCCGTGATCGGGAGTGGTCCCCTCGGGCGTAAATTCTGGGACGAACATGCGCGGCCGGGGACAGAGCACCATCATCCGAATACATCATGACCTTGGCGTAGGCCGAGCGGCATGGGGCAGCCCGCAGG
>NZ_CADDZT010000068.1:32574-36194 GCF_902812655.1 Candidatus Frankia meridionalis | reverse complement strand
CCCGTACTCCGGCCGCGGCTGGCCGATATCCCGGGTGTGGTCCTGGACATGCGTCAACGCACGGTCAGCGCCGACAGCTAGCCCAGCTCGGACGCGACGCGCCGACGCTTCGACAGGGCGACCAACCGCGTAATCCACCTGGACACTGAAAGCAGGTTTGCGCGACCGTATGAGACCGTCGTGGGCTACTTCGGGATCGTTTCGGGGCCAGCGTCATCAACGAGGGGTCGGCGGTGCCTTGGTGCCTTGGCCGGCGTACGGCATCCGGACCACGCGTATGTGCAGCGCGGGGATGGACCCGGAAGCCAAACTCGATCACCAAACATGCTGGTCAGGCACCTAAATCTACGCGAGCATGACAGGGTCGTTGTCGACGTACACGACCCGCGCGTCGGGGGCGATAGCCTGCACGACCTCGTGGGTGTTGTTCGCGGTCGGGATGCCGGTACCGATGTCCAGGAACTGGCGGATGCCCACTTCCTCGGCCAGGAAACGCACGGCCCGCCCCAGGAAACGCACGGCCCGCCCCAGGAAGCGGCGGTTCTCGATGGCCGCGATCCGGATGGTGGGGAACGCGGCGGCGATCGCGTCCCCGGACTCTCGGTCGGCCGGAAAATTGTCCTTGCCGCCGAGCCAGTAGTCATAGCGACGGGCCGGGTGCGCTGTCGCGGTGTCGATCTGCGGTGGCAGCCAGTCCCCGGGCGCCGCCGAGGTGAAGTCCCACACGGCCCCCCGCGCTGTTCCCCCATGGTTCCTCCCGGCTTCGGTCTTACCCACGGATACCTCATCAGATCCCCAGGACGCGGGCAAACACCCGGTCCGGCTCATGTTCTGCTGGTGTCGGTGGGTCTGTACGGCTCCTCGCGACCGTGTGGTTCCGTGGGACAAAATCCCACGGAACCACACGGTCGTGCCTGGGTCGGAAGGGCCGTCAGGTGGTGTTGAAACAGCCGTCGAATTCGAAGACCGGGTTGGTGACGTTTGTGCCGGTGGTGGTTTGGATGGTGGGGGGGCCGACGAGTTTCGCGGGGCCGCTGGCCATGTAGCAGCCGTTGGAGCGGGCCTGGACGTCGTACTTGCCGTTCTGGGGTTTTCCGGCGGTGTCGGTCCAGGTGACCGTGCAGGTCCAGTCGCTGCCGGCGCCCTGGTCGGCCACTGCGGGGCCGGGCGTGCCGGGCGCGGTGACGCCGCGGTGGCAGATCGCCGTGGCGGCGACTGCGGCCGGGGTGATGCCGGGGTGGCCGAGCAGGGCCTGTTGTTGGGTGTAGAGGTTGGCGAAGACGGGGGCGACGGAGCCTTCGAGGCGGGGGCGGGTGATGTCGGGGGAGCCGCAGCCGGCCAGGGTGGCGATGACGGCAACCGCGGCGCCGGTGGCGGCGGCGGTCCGGGGCAGGCGGGCGAGGATGGGGTGTGGCATCGGGGTCAGCCTCCGGTGATGTCGCGGCGGCGCAGCACGGTGTAGGCAACGCCGAGGCAGATCGTGATGTAGGCGAGGCTGACGAGCGCGCCCTGGGACAGCGGGCCGTAGTAGGGGTTGGCTGCGAGCAGGCCGTGCCAGGCGTCGAACGGGGTGGTCAGGAGCAAGTGGCGGATGGTGTCGGTGCCGTTGAGGAACGCATAGAGCTGCATGAGGAGCCCGAGGATGATCGGTCCGACGATCCCGACCGGGCTGCTACGGGTGACCACCGACAGCATTACGGCGAGGCTGGTGAATCCGAGCAGGGGTGGTAGCGCGGTGGCCCAGGCGGCGAGCACGAGTCCGGCGGCGTGGCCGGAGGGCAGCAGGGTGCCGGACAGGCTTTCCAACGGCTGGTGGCCGACGAGCAGGACGCCGGCGGTCAGGCAGCTGGCTGCGAGCACGGTGAGCACGAGAACGGCGAAGGTGGCGGCGGCCAGGGTCTTGCCCCAGAAGATCTGGGTGCGGCTGTGGGAGCGGGTCAGGATGGTTTTCCAGGTGCCGTGCTGGTCCTCGCTGGCGAAGATGTCGCCGGCGACCAGGCTGGTCAGTAGTGGGAACACCCATTGGGCTGCGAACCCGAGGATGAGTAGCGGGGTGGCGAAGCCGCTGGCGTGCACCCACCGGCCGTAAAGGGTGTCTTTCGGGAGCCGGTCCTGCTGGTTGAGTAGGACGACGAAGAGGAACGGTGCGAGCAGGCAGACGGCGAGGGTGGCGCGGGTGCGGGTCTGGGCGGCGAGTTTGGTGACCTCCCACCGGTAGACGGTCACGACCCGGCCGGGGGTGCGCGGCGGGCCGTCGGTGACGGTTGTTGTCGACGGGTCGGGGGTGATGGTGGTCATCGGGCTGCTCCGGTCAGGGCGTCCGGGCCGGTGCGCGGGGTGGGCACGGGGTCGGGGCTGGTTTCGGTGAGCATGAAGAACAGCGATTCCAGCGGCGCGATCTCGAGGGTGAGGGTGCGGACCGCGACGGTGGCCTGGCCGAGGGCGATGGTGTAGGCGTCGACCTGGTCGGGCTGGGCGTGGAGGACGAGTCCGCCGGCGGGGTGTGGGGCGACAGTCACCCCGGGGTGTGCGGCGGCGAGGCGCAGGGCGTGGTCGTCGTCGCTGGTGGCCAGCCGGTGGGCCGGGTCGGGGGCCTGGGCGCGTAGGTCGGTGATGGAGCCGTGGTAGACGACCTGACCGGTACGCATGATGGTGACGTTGTCGCAGATCTCCTCGACCTCGTCCATGTTGTGGCTGCTCAGCAGCACTGTCAGCCCACCGGCGGCGAGTCGTTTGACCAGGGCGCGCATGTCGCGGATGCCTGCGGGGTCCAGGCCGTTGGCGGGCTCGTCGAGGATGAGTAGCCGCGGGTCGCGTAGCAGTGCCGCGGCGACACCGAGGCGCTGGCGCATCCCGAAGGAGTAGCCGCGGACCTTGTCGCCGGCCCTGCCTGCGAGATCGACGAGATCGAGTGCCTCATCGATGCGCCCGCCGGCATCACCGGCGTCGAGGCCGGCGAGCAATGCCAGGTTCCGCCGCCCGGACAGATACGGGTAGAAGCGGGGGCTTTCGATGAATCCGGCGACCCCGTCGAGGGTGCGGGGGCCGGCCTGCGCCCACGTCCGGCCGAACAGCCGCAGGATGCCGGCGTCGGGGCGGATGAGTCCGAACAGCATCCGCAGGAACGTCGTTTTCCCGGCGCCGTTGGGGCCGAGGATGCCGTAGACCTCGCCGACGTCCACCCGCAGGTCGACCTCGGCCACGGCGGTGAGACCACCGAAACGTTTGACCAGGCCGGTGGCCTCCACCGCTGGCACGACAGGCGTCATACGCCCTGCCTTTCTACTGGTCGGCCGCGGCTGGTCGGCCGCGGCGGGAAATACGGACGGGTGGCGTGCGGCCTCCAGGCACCGGACACGCAGGAGGAGAACAGCAACAGGCCACAAGACCGCCGGCAGTGCTGTCGGTTCCCCCGCTTCAGAACGCGGCACCGCATCATCGCTATTAGCTGCCGATGGTGAAACGCAGGGTGGCGAGTCCTCCGGCGAGGAGGCAGTAGACGGCGAAGGGGGTGAGGGTACGGGTCTGGAAGTAGCGGGTGAGGAAACGCAGGGACAAGTAGGCGGCGGTGCCGGCGACGAGCATCCCGACGATGATCTGGCCGTGGATGTGGCTGCCGG
>NZ_CADDZT010000068.1:30134-32048 GCF_902812655.1 Candidatus Frankia meridionalis | reverse complement strand
AGGATGACGGGGGTGGCGAGCAGGAAGGAGAAGCGGGCGGCGTCCTCGTGGTCGAGGCCACGGAGCAGCCCGGCGACCATGGTGATCCCGGAACGGGAGATGCCGGCGAACAGCGCGAGGGTCTGGAACAGGCCGATGACACCGGCTTCCCGGTAGGCGAGCCGGTCAAGGCTGCGATGCTCGGAGATGATCAGGTCGCCGTCCGTCGTCGCCGCGTGGTGGGCCACCGGGTTGTTGGCCGGGGCCATGGTCTGTCCGTGGACGGCGACCGGAACGGTCGGGATGTCCTCGATCAAGCGGGCTCGTGCCTCGCTGCGGCGGCGCAGCCGTTCTCCGGCGAGGAGGATGACGCCGTTGAGGGTGAGAAACAGCGCGGCTGCGAGCGGTTTCGCGAACAGGGTCCGGAAGGTGTGTTCCAATGCCAGGCCGGTGAGTCCGACGGGGACCGTGGCGATGATGATCAGCCAGGCCAGCCGCTCCTCCGACGTGGTGATGACGCGTGTGTGCAGCGTGTTGGCCAGGGCGCGGAGGATGCGGGCCCAGTCGGATCGGAAAAAGACGAGGAGCGCGACGGCGGTCGCGACGTGCAGTGCGACGATGAACGCCAGGTAGGGCGACTGTTCGCTGCTGGAGGTCGCCGATTCGGTGACGAGGTGCTTCCAGCTTCCGCCGATCATCGCGGGTACCAGCACGGAATGCCCGAGGCTGGATACCGGAAACAGTTCGGTTATGCCTTGCAGCAACCCGGTGACAATCGACTGGATGTAGGTGAGGTCGCTCACGGTTCCTCTCGTCTCTGTTCTATGTCGGTGAAGTCACGTGCGGTTTGTCTCGTCTCCGCTCTGATGGACAGGGGAGGTCGACCGGTCGCGGCCGGCCTTCGCGATGGGGGTGTCGGACAGGCGGCGTGCGGCCCGGTCCACGTACCGGACGTGCAGGAGGAGAACGGCGACGAGACCGCCGGCGGCGACGATGCCGGCTGCCGCGGCGAGGAGTGCGGCCCCGATATGGGGGAAGTCGGGGGTGTCGACCCCTCGGGGCTCGAGGTGGAGCCCGGCGAGGAGTGCGCCGACACCGACGAAGACGACGACGAACAGCACGGCAGCCAGCGACCACACCGAGTCCCGGTGGTGTGGCCACCCCACCCGCCTACGCCAGGACGGGCGGTCGGGGGATCGGGATGCGGGCGTGCCGTCTCGCCGGCGGGCACGCCCGGTCGCCTCGGCCTCGACACGGTCGTCATCGGTGCTCACACCGTCCCCTCCTCGCTGGTGTGCTGGACGTGGCGTAGCCGTTACCGTCAGCACGGTACTACAAAGTTGTCGTATGCTACGACGAGACGTCGTGGGCGGGATGATGGGGGTTGCATGGGCGACCGGGTAGAGAGTCGTCGGGCCCGTCGGGCGCGGGGTGCACTGGAAAGCGAGGTGCTGGCGGCCCTGTGGGCCGGGGACGGGCCGGTGACCCCGGCCGCGATCCAGCAGTCTCTCGGCGACGATCTTGCCTATACGACGGTGACGACGATCCTTGCCCGGTTGGAGGAGAAGGGCCTGGCGGAGCGGGTACCGACCGGCCGTGGTTACGCCTGGCGGGCGGTGGCCGCGCAGGAGGAACTCGCCGCGCGGCAGATGAAGGCCCTGCTGAAGAGGGGGGAGACCCCGACCGCGGTGTTGCAGCGGTTCGTCGAGCAGCTCAGCCCAGTCGAAGGCGCGGTGCTGCGTTCCCTGCTCGCTGGTCAGACGCCGCCCGACGCGGGTCCGTCCAGCTCCGACCGGTCCGATGGTGCGCGAGGCGGGGACTAGCAATGCGGGTCAGTGTCTATCTGGCTTTGGCCGCCTCGGTGCTGCTCGCGACCGCGGCCCCGGCCGCGGCGCGTCGGCTCCCGCCGCGGCGGGCCGCAGCGGTCCTGGCCAC
>NZ_CADDZT010000068.1:28961-29886 GCF_902812655.1 Candidatus Frankia meridionalis | reverse complement strand
AACGGCGGGTCCTACTCGCTCACGAACAGTCGCATCTGCGTCATGTCCATCTTGGCTACCGGCTCGCGGTCCGTCTCGCCGCCGGCCTGAACCCGCTGCTGTGGCCGGTGGTCGCCGACTGCGACTACGCGCTGGAACGGTGGGCCGATGAAGACGCCGCCACCGCGGTTGCCGACCGCGGCCTCGCCGCGGTGGCACTGACCCACGCCGCCCTCGCCACCACCGACGCGGCTGCTCCCACGGTGTTGGCGTTCCACGAGCATGCGGTGACCCGCCGGGTCTCCGCGCTCCTCGCCCCGCCCCCACCGCCCCGATGGCTACCCGCCGCGCTCCCGGCCGCCCTCGGCCTGATCGTCGCCGCATGTGCCGTCGAAGCCGGCCGGGAGGTCGAGCGGCTGTTCGAACTCGCCATGCACGTCCTACCCCACTAACCATGACCCCGTTTGCCAGGTAACTCCAATGACCACCTCCACGATCGCGACGGGTGGGGGGCTGCTCCACCATCTCCTCGTCCTGCACGGACCGGTCGCCTACGCCCTCGTCGGCATCCTTGCTTTCGGCGAGGCCGCGATTTTCATCGGGTTCGTACTACCCGGTGAGACCGCGGTCCTACTCGGCGGGGTACTGGCCAGCCAGCATGCGGTCAGCCTGCCCGGGATGGCCGCGGTCGTGGTCGTCGCCGCGATCAGCGGTGACACGGTCGGCTACGAGGTGGGCCGGCACTTCGGCGAACGAGTCCTGGCTCTACCGATCCTGCGCCGGCGCCGCCCGGCTATAGATCGAGCCCGTGCCTACCTGCGGACCCGTGGGGGCCGGGCGGTGTTCGCCGGCCGTTTCACCGCGTTCCTACGCGCGGTCATGCCCGGTCTGGCAGGGGTATCTCGCCTGCCCTACCGCCGGTTCCTCGCCTTCAACGCCGCCGGCG
>NZ_CADDZT010000068.1:27731-28615 GCF_902812655.1 Candidatus Frankia meridionalis | reverse complement strand
CCGCCGGCGCCTCCTACACCACAGTCGAGAAGACAGCCGGCTGGGCGTCCACCGGGCTGCTGCTCCTTCTCACCGCCGGGCTACTCGCCGCACACCGCTACCGCCGCGGACATGACCCGGTCACCAATCCCGACTCGGCGGCCGATCCCGACCGGCCGGACACGCCACCCCCCGGATCGGACCAGTGAACGCACCGCTCCTGTTCGCCACGACGTTCCTCGCCTGCACGGTAGAGGCGGTAGAGGCGGTAGAGGCGGTAGAGGCGTTCACCATCGTCCTAGCCGCCTGGATGACCCGCGGCTGGCAGCCGGCGCTGCTCGGTACCGCCAGCGGCACCACGGTCCTGGCGGTCGTCGTCGCCGCGGCCGGATCGGCGCTTGCCCGCATCCCCCTGACCCCGCTCCGGCTGGTCGTCGGACAGTCCCTGGTCGGACGGTCAGGTCAAGCGGGCTATGTGGCCGGGGGCGGAGTGTCCCCGTCGCCGTCCAGTCCAGCAAGGATTTTGGTGATGGTGCTGCGGGCGTAGCCGGTGCGTTCGGCGATCTCGACCGGGCCCAGGCCCGCGGTCTGGGCGAGGCGGGCGGCGGTACGCAGGCTGGCGGTGGCGGTCTCGGCCGTGGCGCGGGCGGTTTCCCGGTCGGTGGCCGCGGCGGCCAGGGCTCGGTGGGCGGCGGCGGTGGCCTCGTTAAAACTGTTCATGACGCCGGGCCGCCAGGCGACGGTGGCCTGCGGGTAGCGGGTGGCGAGGGCCTGCTGGAGGGCGACAGCGGCGGCCGGATTGTCGGTGGGGTAGGCGGCAAGGTCCACCGGTGACGGGTCGGCGCCGGCAGGATCCTCCAACAGCAGGCCGTGGACGTCGTAGACCTCGACCCGCCAGCGACCGA
>NZ_CADDZT010000068.1:25376-27397 GCF_902812655.1 Candidatus Frankia meridionalis | reverse complement strand
CCCGCCAGGGTGGTGCCGTCTGCGGACGCTGCTGGTCCGTTGGGATGCGCTATGTCGACCGGCTCCGCCGGCCGGCTGCTGCTAGCAGGCGCATGTGGTGCGCTTGGATACGCAGCTCCGACGATGGCAGCATCTGGGATGCCAGGCATCGACGTCTGCGGATCGGATGTAGTCGTCATGAGTCTCCTCTCCTCGCTGATAAGCGCAGCCTACGACAGGCATCATCCACACAAGCAGGAAGCGCCTGTACCCGGCGGGTAGCGTCTGCGGCCGGCCGGTGGGGTGGCGAGGTCGGACGGCAGTATGCCGCCCCCGGCGGATCCTACTTCTGATACCGGTGAATATCAGAAGTAGGGTACCGGGATGGCTTCCGATACTGCGGCGACGGGGGATCCGTTCACCCCGGAATCAACTTCCGATATTACGGCCGCTGGGGAGGGGCATGCCCACCCCCCGAACCCGACCGACCAGGGTCGGACGCAGCGCCGACGCGGCCGGGCACCGGTGGATGTGCCGGCGGCGATGATGGCGGTGTTCGACGCCTACGTGACCGATGTCGACCGGCCCAGCAGCCCCCTGGACGCTGATACGATCCGGGTATACATCTCCCGGGTCCGCCAATACCTGGTCTGGCTCGCCGACACCCTCGATGCCGGGGGAGTGGACGGCGACCCGCTCGCCGACCCCACCGCCCGGGACTGGGCCGCCCGCGACTACCGCACCTGGCTGCTCACCGTCGCGCGCCGCAAACCCTCGACGGTCAACGCCCATCTGACCGCGGTCGATGACTTCTACCGCCGCCGCGGTCTCGGCCCCGCCGCCGCGAAACGCGCCGACATCCCCGCCGCCGCCCCGCGGGCGTTGGACGACAAGGCCCAGACACGGTGGCTACGCGCCTGCGAACAGGCCTCGGCCCGCGACGCCGCCCTCGCCCTGGTCGGCTTCTACGCCGGCCTACGCATCGGCGAAATCGTCGCGTTGGACCTCGACGACATCCAGATCTCCGCCCGTAAAGGGCATCTGATCGTCCGCTACGGCAAAGGCGGCCGCTACCGCGAAGTGCCGCTGCACCCCACCCTGCGGACCGCGTTGGACCGCTGGCTCGCCGCCCGGGTCAACTGGCCGGGGGCGGAGGGGTCGGCGCTGTTCCTCAACCACCGCGGCACCCGGCTGTCCACCCGCGGCGCCTACACCGTCCTCGTCGCCCTCGCCGACACCGCCGGCCTCGACATCGGCCGCGACGCCACCTTCACCCCACACGTCCTGCGCCACACCGCCGGCACCACCATGACCCGCAAAGGCGTCGACATCGTCCTTGTCGCCGAACTCCTCGGCCACTCCATGGACACCGCGCGGCGCTACGCCCTGCCCAGCCGCCGCGACCGGGAAAACGCCATCGCCCGCCTCACCACCGACGGATAGCGCGGGCGGGAGCTGGACCGTACCCGCTTTAGTGGACATTCGGTAAAGCTGCCCGATTCGTCGGGAGAGCGAAGAATGGGTTCGACACGCCGTGCATTTACCGAGGAGTACAAGGCGCAGGCGGTAGCTTTTTTCATTGATGGGGGCCGTTCGGCCGCTGAGGTCGCCCGGAACATCGGCGTCCACGAGATGACGTTGGGAAAATGGGTGAAGAAAGCCAAGGACCCCGCGGGGGCCTCACAGCCGCCGGACGCGGCGCTGGACGAGTCCGAGCGGGCCGAACTGATCCGGCTACGCGGGGAGATCAAAGACGCCACCGCCACAATCGCTGAACTACGGATGCAGGTGGAGTTCGCAAAAAAGTAGCGACCTGGTTCGCGAAAGGAAAGCAGTGACATTCGCTGCTATCGCGGACTGGGCTGCCTCCGAGGAGTTCCCCGTCGCGTTCATGTGCGCCGAGCTCGGTGTGTCCCGTTCCGGCTACTACGCCTGGCGCGGCGGCGAACCCAGCCCGCGTTCCCTCGACGACACCACCTACACCGCCCTGATCAAGAAGATCTACGGTGAGGGGCGCGGTAACCCCGGCGTGCGCCGCGTCC
>NZ_CADDZT010000068.1:18074-24800 GCF_902812655.1 Candidatus Frankia meridionalis | reverse complement strand
GAGGTGTTGCGACGACCAGTTGAATTCACCAGGTTCCGTCGTGGACCGACCCCGGCGTGTACAGCCCGATTCCCGAATGCCGATGCTCAGTGTTGTAGTAGCCGAAGAAGATCCTCATGAAGTCACGGGCATCGTGGATACTCGTAAATTCACTCGGGAACGCCGGACAGTACTTCGGCGTCTTAAACACCGCCTCCGAATAGGGATTGATGCTCGCAGTCGTTCGACACCTTGGGACGCGACCATGACCGCTCGATATGCAGATCGACGAGTAAGGCCGCGACGTTCTTACTGGTCATGGACGTGCCGTTGTCGGAGTGGATCGTCACCGGAATCACACCCCGGTTCTCGGCGATGGAACTGTCGATAAAATCCCTGGATAGTTCACCGTTCTCCGTCGTGTGGACCTCCCAGTGAATCACCTTACGGGAATAGATGTCGAGCATCACATACGCATCGAAATAGACGCCGCGGGTCGGACCTTTGAGTTTCGTAATATCCCAACTCCAAACCACATCGAGGCCCTCGGCGACCAGCTCCGGACGCACCCGGGCCGGATGGCTGGCCTGCGCACGCCGCTCGCGGACCTGCCCGCACGACCGCAAGACCCGGTAGAACGTCGAGACACTCCCCAGGTAGCAGCCCTCGTCCAGCAGGACCGCCCACACCTGCGCCGGGGACTTGTCCGCGAACCGGCCACTGTCGAGCACGGCCACGATCCCCGCCCGCTCGGCCGCATCGAGCGCGTTCGGCTGGTTCTGTACCACCGGAGCCGGACGGGGCCCATGCATCCTCGGCACCCCGGAACCCCCTGGACACCCAGCCCGGCACCCGGCTGACCCCGCCCCACCCCCGCAGCCGCGCGCTCACCTCCACGCGACCTACACCCATACAATGATCATAAACCGGCTGAATGCTTAAAAAGGTGTCCAAAAAAGCGGGAACACTCCACCCACAACCCGCTGACGTTCCAGGACGGCGACCCCCATGTTTGTGCGGCCTGCTGGTCGGGAATGTCGAACTGGTCCACGGCCCCCGTGACGAGTGTCGTCTACAGCATCTGCCGGGGCCCGCAACATCGTCAGCGCAAGGAAGGACTGATCTGTGACCCGTCTCGCCCATACCGTTCGTGGTGTGCTGGCACTGGCGGAGCTGGCGCTCTGCCTCGTCACCGAAGCCGCCCGCGGGTCGGCGCCAGCGGCTGGCCACGTTTCGGCCAAGACCCCCAACGTAGGCGAGGGAAACATGCCACCACGGCGGACCCCGTTCGCCGTGGTGGAGTGCTAATGGTCAACAGGGCGCTAGCCTCATGATCTACTGCTGCGGTGTGCGCCGGATCGTGATGGACTGTAGCGCCAGTTCCGGGCTTGTCTTCTCAGCCAGCTTCGGAGGCTCACCGCAGACCAGAACGGGGATATCGCGGACGACCTCGACCACCGCAGTGGCTGTCGCGTCTCGGGTCGGCCCTGTCCAGGCCAGTTCCACGGTTGCAGCCCGCCCACCATCGGCGACCTCGGTATGCGACGAGGTGAGCTCATGGTCGAGCCAGCCCCAACCGAACCGCTCGAACAGCTCCCGTTCGGCCACCTGCCCCCACTGGTCGAGCGCGGTGGTACCGCGGTACCTGCCGCGAAACCGGCTCGGGTGACCGCCACGGCGCACGATCTCGTCGAGTGTAGAGGCGTCGAGGAACCCCCATGCCCGCCCGTCGGGGAGGGTGAACCCGGTCGGGGCGAACCGGTGCCCGCCCGTGTGGCTGCACCGCCGGATCCGCACGCCCGGCCAGGCTGAGGCCACCTCTATCTGCAGGCGGGTTCCCACCCGGCCGCAGCATCGATCCCGTCGGCCATGGCCGTCCGGGGCCGCGCAGCCCGTGGTCGGCCCGGTCGTCGGGGACGGACCGCAGCCGTTGTTGGTGCCGTCGGAGCACGCGATCGTCACCGCGCTGAGGTCCTCCGCCCGCGGATCGAGACGGAAGACGTCCTCCAGCGCTGCCGGGGCGCTCTGTGTTGCGGTTGCCATACAAGACCTCCTGGACGTTGTGTGACTACCCCCGCCCTTGATGCGGGGGAGCATGCGGCTGCCGGGCCACCGCGGGATCGGGCGCAACCCGCCGCTCAGACGTGCGCGAGGACGAATCGGGTGTGCCGGCGGTCGACGACCCGGCCTGCGGCGAGCCGGTCATCCGGGGTGCCCGCTGGGTAGGCCCTGATGACAGCCCCCGGCCCGGAATGCATCTCCCGGTGCCACCGGCGGATCTGGTCGGCCAGCCGAGCCGCGAGCTGGTCGCCCGCCGGGCCGTACGCGCAGGCACCCAGTTCGTACCCGCCGGTGCTGTTGGAGCCAGGGGCGTCGCGCACGGTGAGGTAGGCGAGGGAGTCCTGCTCCCAGGTGGTCGAGCTACCCGCGGGCAGCGTCGGCCCGAGCAGACCGCAATGGTCACCGTCAGCATGCAGACGGCCATAGGTGTCAAGGGTGCTGGCCAGCCACAGGTCCAGGTGGGGCAGCACCCTCTCGGCACCGCTCAGCGACACACCCGTCCACACAATGTGCCCGGAGGAAGTCAAAGCCTGTCCGAGGACGGTGGCGTCGGCCGGCTGGGAGTCATCCACCACCAGCCGGACCTGCGCGCCGCCCAGGTGCAGCGTCCGCTGGGGAGTGGCGCCCTCGCCCTGCATGGCCACGAAGCCGAACACCTGGATGTCCCGGCTCACCAGGTGGCCGTCCGCCCGCTCGAACGCGATCAAACGGTGTAGGCCCCGCACACGCAGCGGGAGGATGATCCGCCCGTCGGGAGTGAGCTGGTCCACCCATGCCGGTGGGATGTCCGCGGCGCCGACGGTGACCATCACCAGCGAGTACGGCGCGTGGTCCCCGGCGACGTACTCCCCGTCCCCGCACACAACATGCACGTTCGGATAACCGGCGGCCGTCAGCGCCTGACGGGCGTCGGTCACAAGCCCCGGATCGATCTCGACCGTTACCACTTCACCAGCAGGGTCGGTCAGACGGGCGAGCAGCGCGGCATTGTAGCCCTTGCCTGTGTCGATCTCCAACACTCGCTCGCCGGGCTGCAGCCGAGCCTGTTCCAGCATGGTGGCGACGACCGACGGCTGCGAGACCGAACTGAGCGGCGTGGCGTCGTCACCACGGCGGGTGATGACGGCCTCGTCGGCATAGGCGACCGTGAGCGGCTCGCCCGCAAGAAAGAGGTGACGGGGCACCACTCGCATGGCGGCCTCGACCGGACTCGACCGGACCGTGTCGCGTGCGACGAGCGTGTCGACCAACTCCACGCGCAACGCCTCAGCCACGGTGGCCTCATCGGCGGAATCCGCGTTCACCGCGGTGAGTGTAGTCACGTGGATACTCCTTGAGGGTTGTGCTGCGCGAGTTGACGTTGTAATGCTGGCAGCCCGGAGCGGGGGCAGAGCACGCGGCTCGACACGATCGGACAATCCAGTCAGGCTGTCCCCGGTAACCGTCGACGGCGCCGGGATACGGCAATGATCGATGGCTGATACAGCGCATGTCATTCCCTGCGGTGGGAACATTTGTCTCCCGCTGTCGCGTCACCGGTGAACTGCGTAAACACACCGTGGGCATGGTGGACCTTCCCATCGGCGAAAGCCGGCCGCAGCGCTGCCGGCCGTACGCGGCGGCGGAGCCGTCAATTTTCTCGTCCGAGGGCTGGCCGAAGCGTCGCTCACGCCTTCGTCTTGATTAGTTCTCCCAGATGGTGTGCAGCTTCGCGTGCTGGTCCGTGGGACGTGTGGCGTTCGATCCGGCGTGCCGAGTCGCGCAGCCAGCCGGCGGTCCTACTCGAGCCGACGTCGTCGAGATAGGGCAGCACCTCCTCGATCGCATGCACAGCGTCCGACCAGGCTCCGGCGAGGGTCACCGTGTCCACCAACAGGGCACAGGAGACGTAACGGTCACGGACGTGCGCCACAGGGGTGTGATCCACGGTCTGCATGCGCAGGCGCAGGGCGCTCGGCCAGTCGCCGAGGGCGGCATAGCAGGCCGCCTCGTGACCGGCGAATTGACGTTCGTCAACCCACCACGCCCAAGAGGGGTCGTTCGTGGAGACTCCGTCGAGGAACTGGGAGCGGGCCGCTTCCATCGCCTGCAGCGCCTCCGACCGTGCCCCGAGGACGGCAAGCGTATGCGCTTCCTTGCTGCGGAACAGCGCAGCCACGCGGGGAGAGAGCCGGTCATTGTCCAGAACGGTCCGGGTCAGCAGCAGTCCTTCGCGCGGTCGCTGCAGGTGAGTCGCTTGCAGGCACATGTTCTGGATGACGAGGTGCTCGATGCTGCGATCGCCGGCGAGGCGGGCGTAGAAGACCGCTTCATGGTTGAGCCGACGAGCCTGGTCGTGGCGGTCGGCATCGAACAGCAACCAACCGGCCACTTCAGCGATCTCGGCCGAGACCGCGTACAGGTCGCGTTCAACCGCGGGCCGGTAGCCACCCGCGGTGATCCGCCGGTGCACTGACCGAAACAGCCGGAGAGCGGCAGATGCCAGATCATTCGCACCGATCACGCTGTCAAGCGCCACGAGGCGGCCCACCGCATCCCGCAACGCCTCTATGTCGTCCGCGCCAACCGGCCGGCCCGCAACGGCCAGAACCGCGAGAATCGGCTCCTCCACCACCGGCTGCCTGCTCGCACCGGAAGATCCAGCGACCGGTGTCAATGGTTTCGTCGTGTCCACAGACCAGGAAAGGGGAGATACCTGGAACGGCGAATCCCATTCGTCGGGAAAGACCTCTGTCTCAGCGGGAAACATCGCGCCAGCCACCAGCTGTCGATCGCCGACATCCGCATCCCGTGGCCTCCAGCCAGCCTGATCAGCTTGACTGCTCCCGGTCCCGGTCCTGATCGATCTTGAGAGGAGAAGCCGGTCAGCCGGGGTGAGATGATCGTGGTCGTCGAGGTCCAGCAGGTGGTCGATCTCGGTGTTGTAGACATTGGCGAGCAACACCAGCACCCGCGGGGTTGGTTTGCGGCCACCGCGGGCTGGCCACGCCTTATACTCCGACAGATGAGAGGCGGCCATACCGGCCTTGCCGTCCGGATCGACACCGGCGCGCCCGGAGTAACTGTTGATCTGCTCGGCAGCCTGCTTCAACGTCCAACCGAAGGCATGCCGGTAGGCCGCACGGGGGCGGAGCCGGAAGCGACGGGCGAACTCGGCGGCGATCTCGTCGTTACCCAGGCCCAGCTCCCGCATGCGGGCACGCAACTCGTCCTGCTCGGCCCGCAGACTGATCTTTGCGTTGGGCATCGGTTCCGCCTTCCCGGTCAGCGCGCACCGCTTCCGGCGGCGCCACGCTCAACGGTAGTCGCTCGATCACCCAGACAGCCCACGGGTGGCGTGAGCAGTGGGAACACAAGCCCGCTCCGATAAGAGTTTCAGCAGCTCACAGGTGATATGAAGCTGGGAAATGCTTTTTCCCGGCACGGGGAATGACACCCATCACACACAGTTGCAAGAGTGGCACTCGTCCATTTCCGACGAGGCAACTTCCAGGATGTCATCCGTATGGAATCTCCGCCATCCGCCATACTCCGGCCGCTCTCCATGGAGACGACCTGTGCCGGAACGCTTTGCACGCACACACCCACACGCCGGGCCACGGACGAATCAGGTTGACGCGAAAAGCCTGGGTGGAGTCCAAACGGTCGAAGCGAGGCTCCTTCGTATCCGCGGGCCGTTGCCCGTCTACTGCCGGTGAAAGGCCTGCGCCCATGACCGTGACCGCTCTGTCGATGCCGACCGTTCCCAGCCTCGGCGATAGGCCGGGACGGGTACGGCTTCGGTCGGCAACCTGCGCCGAACCGCGACGGCCATCCACAGACGATCGAGCGAGCCGCCTACGGCCGGTTCCACAACGTCGACCTGTACATCACCGAGACCAGCCGGATGCGGGACACGACCGGTCACGCGGACGGCCGGCCGGACCGGACGACGACGATGCCCTGGTCGCAGATCTGCACGGCGCTCGACGTCTGGCGGCGCATGGGCGGGTCGACCCTGACGGTCCTCGGTGGGGAGCCCACCGAACACCCCGACTTCGTCCACGTCCTGCGTTACGCCCGCGTGCTGGGCTACGAACAGGTCACCACGATCACAAACGGGCTCGCCCCCGCCGCCCGGAAACTGCGCGCCCTCGCCCCGACCGAAGTGTCCTCCATCCAGATCAGCCTGGACGGCGGCTCGCACCTGACCCACGACCAGATCCACGGCCCGGGCACCTTCGCAACCGCGATAACCACCGTCACCGATCTGACCGAACGGGACTTCGACGTCCGGTTCCGCTGCACCGTCGGCCGCACCAACCGCGACGACTGCCTGAAACTCCTCGACCTCGCCGACAACCTCGGCGTCGGTCTGGTCACCTACCACGCGTTCTCCGTCGTCGGCCGCGACCGGGCCGACCGGGAGGCGGCGCTGACCCCACGGGAATGGATCGCCTTCTACCAGCAGCTACCCCAGACGGCTGCCGGGCATGCCACCCGGGTCCGCTACCAGCCCACCTACGCCTCCACCCACATGGTCGACACGCTCGCCGCCGAGGGCTACCCCGGCTGCCTCGGCCGCACCCTCAACCAGATCTCGATCTTCCCGGACGGCCGCTGCCACCTCTGCTCCTACCTGGCCGGCACCGACCGGCACCACGCCACCATGACCCCGGACGCCACGATCACCCTCAACCGCGGCGG
>NZ_CADDZT010000068.1:16358-17780 GCF_902812655.1 Candidatus Frankia meridionalis | reverse complement strand
CCGCCGCACTCGTTCAGCCGGCCTGCGGCAGCTGCACGGTCCCGTCGGTCTGCGGCGGGGGCTGCCCCGCCGAACAGATCGTCACCAACCAGCAGTCAAGGACGAACGTGGGCGCCAGCCTGCCCACGCTCACGTCTGTTTTCCGGTCAGCGGCACCGCGGGCGCGGCGCTCATGATCCGTCCGTCTTGGCCGGGCAGCACCCAGCGCGGGAGCAGCGACAGGGCGGGGAAATGTCAGTGGCCCGTCCCCGCGTCCTGGGGATGGGCCGCCGATGCGTGGAGGGTGCCGGAACGCTCACCCGGTTCGTGGGGCGGCTTCGGTTGCTTCGTGTACGCAGGCTTCCACGAGGGCAGGCAGGAGGCCCGGGAAGCGTGCTCCGAACTCCTCGGTGCGCAACGCGTTCATCTTCGTGGTGCCCTGGTAGTGCTGCCGGATGATGCCGGCCTCCCGCAGGACGTTGAAGTGGTGCGTGGAGGTCGAACGTGAGACGGCTAGGTCGAAGACGCCGCAGCTGAGGTCGTGGCCGGCCCGCGCGAGCTGGGCCACGACCGAGCGCCGGACCGGATCGGCCATGGCTTCCATCAGCTTTTGCAGGGTGACGGCCGCGATGGAGGGGTGGTCCACGCTCCGGGCGACGGTTCCGGGTCGGACCACGACAACTCCTCGACACGGTCGGACGCGAGAATGCCATAGTACGACGACGGTCGAACAAATAGGGCTGGTCGCCCGGTCGGCCGCGAGCCTCGCTCGGGCGCCCCCGGATCGAACTTCGATAGCCATCGTATTACGATGTTCGTCGAATCTGATGGAGAGGGGTGGCGCCGTGGCCCGCGTGGTGCGGTTTCACGAGCTGGGCGGACCGGAGGTCCTGCGCCTGGAGGACCACGACATCGGCACACCGGGCCTCGGCGAGGTCCTGCTGGACGTGGACGCGATCGGCCTGAACCGCTCCGAGGCCAACTTCCGCCGCGACCGCTACCTGGACCGCGTCGCGGGTCTGCCCTCCGGCCTGGGCTACGAGGGATCCGGCCGTGTCCGGGCCGTCGGCGAGGACGTCTCCGGCTATGCGCCCGGTGACGCGGTCAGCGTGCTGCCCATCTTCGCTCAGTCCCGCCACCACCTGTACGGCGAACAGGCGATCGTGCCCGCGCGCGCACTGGTCCACCGCCCGCCGCAGGTAAGCGCGGTCATCGGAGCGGCGTCCTGGATGGCGTTCCTGACCACCTACGGCGCCCTCGTGGATATCGGCCGTCTGCGCCCCGGCGACCACGTGGTGATCACCGCCGCGTCCAGCAGTGTCGGCCTCGCCACGATCCAGACCGCCCTGCGCCTGGGCGCGATCCCCGTCGCCACCACCAACGACCCCGGCAAGGAACAGCGCCTCCTGGAGGCCGGGGCCGCCCGCGTCCTCATCCCGGGCC
>NZ_CADDZT010000068.1:12797-16284 GCF_902812655.1 Candidatus Frankia meridionalis | reverse complement strand
AATCGAGGACCTGGCCCGCGCCACCGCCCCCGACGGGATCCTCTTCGTCCACGGCTCCCTATCCGGCCAGCCGACCCCGCTGCCCGGCCTGGACCGCATGCACCCCGTCTTCGTCCGCCCCTACACGCTCTTCGAGATCACGAACGATCCGCAACGGCTGCGGCGGGCCCAGCACTTCATCGCCACCGGCCTGGCCTCCGGTGCCTTCGCACCGGTCATCGACCGCACCTTCGACCTCGGCGACATCGTCGCCGCCCACCGCTATCTCGAAGCCGGCGCCCAGGTCGGCAAGATCGTCGTCACCGTCGCCCCCGAGGATGGCCAGTCGTGAAGTTCGGGTTCATCATGTTCCCCACCCGGGACGCCATCTCGCCCGGCGACCTCGGTGTGCTCCTCGAAGACCGCGGCTTCGAGTCCCTGTTCATGCCCGACCACACCCACATCCCGGCCGTCACCCCCGAGCGCTATGACGTCATGAACCTCGCCCCGGAGTTCAAGAACGGCATGGACGCCTTCGTCGCCCTCGGCGCCATCGCACAGGCCACCACCACCCTGCAGATCGGCACCGCCGTCCTCCTCGTTCCCGAACGCGACCCGATCATCACGGCCAAGGAAGTCGCCTCCGTCGACGTCCTCTCCGGCGGGCGGATGAACTTCGGCATCGGACCAGGCTGGATCTATCAGGAGATGCGCAACCACGGCGTCGACCCCGCCGACCGCTTCCGCGTCATGCGCGAACGCCTCGAAGCCATGCGGCAGATCTGGACCCGGGACACGGCCTCCTACCACGGCGAGTTCGTCTCCTTTGACCGCATCACTTCCTGGCCCAAGCCCATCCAGCGCCCCCACCCCCCGATCCTCGTCGCGGGCAACGGCCCCCGTGTCGCCGAACGTGTCATCGCCTACGGCGACGAATGGATCCCCATGCTCCGCCCCGGCGTCCTCGACCACATCGCCGACTTCAAGAAAACCGCCCGCAAGCCCGGCAGCGAACAGCCCATCCCCGTCACCCTCTTCGGCGGCGAACTCGCCGACGTCGACGCCTACGACACCGTCGGAGTCGACCGCGTCCTGTTCTGGGTCCGCCCTGCCGATACCAAGAACATGACCAAGACCGTCGACCAGATCGTCCGCGCACTCGGCGACCGCCTCCACTGACCACCGACGCCGCCGTGAAGCATGCGGGAGGGGATGTTCGCCGGGCCGCTGTCCAGGGTGCCGGCCCCCGCCGGCGTGGGAGACCATGCCGAGCTTCGTCGCCGGCACCGCCTCGGTCGCGGCTACTCCTCAGCCGCCGGCCGACGAGTTCTACTGGCGCAGTCAACGCCACGACGAGGTTGGAGAAGACTCCCGGTACCGCTGGTGCGGGCCGTGTTGGCAACCAACAGGCCGAGAGCTCCTCATCGACGAACCGGAGCCGCTTTCGTGTCAGCATGACACTATCTGGCCACGTCGAGCAACAGCTTGATGTTCTGACGTTTCATGTAATGATTGTCGACATGTTGGATGATCGGCGGGTCGAGCTAATCCTGGACGCCGCATATGTGTGCTTCACCAGACACGGGGTGCGACGCACGACGATGGATGACATCGCCCGGGAGGCTGGCATGTCCCGGCCGACGGTCTATCTGTACGTGCGCAACAAGGAGGACGCCTTCCGCCGGCTGACCGGGCGGCTGCTGGACGCGGCCCTGGCCGGCGCCCGCATCGCCGTGAACTCCGGGGAAGGGCTCGCCGATCGGTTGGCGGGCGCCCTTCAGGCAAAGCTCGACCTGACGCTGAGCGTGTGGCGGGACAGCCCCGCGCACGCCGCCGAACTGCTGGGAGACAACGTCCGTCTGTCGGCAGAGCTACTCGGTGCTTACAACGCCGCCCTGCGGGACCTGCTCGCCGGCACGGTCCGCACCGCCTTCCCGAGAGTCGATGCGGTCGAGGTCGCCGAACTCCTCCTGGCGTTCACCCGCGGCCTGGAGGCCGATCTGTCTGACCCCGACGCCCCGGTCCGACGGCTGCGCCACGGCGTGGCGCTGCTCGTAGCGGGCCTGAACGACCCGCAGACCATCACCCAGGAGTCATCATGACCACCGCAGTGCTGATCACCGGAACGTCATCGGGCATCGGCCGGGCGACCGCCCAGCGACTGGCCGGTCGATCTGACCTCACCGTCTACGCCACCGCCCGCCGCGTCGAGGCCATCGCCGACCTCGCCGAGATCGGCGCCCGCATTCTCGCGTTGGACGTCACCGACGAGAAGTCCATGCGTGCCGCGGTCGAAGCGGTCGAAGCGGACCATGGCGCCGTCGGTGCCCTGGTCAACAACGCCGGCTACGGCGAGTACGGCACCATCGAGGAAACCGGCCTGGACGGCGTGCGCCGCCAGTTCGAGACCAACGTCTTCGGGCTCGCGCGTATGACCCAGCTCGTGCTGCCCGCGATGCGAGCCGCCAAGCGGGGCCGGATCATCAACGTAGGCTCCATGGGCGGCCGGATCGTCTTTCCCGCCGGCGGCTACTACCACGCCAGTAAATACGCCGTGGAAGCCCTCGCCGACGCATTGCGCTTTGAGGTGGCCCCCTTTGGCATCAAGGTCAGCCTCATCGAACCCGGCTTGATCCGTACCCGTTTCGGTGACACCGCCGCGCACACGCTGGCCGGATCGGCCGCCCCGCGTGGACCCTACGCCGCACTCAACGCCCTCGCCGACCAGCGGATGGCGGCGTCCTACCGGTCGACCCTGCTGTCCGCCCCACCAGAGTCGGTCGCCAAGGTGATCGAACGTGCCGTCACCACCCGGAAACCGCGCACCCGGTACATGGTCACTCCCGCAGCCAAGGCCCTCGTGCACACCCGCCGGCTGCTGGGCGCCCGCGTGTTCGACACCTACCTCCGGATGCAGTTCCGGGGCACCGCGTGAACAGCACTGCGCCCGGCGCGAACAGGAGTCCGTCATGACCGACACCGCCCTGATCTACGGCGCCACCGGCTACATCGGCAGACTCTGCGCCCGCCGGGCCGTAGCAGCCGGCCAGCAGCCGGTACTCGCCGCCCGCGACGCGGCCGCTCTCACCGCCGTCGGCCGGGAACTCGACCTGCCCATCCGGACCTTCGGCCTGGCCGACCCTGCCGCCGTGCGGGACGGTCTCACCGGCATCACCGTGCTTCTGAACTGCGCCGGGCCCTTCGACCGCACCGCTACACCCCTGATCGACGGGTGCCTGCACAGCGGCACCCACTACCTCGACCTCGCCGGAGAGGTGCCCGAGTTCCAGACCGCTGCGGCCCGCGACGCCGAAGCTGTGCAGGCCGGCGTGATGGTGCTGCCCGGCGCCGGATTCGGCGTGGTGCCCACCGACTGCCTCGCCATGCACCTGCATCGGCGCCTCCCCGACGCCACCCGGCTGGAGCTCGCCTTCCAGACCGTCGGCGGACTCTCCCACGGCACCGCCACGACGCTCCTGCGTGACCTGCCGCGGACCGGAGTTCGCCG
>NZ_CADDZT010000068.1:9145-12322 GCF_902812655.1 Candidatus Frankia meridionalis | reverse complement strand
GGGGCCTGATGCACATCGCGCCCCGCATGCCCGTATTGTTCGGTTCCGCCCCGTGGCGTGCGGCCATGAACGCCCTCATCCGGCGCCTGCCCGCCGGACCAACCGACCAACAGCTCGCCGCCGGCGCCAGCCGCATCTGGGGCCGCGTCAGCACACCGGACGGCCGCGAGGCCGCGGCCACCATCCACGGACCGGAACCCTACGAATTCACCGCCCAGACCGCGCGCCTGCTGCTGCGACACATCCTCGCAGGGCAAGCGATTCCCGGATTCCAAACGCCGGCATCGGCCTACGGTGCAGACCTCGTTCTCGAACTTGACGACATCCGCCGCATCGACATCGACACCACTTTCGAGGGTCGGCTGTCAGCGGGCCAGAAGTAACATTACAAACCAAGGTGTTTCCACCGCGAACCGTCTCAACCCGGCCTGTGAGCGGCTTGTCCCGCCGGCCGGGCAGGACCGCGGTGGCGCAGACGAGTTCGGACATCAACAGGTTTCGGGGCTTGGCGGAACACCCGGCCCACCACCGCGGAGGCAGATCCACCAGGGGGTTCCCGTCACCGACCGGGATCCCAACCGGTGACGCGCCCGATCTCGGTCGAGGCTGAACCCGTGGCGAAGGACTCGGCTCGGGTGGGTCAGGACTCCATGGGGGTGTATAGCGCGATCGCGAGCGCTGCGTCTGCGGCTTCCCTCAAGCCGCGTCCTGAGGTCCGCACGGACCTGATCGGCGACGTCAGTGGGCAGCCCACAGTTGCCGATCGTGTCCTTCGCCAGCATGACAAGCAGCATCAGCTTCCTCGTTGCACTGACGAGGAACAGCAGATCGATATCCTCGACGTACGGGGCGTTCCAGTCGGGGAACTCCCTGTCGGCGAGTCTGCGCTCTTGCAGGGTCGTCCGCCCAGAACCCGACGCTCATGACAAGCTTGTTCGGCCACGTCCGACGCTCGTCGGACGACAGGTGACGAAGAGTCAGCGCATCCTTGCGCCTTTGCTTACGATCCATGCTCGGCAACATTACGGGTGGAACGGTGCTTTATCCGGAGTCGGCAGCCGTCCGGCACCGCACCTCCGAACACCCCCGCACGGCCCCTCCCCAGAGCCTCCGTCTTCAAGACGGAGGGGTCCTCCGGCGGCTGACTGGGCAGATAGAGCGGGCTGTCACCCCCTCCGTCGGGCGCCCAGACTGACCCGCACAAAGGCGGGTCTATCTCCAATCCGACCGCCGTCCCGGGAACGCCCCGGCGTGCGTGCGTGCGGGCGGGTTCTCGTTCGGCGGTGTGGGCGCCTCAGGACGGTGACGGCCAGAAGCACGTCGTGGAACTCGGCACGCTTCTGGGTGTCGAGAATGTCCCGCTGACTCCGTCCCAGGGACACGAGTGGCCACGACGGGCCGCGCGACGAAGAAGGAGAACCGCCATGAAGTACCTGCTGCTGAAGCATTACCGAGGTGGCCCGGCCCCCGCTGTCGACTGGGTGCCGATGGACCAATGGACGCCGGAGGAGGTCGACGCGCACGTGCAGTACATGCGCGACTTCGCCGCCCGTTTGGAAGAGACGGGTGAGTTCGTCGACGCCCAGGCACTGGCGTCCGAGGGCGCGTTCGTGCGGTATGACGGCGAGGGGCGCCCACCGGTGACCGATGGTCCGTTCGCCGAGACCAAGGACCTCATCGCCGGCTGGATGGTCATCGACGTGGAGTCTTGGGACCGCGCGGTCGCGCTGGCTGGGGAGCTGTCCGCCGCTCCTGGGGCTGGCGGCGAGCCGATCCACGAGTGGCTCGAGGTGCGCCCGTTCCTGTCCGAGCCGCCCACGGTGACCGAGTGAACGAGTCGCTGCTGCGGGAGCTCGTGCCCGCGGTGATCGGTGTCCTCGGCCGGCGCGGAGCCGACTTCGCGTCGGCCGAGGATGCCGTGCAGGAGGCCCTGATCCGGGCGCTCGAAACCTGGCCGGACGATCCACCGCGCGATCCGAAGGCATGGCTTGTCACGGTCGCGTGGCACAGGTTCCTCGACGCTGCCCGTGCCGAGGCGGCGCGGCGGGGGCGGGAACTCGCCATGGAGGCCGAGGCACCCGCCGGTCCGGCGCCCGCCAAGGACGACACGCTGCGGCTCTACTTCCTGTGCGCGCACCCCACCCTGCCGCCGGGCTCGGCCGTCGCCCTGACGCTGCGCGCGGTCGGTGGCCTGACCACCCGGCAGATCGCGACGGCATACCTCGTCCCCGAGTCGACCATGGCGCAGCGGATCAGCCGGGCCAAGCGGCGGATCGCGGGGCTGCCGCTCGACCAGCCCGGCGATCTCGGGACGGTGCTACGGGTGCTCTACCTCGTCTTCAACGAGGGGTACGGCGGAGACGTCGACCTAGCGGCCGAGGCGATCCGCCTCACCCGCCACCTCGTCGTCTTGACCGACGAGCCGGAGGTCGCGGGGCTGCTCGCGCTCATGCTGCTACATCATGCGCGTCGCGCGTCTCGCACCGGCCCCGGAGGTCGCCTGGTGCCGCTTGCTGAGCAGGACCGATCGCGCTGGGACACCGGGCTGATCACCGAGGGGGTGACGATCCTGCAGGCCGCGTTGGCCCGCGATCGGCTGGGCGAATACCAGGCGCAGGCCGCGATCGCCGCCCTGCACGCGGACGCCCGGAGCACCTCCGAGACGGACTGGGTGCAGATCGTGGAGTGGTACGACGAACTGCTGCGCATCACCGGCAGCCCGGTGGTGCGGCTCAACCGCGCAGTGGCGGTCGGCGAGGCCGACGGACCGCGGGCCGGCCTGGCGGCGCTGGCTGAGGTGAACCCCGACCTGCCCCGTTACGCCGCGGTGACGGCATACCTGCACGAACACGCCGGTGACCTCGAGCACGCCGCCAAGCTCTATGCCGAGGCCTCCCGCGCCGCGACCAGCGTGCTGGAGCGCGACCACCTCACCCGCGAAGCCGCACGGGTGCGGCAGCTGCTGCGGCCGTGAGTGCGGCATCCGCCCGCACTGGTGTCCGCAGGGGATCCCCCAACGAACACCCGGCTTCCGGCGCTGGCGGCAAGCGCGACCAGGACGAACGGTGTCTCATAAGACCCGTCCGCAGATCGTCTCAGTTGTCGGGGGCTATCCGTACGCTGCGCGGCATGACCGCGACGCTGATCGGCTACGCCCGCTTCCACCGACGCCCAGGA
>NZ_CADDZT010000068.1:7941-8835 GCF_902812655.1 Candidatus Frankia meridionalis | reverse complement strand
AGCTCGGCGTCACCGAGGACCGGACCTACCCTGACCGGGGCCTGACCGGCACCCGGCGGGCCTGGCCCGGTCTCGACCAGGCCCTCGCGGCGGTCCGGTCCGGCGACACCCTCGTGGTGCCCAAGCTCGACCGGCTCGCCCGGTCCGTGCCCGACGCCCGCGACATCGCCGACTCCCTCGCGGCCCGCGGCGTGCGGCTCGCCCTCGGCGGCACCGTCTACGACCCGACCGACCCGACCGACCCGATGGGCAAGATGTTGGGGGGCCAGTAGGAACGGGACAGAGAACCGGGCTTGGCGTCACATCTGTTGACATCTGGGCCGTGGGATGCTTGACGAAGTGACCGTGGCGGGCCCGGGTGTCAGCCGACGGCCGTCCCGCGAAGTGGAGATCGAGGTATGGGGTTGCTGCTCACCGTCCGCGAGCAGGCCACCGCTCATCAGTCCTGATAAGCGTCTCGTGTAATCGCGGACAGTGCGCTCATGAGCTCGGCGCGTAGGGCATTGTGAGCCGGGCCGAGCGCGTACTGCTCCTTCGTCCGCTCCACTCCGTACAGGTAGACGGGTCCGACCCGGAAACGTTCTTCTTCCCAACCCGAGCCCAGATCTTGTCCGACACGGCCCGCGGTCTTTCGACCGCTCCCGGCGTGGGCACTCCGCCGCCCGGGAGGCGCGCCTTTGCGCCGACTGCTACCTCCGCACCAGCCCGACGCGCTTCCCTCTCGGCCGCTATCTCCGCCGCCTGCCCCGGGGGTCGAGAAGGATTCGTACAGCCGTTGGCGCTAGCGATGATCAAGGGTTCTTGCACCAGGGGGCCTCTGGATCGGCGAGGGTGTCGAGGACGAGCTGGCACCAGGTGAGGGCGGCGTTGACCGCGAGGTGGGCGTGGCGCGGG
>NZ_CADDZT010000068.1:6780-7675 GCF_902812655.1 Candidatus Frankia meridionalis | reverse complement strand
TTGCGGAGCTCGGCGACGCCCACCGCGATTCCGGTAACCGATCCGAGGATCTTCTTCACGGGGTCACTGCCGTCGGGCCCTGGCGTGGCGGCCGAGGGGTGCAGTCCGAGCGCCCGTTGGGCCTGGTCGATGAGCTTGGGGATGTCGTCCTTGTCGTTGACGGGCAGGCCGCATTCGATCAGGACGACCTTCGCGGTGCTCTCGATGAGTTTCTTCGCGCTTCCGATCGCGAGCGCCGGGTCATCAATGACCGCGCGTTGGATCCGGTCGAGGTGCTCGCGGATCGCGGACGGGTCCTTGGGAGCTGGTGTCCTCGTAGGTGCAGGTGGTGTTGGGCGCGAAGCCTTCGTCGCGGAACGCTGTGCCGATGGCACGGATGGTGTGGATCATGCGCTGAGCTGTGTGGATGTGTTGGGGCGACACGCCAGGCCGGGTAGTGGATCACCCCTCCTGTGATGGTGATGATCCTGGTTTGTGCCTGATCCGCGGTCTGCGGCGGGCGGGTGTCGGTGGCCGCGCTCGAGACTATGGGCTATCTGGTCGGGGCCTGGATGGTGCCGGTCAGCCGGGTCGCTGGCGTGCTGGGTGCGAGCTGGCACACCGCGCATGGTGGCTTTGTGCGGGTCGCCGACCAGGCCGACCAGGCCGAGGCGGCCGAGGCGGCCGGGTCGGCGCCCGCCGACGCGGGAGACGCCGACGCCGGAGACGCCGGAGACGCCGAGGCTGGTGAGGAGCCGGCCGGTGAGGCCGATGCCGCGGCAGGCCCGAAGACGCGCCGGTCGGTGTCCGGGCCGTTGCCCGAGATGTCGGTGCTGGGGTTGGACGACCACCGGCGGGGCCGTCCCCGTTGACACAAGGACCCCGACAGCGGCAGGTATGTCGCCGACGCCGACCG
>NZ_CADDZT010000068.1:1617-6741 GCF_902812655.1 Candidatus Frankia meridionalis | reverse complement strand
CGGTCGGCGGCCACGGCCTGCTCGGCGTCGTCGAGGGCCGCGCCACCGACCCCGAATACCAGATCAAAAGACTGCTCCTGCGGTGCCCCGCGACGCTCACCCCCACCGGCTGCGAGAAGATCCTGACCACACTCGCCGCCCTCGGTGGGATGGCCTGCTTTGAGATCGGCACCGTCTGGCGCGCGAAGAACCTGCTGCTCGACGTGCTCGCGCTCTCCCCGACCCGCACCGCCCGGGCGACCACCCGCAGCGACATCGGCAGGGCTCTGACCAGGTTCTTCGAGTTCTGCGCGACCGTCGGCGCGACCATCCTCGAACTCGTCACCCTCGCAGAGACGATCTCCGCCTGGCGCGTCGAGATCGCGAACGCTCTCCTCCACGGCCTGTCCAACGCAGCCGCCGAGGGGATCAACCGCCTGGCCACGCTCGTCTACCGGGCCGCCTTTGGCCTGCGTAACGTCACCAACCAGCAGCGCCGCGCCCGCTACACCGTCTCCCGCTCGACCCGTCCCGACTGGCTACCTTACGTCACCACACACCTTCGGGTAACGTAATCGGCCGAACACAGATTCCGGCCAACTGCGAAGAGCCGGTGATGTCCTCGGAGTCAGGTGCCCACATCGCCTCAAGTTGCATGGGTCTGCGGACTCATCCAGCTAAGCTCAAGCCATCCGGAGATCGGATACTGTTGATTGTCGTCTGTGACGACCCCGTTGGTGGCCGTCGCCACGACATGGCTTGCATCCAAGATATTCACATTGCGGAGCGGGCCGGTATCGTATTCGCTAGTCTTGATTCCCCGGCCGAGTATTTCCTCCACGACCGCCGCTCCAACAATGCTACCGTGCAATGGGGACACTGCCTGGATCAGCCCACTGATCAACTCGACACCCAGAAACGCCGCCGTGGCCTCCGAGTCGATCGCGGCGAGATCGTCTTTAGTCCAGGTGCGATCATGTCTTGGGGGAAGCGGCGGCGACGACGTACCGTGGCCGAACGTAATGAAGACCTCGACGGTGTCTGACTCTGTCTGAATGACCTCTACAGCGCACCCGCTCCGCACGGTGAACTGATAGGAAACGGCGAGAGGCGGCGCTGGTAGGACTCCTGTGCCGAGGATTTTACCATGCGTGGGTGGCGGCGTCGGTGTTCGCACGATGAGCCGCGCCGGGAACGCCCCGTGAAACGGTGTCGACTTTATTTTCGGATGCGCCTCGACCATGGTGGATCCCGTCGGTATCCCGAGGATGGTACTATTTACCTTCTCGAATTCGTTGACCATGTGATCCACGAACGGTCCGTCATCGGCAGGATCGCCGTCGTCGTACGCATTGTCAGGATTTGTCGTGAAGTGTTGACCCACCAGGTATGGCCGGGAGGTGAACAGCACTCGAGTGACTTGAGGACCGACGGGACTTCCCGTCGCGATGGTCCCTTGCGCAACCTTCGCTGACGCCATCAGGAGCGGGGGATGAATCTCCGAGCGATACGTAGCATCTCCGGGGTTGGGCACCGCTACTTTGACGGCGTGCCCGCAGTCAACGATCCATCGCCCGAAGACGGCCATTCGGTCGCCTTCCGCGACGTGGACTCCGTCCGAGAATGCACGCGGAACGAGGCCTCCGTCAATCTCGACCCCGAGAAGGCTTGGAGCCCCGTCGATGCCTGCGGGCACAGGGATCTGAAGATCTCTCGCGCGATTGACGATGTTAGGGTCCTCCTCTGGCACTTGGTTCCCTCGAGCCAGCAACGATGTGTACGACGGATCATCATCTACGGCGAGCATGAATTCCCAGTCGACACCAAAGGGATGGTCAAATGGAAGGTCGCCTCCGGAGAACCCCGGCCCAAGGACCCACCCGCACGCGCCAACCAGGTCGACCTCATAGTCTTCCTCCGGCGCCAGAACCTGCTTCCATTCCTGGCGCGCGTCCACGGAAGGAAACTCTCCGCCGACCAGCGGTGTCGGTTGGTCCTTGCCAAGCGCGATCGTCGCTGCTCCGGTGCGGGACCAATCGCTCGGGGGCGTGGGATTGGTCTGGCGTATCTCAAGGATTCGCCGCGGCGCTTTAGCCATGTCGCTGTGCTCCTCTGGCTCGATAGCCATGGGCTGCCCGAGATGACGGGTCGGGTTCCTCAAAGAATGACTGTGCCACTACATCCAGGCCTCGCGGCCGGCGGATAAAGGCAGCGATCACGGCCGCCATGCGAGATCGGCGCGGAACACCAGGGCCGGCATACTCTCACCCCTCAGCAAGCCGAGCGCGGCGCCATTCAAAACGCGCACCGACGGCCAATGCCACGGTAAGGAACAGCAGGGTCACGACCACAACCCACTCTGCCAATCCGTTGCCCTTGTCTGGATCCGCCCCGAAGACGACCTCGATCCAATCGAGCCAAAAGACCGTGACTACGGCAACCACCCCGGTGATCGAGCCGAGGACGGATCCAAGCCAGAATCGGTAACGCAGGCCTAGCGGCATGGCCTCTCCACAGGTTAGAATCAGCTTCTCGGTTGCCTGGAACCTACTGGGATGATCCCCGCGAATGCGTTCTGTGTCCAGGCCCAGATCGTCAGTCGCCGGGCCGTGCGATAGGGATGTCGTTCGGCGGTCTCCGTTTGCCTTCTCGGGTGCCACAATGTGCGTGAGCGATCGGCGGATCAAGGGCGGACGTAGCCGATCATTGCGGCTACGCTGCACCCTTGACGCACCGATAGTCGCAGGCATGACTCGAACCCAACATGATCAATTGTGATCACGCTGTCAGCGCCTCCCGCCGCTGTTCCCGGGCGCCTCCGAAAACTCCAGCCCGACCTCGCTGCCACCGCGGCTCGGGGAACGCCGGGTCGAACACGGCCGCGGACCATATCGAGGTGCTCGACGCGGCGATCGCTCAGATCCAGGAGCCCTACCGGAAGAAGTTGCTGGTCACGGTGGACGGTGCCGGGTCCACCCACGCGCTGGTCGACCACATCACCGCGCTGAACAACGATCCCGCCCACCCGGACCGGGAGGTGTACTACGCGGTCGGGTTCGACTTGGACGAGCGGGGGCATCGGGCGATCGGCCGAGTCCCCGAGCAGGTGTGGGAACCCGCGCTGGACGCCGAGGGTGAGCCCCGCGACGGCGCCGGGGTCGCCGAGCTGACTGGCCTGTACCGGACCGGCCCGGCCGGTGACCACCTGGCCGGCTGGCCGACCGACATGCGGGTGATCGCCCGGCGGGAGAAGCCACACCCCGGTGCCCAACTGCCCTGTTCGAGCAGCACGAGGGCTGGCGCTTCCGGCTCACCGCCATCAGCCTCTCGACCGGGCAGGTCCAGTTCCTCGAGGCCTGCCACCGGGTTCAGGCCCGCGTCGAGGCCCGTATCCGATGCGGGAAGGACACCGGGCTGCGTCGGATGCCATCGAAATCGTTCGCGATCAACTCGGCGTGGTGTGCCGCGCTCGCAATCGCCTGCGACCTGCTGGCCTGGCTGGCCCTGCTCTGCCTGGACGGCGAGCTGGCCAGAGCCGAACCAAAAACGATCCGCTACCGGCTGCTACACACCGCCGGCCGGATCGTCCACGGCCAGCGCCGCTGCCGGCTACGTATCCCCGAAACCTGCCCCTGAGCCAAAACCTCTAGTCCGCTTGCAGCTCGGGGAACCTCTGCCAGCGCCAGGCGCAACCGTCTACGACATTTATGGGATCAACAGTGCAGTGGTTGGTCAACAAGCTTCGGCAATTCGCTCCGTCAAGATCGTCAAGAGCGAACCGCTGCGCGAGCTGCTGCAGGTCTACGCCCCTGAGTTCTACCAAGAATTCACCGAAGCCACGATGAATCGACGTGAGGAACTCGAGCAGTTGGTCGCGACGGTGACGGCCATGACCGGCCGGCAAGAGGCAGTAACGTACCTGGACCGGCTCGAGGCCGGTGTCAAGGAGATGGATCAGGCGAGAGAGCGACTGAGGATCTTCATCGTCAAGGAGTTCCATCTCCAGCGCTGAACATCAAAAACGCCGTGACCTGCGATAATGGGCCTCCGATCCTGCGCCAAAAAGTGTACGAACAAAACTGGATATCTTGCACCATCGGTGCAGCTCAGGACATCCCAGCGGGTAGGAGGCTTGGCGTTCATGAAACACCGAGGTCGGTGGTCCTGGCGTCAATGGCGGCTGGGACCAGGCCGTGTGTGAGCACTTTCCTCACAGGGTGAAGGCCCTGGCTTCCGTGCCGGCCGGCGCCGCGCGACGGGCTGCGCGCGGCTTGGCGGCTGTGCTCGCCCGGCGCGTCGACGGTCCGTCCCGTCCGCCGGGGCTGTTGCCGAAACCGCGTTTCGTCACGTGCGAAAGTGCCAGCTATGGAGCATGCCGTCGGCGGCACGCACCGAGGGGCGGGGCGGCCCTCGGCCGGTGGGGACGGGGTATGACACGGCCGGGGGCCTTGATCCGACCCGATCGCCCTCGTGGGTCGGACCCTGTGTTCCGTCCTGCCCGTGGTGGCGGTACTGACTCCTGATATCGGCTGTCGAAACCGGGCGGGGTGAGGGGTGGGTCGCGGTTAGTGAGAGCATGGTGTGGACATGGCGGCGGGATGGTATCGGGCTGTGGGTGCCGTGATCGGTGCGTCGGTGTCGTGGCTGATATCGGTGGTGGAGCGCTGGCAGGCGAGCCGGGTGCGGAGATGGTCCCGTTCGGTCCGGCACCGGCTGGGCGCGGCAGTACCGAGAGGCGATCTACCCCGGCGATTTCATAACGGGTAGCCCGTCCGCCGGCCGGTACTGCCGACACCGTGTTTCGTCACATGACGAAAGTGCCAGCTATGGAGCATGCCGGCGAGCAAGCCTGACATTGTCCGGTTTGCTGGCCGGAACCTTGGTGACGTGGGCGGGCAATGGTCACGGCGCGCCAGGCCGGCGGTGGTGGTGCTTGTCCGGCTGGCGGGGGCTGGCGGGGGCTGGCGGAGCCACCGTCACGGCGACAGTTTTGTCGGGTGATGTGTGCTGTCGGTTGCTTCCCGGGTCAGGATGTCCACGGCTGTCTTGATCTGGCCGCCGATGTCATCGGCGATTTCGGTGGCGCGGGTGTCGTCCACGCAGGGATCGACCAGCGCTCCCCGGAGAAGGTCCCAGGCCGCGCCT
>NZ_CADDZT010000068.1:0-1058 GCF_902812655.1 Candidatus Frankia meridionalis | reverse complement strand
GATGACCGTGGACGGGTCCGGCGGCGGGGTGTAATCGCTCTTGACGATGAACGTGGACGGGTCCGGGGGTGGGGTGTCGGCGGACTTGATGACGACCGTGGACGGGTCCGGGGGTGGGGTGTCGGCGGCGTGGGCGGTGCCGGCGGCGCCGAGAACGAGGGCGGTGCTGGCGGTGGCGAGGACCACCTCGGTGAGCCGGCGACGGGGCATACAGACACTCCTGGGGTGTGCGGTCGGACGAGGTGGGGACATCTCTGGTTCGGTGCGGAGGGTCGTCTGGATGGGTCGGCTACGTCACATCACGGCCGCGCCGAAAAGCGGGCGCGACCGACCGGAAACCCGCCACGTCCGTGCCCAGCCCGCTCGTCTGCACCGGTCGGCTCCCGACTCCGACGCAGGTCCGTTCGTCTCATCTCGCCGGGCACCTTGCTTGATCTACTTTTCCGCTCCCCATATAAGGACAACCCCTCGAGGGGGTGCTTCGGGGGCACGTCCAGGGTCAGTGCGATGTTCGTGTGGCTGTCGGGACCGGCTGCGGGCCTGAGCCCGCGGACTGATGTCCTCCACTTCGAGCGGCAAGGAACACAGCGACAACGACTGCGGTCACCAGGCCGGCACGACTTTTCCGCCAACGTCCCTTACTGTCACGAGGTTGAGCCATACGGTAATAATGCACACAGTGTCCGAGTAGGTACGAGGTAGATACCCGGGCAGGCGATGTTATTGCCGGGGCATCCCGAACAACTGCGACATTTGACCTACTGCATGCAGTACTACCGATCACTCGTCCGGCTGTGACGGCTGCTGGGAGCTGAGGTCTGGCGTACCGTCACGGTGTCCGAGTGACATGCTGGACATGAAACTCCCGGGTAGAGGAGGTGAGTGCGGGTGACTGAACCGTTGATCGATACGGTGTATGAGACGACGGACGACGAGGACGAGTACGACCGTCAGTGTCTGGATGCGGCACTCGCCGCGGACGGGGACCCGATGCCGTTCCGGGCCTTTCTGGCTGAGCTTGGGATCGATCCGGACAACCTCGACGATGACCCAATGCT
>NZ_CADDZT010000067.1:30685-34021 GCF_902812655.1 Candidatus Frankia meridionalis | reverse complement strand
ATCTACACAGGGCAGCCACCGGTGAGCCGGCTGAGGAACTCGCTGTTGTCGTAGAAGTGCTCGACCTCGACAAGCCTGAGATCGTCGGTGCACCGGGCCACGGTGACACCGAAGATCTCGAGCCTTTTCCCGGTCGGTTCGAACCCCTTGTAAGGGCCATTAAAGGTACCCCAGTGCCGCCACTTGAAAGTAATCACGGGCGGGGGCGAGTAGACGTCCAGGACCTCCCAGAAGAAGCCACCGGGGAATGCGTCATGGAACACCTGGTGGGAGGATTCGAACGTCTCCTCGCTCGCGGAATAATAGGGGTTCTCCCCGATGAGCATGTTGTAGCTGCCCTTTTCGACGAGGTCCTCGGCGGTTGCCGATGGCCCGCCGTTCACGCGTACGCGCAACTGATCGGCCACCATACTGACCCACTGGGCTGGATTCTTCTTGTAGGAAAGCTCCAGTTCGAAGACCTGAACTACGCGCTCGACGATGTCGGCCAGGGAGCCTTCCGCATGCCGGCTGATTCTTTCGTGCGGCATGGCAACTTTCGAGAAATGATAGTTCGGCGGTTTTCCCCCACGCCACTCGACACCGTCCGACTGGGCAATTACCGCGTCCCGACCCTGTACATGCAGCTGCTGGTCCACGGATTTCTCGTCGCTCACCGCGTCTTCCTCTCTCTCGGCTGGCACGACAATGCTCAGCTGTTCTCGGGAAAAATTCCGAGAACGGCTCCAGGCCCGGCTCTCCCCTGACTCCTACCCACCTCGTCGCTGGAATCTGGCCGTGGGCGGACCCGACGGAACGATGGCCCTGCCTCGCGACCAAGCTACTATCCTTGATCACTGGCAGTCCGCTGTCGTTGGTGAGAACAGGACGAAAGTCTGGGCAGTCAGGTACCGAGGTACCCGGATGGTTCGGTGACTCCGGGAAACTCGCCCCGGTCGGGCCGGAACCCCGTCCCGACCGGGGCGGACATGTGCCTGTTCTCCCGGGGGTCCCTGCCTCCCGTCCGGGTAGGTACCCGGCATGCGGATCGCGGGGAACGTTTTGTGGTTGTTGTTGGCCGGGCTGGAGCTCGCCGTCGGGTACCTCGTGGCCGGCATCGTGTGCTGTCTGTTGATCGTGACCATCCCGTTCGGGATCGCCTCCTTCCGGCTGGGGAGCTATGTGATCTGGCCCTTCGGCCGGGTGGTGGTCGATCGGCCTGGTGACGCGCCGGTGGCGGTCTTCCTGCTCAACGTGGTCTGGTTCCTGATCGCGGGCTGGTGGCTCGCGGTCGCCCACCTGTTGTTCGGGTTTGTGCTCTGCCTGACGATCATCGGGATCCCGTTCGGCGTCGCGTCGTTCAAGATGGTTCCGCTGGCGATCGCGCCGCTGGGCCGGCGGGTGGTCCCCCTGCGGGATCTTGACGTCGGGGTGCCTGTCGCGGCATCCGTCCACGGATGACTCCGGCTCGACGGGTCGGCTCCGACATCCGGGTATCCGGCATATCAGGGTATCCGGCGCATCTGCATATTTGTGCAGTCAATCAGGCTTGACGTGGTGGTTGGTTGCTGCTTGTCTCAAAGGTGTTCGGGTGTTGGAAGCCGGTGTGAATCCGGTGCGGTCGCGCCACTGTGACCGGTGTACTCCGTCGGATGACATCGGAAGCCAGACCCATCACCGGACGTGTCCTGCTCGAGTGGAACGCATGATTCCTGTGGAGGTCCCGTCGTGGCGCATCCCGCCGTTCTCGATGCCCCGGTCGCTCGGCCGGCGCTACCGAAGATCCCGTTGCGCGAACTGGCACCATTCATGATCTTCGGGTCGATGTTGATGATGGTACTGCTGTACTTCGTCGGCGCGGAACAGGGCGCGGTGTCGGTCGTGGGCGGCAGCTACGTCCATGAGTTCGTGCACGACGCCCGCCACCTACTCGGCTTCCCCTGCCACTGAGCGCGGGCCTGAGATGATTCGTCCACTGCTGATCCGAGGCATGCTGGTCGGCGTCGTGGCCGCGGTGCTTGCCTTCATCGTCGCCAAGACTCTCGGCGAGAGCCAGGTCGGCCATGCGATCGCCTTCGAGTCGGCACGGGATGCCGCCGAGGGCACGGGCGGAACGGAACCGGTCACCCGAACCGTCCAGAGCACGATCGGACTGTTCACCGGGCTGCTCGCGTTCGGTGTCGCCCTCGGTGGCCTGTTCTCCCTCGCCTATGCCTGCACGCAGGGCCGGCTGGGCGCTCTCGGGGCGCGGGCGACGGCGGCGCTGGTGGCACTCGCGGGCTTCGTGGGGATGTACCTGCTGCCTGACCTGAAGTACCCGGCCAACCCGCCGTCGATCGGCAATCCCGACACGATCGGCGAGCGGACCAGCCTGTACTTCACGATGATGCTGATCTCGCTCGCTGTGGTCATCGGCGGTTGTGTGACCGCCCGGCGGTTCGCGGCCAGGTTCGGTACCTGGGACGCGGCACTGCTGTCCGTGGCCGGGACGGTCGTGATCGTCGGGCTGGCGTACTACTTTCTGCCGCGGGTGCACGAGACTCCCGAGGGTTTCCCCGCCGACGTGCTGTGGAGGTTCCGGGTCGCCTCCCTGGCCGTCAACGCGACGGTGTGGGCCACGATCGGGCTGCTGTTCGGTGCCCTGACCGACCGTGCGGTCCGGTCCGCCGCGGCGGTCGCATCGACGGGGGAACGCGGCGTGGGCGTGACCGGATCGCTGGTCACCACCGAGGCGTGACCGGTTCCCTTCCGGGGACGGCGCGCCTCACCCTGGTCAGCCACGCCCGGACCGCCGCGGTGCGGTCGGCGCGTTTCCCGGCCGACGAAGGACTCGCCGACGGGGAAGCGCGCCGGGTTTCGGGGGCAGCCGCCGGGCTGCACGCCGCCGACCGGGCGCTGTGCGACGCATCGCTGCGCACCCGCCAGACAGCGGACGCGTTGGGACTGGTCGCCACGCCTGATCCGGCGTTGCGCGACCTTGACGTGGGAGGTTGGCAGGGGCGTGCGCTCGTGGAGGTCCCGCGGACCGACCTGGAGGCCTGGGTCCGCGACCCGGCCGTGGCACCGCACGGCGGCGAGTCCGTTATCGATCTGATCGCCCGCGTCGGGGACTGGCTGACATGCGGTGCGTCCGCACCTGGGCGCACTATCGCCGTGACGCACCCGGCGGTCATCCGAGCCGCGTTGGTCACGGTGCTGCGGTCACCCCCGGAGGTCTTCTGGCGCATCGACGTCCCGCCGCTGTCGGCAACACGTCTGCACGGTCGCGACGGTGTGTGGACCCTGCGACACGCCTGCCTTCCACTGTCGGGAGGCGGGCGCTCACTATGACCGCCTACTGTGACCGCTCACCGTGAT
>NZ_CADDZT010000067.1:28807-30633 GCF_902812655.1 Candidatus Frankia meridionalis | reverse complement strand
GGTCCTGCATCGTGTCGGGATCCCGGGGTGGGAGTGGTGACCTGCCCGTGCCCGGGGCCGTCCCCGCCCCGGAGGTGTAGAGCCGGGCGATGACGTCCTCGATCGCCGGCTCCCGGATGGACAGGTCGACCAGCGGGTAACGGTCGACCACCGCGGAGACCAGCGGCGCCGCGCTCGCGGACGCCGGGAACCCCAGCCACTGGCGTGGCCCGTCGACCCGGACCACCCGGGCGCCGTCCACCTCGATCGGCGGACATGGTCCGGCCAGGTCGACGACCAGCGTGCGTTCCCCGCCGATCCGGTCGCGCAGGTCGCGTAGCAGCCCGTCGAAGCCGAGGCGGCCATGATCGATGACCGGCACCCGCGGGCACAACTGTTCGATGTCGGTCATGTCGTGGGTGGTGAGCAGCACCGTGGTCCCGCGTTCGCGGTTGAGTTCGGTGAGGAATCCCTGGACCGCGGTCTTGGACACCACGTCCAGACCGATAGTCGGTTCGTCCAGGTAGACGATTTCAGGATCGTGCAGCAGCGCGGCGGTGAGATCGCCGCGCATGCGCTGGCCGAGCGAAAGCTGCCGGACGGGTGTGTCGAGGAACGATGCCAGGTCCAGCAGGTCCACGAAACGGTCCAGGTTCTCGCGGAACCGGTCCGCCGGGATGCGGTAGATGTGGCGGAGCAGGTCGAAGCCGTCCCGCAGGGGCAGGTCCCACCACAGGGTTGTCCGCTGCCCGAACACGACTCCGATACGGCGGGCGAGTTCCATCCGCTGGCGGGACGGGTCGAGCCCGGCGACGCGCAGGTGACCGCTACTGGGTACGAGGATCCCGATCAGCATCTTGATGGTCGTGGACTTGCCTGCGCCGTTCGGCCCCAGATAGCCGACCATCTCGCCGGGCGCGATCCTAAACGAGAGATCACGAACGGCCTGCACGTCGACACGCTCACGCCGGAGCCTGCCCGCCCGCTTGCGGAGGACGAAGGACTTTGTAACCCCCTCAACCTCAATCATGGCCACATGCTCCCAGGCGGCCTCTTCGCAGTTGGTATGCGGGTGTAGTCGCGTGATTACGTGGCCAACTGGTAGCGTGCCGGCCTCAGCCCTGTTCGCCCGAAGCGGCGGCCGGCCTCACACGACGGCGGTTGGATGCGTCTGCCAGGGACGGACGAGGTTTCCAGCCGGGCAGGACCACCAGGGCGCCGCCTCGTGCACCGTCGGGACCATGGGATGAGGGTGCCCCGGGCATGGCGGGACCGGCTCCGAGATACCGGCGTCGGCGAGGACCTGCTGCAGCCAGCTCGCGAGGTCGACGGCAAGCTCGGCTGACTCCATCGTCGGGAGCACCGAGGTGGTCGTGACACCGTTCGGGCCGTGTGCCGAGATCAACCAGCCGCTGACCCAGCCCGGGAGTTCCTCTTCGTCCACCCGAATTCCCAGCCGTCGACCCGCCTCCACGGCCGTGAGCTGACCCGCCGCCAGCCACGCCCGCGTATGGTCCAGCTCGGCACTGTCCATGCCGTCGACGGTGACCGTGATCCGCCGGGAGGCGGGACCCAGTTCGGCACGTGCCGCGGCTACCGTGCTCTCGATCCGGCGCCGGACGGGATGCCCGATCATGGCGGACGCCGCTGGGCCAGCGTGCGCCAGCGGGCTCCCCGCGGGGATGTCTGCCCAGGACACCCACGCCACGGAGGGAGCCTCGTGTTGGTTCTCTGCCATCATCGGCTCCGGTCTCCATCGGTCGTCAGGCGGCTCTAGGCAGGTTGTCGGGTCGTCGGCTGGGCCAGTTGCGGCTACCGGAGTTCCCGCCCTGGCTGGACACCGGCTG
>NZ_CADDZT010000067.1:18524-28782 GCF_902812655.1 Candidatus Frankia meridionalis | reverse complement strand
GGTCTCGTGGGCTCGGGTGAACTTCCGAAGACCAACCGGCGGCCATGTCCCAGGCTAGACCTGGCCGGGTCTAGAGAACGTAGTCCCCGTAGACCTGTACCTGGCGGATAGTGCGTGGTCCGATCTGGAACTGGACGATCACTATCAGGTCCAGCGGCATACCAATGCCGCCGCGTAGGTAGTGCGTCGTGGGGAAGAGGATGTCGTCCGCGTAGGTGTACTTGGACATACTCGAATGGAAAGTATAGTCGCAGCTTTGGTTCGGGTGGCTGTCCAGGTAGCGTGTCATCCGGTTGAAAACGACGGCGTGCGCGACCTCGGATGCCTTGTGGTAGCTGCACGCATTACGCTGGCTGTAGGAGAGCTGAAATCCCCACTGGAAGATGAGCCGGGACATGTTCCGGTAGTCGACCTGTGAGGTGAACCGTCCAATGGGGCTGGTCAAGCTGCCGCCCTCCGCATAAGGGCTGGCCGGCGAGAAGTAATGGTAGAAGAACATCTCCGGGTCGGCGACCACAGGATAGGCTGCGCCGGCATGTGTCACGTGCAGCACGACGGTGTGACCACTCACGGTGTACCAGGCCGGCAGTGCGTGCTGCTGCGAGTCATAGGCCCATGGCGCGGCGATGCGCGCGATGGGCGATCGGCTCCCGTCACTGGCGGGCGGGGCGAGTACCACCAGGCTGCCGTCATCCTTCGGGTCGATGATGGACCCGCTGTCAAGAGCCAGTTTGTACGGAAACTCGGTTGGGGCGTTCGGGCCGTCGAGGACGCTGAGGAACCGGACCGTGCCGTCTGCGGCGGTCTGTACCGCCTGCGTGGTCGAGTCGTCCGTCGACGGATACACGGTCAGCCCCGGCTCGGCCACGATCCCGTTGCCGCCGTTCGCACTGTCCGGGATGGTGACCCCGATCGTGCGGCTCGCGACCGAGGGTGGCGAGGGGTTGAGCTCCGCCGCGGTCGGCGGGTCCGGGGGAATCGCCGGATATCCGGTCATGGGTTCATCCACGGTGGGCACCGCGAGGACCGCCTCGGGGTCATCGACCTCGATGTCCCTGACCGTGGCGTGGAACGGCGAGGTGGTGGCGTCGTCAGGGGACAGGACCACCATCTGGTCCGGGTCGAGCGGTGCCTGGACGTGTGCGCCCAGAATATTAGAGGTCATCAGCGATACAGTGGGCACAACGATCGGAGGAATCGCGATCGGAGGAATCACGATCGGTGGAACCGTGATGGGTGGAACCGTGATGACAGGGGTCCCGGTCTCGGGAAGGTTGATGTTTGGGAATTCAGGCCCGGCGGGTGGCGCGGGCGGTGTGACGTTGACAGAACCGACATGGGAGATCTGCGGGACCGCCAGGTCGATGGCGGACAGTACCTCCGCAGGGGTCGGGCCGAGTGTATCGCTGGGGTTCGCCTGTGCCGCCGTCGGCGTCAGGCCTGCGGCAGTCAGAATCAGTGCGGTCAGGGTGGACCGCGACATCGACTGGGGACTGGAGCCGGTCGCTTTCACCACCGAGCTGGTCGTCAGCGAGCTTGTCACCAACGCCATCCGCCACGCTCGAGCACCCCTCCAACTGCGCCTGATCCTGGACAGCAGCCTCATCTGCGAGGTCTCCGACGCCAGCAGCACCGCCCCGCACCTGCGCCGGGCCCGCACCTTCGACGAGGGCGGGCGCGGCCTGTTCCTTGTCGCCGCGCTCACCCAGCGCTGGGGTACCCGCCAGACCCTCTGTGGAAAGACGATCTGGGCTGAACAGTCCATCCCCGAACGGTGACAGGCGTATGACACCACGTCGCCTTCTGGGTGTGCCCGGTGCGCCTTATGCCGATGACCGTATCGTGGTGGTCCCGACAGCGGGACCACCACGCTTCGTCAGCATGTCGTCCGCGTGCTTGTCGCGGTGCGCAATATATGGGGGACTGCAGCAGTGCCAGCACACGCCCGTTCGACATTGCCACGAGCAGGTTCGCCGCGAGTGACGGCGCACGGACACGAAGGCGGTTGCCTTCGTTCCCGATGGATATCAGGAACCGTCGCGGCGCTTGGTCTGCTCTTCGTCCTGGCGGCCTGTGGGTCGGGAAGTGGCGGACCCCCCGAGTTCACGCCGGCGTTCCGCCCGGTGCAGTTCACGGTGTCGGTTGACGGTGACGTCTCGATTTCGCTGAACCCGGCTTCCGTCACGGTGGTCGGGCGATACCCGGGCGGTGCCGGGACGGTGAAGGAACCCGCCGGGGATCAGACGTTGTTGATCCTTGAGCACTCCGTCGGCAGCCAGGCTGTCGAGGACCGCTACAGGATCGGTTCGCGCGGTGGGATCGGCGCCTGTCTGAACGGGGGATTTCAGTCTGTTTTCAGCTCCGACGTCATCCGGATATCGGTTCCCGGCAACACCGGCGAGATCCAGGTGTTCGACGCCCGGAACGGTCGTAAATGTCCTGTTCCGGTGGGTGTGGAGTACGTGCAGGATTCTGCGTTGAAGTCGGCGTTCAACGGTCCGCTGCTCGCGCCGGCACTGGAGAAATCGGCGCCCAGGGCGGACGAGGTACGGGATGAAAACGGTTTCACCAAAGCCGAGCACCGTCTCCGGGACAGACTGTCAAGTCGTGTCATCGACATTTCCACCTGCAGCCCGGGTATAAACGAAGAAAAGGCGGGAATTGCTGCCGCGCTGAACTGTGCCACTCGGTCCGAAGGTCCTGTCCGTCGTCCGCTGATCATTAATTTTGAAGCTGCCGCGGGCTATAACGCCTTCGTCAGGATGCGGCGTGCGATGGTTCTCGAGACCGGAAACTGCGGATCCGGTGGAAGTCACAACGGTTCCTGGTCGCGCCGCGGAAAATTAATGGGAACCCTGATGTGCTATCCGGGTGACTCCCGCTACCGGATATTCTGGACCTATGATTCCGCGCGGGTCGCGGTGTATGCGTCGGCCGTCGACACGCCGAACGGCCGGAAAATTCTTTTTGACTGGTGGCAGCGGAGTGTGTCGATATTCGGCTGATCCCGCCCGCGCGGGCGGCCACGGGCGGTGCCGTGGTAGGGGTCAGCTTCCGGTGCTGCGGTAGTGGCGGATCCCGGCCCGCCATGCCCAGGCGGCGCCCGCCACCGACACGGCGGCAACAGCCGGGGCCAGGAACCGGACCGGTGTCGGCAGCCCCAGCGGATCGGTCCTGGACAGGACGTACAGGGCCGGCTGCCAGTTCACGAACGCGACCGGTACCACGAAGGTCAGCAGGATCAGCAGATGCCTGTCGTAGATCGCCATCGGGTACTGGCCGGCGAGGTGCGCGCCGTTGCTGACGGCACTCACCGCCATGGACGCGTCCGGCGCGACGAACAACAGGGCGCAGCCGGCCACCACGAGCGACCCGGCGATCAGCGTCTCACCGGCGACCATCATCGGGACGAGCGCGACCCGTCCGGCGGTCCACCGGACGTCCAACGCGGTGACCGACAGCGCGACATGGGCTCGCAGGACAGCCGTGACGACGGAGGCGAGGACGGCGGCGGCGACGGTGGCCCGGTAAGCGGTGTACCGCCGGGCGCTCCCGGAGACGAGCGTCGCCCATAACCGTGCGGACGCCAGGACGCCGACGCCCGTGCCCCGCCCGCGACAAGGGCGCCCCGCCAGGTGGACCACCAGGCAATGATCACATGCGGAACGTGGCCGGGCAACGGCGGCCCGCCACAGACGCAGGGGTCCCCGTAGTCCCCGTAAGGTGTGCGATGTGGCGCTGACCCTCCTGCCCGCCGTGGATGTCGCCGACGGCCGGGCCGTCCGGCTGGTCCAGGGTGAGGCCGGCTCCGAGACCTCCTACGGCGACCCCCGCGAGGCCGCGCTGGCCTGGCAGCGCGACGGCGCCGAGTGGATCCATCTCGTCGACCTCGACGCGGCGTTCGGACGCGGTTCCAACCGTGACCTGATCGCCGAGGTGGTGCGGTCGCTGGACGTGGCCGTGGAGCTCTCCGGTGGTATCCGTGACGATGATTCCCTGGACGCGGCGCTGGCGACCGGCGCGGCGCGGGTGAACATCGGTACGGCCGCGCTGGAGAACCCCGACTGGGTGCGCCGGGCCATCGACCGGGTCGCCGACCGGATCGCAGTCGGGCTCGACGTCCGCGGCACAATCCTGTCGGCCCGCGGCTGGACCCGTGATGGCGGCGAACTGTTCGACGTCCTCGCCCGCCTCGACGCCGACGGCTGCGCCCGTTACGTCGTCACCGACGTCCATCGCGACGGCACCCTCACCGGCCCGAACCTCGAGCTGCTGCGCGCTGTCACCACGGCTACGTCGCGGCCTGTGATCGCCAGCGGCGGGGTGTCGGTTCTCGGTGACCTCGCGGCGATAGCGGGGGTGGCGGGTGTCGAGGGCGCGATCGTCGGCAAGGCCCTCTACGCGGGGGCCTTCACCCTGCCCGAGGCGCTGGCCGTCGCCTCCGGTCAACCCACGACGCCCAGCCGATGACCGTCGCCGTCCGGGTGATCCCCTGTCTGGACGTCGATGCCGGACGGGTCGTCAAGGGCGTGAACTTCACCGATCTGCGGGATGCCGGCGACCCGGTGGAGATGGCGAAGCTGTATGACGCGGAGGGCGCCGACGAGCTGACCTTCCTCGACATCACCGCGTCCAGCGGGAACCGGGCCACCACCTACGAGGTGGTCCGGCGTACCGCCGAGCAGGTGTTCATTCCGCTGACCGTCGGCGGTGGGGTGCGCGTCCCCGACGACGTCGACCGGCTGCTGCGGGCCGGAGCGGACAAGGTCGGTATCAATACCGCCGCGGTGGCCCGCCCGGAGCTGGTCCGGGAATGCGCGTTGCGGTTCGGCAGCCAGTGCATCGTGCTGTCGGTGGACGCCCGGCGCACCCCAGCCCCGGCCGGTCCGCGTTTTGAGGTGACGACCCACGGGGGCCGCCGCGGTACGGGTATCGACGCGGTCGGCTGGGCGGCGCGTGCGGTGGATCTCGGCGCGGGGGAGATCCTGCTCAACTCGATGGACGCCGACGGGACCCGCGACGGCTACGACCTGGAGATGATCGCTGCCGTGCGCGCGGCTGTGGACGTGCCGGTGATCGCCAGCGGTGGCGCGGGAGCGGTGGCGGACTTCTCCCCGGCTGTTGCCGCGGGCGCCGACGCGGTACTCGCGGCCAGCGTCTTCCACTTCGGCGAGCTGCGTATCGCCGACGTCAAGGACGCGCTGCGCGCCGCCGCCATACCCGTTCGCTGACCCGTTCGTGACGCTCCGCTCATGTCGACGGCAGAATCGGGTTATGTCGCGCCCCTTCCGCCAGGTCGACGTCTTCACCACCACGCCGTATCACGGCAATCCGGTTGCGGTCGTGTTGGACGGCGACGGGCTGACCACGGAGGCGATGCGCAGGTTCGCCACCTGGACAAACCTGTCCGAGACCACCTTCGTGCTGTCCCCGGACGCGGCAGGTGCGGACTACCGGGTACGTATCTTCACCCCGACCTCCGAACTGCCGTTCGCCGGGCATCCGACGCTGGGCACGTGCCACGCCTGGCTGTCGGCGGGCGGGACGCCGCACGATCCCGACCGGATCGTGCAGGAATGCGGTGTCGGGCTGGTCGCGGTACGCCGGAGCGCGGGCGGGCTCGCGTTCGCCGCGCCCCCGCTGCTGCGTTCGGGACCTGTCGCCGAGCCGCTGGTGAGGCACATCGCGTCGGTGCTACGCATCGACCGCACCGACCTTGTTGACGCCCAGTGGGTGGACAACGGACCAGGCTGGGTGGCCGTCCTGCTCGCGAGCGCGGACGCCGTGCTCGCGCTGCGGCCGGGGACCGTCGACCTCGACGTCGGTGTCGTGGGTCCATACCCGCCGGGATCCACCCAGGCGTTCGAGGTGCGGGCGTTCTCCCCTCAGATCACCGCGGTCGAAGACCCGGTGACCGGGAGCCTGAACGCCTCGCTGGCGCAGTGGCTTCTGGCGACCGGGCGGGCGCATGCCCCGTATGTCGTCAGCCAGGGAACCGTGCTGGGACGCACCGGTCGTGTCCATATCGCCCGCGACCCTAACGGCGCGATCTGGGTCGGTGGTGGCACCGTTACCTGCATCATGGGCCAGGTCGACCTGTAGGCCACGTAACGATTCGACAGCAGCCGATCAAGCATTTCGCCACCCGGATTCACGGTCTGACGAACAAGGACGTCACTGACGCCCAGGCCCTTTTCTGACCATCAACGCGGCGTGTTCGTCAGCGTTGACGGACCGGGCGGCGGGTCTCCTACCGGGTGACTCTTTCGTTGCAGGCGAAAGGCACGGGTAGGAATGAAGTTCCGATCGCACCACAACGCGGCCGGACAGAGATTACAATTGGCGGATGTTTCCCCGTCAGCCCTATCGATCACAAGGAGTTGGCTAATGGAAGAAGCCGGTTTTTCGTCCTCGGTATTTTCAGGGATGAAAGCGTTTTCCTGGGACAGCGAGGAGGCTGTCGCGTACGAGGCCGCCATCGAAGCGATCAGCGCGGCTATCGGTTTCCTCGGCGCCCGGATCCACGCCGAGGAGCAGCGGGCACAACCGGAGCAGGGTCTGCTCGAGGAGCTGAAGCGTGAGCAGGCGGCATGCGCACGACGGCGCGACACACTTGACCCGACGGATCGGGAGCTGATCGCAAGCGTTCGCGCCCAGTACACGGCGGTGGTGCGGCGGGAGGCGGGCGGTGGTGACTGAGCCCAAGCCGTCCGGTTACGAACTCTCCTCCGCGGAAAACGAACGTATTTTCCGTGAACAGATCATCCCGCATGAGATGGGCAACGCCACCCGGCAGGCACAGCCGGCAGCGTCGGACATGGAGCTGCTGCCCACCCCCCCGCGTGGGCGAGCCGGTCGGCGGGCCGACCCGGGGCAGGTTCGGCCGCGTCGGCGCCGTACCCGTCCGTTGACCTGATCGCCGACCCACAGCCGACCCCGCGTCAGCTCACGGCCGACTTCCGGACACTCCCCGGGTGGACGATGCCTCGACCATGAAACGTCCGGACATGACCGGCAGGCCGTGATGCCACCGGCAGACCGTGATGCCGATGCGCCGGCGGGACCGTGACGCGGCTGGAGCCGCGTCCGTGGGACTGCGACATCGGTCAAATCCGTTGCGGTGGGGCGCGTTTTCGGTTCGAATTCGTTTCGGCCGTGCTGTTGTCGGCGGCGTGGTGAGCGCTGAAGGGAGAACTGTGCCCAAACGCTCCCGAAGCGTGGCGGGACCGTCCGTGGCGGTGGCGCGCGAGCTGGAGACGACACCGCTTTCCGCGGGCTCACCCGCGGTCATCCGCAAGGGGCTCTCGATCATCGGGGTGGCGATCCGCGAGGAACCCCGGTCGTTCGCCGCGGCCGTCGCCGGGAGCGCCTTGTTCGGACTCATGACCGTCGCGAGTTCGGTCGTGCTCGGCGAGGTCACCGACCGCGTCCTGCTGCCGTCCTTCAGGACCGGTCGGGTGGCTGCCGCCGGCCTCACGTTCGCCGTGATGGTCCTGGGCGTCGTCGGTCTCGCCCGGGCGGTGGGGATGTACGTGCGCAGGCTCGGCGGCGGGGTGATGGCGTTCCGGCTACAGGCGGCCTACCGCCGCCGGGTCACCCGGCAGTACCTGCGGCTGCCGCTGGCGTGGCATCAGCGCCATTCGACCGGCCTGCTGCTGTCCAACGCCAACGCGGATGTCGAGGCGATGTGGGCTCCGATCCTGCCGCTGGGGTTCGCGGTGGGCGTGGTGGTCATGCTGTTCGTCGCCTTGGCGGTGCTGGTCGCGACCGATCCGCTGTTGGCCGCGGTCGGCTGCGTGGTCTTCCCCGTCTTCGGCGTCGTCAACGTCGCCTATGGGCGCAGGATCTCGCCGTTGCTGTCGCGTGCCCAGCAGCTGCGGGCGGAGGTGAGCGGGGTCGCGCACGAGTCCTTCGACGGCGCGCTGGTCGTCAAGACGATGGGCCGGGAGGCCGAGGAGACCGCCCGGTTCGCAGCCAAGGCGGGCGAGCTGCGGGACGCGATGGTCCGCGCCGGCCGGGTACGGGGACTGTTCGACCCGGTGATGGACGCGTTACCGAACCTGGGCGTGCTGGCGGTCCTGCTGGTCGGGACGGCTCGGATCTCCGCCGGTGCGCTCGATGTCGGCGATCTGGTGCGGGTCGCCTACCTGTTCACCCTCATGGCGTTCCCGCTGCGGGCGATCGGCTGGGTGTTCGGTGAGCTGCCCCGGTCGGTGGTCGGCCACGGCCGGGTGGATCAGGTGCTGCGGGCGCGCGGCGAGCAGCAGTACGGCTCCGCCGTGCTGCCGGGGGACGGCCCGGCGTCGCTCACCGTGGACGCGGTCTCCTACTCCTACCCGCGACCGGTCGCGGCCCGGCCGTCCGCGGCCCGGCCGGGCGCGGCGGAACCTGCGCGGCCCGCGCTGGACCGGCCCGCGCTGGACCGGCCCGCGCTGGACGGGGTCAGTTTCGACGTGCCGGCGGGACGTGTGGTGGCGCTGGCCGGGCGGACCGGGTCCGGGAAGTCGACCTTGGCAGGTCTGCTGGCGAGGCTCTACGACCCCGACTCCGGAACGGTCCGGATCGACGGGGCCGACCTGCGTGAGCTGCGCCCGGGTGAGGTCACCACGGCCGCCTCCCTGGTCGCCCAGCAGGCGTTCCTCTTCGACGACACCGTCCGCGCCAACGTGGCCCTAGGCCTCGCGGTCGATGACGCCGAGGTGTGGGAGGCGCTCGCCCGCGCGCAGGCCGACCGTTTTGTCGCGGCCCTGCCCGCCGGCCTGGACACCCAGGTCGGTGAACGCGGCACCACGCTGTCCGGTGGGCAGCGCCAGCGGATCGCCCTGGCCCGGGCACTGGTCCGCAGGCCACGGCTGCTGGTCCTCGACGATGCGACGTCGAGTGTGGACCCGCGGGTCGAGCAGGCCATCCTCGCCGGCCTGCGGGAGCGGGCCGGCGCGTCCACGGTGGTCGTCATCGCGCACCGGCGGGCAACGATCGAACTGGCCGACGACGTGGTGTACCTGGAGCGGGGACGGGTGGCCGGCCGCGGCAGCCACCGTGAGCTGATGGCCACGTCGGCCGGGTATGCGGCGCTGTTGAGTGCCTACCATCCGGTGGCGGGGGATGCGGGCATCGTCCAGGATGCCGGGGTCGGGCGGTGACCGTCGCGGCCGTGCCGGCTCCCCGCGTTCCCGGGGGCGGCGACCCGACGCCCGACCCGACGCCCGACCCGACGCCCGACCCGACACCCGACCCGGCCCGGCCCCGGGAGCCGCTGTGGGCGACGGCCCGCCGCGTCCGGCGGCTCGCGCCGGAGCTCACCGCCGGAGTTGGTGTGACGCTGCTACTCGCGGTCATCGCCACCGCTGGACGGGCCGTGGTCCCGATCGCGGTCCAGCAGACCATCGACCGTGGTCTTGCCGGCGGGCGGGCGACGGACCTCTCCGTGGTCTGGACCGCGGTGGCGGGCGCGGCCGTGGCGATCGTGGTGACGGCGCTGGCGGCCTACCGCATGAACGTCCGGCTCTACCGGTCGTCCGAAGCGGCGCTGGCGACGTTGCGGGTACGCGCGTTCCGACACATCCACGACCTGTCCGTGTTGACCCAGTCGGAGCAGCGGCGGGGCGCACTCACCTCCCGGGTCACCAGCGACGTCGACCAGATGTCGCAGTTCCTGCAGTTCGGCGGCATGGTCCTGCTGCTGTCCGGCGGGCAGATGCTGATCGTGACCGCGCTGATGGCCATCTACTCCTGGCCCCTGACCGTCCTCGTCTACGCCTGCTTCGTCCCCATGGCCGTCGTCATCCGGCGGTTCCAACCGCGTGTCGCCCGCCGCTACCTCATCGTCCGGGAACGGGTCGCGGACATGCTGGGCGCGATCGCGGAGTCCGTCGTCGGCGCCCAGGTGGTACGTGCCTACGGTGCGCAGGAACGCACGACGCTGCGTGTCGAGACCTCCGTCGACCGGTACCGCTCGGCGCAGACCGCCGCGCAGCGCCTCGTCGCCACGGTCTTCTCCGCGGGGGAGCTGGTGGCCGCGTTCGCCACCGCGTCGGTGGTGGCCGGTGGCGTGCTGCTCGGGGTGGGCGGCCACCTCAGCGCCGGTCGGCTGGTGGCCTTCCTGTTCCTGGTGACGCTGTTCGTGATCCCGCTGCAGACCCTGACCGAGGTGCTGAACGAGGGGGCGAACGCGCTCGCCGGCCTGCGCCGCGTCCTGGACGTGCTCGACACCCCGCAGGACGTCGAGGACCCGGGCCCGGCCGGCGGGCGGGACCTT
>NZ_CADDZT010000067.1:17399-18283 GCF_902812655.1 Candidatus Frankia meridionalis | reverse complement strand
CCCCCCGGCCCGATCGGGGTGCGCTTCGCGGGGGTGGCGTTCGCCTATCCGGGCGGACCGCTCGTCCTGCACGCCATCGACCTGGAGATCGCCCCGCGGACCAGGGTCGCCGTGGTCGGTGAGACCGGATCGGGCAAGACCACGCTGGCCAAGCTGCTCACCCGGCTGATGGACCCGACGTCCGGTCAGGTGCTGCTCGGCGGCGTGCCCCTGGAGCAGGTGCGGTTCGCCTCGCTGCGCAGGCGGGTCGTGATGGTCCCGCAGGACGGGTTCCTGTTCGACCTGAGCATCGCCGACAACATCCGGTTCGCACATCCGGGTGCTACCGACAGCGACGTGGTGGATGCCTTCGCCGTGCTGGGGCTCGCGGACTGGGTCGCCGGGCTCCCCGACGGTGTGGGGACCCGGGTCGGCGAGCGCGGGAGTTCGCTGTCCGCGGGGGAACGTCAGCTGGTCGCTCTCGCCCGGGCCCAGATCGCCGCCCCGGATCTGCTCGTCCTCGACGAGGCCACGTCGGCGGTCGACCCGGCGACCGAGGTGCGGATCGCCCGCGCGCTGGTCGAACTGACCCGTGGGCGGACGTCGGTCACCATCGCCCATCGGCTGTCCACGGCTCAGTCCGCCGACATGGTCGTGGTCGTCGACGCGGGCCGGATCGTCCAGTGGGGCACCCACACCGAACTGGCCGGGACCGCAGGCGTGTACCAGCAGCTTCATGCCTCATGGACGGCTGGAGTGACCGGTTTGTGACGGCAGCCCGCCGGACGATGGGTAACGACGATGGGCAACGGAGCGTTTCCGCGTGGGTGACCCGGCACAATAGGCCCGTGCCCGCCCGCCATTCCTGTCTGGACGCCGCGATCGCCAGCCGGCTCAAGCATGAC
>NZ_CADDZT010000067.1:10596-17081 GCF_902812655.1 Candidatus Frankia meridionalis | reverse complement strand
CGACCGGACCCTGCCGGCCGTCGTCCTCGGGCCGTCGCGGGCCGCCGCCGACACCCGAGGGGTGGACGTCATCGATCCCGGGAGGGAAGCCGACGCATGACGACAGGTGAGATCGTTCCTGGTCGTGAGGAGTTCCGCGCGCTGGCCGCCGAGTACCCGGTGGTCGGGGTGACCCGACGTCTGCTCGCGGACGGTGAGACCCCGGTCGGGATCTACCGCAAGCTCGCCGGTGGTCCCGCGACGTTCCTGCTGGAGTCCGCCGAACACGGCGGGGTCTGGTCGCGGTACTCGTTCGTGGGCGTCCGGGCCGCGGCCATCCTCACCGAGCGGGACGGGTCCGCGGTCTGGGTGGACGGCGCGCCGCCGCCGGGTGTCCCCACCGGCGGTGACCCGCTGGACGTGCTCCGGGCGACCCAGCTGGCACTGCGCGCTCCGCGGCCGGCGGACGCGCCGCCGCTCACCGGCGGGCTGGTGGGATACCTGTCGTACGACATCGTCCGGCGGGTCGAACGGTTGCCGGACGGTGCCGTGAACGACCTGGGCATGCCCGAGCTGCGGATGATGCTGACCGCCGACCTCGCGGTGCTCGATCACCGGGACGGGTCCTGCCTACTGATCGCCAACGTGTTCACCGGCGGCGCGGATCTCGACGCGGCCTACGACGACGCCGTGGACCGCCTCGAAGTCATGACCGCGGGTCTCGGCAAGTCGAGCGAACCGACGGTCGCGACCACGGGGGTGCCGGCGGGCTTCTCGCTCGCCGGTTTCGTGTCGACGACCGAACCGGAGCGTTTCGAGGCGTCCGTCGAAGCCGCCATCGAGGAGATCCGTGCCGGTGAGTGTTTCCAGATCGTGGTCTCCCAGCGGTTCGAACGGCCGACCACCGCCGCGGCTCTCGACATCTACCGGGTGCTCCGGGCATCGAACCCGAGCCCTTACATGTACCTGCTCCGGTTCGGTGACCATGATGTGATCGGGTCGTCGCCGGAAGCACACGTGAAGGTGACAGGCCGCCGAGCCCTGCTGCATCCGATCGCCGGCAGCCGTCCCCGTGGTGCCACGCCGGAACATGACGCCGAGCTTGCCGCGCAGATGCTGGCCGACCCCAAGGAGCGGTCCGAACACGTGATGCTGGTCGACCTGGTGCGCAACGACCTGGGCCGGGTCTGCACGCCGGGTTCGGTCCGGGTGGTCGAGTTCGCCGCCGTCGAGCGGTTCTCGCAGATCATGCACATCGTCTCCACAGTGATCGGCGAGGTCGCCGAGGACCGGTCGGCCGTTGACGTCCTCACCGCGACGTTTCCCGCGGGCACCCTCACCGGTGCGCCCAAGGTGCGCGCCATGGAGATCATCGACGGACTGGAGTCGACCCGTCGGGGCCTGTACGGGGGCGTGATCGGTTACCTCGACTTCGGTGGCGACCTGGACACCGCGATCGCCATCCGGACCGCGGTGCTGCGCGACGGCGTGGCCTACGTACAGGCCGGGGCGGGGATCGTCGCGGATTCGGTGCCCGCCGCCGAGAACGACGAAAGCCGCACCAAGGCGGCGGCGGTGCTGCGGGCGATCGAGATCGCCGAGTCGCTGCGTCCCCCGGCATGACGGACCGGCGGCAGCGGGCGCGTCCGACCGACCCCGGCGTCGGTGGATCCCGGCGTGGCGGTCCCCGGCGGTCGCGACAGCAGGAGATGACCGGGGCGGTGGCCTGCTGCCTGGTGGGTGCCGTGCTGGTGCTGGTCGTGGCGGGAACGACCTGGGTGAGGCTGCGGGTCGCGGACGGGTCGGTTCCCGGGGATGCCGCGGTGACCGCGGCGCCGCTGGCGGTAAGCCTGTCCGGCTCGGATCTCGCCCCGGCCGTCACGGGGCTGGGCCTTGTCGGGCTTGCGGGAGTGGCGGCGATCGCCGCGACCCGGCGGTTCGGCCGGGTTCTGGTTGGTCTGCTGATGCTGGCCGCCGGGGTGGCGGTCGCGGTCGTCGCCGGCCGGATCGCCGCCGACCCGCTGATGGCCGTACGGGCCGCCTCACAGGTGCGTCAGATCGTCCCCGGGGTCGTCGTCGATCTGATCGACCCGCGGCGAACGGCCGGGCCGTGGCTGGCCGCATCCGGCGGTGTACTGCTCGCCCTCGGCGGCATGGTCGTCATGATCCGCGGATATGCCTGGTCGGCGCTGTCCGCGCGCTACCAGGCTCCGGCATCCCGGCCGGTCGACGCCTGGGAGGCCATCGACCGCGGCGATGATCCGACCTGACGGCTTGTCGGGTCGGGTCGTCGCCGCGTCCGGGTCACCCGGTCGGGTCACCCGGACGGGGCCGCGAAGGGGTCGTAGTCCGCGAGAAGCTTCTCCATCCGGGCCTGGCCGACCGACTGATCACGTTTGTCGCGTCCTGACCTGAGTGCAGGTACTTATCTTTCACTGAGCGTCGCATCCTATGGCTGGTTTCCGTTCCTGGGAGGGAGACCGACGGTGCGGTCGGGCACAGTGGTCCGCGTGGGAGCTCCGGACGGCGTCCGCGGCGGATCGTCTCGGTCCCGCAGGCCCGCCTCACCCTGGGCATCAATGGCGACTGTTGCACAACGAACGAACAATCACGGTCCGTGGGGGTGGAGTCGACACATCCGGCGTGAGAAGGTCTTTTGCTGGCAACATGTCGGAGCGTTTCCGGCTTGTGTCAACCGACGGGCAACCGCCCAGCGTGACAGTCGACGCTCTGCGGCAGGGGTCCGATGCCCGTCGTCCGTGCTTGGCCTACCATCTGCGCCATGGCTGCGACAGCCGCGGGCACCGGCCGATGAGTGTTCTCGACGACATCCTTGACGGGGTGCGCGCGGACCTTGCCGAACGGGAGGCCACGCTTCCTCTGACGGCGCTGAAACGACGCGTCGAGCGTGTCCCTGATCCGAGGGACGCGCTGGCCGTGTTGCGCACCCGAGCGGTTTCCGTGATCGCCGAGGTGAAGCGCCGCTCGCCGTCCAAGGGTGATCTGGCGCCGATCACGGACCCGGCCGCGCTCGCGGCCCAGTTCGAGGCCGCGGGCGCCGCCGCGATCAGCGTTCTGACCGAACGGCACCGCTTCGGCGGCTCGCTCGCCGATCTGGACGCGGTGCGGGTGGCGGTGGACGTACCCGTCCTGCGGAAGGACTTCATCGTCTCGCCGTATCAGGTCTTCGAGGCCCGCGCGCACGGCGCGGACATCGTCCTACTGATCGTGGCGGCGTTGGAACAGCCTCGTCTGGTCGGTCTGCTTGAGCGGGTCGAGTCGCTGGGCATGACGGCCCTGGTCGAGGTGCACGACGAGCACGAGGCCGTGCGCGCGGTCGACGCGGGCGCGCGCCTGATCGGTGTCAACGCACGCAACCTGCGCACGCTGGAGATCGACCGCGACATCTTCTCCCGGCTGGCGCCGTTGTTGCCGGCCGGGATCACCAAGGTCGCTGAATCCGGCGTGCGCGGCCCGCACGACCTGCTTGCCTATGCCGCGGCGGGAGCGGAGGCGGTGCTGGTGGGGGAGGCCGCGGTAACGGGCGGCGATCCCCGGCAGACGGTTGCGGATCTTGTGACCGCGGGCGCGCACCCGGCTACCAGGATCGGACGCTGACCGATACAGTCAGATGATGACCCCAGCCGGAACCGTCACTGAGGGTGAGTCGGATGCGTCGGCCGTCGGGTTCATGCCCGAGGGTTCCGTCGCAGACAGCGCCGTTCCTGACAGCGCCGGTCACTTCGGCCGCTTCGGTGGCCGTTTCGTCCCCGAGGCGCTGTTCGCCGCACTGGACGAGCTGACCGGTGCATATGCGGGTGCCCGCGCCGATCCGGCCTTCGCCGTGGAACTGGACGGGTTGCTCGCGACCTATGCCGGCCGGCCCACCCCGCTCACGGACGCGGCCGGACTGACCGGCCATGTCGGTGGTGCGCGCATCCTGCTGAAGAGGGAGGACCTGGCACACACCGGCTCGCATAAGATCAACAATGTGCTCGGTCAGTGTCTGCTGGCCCGCCGCATGGGGAAGACCCGGGTGATCGCCGAGACCGGTGCCGGCCAGCACGGCGTTGCGACCGCCACAGCCTGTGCGCTGCTCGGCCTTGACTGCGTGGTCTACATGGGCGAGGAGGACACGCGCCGCCAGGCGCTCAACGTCGCCCGGATGAGGCTGCTCGGCGCCGAGGTCGTCGCGGTCGCGTCGGGCAGCCGAACCCTCAAGGACGCGATCAACGAGGCCCTGCGGGACTGGGTCGCCACCGTCGAGACGACCCACTACTGCATCGGTTCGGTCATGGGGCCGCATCCCTTCCCGATGCTGGTCCGTGACTTCCAACGGGTCATCGGCGTCGAGGCGCGTGCTCAGGTCCTCGACCGCACCGGTCGGCTTCCCGACGCGGTGGTGGCCTGCGTCGGCGGCGGCTCGAACGCGATGGGCATCTTCCACCCGTTCATTGCGGACGCCTCGGTCCGGCTCATCGGCGCCGAGGCTGGTGGCGACGGTGTGGCGACCGGCCGGCACGCGGCCGCGATCGCCGGCGGGACGCCTGGTGTGCTGCACGGCATGCGTACCTTCCTCCTTCAGGACGCCGACGGGCAGACGCAGGTCTCGCACTCGATTTCGGCCGGGCTCGACTACCCGGGCATCGGCCCCGAGCATGCCTGGCTGCACGAGGTCGGGCGGGCGACCTACCGGGTGGTCGACGACCGTGCGGCCATGGACGCGCTGCGGGTGGTCGCGCGATCGGAGGGCATCCTGGTCGCGATCGAGAGTGCGCATGCGTTCGCCTGCGCGTTCGACGTCGCCCGGGAACTGGGCCCGGACGGTGTCGTGGTGGTGAACTGCTCGGGTCGAGGAGACAAGGACGTCGACACCGCGGCCAGGTGGTTCGATCTTCTCTGACGGCTGGCATCCAGCGCCAGGAAACAGACACGGACGACGGAACGGACCAACTGTGCACGGTCTTGCGGAAGGGCATGGTCCTTCGGCCGTACCCGATCCTTCCATCGGGTACGGCCGGTTGAGCCAGGTGTTCGCCAGGGCTCGCGGCGAGGGCCGGGCGGTGCTGGTCGGCTACCTACCGGCCGGTTTCCCCTCGGTCACCGGAGGGATCGCGGCCATGCGGGCGATGGTCGAGGCGGGGGTGGACGTCGTCGAGGTCGGCCTGCCCTACTCCGACCCGACCATCGACGGTCCGGTGATCCAGGCCGCCGCCGACGCGGCCCTGCGGCGTGGGGTCACCACACGGGACGTGCTGCGCACCGTGGCGGCCGTGGCCGAGACCGGTGCGCCGGCGCTGGTGATGACCTACTGGAACCCGGTCGAGCGGTACGGCGTCGAGGCGTTCGCCCGGGATCTCGCGGCTGCCGGCGGGGCCGGGGCGATCACACCGGACCTCCCCCCGGAGGAGGCGGGCCCGTGGCTCGACGCAGCGACCCACGCCGGTCTGGACCCGGTGTTCCTGGTCGCGCCGAGTTCGACGGACGTGCGCATCGCGGCGGTCGCCGAGGTCGGCCGTGGTTTCATCTACGCGGCATCGCTCATGGGTGTCACCGGGACCCGGGCCGCCGTGGGCGAACGGGCGGCCGGGCTGGTGGGCCGGGTCCGAGCCATCACCGATACTGCGGTGGCTGTGGGCCTGGGCGTGAGCACTCCCGCTCAGGCGGCCGAGGTCGCCGGTTTCGCTGACGGGGTCATCGTGGGCTCGGCGCTGGTGAGGGTACTGGTGGATTCCGACCGGGCGGGCGAGGACGCCGATGCAGGGGTGGCGGCACTGCGCCGGGTCGCGGCGGGGCTCGCGAGCGGCGTCCGCGGGTCCGTGCTGTCGGCTCACCCTGGGTGATGCAGGGGTCCGGGTGCCATGCCGCAGGCGTTGCACGGGGGAGGCCGGTATAGCTTGGCCTGCGTGGTCGAAGCCGCGATTCCCAGCCCGTCGACGGGCGTCCTTCATGTAGGCCCCATCCCGTTGCGGGCGTACGCTTTCATGATCATAATTGGTGTTCTGGTCGCGATCGTGCTGACTGACCGGCGACTGCGTGCCCGGGGCGAGCCTGCGGGCCTTGCCGCGGACGCCGCGGCCTGGGCTGTTCCGTTCGGCATCGTCGGTGCGCGGATCTACCACGTTGTCACGAGCCCGGACGCCTACTTCGGCGCCCACGGTCATCCGGTGGACGCGCTGAAGGTCTGGCACGGCGGGCTCGGGATCTGGGGCGGGGTGGTCGGTGGCGCGCTCGGCGTGTGGCTCGTCTGCCGGCAGCGGGGGACCAGTCTCGGCCTGTTCGCCGATGCGGCGGCACCCGGGCTCGTGCTCGCGCAGGCCATCGGACGCTGGGGGAACTGGTTCAACCAGGAGCTCTACGGGCGTCCGACGCACCTGCCCTGGGCGGTGCGGATCACCCATGACCCTGCCGTTCCCGGCGTGTCGCTCTACCATCCGACATTTCTGTACGAGTCGCTGTGGGACGTCGGCGTCGCCGTCGCCCTGCTGTGGGTGGACCGTCATCAT
>NZ_CADDZT010000067.1:3800-10182 GCF_902812655.1 Candidatus Frankia meridionalis | reverse complement strand
GCCGGCGGGGCTGCCGTCGGCCATACCGTGCTGCTCGCGGGGCTTGCCGGTCTCGTGTCGGGCTCGACGTCCATGGCGATCGGCGAGTACACCTCGGTGCGTTCCCAGGGCGAGGCGATGCGGGCCGAGGTCGAGGTGGAGCGCCGGGAGCTGGAGCGTTCACCCGTGGCTGAGGCCACGGAGCTCGCCGGGGTCTTCCGCCGCAGTGGCCTCTCACCGGCGCTTGCGGTCCAGGTCGCAGCCCAGATCTCCCGCGAGCCGGAGACGGCCCTGCGTATCCACGTCCGCGAGGAACTCGGCTTCAACCCGGACGAGCTGCCCAGCCCGCTCCTTGCCGGTGCGGCGTCGTTCCTGGCCTTCGGCGTCGGCGCCCTGGTGCCGCTGTTTCCCTACCTGCTCGGTGCCAGGTCCTTCCTTGCCTGCGCGGTCCTGTCGGCCTTCGCCATGTTCGGGGTCGGGCTGCTGGTGAGCCGTTTCACCCGGCGGCCGGCGTTGCGTACGGGGCTGCGTCAGCTCGCGCTCGGCGCGGTGGCCGCCGGCGCGACGTTCCTGCTGGGAGCGGTGTTCGGGACCGCTGTCCGCTGACAGGACCATGTTGGCCGACCGGTAGGTCAAACCTGAACTCATGCCCGGTTGGCCACATCCGGGTCCGGGCCGTTCGCGACCACGGCGGATCCCCGGCGTACGTGGCACACTCGTTATTGCGCTTGGCCGGGGCACTCCGCGTCGTGTCGGCGCGTTCGGACAGCGTCGTCCGCCTCACGGAGAACCCCCGAAGACGGACAGGACCCGCCGGATGCCAATCCCACAAGGTTTGTACGACCCCAGCTTCGAGCACGACGCGTGCGGGGTCGGTTTCGTCGTCGATGTTCATGGCCGACGTAGTCACGAACTGGTCGAGCAGGGTCTTACCGTGTTGCGCAACCTCGACCACCGAGGTGCTTCCGGCTGCGATCCGGACACGGGTGACGGCGCGGGCATCCTGCTTCAGGTCCCTGACGAGTTCCTGCGGGACGTCGTGGACTTCCCGCTGCCGCCGGCGGGCCAGTACGCGGTGGGTACCGCGTTCCTGCCGCAGGTCGCGGGGGACCGGGACGACGCGGTGCGTACGATCAGCCGCATCGTCCGCGCGGAGGGCCTGCGGGTGCTGGGCTGGCGTGAGCTGCCGGTGGTCAGCCACATCGTCGGCCGGGCCGCCGCCGAGGTCGAACCGCGGATGCGTCAGATCTTCCTCGGTGCGCCCGGTGCGCCCGGTGCGCCCGGTGCGCCCGGTGCGCCCGGCGAGGACCGGGCGCCCTACGAGCTGATGGAGCTCGAACGCCGGGCGTTCTGCGTCCGAAAGCGGGCCCGCCGGGAAGCGGGGGTGTACTTCCCGTCCCTGTCCGCGCGCACCGTCGTCTACAAGGGCATGCTCACCACCCACCAGCTCTCGGCGTACTTTCCCGACCTGGACGACCCCCGCTGCACCAGCGCGATCGCCCTGGTGCACAGCCGGTTCTCGACCAACACCTTCCCGAGCTGGCCGCTTGCCCACCCGTACCGGTTCGTCGCCCACAACGGTGAGATCAACACGGTGCGCGGCAACCGGAACTGGATGCAGGCCCGTGAGGCCCTGCTGGCCAGCGATCTTCTCCCGGGCGACCTGCGCCGCGTGTTCCCCATCTGCGCCGACGGCGCCAGCGACTCGGCCAGCTTCGACGAGGTGCTGGAGTTGCTGCACCTGGGTGGGCGCAGCCTCCCGCACGCGGTTCTCATGATGATCCCGGAGGCGTGGGAGAACCATGAGGAGATGGACCCGGCCCGCCGGGCGTTCTACCGGTTCCACTCGGCGTTGATGGAGCCGTGGGACGGCCCGGCGTCCATCGCGTTCACCGACGGGACGGTCATCGGCGCGGTACTTGATCGTAACGGGTTGCGGCCGTCGCGCTACTGGGTGACTGACGACGGTCTGGTGGTCATGGCCTCCGAGGTCGGTGTGCTCGACATTCCCGCCCACAAGGTTGTGCAGAAGGGTCGGCTCCAGCCCGGGAAGATGTTCCTGATCGACACCGCGCAGGGGCGGATCGTCGACGACGAAGAGATCAAATCCGAGCTTGCCGCCGCCGCGCCCTACGAGGAGTGGCTGCATGCCGGCCTGATCGCCCTGGACGACCTGCCCGAGCGTGAGCACGTCGTCTACGGTCACTCCTCGGTGCGCCGCCGCCAGCAGGTCTTCGGTTACACCGAGGAGGAACTGAGGATCCTGGTCGCGCCGATGGCCCGGGCCGGCGCCGAGCCGATCGGGTCGATGGGCACGGACACGCCGGTCGCGGTCCTGTCCAGCCGTCCGCGCCTGCTCTTCGACTACTTCACCCAGCTCTTCGCGCAGGTCACCAACCCTCCGCTGGACGCCATCCGGGAGGAGATGGTCACGAGCCTCGCCCGGACGCTCGGTCCGGAGGGCAACCTGCTCGCGCCGTCACCGGCATCGTGCCGCCTGGTACACCTGCCGTTCCCGGTCATCAGCAACACCGAGCTCGCCAAGATCGTGGGAATCAACGACGACGGCGACATGCCCGGATTCGCCGCGGTCACCGTACGCGGTCTGTATGACGTGAGCGGTGGTGGCGCGGCTCTCGCCGGCAGGCTCGAGGAGATCTGCCGTGGGGTCAGCGAGGCGATCGCCGATGGCGCCCGCGTCGTCGTCCTGTCCGACCGTGACTGCGACCGGCACAAGGCCCCGATCCCCTCGCTGCTGCTCACCGCCGCCGTCCACCATCACCTCATCCGGGAGAAGACCCGCACCAAGGTCGGTCTCATCGTGGAGTGCGGCGACGCCCGCGAGGTGCACCACGTCGCGCTGCTTCTCGGGTACGGCGCGGCCGCGGTCAACCCCTACCTGGCCTTCGAGTCGATCGACGACATCCTCGACCGCGGAGAGCTGGACGGGATCACCCGCGAGCAGGCCCAGAAGAACCTCATCAAGGCACTGGGCAAGGGCGTGCTCAAGGTGATGAGCAAGATGGGCATCTCGACGGTGGCAAGCTACACCGGCGCCCAGGCGTTCGAGGCGATCGGGCTGTCCCAGAAGCTGGTCGACACCTACTTCACGGGAACGCCGTCTCGGCTGGACGGCGTGGGCATCGATGTGATCGCCGATGAGGTCGCCGCCCGGCACTACAAGGCGTACTCGGCGGTGGCGTCCGAACTCGCCCATCGCAACCTCGACCTGGGCGGCGAATACCAGTGGCGCCGTGAGGGCGAGGTGCACCTGTTCAACCCGGAGACGGTGTTCCTGCTCCAGCACGCCACCCGCAGCCGCCAGTACGAGGTCTTCAAGCAGTACACCGCCGCGGTCGACGGGCTGTCCCGGCGCAACGCCACGCTGCGCGGTCTGTTCGAGTTGCGCGAGGGGCTGCGCCCACCGATCCCGATCGACCAGGTCGAGCCGGTCTCGGAGATTCTCAAGCGGTTCGCGACCGGCGCGATGTCCTACGGTTCGATCAGTGCCGAGGCGCACGAGACGCTTGCGATCGCGATGAACCGCCTCGGGGCGAAGTCGAACACCGGTGAAGGCGGCGAGGACGCCGAGCGTTACGTTCCGGACGCCAACGGTGATCTCCGTCGATCGTCGATCAAACAGGTCGCCAGTGGCCGCTTCGGTGTGACCAGCGAATTCCTCGCCAACGCCGACGACATCCAGATCAAGATGGCCCAGGGCGCGAAGCCCGGTGAGGGCGGCCAACTGCCCGCGCACAAGGTCTACCCGTGGATCGCGCGGACCCGACACTCCACCGCGGGCGTGGGGCTGATCTCGCCGCCGCCGCACCACGACATCTACTCGATCGAGGACCTCGCCCAGCTCATCCACGACCTGAAGAACGCCAATCCGCGGGCGCGGGTGCACGTCAAACTCGTCGCCGAGGTCGGGGTGGGTACGGTCGCCGCCGGGGTGTCCAAGGCCCATGCCGACGTCGTGCTGATCTCCGGGCATGACGGTGGCACCGGCGCGTCCCCGCTGACCTCGTTGAAGCACGCGGGCGCTCCGTGGGAGCTCGGGCTCGCCGAGACCCAGCAGACGCTGCTGCTCAACGGCCTGCGGGACCGCATCGTCGTCCAGGTCGACGGCCAGATGAAGACCGGACGAGACGTCCTCATCGGCGCTCTGCTCGGCGCGGAGGAGTTCGGGTTCGCGACCGCCCCACTCGTCGTCGCCGGCTGCGTGATGATGCGGGTCTGTCACCTCGACACCTGCCCCGTCGGCGTGGCGACACAGAACCCGGCACTGCGCAGCCGTTTCACCGGCAGGCCCGAGTTCGTGGAGGCGTTCTTCACCTTCATCGCCGAGGAGGTGCGTGAGTACCTCGCGGCGCTCGGCTTCCGTTCGCTGCAGGAGGCCGTCGGTCACGTCGAGATCCTGGACGCGCGGGCGGCGGTCGACCACTGGAAGGCCGTCGGCCTCGACCTCACCCCGTTGCTGCACGCCCCGGAACTGCCCTTCGGGGGTGCCCGTCACTGCACCACCGTCCAGGACCACGGTCTGGACAAGGCGCTGGACAACTCCCTCATCCAGCTCTGCGAGGGCGCGTTGGAGGACGGCCGGCCCGTGTGGCTGGAGATGCCGATCCGCAACGTCAACCGGACGGTCGGCACGATGCTCGGCTACGAGGTGACCAGGCGTTACGGCGCGCAGGGCCTGCCCGACGACACGATCTCGCTGCGGTTCACCGGTTCGGCCGGGCAGAGCTTCGGCGCGTTCGTGCCACGGGGGGTGACCCTCACCCTGGAAGGCGATGCCAACGACTACACCGGTAAGGGCCTGTCCGGTGGGCGGATCATCGTCTTCCCGCCCAAGGAGGCGCCGCTGTGCGCCGAGGAGAACATCGTTGCCGGCAACGTGCTGCTCTACGGCGCCACCGCCGGTGAGGCGTTCTTCCGCGGCATCGTGGGGGAGCGTTTCTGCGTGCGGAACTCGGGTGCGACCGCCGTCGTCGAAGGTGTCGGCGACCACGGATGCGAGTACATGACCGGCGGGACCGTCGTCGTGCTCGGGTCGACCGGGCGCAACTTCGCGGCCGGGATGAGCGGTGGCGTCGCCTACCTGTACAACCCGGTGCTCCGGCGGATCAACACCGAGATGGTCGACGTGGAGCCGTTGGCCGACGACGACCGTGCGTTGCTGCTCTCGCTGGTCGCCCGGCACCGCCGTGAGACCGGGTCCACGGTCGCCGCTGGTCTGCTGGCGGGCTGGGAGGACGAGCAGTCCCTGTTCGTCAAGGTCATGCCGCGTGACTACAAGCGGGTGCTGGCGGCCATGAGGAAGGCGGAGGAGGAGGGCGTGGCGGCCGACGACCTCATCATGGCCTCGACCCGTGGTTGAGGCCCGTGCCTGACCGGTTCAGGCAGCGCGCGACGACGAACACGATCATCCGACAGGAGCGTAATGGCTGACCCGACAGGCTTCCTCAGGCACCACCGGGAGCTGCCGGTGCGCCGACCCGTCGACGTGCGCATCACCGACTGGAAAGAGGTCTACGAGCCGTTCCCGGTCGGGTCGCTGCGTGACCAGGCAACCCGGTGCATGGACTGCGGCGTCCCCTTCTGCCACAACGGCTGCCCGCTCGGAAACATCATCCCCGAGTGGAACGATCTGGTGCGGCGTGCCGACTGGGGCGAGGCCATCGAACGGCTGCACGCCACCAACAACTTCCCCGAGTTCACCGGACGGTTGTGCCCGGCGCCCTGCGAGGCCGCCTGCGTGCTGGGCATCGGGGACGACCCGGTGACCATCAAGCAGGTCGAGGTTTCGATCATTGACCGGGCGTGGGACGACGGCACGGTCCGGCCGGTCCTGCCGTCCGTGCGGACCGACCAGCGGGTGGCGGTGGTCGGCTCGGGCCCGGCAGGGCTCGCCGCGGCCCAGCAGCTCACCCGCGCCGGTCACAACGTCGTCGTGTACGAGCGGGCCGACCGTATCGGTGGTCTGCTGCGCTACGGCATCCCCGAGTTCAAGATGGAAAAGCGCGTCCTGGACCGTCGGCTTGCGCAGATGCGGGCCGAGGGGACGGTGTTCACGCCGTCGTGCAACGTCGGCGTCGACATCACCGCGGACGAACTGCGTGCGTCCTATGACGCGATCGTGCTCGCCGGCGGTTCGACGATCGGCCGGGACCTGCCGGTGCCCGGTCGGGAGCTCGACGGCGTCCACCTCGCCATGGAGTACCTGGTCCCCGCGAACCGGGTGCAGCTGGGTGACCTCACCGAGCCGTCGATCACCGCGGCCGGCAGGCGGGTGGTCGTCATCGGCGGCGGTGACACCGGAGCGGACTGCCTGGGTACCGCGCACCGGCAGGGCGCGGTGTCCGTGCACCAGCTGGAGATCATGCTACGGCCGCCGCAGCTA
>NZ_CADDZT010000067.1:1548-3409 GCF_902812655.1 Candidatus Frankia meridionalis | reverse complement strand
CCGCGGGCCGGGTCCGGGCGCTGCGCATGCACGAGGTCCGCATGGTCGACGGTCGTTTCGAGAAGGTGGCGGGCACCGACACCGAGCTGCCCTGCGAACTCGTCCTGCTCGCGATGGGTTTTGTCGGGCCGGAACGCCCGGGCCTGCTGGAGCAGCTCGGGGTCGCCTTCGACGCCCGCGGCAATGTCGCCCGGGACGCCGGGTGGGTCAGTTCCGTGCCCGGGGTGTTCGTCGCCGGGGATATCGGCCGGGGCCAGTCCCTGATCGTGTGGGCGATCGCGGAGGGCCGCACCGCCGCCGCAGCGGTCGACCGCTACCTGCGTGGCGCCACCGACCTGCCCGAACCGGTCACCCCGACCCGACGCTGAGGGCAATGTCGCCAGGGTGATCGTCGGTGGGCGCTCCGCGTCGCTGTAGGCTTTTCGGCGACGCGTTAGGGATCCTGCCGGAGGGCGACGAAGCCAGATGCTGGACAGACGGTTCATCCGGGAGAATCCCGACGCCGTGCGGGAGGCCGCTCGAGTCAAAGGGGTCGACCTCGACGTCGATGACATCCTGACCCTCGACCGGGAAGTGCGTTCGCTACAGCACGCCCTGGACACGGCACAGCGTGAGCGGCGTGAACTGGCCGGCAGCTTCAAGGCCGCGGACGCCGCCGAACGGACCCGGCTGCGGGAACGCTCCGGTGCCCTGGACGAGCAGCTGCGTGAGACCCGGGAACAGCTTGAGGATGCGAGCGGTCGGCTACGGGAGCTGCTGCTGCGGACGCCGAACATTCCCTGGGCCGGCGCGCCGGTCGGTGCCGACGAGTCGGCGAACACGGTCATCCGGGTCTGGGGGGAACGCCCGACGTTCGACTTCACCCCGGTCGATCATGTGGAGCTTGCCGAGAAGCGTGGCTGGGTGGAGTTCGAACGGGCCCGTAACGCCTCGGGGGAGCGGGCGTACGCTCTCGCCGGCCAGCTCGTCCTGTTGGAGCGGGCGGTGCACTCCTACGCGCTGGATCTGCTCGCGCACCGAGACTTCCGGCTGGTCAGCGTGCCGTCCCTGGTGAAGGAGGACGCGCTGGTCGGCAGTGGCTTCCTGCCGGGGCACCGGGAGGAGATCTACGAGCTGCCGGCGGACGGGATGTTCCTCGCCGGTACCGCCGAGGTCGCACTGGTCGGCCTGCACGCGGGCGAGATGCTGTCCGTGCGTGATCTCCCGTTGCGCTACGCCGGGATCTCGCCGTGCTTCCGCCGGGAGGTCGGCAGTGCCGGGCGCGACGTCCGCGGGCTGCTGCGCGTCCACCAGTTCGAGAAGGTCGAGCAGTTCGTGATCTGTGCGGCCGACGGGGCGGAGTCGGCCCGCTGGCACGCCGAGCTGCTGGACACGGCCGAGACGGTCCTGCAGTCACTCGGCCTTGCCTACGAGGTGGTGGAGTGCGCCACCGGCGACATGGGCCTGGGCAAGTTCCGGATGAACGACATCAACACCTGGTTCCCGTCACTGGAGCGCTTCCGGGAGACTCACAGCTGCTCGACGTTGCACGACTGGCAGGCGCGTCGGGCCAACATCCGCTACAAGGACGCGGACGGGCGGGTGCGGTTCGCTCACACCCTCAACAACACGGCGGTGGCGACCCCCCGGCTGCTTGCCGCGATCCTGGAGAACTTCCAGACCGCGGACCATCACATCCGCGTTCCCAAGGTGCTGCGGCCCTACCTCGGTGACCGGGAACTGATCTGACCCGGGATCAGGGGATCCCAGGCCAGGGGGCTTGTGTGGACGGTGGCCCCGGCGGCTATCCGCCGGCACGCAGCGCACTCGGCCTGCGTCTTGCGCTCGCCCTGTTCGGACTCCTGTTCTGCGCGGGCACCGG
>NZ_CADDZT010000067.1:0-1229 GCF_902812655.1 Candidatus Frankia meridionalis | reverse complement strand
CCGGTGCCCGCCGTCGGACTCGGCGTGGTCGCTCTGACCGCGGTGGTCGATCTCGTCGTGATCGTCCGGCGGATGCGCGGCCGCCGACCATGATGTCGGTGAACCCCCGTCGGCTGTAGGTGAACCTCCGTCGGCTGTAGGTGGAAACCATCGTGATAGCGACGGAAACCACCTACGCCTCCGGCTGGGCAATATCGCCGCTTCTCCTCGAGCGTTCGGCCAGGGCCGCCAGGGCATTCGCGATCTTCGTGCGGAGCGCCGGGTCGGGATGAACCCGTCGGCATGGACCGCCTGCCGTGGCACGGGTATGTGGGCGCATGCGGCGTCGACAATGTCAGCACCTATATAGCGCAGCACTGTGCGGAGAGATTCGTGGGCTCCGGCAGCGCCGGTTGGCGAAGAAGAAACATTGATCCAGGCGACGGGCTTCCCGTAGGTCTCGTCGCGTCCTCGGGTACCACGAGCTGTGCCGTTCGAAGGAGAGCGGCGTTTGTCGATCCCGTTCGGAGGCTTCCGCGGATCATCAGGAGCTGGCATGTGATTCTCGCGTGCTTGACAGTAGCCATCGCAGGTTGCCGTCTCGTCCATGCCGGGCCATGGCCGGAGATCCGGCAGGTCAACACCGCAGGCGGGGCCGGGGTGATGCCGCTTCCCGTTTCGAGATCTACCTGTTTCGAGATCTCCGTAGAGCGGTGTCACTGTGGATGATGGCTGTTCAGAGCGTGCCCTCGGTTGCGAGCCGCGCATAACCGGCGGCGCCGACGAGGTCGAGCATCACGCATGGCTCGTCCCCGACCACCCAGGCGTCGTGGCCCGCTGGAATGAGCGTGACGTCTCCTGGACCGATCTCCGCCTCGCCTCCGTCGTTCTGCCGGATGTGCATCCGGCCGGAGTCGACATAGGCGTAGTGCTCGAATTCGCAGGATTCGGTGCCGGCGGTCGGTCGCACCGACTCCGACCAGCGCCAGCCGGGTTCGAATACGGCCCGGTCCAGTTCATGCCCCTCGATCCGGATGGCCTCGACATGCCCGTGTGGGAAGTCGCGTCGCTCGTCCGGCTTGCCGATGTTCTTGACCTGAATGGTCGCCACGGCAGTTCACCTCCTGACCCTTCCGGGTCGTACGCCGTCTTTCAACGTAAGCGGTTGGTACGTTCCCGGCAACTAGGGGTGTAGGACCCTCGTGTGGTTCGTGTGGATCCCGCCCGGGTGTCGGGAAGCGTCTCTGTAG
>NZ_CADDZT010000066.1:6335-18890 GCF_902812655.1 Candidatus Frankia meridionalis | reverse complement strand
CCGACCCTGGCCGGCCCGTCGCCACGGCGATCCAGGAACAAGGGCCTCCGGCCGCGCGCAAAAATCATGATCGCGCAACCTTTGGCTCAGACGGCGGATGACCGCGCCACCCACACGCCCCGCGCAGCCCGCGCGGTTCGCGGAGGCCCTGCCCGGTGGTCGGTGGAGCGAGGATCCGGCCGTCGTCGAGGCCCACCGGCTGGACCGCTCCGGGTGGGATCCGCAGGGCAGGCCGCTCGGGGTGGCCTTCGCCCGTCACGTGGCGGATGTCCAGGCGGTGCTGCGCGGGACGAGGCCGACTGCTCCAGACCATCACCGCCGAGCTGGAGCATGCGATGGCCCTCGTCGGCGCTCGCGACCTGGACGAACTCACCCCCGATCTGGTGGCACTCCCGATCAGCACCGAATCGTGGACGGCGCCGAGCCGATGACTGCCCCCGACCGTCGCGTCGCGGTCGGGATCGGGTGGTGAAAGTTATTCCCCCGGTAATGTCAATCGATATTGTGAAGTAGTGCGTTTCGTCGCGCTCTCATTGATTATCAACTTGCCGGACCCGAACACGGGCATGACCATGAGTCAGCACGACACGCTGACCAGCGTGTTCGCCCAGGCAGAGCTGGTCGAGCGGCTCTGCTATGACGCTTACCAGATCGGTGAGAGGCACGGTGCCCCGTTCCTGTGCTCGTCACCCCCTGTGCTGCTGACCGCAGTGGCCGCGCGCACCAGCCGCGTCCGGCTACTCACCGACGTGACCGTGCTCAGCATCCACGACCCGGTCCGGGTTGCCGAGGAGTACGCGCTGTTCGACCACCTCAGCGGCGGGCGTCTCGATCTCGTCATAGCGAAGGGCAACCACGCTCCGTACTACGCCGTATTCGGGCTCGATCCCGCCGAGCAGTGGGACGTTCTGGCCGAGAAGTACGAGACCTTACCGGCCAGCTCCGAAGCGATGATCCACATCGCCGCGATCGACAACCTTGCCAAGCGTATAACGGACGAAACCGCACCCACCTGGCAAGGCACCTACTAGGACACAAGCCGCAATCAGATCAAATCAAACATCCACTCAGGCGGCTCCTTCATCGACGATGAGTGGGTATGGAAGAACATCAAGAGAGACAACGTCGGAAAACTCGCCGTGCGCACCGTCGACGATATGCGTAACGGCATCCAGAAGGCCGTCAGTCGACTGGTGGAAATTCCGGAGATTGTCCTTGGATTCTTCCGGGACCCCAAATTGGCCTATATCGGGATTTCGGTAGGCTAGTTCCTTCTTAGTAGGTGTCAGTAATATGACGTTTTGCCGGGTGGCGTTGCCCGTTCGCATTTACGAGCTACGAACCGGACGACTCGTGACCGACACCAGGGTGGAGATCGGCGGCACAAGCTGCCCTTCCGTCATCTACGGCGACGGCACCACGAAGATGTACGTCACCCCCTCCGATTCCCAGGTACAGGCCGTCTTCAGACCACTGATCAGCCCGTGACTGCCTGTGGGGTGCCAGAAGGCGCTGCGACACGAGGTCGCAGTGCGCCGTGAGACGCGGGGAATCGAAGGAGGTGCAAGACCTCCTCGCCAGGCTGTCGCAGCAGGCAGGAGTCGCGTGGGGAGGAGCCGTGTCAGGCAGGTTGTCGGACACCGTCGCAGGGTGGGTCGTCACATAGCAGCGGCCCGGCGCGTTAGCCTGACCTGGCCGGGTGGGCCGGGTGGGCCGGTTGCCGGTTCGGCCCGAACCTTCGCCGCGGGAAAAGGGGCCGGTGGTCCCCCGCATCCGGAAACGTGTTTCTGTCATTGATTCCCGAAAGTCCCGGAGTGCGTGTTGTCGGCGCACGTTGAAACGCTTTTCTCGCACGTCCACGTATATATGTGATGCGGTTGTTGTCGAAATCGGCGTGACCGGGAACTCGCCCGCCGTGAGACGGGGATTTGACACCGCGAAACACTCTGGAAGCAATGCCTCCGTATAAGAAGGACGTGCGAGCCTTGTGGCCCGCTCTACCCGCGGTCGAACCGTGGGTACGCACCCTCGCCGACCGTCGGTCATTGAGGAGGTCCACTTACGTGGCCAAGCAAATCCAGCATCTGGACCGGGTGGCAATCCGGTTCGCCGGTGACTCCGGCGACGGCATGCAGCTCACCGGCGACCGTTTCGCCTCCGAGACTGCCATCCTGGGAAACGACCTGTCCACCCTGCCCAACTACCCCGCCGAGATCCGTGCCCCATCAGGCTCGTTGCACGGCGTGTCCAGCTTCCAGGTACATTTCGCCGCTCACGACGTCCTCACGCCCGGTGACTCGCCGGACGTTCTGGTGGCAATGAACCCGGCGGCGCTACGGGCCAATATCGCGGATCTGCCGCCGAACGCGGAAATCATTGTCAACACCGACGAGTTCACCCCGCGTAACCTGGAGAAGGTCGGTTACACGAGCAACCCGCTGGAGAACGACTCGCTCGACGGGTATACGGTGCACCGGGTACCGCTGACGACCGCGACCATCGCCGCGCTCGCCGACCTCGACGTCTCCAAGAAGGACGCCGAGCGGGCGAAGAACATGTTCGCGCTCGGGCTGCTGTCCTGGATGTACAGCCGGTCCACCGAGGGCACGGTGGAGTTCCTGAAGCAGAAGTTCGCCAAGAAGCCGAAGCTGGCCGCCGCGAACGTGGCCGCGTTCCAGGCGGGCTGGAACTACGGTGAGACCACCGAGGACTTCGCCGTCCGTTACGAGGTGAAGCCCGCGCAGCTGGCGCCGGGCACCTACCGCAGCGTCAACGGCAACACCGCGCTCGCGTATGGTCTGGCCGCCGCCGGTCTGCGCGCCCACCTGCCGGTCTTCCTCGGCGCCTACCCGATCACCCCGGCCTCGGAGATTCTGCACGAACTGTCCGCGTTCAAGCGCTTCGGGGTGACGACCTTCCAGGCCGAGGACGAGATCGCCGCGGTCGGTTCGGCGCTCGGTGCCTCCTACGGTGGCGGGCTCGGTGTCACCTCCACCTCCGGTCCGGGGCTTGCGCTCAAGACCGAGACCCTCGGCCTCGCGGTGATGTTGGAGCTGCCGCTGGTCGTCGTGAACGTGCAGCGCGCCGGCCCGTCGACCGGTCTGCCGACCAAGACCGAGCAGTCCGACCTGAACATCGCCCTGTTCGGCCGGCATGGTGAGGCTCCGCTCGCGGTGATCGCGGCCCGGTCGCCCGCGGACTGCTTCTACGCGGCGGTGGAGGCGGCGCGCATCGCGCTGACCTACCGGATGCCGGTCATCCTGCTCTCCGACGGCTATCTGGCCAACGGCTCCGAGCCGTGGCTGCTGCCGGACCCGGCGGACCTGCCGGACCTGCAAGTCGAGTTCGCCACCGAGCCCAACGGGCCCGACGGCAAGTTCCTGCCGTACCTGCACGACCCGCACACGCTGGCCCGCCCGTGGGCGGTGCCGGGCACGCCGGGCCTGGAGCACCGTGTCGGCGGTCTGGAGAAGGCCGACGGGACCGGCGCGGTCTCCTATGTGCCGGCCGACCACGACCTGATGATGCGGCTGCGTGCCGCCCGGGTCGAGGCGATCGACGTCCCCGACCTGGAGGTCGAGGACCCCTCCGGTGACGCCCGGGTGCTGGTGCTCGGCTGGGGTTCCACCTACGGGCCGATCGGTGCTGCCTGCCGCAAGCTGCGGGAACGTGGTGTGTCCATCGCCCAGGCGCATCTGCGTCACATCGCGCCGATGCCGAAGAACGTCGGCGCGGTGCTCGCCGGCTACGACCGTGTCGTCATCCCGGAGATGAACCTCGGGCAGCTCGCCCACGTGGTGCGTGAGCGGTATCTGGTCGACACCGTGTCCTACAACAAGGTCAACGGCCAGCCGTTCACCTCGGCGGAGCTGGAGACGGTCCTCGAGGAGGTCGTGCGCAATGCCTGAGGTACCCGTCAAGCTGACCGCCAAGGACTTCCGGTCGGATCAGGAGGTCCGGTGGTGCCCGGGATGCGGTGACTTCGCGATCCTGTCGGCGATCCAGTCGTTCATGCCGGAACTGGGCATTGCGCGGGAGAACATCACGTTCGTCTCCGGGATCGGCTGTTCGTCCCGGTTCCCGTACTACCTCAACACCTACGGTATGCACTCGATCCACGGCCGGGCGCCGGCGATCGCGACAGGGCTCGCGGTCAGCCGTCCCGACCTGTCGGTGTGGGTGGTCAGCGGCGACGGGGACGCGCTGTCGATCGGTGGTAACCACCTCATCCATGCGCTGCGCCGCAACGTCAACCTCAAGATCCTGCTGTTCAACAACCGGATCTACGGGTTGACCAAGGGTCAGTGCTCGCCCACGTCGGAGTTCGGCAAGGTCACCAAGTCGACGCCGGTCGGCTCCCGGGACACCCCATTCAACCCGATCGCGCTGGCGCTCGGCGCCGAGGCGTCATTCGTGGCCCGGACCGTCGACTCCGATCGCAAGCATCTGCACTCGGTGCTGCGCGCCGCCGCCGCGCACCAGGGCAGCGCCTTCATCGAGATCTACCAGAACTGCGCCATCTTCAACGACGGCGCGTTCGACGTCCTGAAGGACCCGGCCAGCCGGGATTCGGTGCTCGTCCGCCTCGAGCACGGCAAGCCGATCACGTTCGGTGCGTCCGGGGAGAAGTGCGTGGTGCGCGAGCCGCGCGGCTTCGGCCTGGAGGTCGCGGACACCGCCAACGTCCCGCGTAGCGAGATCATCGTGCACGACGAGACGGTGGAGGGCCCGGCATACGCCTTCACCCTGTCCCGGTTGTCCGACTCCGACCTGAGCAACACCCCGATCGGGGTGTTCCGCCGGGTGGGTCGCCCCACCTACGAGTCGATGGTGGCGGAACAGAACGCCTCCGCGCGGGCGGGTAACGCGAACGCGACTCCCGACGAGCTGCTGTCCGAACTGTTGCACTCGGGCAACACCTGGACGCTCGGCTGACCCTCGGGTCCTCGCCGATTCGTTTATTCGCTGATCTTTCCCGTTCTCTGGTTTTCGGAACGTTCTGGCGTTCCCCGGCCGTTGGCGTCCTCCTCACGCCCGCGACCGGGGAACGCCTTTGTTGTTTTCGCCACTGTTATTACCGGCCGGTCCGGGAGGCCGTTATTTCCCGGGTCGTTCGAACAATGGGTCGGGCCATTGGTCGGCGGACCCGGGTGCATGCGTCCCACGGGTCGCCCGGGGACCTGATTTGGTCACGGATCCCAATCGTAAAGAAATCGCGGCGAGACACCCTGTCGAATTGCACGCAGGGCACGGTGCCGACCGGCGGTGCACCATCCGGCGCCGGTCGTTCGCGCCGTTGGTCCCAGGGTCATTCGGACACCCGGCCCGGGCTTCTTCGGCTATTCGTCCCAGAATCCCGGATGGGCCGGAAACGTAACTGGGAAGATACGGCGCTTAAAGCGCCCGAAACAACGGCGGGCGACATTTCTAATCGCGGCGCTTCAACGGCGAGGCCCGCGGAAGTCGCCACCGGACGCGGACCGCAGATCGCAGGCATCCGCAGCACGCCACCTTCGGTATCGAAGGTGGCCGGCGGCTTCCAGCGCGGCAGCCCAGGCTGCGGGATCCAGGCTTCTCCGCTTCGACTTCGACCGATGGAGGGCAACTGATGGAGGGCACACGCGATGTGGAGCACAACATCATGATCGGGTTCTGTGACACCACCCTGCGTGACGGTGAGCAGGCCCCGGGCGTTGCCTTCACGGCCGAGGAGAAGCTGGCCATCGCGTCCGCCCTTGACGCGGTGGGAGTGCAGCAGATCGAAGCGGGTGTGCCGGCCATGGGCCCGTCCGAACGCGAGGTCATGCGTCGCATCGCGTCGGCCGGCTTGCGGGCGGAGGTCGTGGCCTGGTGCCGCGCCACCCGCTCCGACGTCGACGCGGCGGCGGCCTGCGGCGTTCGTCGGGTCCACCTCAGCATTCCCGTCTCCGACCTGCACCTGCGGCACAAGCTCGGTCGGGACCGGGCGTGGGCACGCGGTCAGATCCGTGACTGCGTCGCCGACGCCCTCGACCGGGGGCTCACCGTCGGGGTCGGATTCGAGGACGCCTCGCGGGCGGACGACGGCTTCGTCATCGAGCTCGCCGACGAACTGTTCCGAGGTGGCGTCGACCGCCTGCGGTGGGCCGACACCGTCGGGGTGCTGGAGCCCTTCGGGGCGTTCGCCCGCATGTCCCGGCTGGTGGGCGCCGTGCCCGCCAACTGGGAGATCCACGCCCATGACGACTTCGGGCTGGCCACCGCCAACACGCTTGCGGCGGTCCGGGCCGGCTTCGGGTTCGTCAGCACCACGGTCGCGGGGCTCGGTGAGCGGGCCGGCAACGCGCCCCTGGAGGAGGTGGCGATGGCACTTCGCCACCTGCTCGGCTTCAGGGTCGGCCTGGACACGACGTCCTTTCGCGCCCTCGCTCGGCTGGTCTCTCGTGCGGCACGCCGTCCCGTGCCGTGCGGGAAGGCGATCGTGGGCGGGTCGGCGTTCATCCACGAGTCCGGCATCCACGTGGACGGGGTGCTCAAGGCGCCAACGATCTACGAGCCCTTCGACCCCGCGGAGGTCGGCGCCCGGCGTCGGCTGGTCGTGGGCAAGCACGCGGGGCGGGCGTCACTGCGCCACGCCCTGCGCCAGCACGGCATCGACGCCGACGAGCGTGTTCTCGGACCCGTTCTGGAGGGTCTGCGGTCGCACGTCTCACTGCTCAAGCGTCCGTTGCGCTCGGACGAGGTCCGTGACCTCTACGAGCTCGCGGCGGCCGGCACCACGGTCCCGGAGTCCCGCGGTGCCTCCGGCACGGGGATCTCGGTCACCTCCTGACTGCAGGGCCAGTACCACCTCAGTCACCCCAACCACTGACGCACGCATGCGTGCGGTGAAGGAGCACACACCCATGAGGCAGCTCGCGTTCTACGGCAAGGGCGGTATCGGCAAATCCACCACCCAGCAGAACACGATGGCCGCTCTCGCCGAGCGCGGTAACCGCGTGATGATCGTCGGTTGCGACCCGAAGGCGGACTCCACCCGTCTGATCCTGCACTCGAAGGCGCAGCACACGGTCATCGAGAAGGCCGCCGAGAAGGGGTCCGTCGAGGATCTCGAGCTCGACGAGGTCATGCTCACCGGCGCGTGGGACATCCGCTGCGTCGAGTCGGGTGGTCCCGAGCCGGGCGTCGGCTGCGCGGGTCGCGGTGTCATCACCGCGATCACCTTCCTCGAGGAGAACGGCGCCTACGAGAACCTCGACTTCGTCACCTACGACGTCCTCGGTGACGTCGTCTGCGGTGGCTTCGCGATGCCGATCCGCCAGGGCAAGGCCCAGGAGATCTACATCGTCACCTCCGGTGAGATGATGGCGATGTACGCGGCGAACAACATCGCCCGAGGCATCCTCAAGTACGCCCACTCCGGTGGTGTCCGGCTGGGCGGGCTCATCTGCAACAGCCGTCAGACCGACCGCGAGGACGAGCTCATCATGGAGCTCGCGCGGCGGCTGAACACCCAGATGATCCACTTCGTGCCCCGCGACAACATCGTGCAGCACGCCGAGCTGCGCCGCATGACGGTCATCGAGTACCAGCCCGAGGCGAACCAGGCCAACGAGTACCGCGAGCTGGCACGCAAGATCGAAGAGAACGACATGAAGACCATCCCCACGCCGATCACCATGGACGAGCTCGAGGAGCTCCTGATCGACTTCGGGATCATGGAGCAGGAGGACGAGTCGATTGTCGGCCAGAAGGCCGCGGCCGTCGGCGCCTGACCGATCCGCACTTTCACAAGGAAGGTTCGTCGTGACTCCTGCGCAGTCCTCTCCCGAGATCCTGGCGACCAAGACCCAGGAAATGATCGACGAGGTCCTGGCCGCGTACCCCGACAAGGTCGCCAAGGACCGCCACAAGCACGTCAAGCCGAACGACCCGGCCGGGTCGAAGGAATGTGACGTCAAGAGCAACGTCAAGTCCCGCCCAGGGGTCATGACGCTGCGTGGTTGCGCCTACGCCGGGTCCAAGGGTGTGGTGTGGGGCCCCATCAAGGACCTCGTCTCCATCAGCCACGGCCCGGTGGGGTGCGGCCAGTACACCTGGGGCACCCGGCGCAACTACGCCAACGGGCAGCTCGGTATCGACAACTTCACCGTCATGCAGGTCACCAGCAACTTCCAGGAGAAGGACATCGTCTTCGGCGGTGACAAGAAGCTCACCGCCCTCCTGGACGAGCTGGTCGAGGTGTTCCCGCTGGCCAAGGGCGTCTCCATCCAGTCCGAGTGCCCCATCGGTCTGATCGGTGACGACCTGGAGGCCGTCGCGACCGCGGCGACCAAGAAGCTGAACATCCCGGTCGTGCCGGTGCGCTGTGAGGGTTTCCGCGGCATCAGCCAGTCGCTGGGCCACCACATCGCCAACGACGCGATCCGCGACCACCTGCTCGGCGCGCGTGAGCTGCCCGAGCAGACCCCGTATGACATCACCCTGCTCGGTGACTACAACATCGGCGGTGACGCCTGGGCGTCCCGCATGATCCTGGAGGACATGGGCCTGCGCGTCATCGCCCAGTGGTCCGGTGACGGCACCGTCAACGAGATGGCCACGGCGCATCTGGCCAAGCTCAACGTCCTGCACTGCTACCGCTCCATGAACTACATCGCCACCACGATGGAGGAGCGGTACGGCACCCCCTGGACCGAGTTCAACTTCTTCGGTCCCACGAAGATCGCCGAGTCGATGCGCAAGATCGCCGAGTACTTCGACGACACGATCAAGGAGAAGACCGAGGCCGCCATCGCGCGCTACCAGGCCTTCTTCGACAAGGTCCGCGAGACCTACCGGCACCGTCTCGAGGGCAAGACCGTCATGCTCGCCGTCGGTGGCCTGCGTCCCCGCCACACCATCGGCGCCTACGAGGACCTCGGTATGGAGGTCATCGGCACCGGCTACGAATTCGGGCACAAGGACGACTACACGCGCAGCTACCCCGAGCTCAAGGAAGGCATCGTCGTCTACGACGACCCGACCGCCTACGAGATGGAAGAGTTCACCAAGCGGCTCAAGCCCGACCTGATCGGTGCCGGCATCAAGGAGAAGTACGTCTCGCACAAGATGCGGACGCCGTTCCGCCAGATGCACTCCTGGGACTACTCCGGTCCGTATCACGGGGTCGAAGGCTTCGCCATCTTCGCCCGGGACATGGACAGCGCCGTGAACAGCCCGACGTGGAACCTGTTCGACGCCCCGTGGGCAGCTTCCAAGAAGGACTGACTTTCCCCGCGAAGGACGCATGTTCTTTCGCTCATGAACCGGAGGAGTGCTGGTGTCCGACAAGCCTGACGCACTCACAGTGCGCGATCACAACACATTGTTCAAAAGCCCTGAATACCAGGAGCAGCGCGAGCGCAAGAAGCAGTTCGAGGGCGGCTCCTCGCCTGAGGAGGTCGCCCGGGTCGCCGAATGGACCCGCACCTGGGAGTACCGGGAGAAGAACTTCGCCCGCGAGCAGTTGTCGATCAACCCGTTGAAGGCGTGCCAGCCGCTGGGCGCGGTCCTGGCGGCCGTCGGCTTCGCCGGGACGCTCCCGCTGGTGCACGGCTCGCAGGGGTGCACGTCCTATTTCCGCGGTCACCTCTCCCGGCATTTCAAGGAGCCGGTGCCCACGGTGTCGTCGTCGATGACCGAGGACTCGGCCGTCTTCGGCGGGTTGAACAACCTCATCGAGGCCCTCGGCACCTCGGTGCACCTGTACAAGCCCGACATGGTTGCGGTGTCCACCACCTGCATGGCGGAGGTGATCGGCGACGACCTGCAGAACTTCATCGCCAGCGCCCGCCAGAAGGGCGCGATCTCCGAGGAGATCGCCGTACCGTACGCCCACACGCCGAGCTTCGTCGGCTCGCACGTCCTGGGCTACGACAACATGCTGCGGGGCATCCTCACCTACCTGACCGAGGGCAAGAAGGCCAAGTCCAACGGCACCGTCAACATCGTGCCGGGCTTCGACCCCTACGTCGGCAACATCCGGGAGATCAAGCGTCTGCTCGATGTCCTCGGCGTCAAGCATGTCGTCCTGGGCGACCACAGCGACAGCCTGGACTCCCCGGCCACGGGCGAGTACCACATGTACCCCGGTGGTACCCCCCTGGAAGCCGCGGCGGACTCGATCAACGCCGACGCCACGATCTTCCTTCAGGCCCTCGGCTCCTACCGCACCAAGGAGATCACGGGCAAGTGGGACGGCGAGACGGTCATGCTCAACCCGCCGATCGGCATCGCCAACACCGACACCTTCATCACCGAGGTCGCGCGGGTGGCCGGGGTCGAGGTGCCCGATGAGATCACCGCGGAGCGCGGCCGGCTGCTCGACGCGATGACCGACTCGCACGCCTACCTGCACGGCAAGCGCGTGGCGATCGCGGGCGACCCGGACTTCGTCAACGGGATGCTCGGCTTCCTGCTGGAGATGGGCATGGAGCCGATCCACGTCCTGTCCAGCAACGGTGACGAGACGTGGGCGACCAGGGCCCGGGGGATCCTCGCCGGCAGCCCGTTCGGGACGAAGGCGACGGTGTGGCCGGGCAAGGACGCGTGGCACCTGCGGTCCCTGGTGTTCACCGAGCCGGTCGACCTGATCGTCGGTGCGACGCACCTCAAGCACCTCGCCCGTGAGGCGAACGTGCAGTTGTTCCGCGCCGGTTTCCCGATCTTCGACCGGCATCACCTGCACCGCTTCCCGATCTACGGCTACGCCGGGGGGCTGCAGCTGCTCACACAGCTCGTCAACTCGATCCTCGACGAGGTCGACCGCAACGCGCCCGACCACAGCTTCGACATCGTCCGCTGACCGACATCGTTCGCTGAGGTGAAGATGGCTGCCCTGACGAAAATCGACGCCGCTGTGCTCTTCGACGAGCCGGCGTGTGACCACAACCGCTCCAAGGACGCCAGGACCCGCAAGACGGGCTGCCCCAAGCCCAAGCCAGGAGGTACCGCTGGCGGGTGTGCGTTCGACGGCGCGATGATCACTCTGGTTCCGATTGCCGACGTCGCCCATGTGGTACACGGCCCGATCGCCTGTGCCGGCAACTCGTGGGACGGTCGGGGCAGCCTCTCGTCCGGCCCGACGCTCCACCGCCATGGCTTCTCCACCAACCTCGGCGAGCAGGACGTCGTGTTCGGCGGCGAGCAGCGCCTCTACGACACAGTCGTGGAGGCGGCTCGCCGCCACGGGCCGGCCGCGGTCTTCGTGTATTCCACCTGCGTCACGGCGATGATCGGCGACGACATCGACGCGGTGTGCGCGGCGGCGGCGACCGCGACCGGCGTGCCGGTGATCCCGGTGCACTCGCCGGGTATGGCCGGCAGCAAGAACCTCGGTAACCGCCTCGCCGGTGAGGCGCTGCTGGAGCACGTCATCGGCACGGTGGAGCCTGCCTTCACCACGCCGTACGACGTGAACCTGGTCGGTGAGTACAACATCGCCGGTGAGATGTGGGACGTCACCCCAGTGCTCGGCGAACTCGGTATCCGGGTGCTGGCGAGCATCAGCGGTGACGCGCGGTACGCCGACATCGCAGCCGCGCACCGGGCCAGGGCGACGATGGTCGTGTGCTCACGCGCACTGCTGTCCCTCGCCCGAGGGCTGGAAAAACGGTACGGCATCCCCTGGTTCGAGGGCAGTTTCTACGGCACCCGGGCCATGAGCGAGAGCATCCGCGGGTTCGTCCGGCTCCTCGGTGACGATGACCTCACCTGGCGTGCCGAGGCCCTGATCGCGCGGGAGGAGGCCGCGCTCGCCCGGGTACTCGAGCCCTACCGCGAGCGTCTCGCGGGAGCCCGCGCCGTCCTTTACACCGGCGGCGTCAAAAGCTGGTCGCTGGTCTCCGCACTGCAGGACCTCGACATCGAGGTCGTCGCCTCCGGCGCGACGAAGAGCACCGAGGAGGACGTCGACAAGATCACTCAACTGCTCGGGCCGGACGGGATCGTCATCCGCAACGGCACCCCCGCGGAACTGTTGCGGGTCGTCTCGGAGACCAACGCGGACGTTCTGATCGCCGGTGGTCGCAACCAGTACACCGCGCTCAAGGGCAAACTGCCGTTCCTCGACGTCAACCAGGAACGCCACCACGCCTTCGCCGGCTACACGGGAATGATCGAAATTGCCCGCCGCCTCGACCTGGCGCTGTCCAGCCCGGTCTGGGAGCAGGTCCGCGCGCCGGCCCCGTGGGACGAGGGGGACGCCGGGCACCACCATTCGGTGAGCCCCGTCCGACGCCCGGTCGGCCCGGTCGGCCCGGTCGACGGTGTCGATGAAGACGAGGTTCCCGAAGGAGACGCCGACGACGACGCGGGCGGGGCACCCTGATGGCCCGCGTCACGAACGGCGGGCGCCGCGCCGCGTTCGACCCGCTCAAACACAGCCAGCCTCTCGGCGGTGCGCTGGTCTTCCTGGGGCTTGCCCGCTGTATCCCGTTGCTGCACGGGGCCCAGGGCTGCTCCGCCTTTGCCAAGGCGCTGCTGACCCGCCACTTCCGTGAGCCGATCCCGCTGCAGAGCACCGCGATCAACGAT
>NZ_CADDZT010000066.1:2792-5794 GCF_902812655.1 Candidatus Frankia meridionalis | reverse complement strand
GGCTCTCGACACCATCACCGAGCGCCACCGCCCCGACATCGTCGGGGTGCTCACGACCGGGGTGACCGAGATCTGCGAGGAGGACATGTTCGGCATGCTGAGCGCGTCGAAGTACGACGCGGGATCACGGGCGCCGATGGTCATCCCGGTATCCACACCGGACTTCCGCGGTGGGCTGTCCGACGGCTGGTCCGCGGCTCTGGAGGCGCTCGTCCACGCGGTGCCCCCGTACGGGCGGACCATACCGGGCCGTGCCGCCGTGCTCGTCGGCCCCTGCCTGACCGCGGTGGACCTCGACGAGGTCGCCGACCTCGTGCGGGCCTTCGGCCTCGATCCGGTGCTCCTGCCGGATCTGTCCGGGTCGCTCGACGGCCACCTCGACCACGGGTGGTCGCCGCTGACCACCGGCGGGACGACCGCCACCGCGCTGGGAGAACTGGCCGGCTGCGAGGCGGTGGTCACCGTCGGGGCGGCGGCCGCCGCCGCGGGCGCAACCCTGGCGGCCAAGGCCGGTGCCGTCCTGTTCGCCCACGACCATCTCAGCGGCCTCGCCGCGACCGACCGGCTCGTCACCGACCTCACCCGCTACAGCGGTGTCGCGGCGCCCGCCCCCGTGCGGCGTTGGCGTCGTCGGCTCGCCGACGGGCTGATGGACAGCCACTTCGTCCTCGGCGGCGCCCGGGTGGCACTCGCCCTCGAGCCCGACCAGCTGGTCGCGGTCGGATCGCTCCTCACCGACGTGGGCGCCGAGATCGTCACCGCCGTGTCGCCGACCGATGCCCCGGTGCTGGCGCGGGCGCCGTGGGAGGAGGTCGTCGTCGGAGACTTCGTCGACCTGTCCGAACGGGCGGCGGCGGCCGGTGCCGAACTGGTGATCGCGTCCAGCCACGGGCGTGATGTCGCGGCCGGTCTCGGTGCCGCCCATCTCACGATGGGATTTCCCGTCTACGACCGGATGGGCGTCCAGCTGCGTGCCACAGCGGGTTACCGCGGCAGCCTCCAGCTGCTCGTGGACGCGGCCAACTGCCTTCTCGAACATCGCGAGTCACACCATGCGGGACGCCGGCCACGGTCGCGGGTGACGTCCGTCGAGTCACTGGAGGAGTCGCCATGTTGAAGGTCGCGTTCGCCACCGGCGACGGAACCGTCGTCGACCAGCATTTCGGCTCATGCCGCCGGTTCGACGTCTACGAGGTTTCCGCGGACCTTGCCTCGCTGTACGAGAGCAGGGTCCTCGGCCCTGCCGCCGACGACGAGGCCACGAAGATCGACAGCAGGCTGGACGCGGTGCGCGACTGCGCGATCCTGCACGTCTGCGCGATCGGGGGGACCGCCGCCGCGAAGGTGGTCCGTGCCCGGGTCCATCCCCTGAAGGTGGCCGAGGACACCGCGATCACCGATCTGATCGTCCGTCTGCAGAACGTGCTCGCCGGAAACCCGCCGCCGTGGCTGCGCAAGCTGCTGCGCGAGGCCACGCCCGGCGCCGCCTCCACCTGGAGTCCGCGATGACCTTCGAGACCGCTCCCGCCCCGCCGGCTTCGGGGGCGGCCACCGCCAGGGCGGACATGACCGCAGGCTTCCTGCGCGACCTGATCGACCAGTTGCGGGCCGGCGACACCTATGGGCAGCTCGACCGTTTCAGCGCCGAGAAGCTGCTGGGCCCGTTCGTGCTCACCCCGGCGCGGCGCCGCGAGCTCGGGGTCACCTGCGACATCGATCCGGCCACCGAGAGCCGGATACGCACCTACTACCAGGCTGTCGCCGTCGGGATCGAGAAGGCCACCGGACAGACCACCGGCTACCTGCTCGACCTCAGCCACGAGGGCTTCGGCCGGGTGGTGCTGTACGTGAACCGTCTGGTGGTGCTCGCAGACGTCCTGCGTGACGCGCACCGGTTCGGCTTCGACTCCCTCGACCATCTCGCCGAGCGCGGCCAGGCCCTGGTGAGCGCTGCCGCCGCGTTCGTCGACACCTATCCGGAGGTGGCCCGTGACGATTCCTGACGAGATCCCCGACCTGCGGACGCGGCTGAAGAAGCTCAACAGCCTGGCCACCCGGCTCAAGCTCGACCTGCATGACCTGGCCGAGGACCTGCCGGTCGGCTGGGAGCAGATCCTGGAGACCGCCACCGCGACCTACAACGCCTACGTCGAGATCCACCGGCTGGAAGCACAGCTCGCCAAGGCGGACGCCCAGTGAGCGCCCGGACGCCGGAGCCGCCCGTGGCCCCGGACGCCGACCGGCTGGCGGCCTTCCGCCGCTGCGAGACCGCCGAGGAGTACTTCCAGACCCTGGACGTCGCCTATGACCCGCGGGTGGTGGCCGTCAACCGGTTGCACATCCTGCGTCACTTCGCCGCGGCGGTGGCCCGGATAGACGCCGAACACGCCTCGACGGACGCCCGGACGGCGGCCTACCGCGAGGCGCTCGCGGCATCCTACGAGGCGTTCACCACCGCCACCGCACTGGATCACCGTCTGTTCAAGGTTCTGGCCGACCGTGCCCCGCGGGCCTTCGTCGAGCTGGACACCATCACCGTCGAGTCCGGGGAGAAGGCCTGATGGACATCACCTTCGAGGAACCGTCGTTCGCCGACGCAGCCTTCGACGTGGGAGATGCGGTCGTGACGGTCAAGCACCTGCGTAACGACGGTACCTATCCGGAGCCGGGGATCGCCGTCGGCGACATCCTGGTGGAGGCCGGGGCTCTCGGCCACGTCCACGGTGTCGGGGTCTATCTGCAGGAACACATCGTCTACGCGGTCGCGTTCGCCAACGGCCGGGTCGTGGGCTGCCTGGAGCGGGAGCTGGAGCCGGCGGCGGTCGCCGCGCGCCATGAAGGAGGCGAGCAGGCATGACCGACAGGTCCATCCCGCTCACGGTGCTGCCCACCCAGCGGGCCGCAGGCGTCCCTGCGACCACCGGCACCGTCGCGACCACGGGCACCGTCGCGACCACCGGCGGGTGCGCGTCGACCAAGGGCTGCGGCAGCAGCGCGACCGG
>NZ_CADDZT010000066.1:0-2753 GCF_902812655.1 Candidatus Frankia meridionalis | reverse complement strand
CCCGGTCGCGCCCGGCTGCAACATCCAGTGCAACTACTGCAACCGTAAGTACGACTGCGCCAACGAGAGCCGGCCGGGTGTCACCAGTCGGCTGCTGTCCCCGGAGGATGCGCTCGCCAAGGTCAAGCGGGTCGCCAGCGAGATCAAGCAGATGAGCGTGCTCGGTGTGGCCGGGCCCGGTGAACCGCTGGCGAACGCCGACCGCACCTTGCGCACGATGGAACTGGTGGCCCGTGACTGTCCGGACATCAAGCTCTGCGTGTCCACGAACGGGCTCACCCTCGTCGACCACGTCGATCGCATCGAACAGCTCGGCATCGACCACGTCACGATCACCATCAACATGACCGACCCCGAGGTCGGGGCTCGGATCTACCCGTGGGTTGCCTTCCGGGGCAAGCGTCACACCGGCGTGGAAGCGTCCAGGATCCTGTCCGAGCGGCAGCTGGAGGGGCTGGCCGCACTGACCGAGCGCAAGATCCTCTGCAAGGTCAACTCGGTGATGATCCCCGGTGTCAACGACGACCATCTGATCGAGGTCTCCCGCACGGTCAAGGGCATGGGCGCGTTCCTGCACAACGTGATGCCGCTGGTGTCCGCGCCCGAGCACGGCACCCACTACGGCCTGACCGGGCAGCGCGGACCGACCCCGCAGGAGCTCAAGGCGCTACAGGACCGCTGCGAGGGCGACGACGGCGCCGAGATGAACATGATGCGCCACTGCCGCCAGTGCCGGGCCGACGCGGTCGGGCTGCTGGGGGAGGACCGCAGCGAGGAGTTCGGCCCGGAGACCTACCTGAACGGCGAGGTCACCTACGACCTGGCCGGACGCCGGCAGGCCCACGCCGCGATCGAACGGTGGCGCTCCGACGTCCGGTCCACCCGCGAGGAGCTGCGGATCTCCGCGGACGGCATCGCCAGGCCGGAGCGGACCGTCCTGGTGGCCGTCGCCACCAAGGGCGGCGGTGTGGTCAACCAGCACTTCGGCCACGCCGAGGAGTTCTGGGTCTACGAGGCGGGTGAGAACTGGGCGCGTCTGGTCGGTACCCGCAGTGTCGAGCGCTACTGCGAGGGTCCCTCCGAGTGCGACGAGGACGAATCGGTGCTGGACAAGACCGTCCGGCTGCTGTCGGACTGCGCCGCGCTGCTGTGCAGCAAGATCGGAAATGGGCCCCGGGAGGCACTGGCCGCGGCCGGGATCGAGGCCGTCGAATGCTACGACCTCATCGACTCCGCGGTTGCGGCCCAGGGCGCGCGGCTGGCCGCCGAGGGGTTGACCGATGGGTTGACCGAGGGGTCGTCCGAGCCCCCCGCCGAGCTGCCGACCGGCCTGTCAGCGGCGCCCGACCACCTCGCAGCAAAGGTAGGATCATGATCAGCAAGCTTCAGGTCACCCTCACCGAACAGGCTGCGGGTCAGGTGCGCGCCCTGCTCGCCCGGGAGGAGGAGACCACCGGCTACGGCCTGCGGGTCGGCGCGCAGCCGGGCGGCTGTGCCGGCTACACGTACAGCCTGGCGCTCGCGCCCGCCGCGCAGAAGGGCGACATCATCGTCCGCCAGGACGGCTTCGACGTGTTCGTGGACTCCGCGTCCGCGTCGATCGTGCACGGGGTCCGCATCGACTACGTCGAGTCGCTGACATCGTCCGGATTCGTCTTCGCCAACCCGAACTCCTCGGATCCCTGCTCGTGCGGGTCGTCCTTCTCCGCGCCGGAGCCGAACGGGAACGAGGAGACCCTGTGGCGGCAGGTGGACGAGGCCATGCAGCAGATCCGGCCGTTCCTGCAGCGTGACGGCGGGGACGCGACGGTCGTCGACGTCACCGGCGGTGTCGTCTCGGTCCAGCTGACCGGTGCCTGCGGAGGCTGCTCCTCCGCACTGGACACGTTGGCAGGGGTCATCGAACGTCAGCTCAAGGAATCGGTGCCCGCGGTCGAGCGAGTCGTCCTCGCCCACTGACCGCGCCTGGACGTATCGGGAGATGGACCAGTGAGTATTGTGATCAGCTTCACCGAGCGGGCCGCGGGCCAGGTGCGCACGCTGCTCGGCCGGGAGGGGACGGCGCCCGGGTCGGGCCTACGGGTCGGTGTCGACACGTCCAGCGGCTGTGCCGGCCACCGCTACCGGCTCGCGGTCGTGCCCGTGCCCCCGGCCGGCGACGTCGTCATCCGCGTCGAGGACTTCGGCGTGTTCGTCGCCGCCGATTCGGCCGAGCAGTTCGACGGCATGCGTATCGACTACAGCGAGTCGCTGATGTCGTCCGGTTTCACCTTCTACAACCCGAACGCGCGTAGTAGCTGTCTGTGCGGGCCTTCGTTCGCGCCGCCCGTCCAGCCGGACGGTGTGGAAACGTCGCTGCTGCAGAAGGCGAACGTGGCGATCCAGCACATCCGGCCACACCTGCAGCTCGTCGGGCGAGACGCGTCCGTCGTCGGAGTCGCCGACGGCGTGGTCTCGGTGCGGGTGACCGGGCCGGGCCTCACCAGCGAGGCCGACGTGACCGCGCTGGTGAAAACGGTCGAACGGCAGCTGAAGGAAGCTGTTCCCGACGTCAGGAGAGTCGTACCGGCCTCGGTGAGTCGGTAGGGGAGGTGGGGGACATGGACGGCCTGAACATGGATGGCCTGAACACGAACGGCGCGAACACCGGAATCGGAATGCGGCGCTTCGAGCGCCAACTGACGTTGAACGGTTTCGGGCTGGCGGGACAGGAGCGGCTGTGCGAGGCGACAGTGCTTGTGGCGGGGGTGGGT
>NZ_CADDZT010000065.1:44112-58913 GCF_902812655.1 Candidatus Frankia meridionalis | reverse complement strand
CGGCGGCGACCTGCGCGTCCACGATCAGGGACGCCTCCCACGCGGGGATCCGCAACCGGCACTGGTGGTCCTGGGAAGGGTTGAAGGAACGCGCGGGGACGGTCTGGCATGTCGCCGTCGGAGTCGCGAAGATCACCGTTGCGGTGCTGGGTGTGGTCGCGCTCGTCATCGGCGGGCCGGTCGCGTGGGTGGTGCTGGCCGCCGCTCTCGTCGTCCTCGCCGACACGTTGCTGAAGTACGGCCGCGGCGAGACGGGGCTGTGGGATGTCGGGTTCGCCTTACTCGACTGCATCCCCGGTACCCGGGGGCTCACCACCGTCGGCGGGCTCGCCCGAGGGCTTCGTGGAGCCGGGCAGGCTCTGCGCGAAGGCCGGGCCCTCACCGGGATCCTTCGCGGGGGCGCGGCCCTCGCCCACGGTGCCGTGGACGCCGGCCGCGCCCGCCTCGCCGCCATGGCCACGAACCTGCGCGGCGCCCGCGCCTACACGTCCACGATTCTCAGGGGCATCCCCGACCTTTTCCCGTCACCGACGCTGGCCATGGCCGGTGTCGGCGACGTTCCCGGCGGGACCGGCGCGCGGATTCTGCGAGCGGACGCCCGCGCGGCCCGTGACGCCGCCCGCGGATGGACCCCGCCGGTCCACAGCCTGGAGAACCCGCATACCCTGCGGTTCAGCCAGGAATGGGTCAGTTCGCAGACACGGGACGGAATAGAATACCATGATCTGGTGAAAAGTATGCGGACCGGAGGGTGGAAAGGAGACCCCATCGATATCGTCGAGCTTCCCGACGGGTCGCTGTTGAGTATCGACAACCGTCGCGTCCTGGCCGCGCGGGAAGCGGGATTACAGGAGATCCCGACGGTACGCCACCACCCGGACGAACCATTCCCAATAAAACGCGGAAAAGCGATATCATTTAAACCGGAACATAATATCCACCAGCTTTCGGACGGAACTTTAGTTCGAGGCGGGACGGAGGGCAGAATTCTACATAGGCGAAACGATGAGCCGTCGACGTGGGGCGAGGCGGCGCTATTTCGAACAGCCCGACAGCCGAACAACCCGGACGGCTCGCCGTTCCCGCTGCTGGGGCGTCTGGAACCGCCGAGGATCGAGACAAAAGGTTAGGACATGGAAATCCACTGCGAAACCTCGGTCGTGCCGGTGCTTTCCGAACTCTTCGCCGACTATCTCCGGGATCTGGCGAGCGAAAGTGCCCGGGACGAGCTGATTGTCGCGTTGGGCTCGCGCGGGCTGCGACTGGAGCATGACCTGATGCTCGCCCACCGCGACGGTGGGGAACGGTGGGTACCCGCGCCAGAGTCGGCCGGGTTCTGGCGTGGCCGCCGGTGCTGGCTGGGCTGGTATCCGCCGGCTCTGGGCGAGGTTGTCGGGGGTGATCTGTGGTTCGACCCGGTGGAGGTATCGCTGATGATACTGATCCCACGAACTTTTCCAGATCTTGCGGAACTCGCTGAGCTTCCTCCGCATTTTATGAAACGGTCAACTCCTTTTGTGGGGTGGATTTCCGTTCGTCAGATGGCGGTCTGGCAGGCGGTCGGGTATTCCCTCCTGACCGGTCGTGACCTGCGGATCGACACCGAGAGCGTGTCGCCGTCCGCTCCGGTGTCAGGAGTGTCCCCTGTCCTGGCCTGGGACATTGCTCTCTTCTTTGGAAAGGGGACCTGTGACGCGGACTACTGGGAGCCTGCCCAGGAGGCTTTCCCGGCCGAGGAACTAGCCGAGCTGTGGCAGGAGGACGCACCCGAGCTGGGTGGTGAGGAGAATTCGGGTGCCTGGATCGTGGTCGAGCGGGCTGACGCGATGAAGGGTCACCCCTGGGAGGGTCATACCGACGACTACCCCTATCTGGCGGAGGCTTTCCCGGCCCCGGGTGTTCGTTTCCGTACGGCCGTGTCCTCCCAGTTCGGCGTGATAGATCCAGAAGAAGGCGACAAGCCGAACGAGGTAATCGACCGTCGGCCGGTGGCCGCGTTGAAGGGCGGCTGAGCCCGATGGCTGATTCGTATCTTCAGCGGTGGTCGGTCGGGAATGTGGCGGAACGCCTGAAGAGGTATGGGTGGACCGGGGAACCCCTCCACGTGGTAGGGCTCCCCGACGGGACGAAAATCACTATACAGAATGTGCTGCTCGCCGCGGCGATCAAAGTCGGCATCCAGGAGATACCCACCCTCACCCATCATCCGGATGAACCGCTGCCACTGCTGATGGCGAAGGACTTCATCCTCACGAGACCGGTTCGTGAACTGCCGGACGGGTCGTATGTGATCGGCGGATCCGACGGCCGGGTGGTCTTCCGCCGGGGACGCCGCGCCGAAACATATGGCGAGGCGGCGCTGTTCCGGACGACAGGTCAGCCAGGGATTCCCGACGGCGATCCGGTGCCTTTCCCGTGGACGGCCGCCATGACCGGGGGAACCACCATGACCGGGGGAACCGCCATGACCGGGGGAACCGCCATGACCGGGGGAGCGGACCCGGGCCGGAGAGAAGACGGAGAATGACGAACGCACTGGACGTGGAGTTCGCCGAGCATCTGCGCCGATGGGGGGAAGCCGGGTCGGCGTCCCCCGGGCTCGTACACGGATTGTCGCGGAATGGTGAACTGGCCGAAGCGGAGCTGCTGCGGTTGTATCTCGACGCGGGCGAGCGATGGGTGACCACATCTCGGACGTCGGGCATCTGGCAGGGCCGGCGGTGCTGGCTCGGGGCCAGGCCACCGGACGAGGCCCACGGCGGTGATCTGTGGTTCGACGTCGTGGAGGTGACTGTGAGCGTTCTGGTACCGCGTCCGGACGCGGAGCTGGCGGACTTCTCGGCCGACGAGTGGGAGGTGATGACCTCGTGCGTGGGCTGGCTCGCGGCCCGGCCGGTCCGGCGGTGGCAGTTCCTGGGTTTCGCGTCCGTGGCCGGTCTCGACCTGGGCCGGGAGATTGGTTCATCCGCCTACGCCATGGGTGTGTACGGCCACTGGGCCGACCGGTACGCCGTGTACTTCGGGAAGGGGCTCCCGGGCTGGGACAGCTGGTGGGGTGCGGCCTGCGCGTTCGACGACGACATCCTCGACGCCATGTGGCCGCAGGACATCCCGGAGATCGGGTTCCGGGTGCAGGAGGATGCGGTGGCGATCCTCGGACGGGCTCGCGCCCTGCGCATGAACCAGGACCCGGGTGGGTCGTTCCCGATGGGTGAACGGTTCGCCATCACGGATGACTTCTGGCTGCCGGGGATGCGCTTCCGGACGGAGGTGAGCACGCAGCTCGGCATCCTGCCCCCGGACGGAGAAGGGGGCTGCGGGGTGTCCGTCCTCGCCCGCCCGTGATCGTCTGCCCGTGATCGCCGGTCCGTTACGGTCCGTGATCGGCCGATAGGGTCACAACAGCCGTGACCAGGCTGATCCGGCGCTTGTCGGACACCTCGTGTATCAACCGGATACGATCCACGGCTGTGACCTGCATCGTCGGTCTTGAGCATGATGGCAGAGTGATCATTGGTGGTGACAGTGCCGGTGTCGCCGGCTACTCCATCACCGTGCGCGCCGACACCAAGGTTTTCCGCAACAGCGAGTTCATCATGGGTTTCACCTCGTCGTTCCGAATGGGTCAGCTGCTGCGGTACAGCCTGATCCCACCCGTCCCGCAGACCTGGGACATCGACCGGTTCATGGCTACCGACTTCATCTCCGCGGTACGAGACTGTCTGCGGGCCGGAGGCTACGCCCGTAACGAGTCGGGGTCGGAGGCGGGCGGGGTGTTCCTGGTGGGCATCCGTGGCCGGCTGTACCGGATCGACTCCGACTTCCAGATCGGACGCAGCATCGACCTGTACGACGCGGTCGGGTGCGGCGAGGAGTTCGCGCTGGGATCCCTGTTCGGCAGCGCGAACCTTGAGCCGGAAGCCCGGGTGCGCCTTGCGTTGGAGGCGGCGGCCTACCACTCCTCCGCGGTCTGCCCGCCGTTCCACGTCATGTCCGGCCCCGATCCCACCCGACCGGATCACGGCTGACCCGGATCCCGGATCCCGGATCCCGACCTGTGATTATGGCCGACCTGGCCGACCTGGCCGACCTGGCCGCTCAGGATGCCGTCAGGATCGACCGAGGCCCCCACGCAGGATCGCTGTGACGGTCGCGCGGGGCCCGACGGTCGGTTCGAAGGCATCGGATGCCGTCTTCAGCGCGCCGTATTCCTCCTCGGTCAGCTCGATGTCGGCGGCTGCCACATTGTTTTCCAACTGGGCGACGTTCGCGGCCCCGGGGATCGCTACCACGTTCGGATGCCGGATCACCCATGCCAGCGCGATCTGCGCGGGACTTGCGTTGTGGCCCGCGGCAACATCGCGCAGGACATTGAGGACCGGCCGTGCCGCGTCCAGGTTCCCCGGAAGGAACAGGGGGTTCGCCGCGCGCGCCCGCGATGACGGGCGGTGCTCCCGGGTGTAACGACCGGACAGCAGGCCCTGCGCGAGCGGGCTGTAGGCGATGATCAGACGGTCGTTCTTGATCGCGTAGGGAAGTAGATCCGTCTCGGCCCGTGGTCGCAGCAGGCTGAACTCGACCTGGTTGGACAGCACCGGCGCGCCGAGGGCCTCCTCGGCGGCCTGCCACCGTTCCAGGGAGTAGTTACTCACGCCGACCTCGCTGACGAGGCCGACCCGCTGGAGCGAGGCCATGCCCCGCATGATGGTGGTGTCCCGGATCAGTGGATTCGGCTGGTGTACCTGGTAGAGGTCGATCTGTCGGACGCCAAGGCGGTTGGCGCTGGCCACCCCGCGCTGCTCGACGACCGGTGCCACCGGCAGCACCGGAAAGATCTTCGTGGCGACGAAGGAGGTCCCGAACGCGTTGGCCTCGTTGAGCGCGCCGCCGAGAATCCGCTCGCTGCGCCCGAACCCGTACACCTCCGCCGTGTCGAAGAACGTCACGCCGAGCTCGACCGCCCGTCGGACGATCGCCGGTGCCTCACTGGCGGCGTAGGCGGCGCCATAGCCCCACTCCCGTGAGCCGAACTGCCACGCACCCAAACCGATCACGGAGATCTTCTTCTTCGTCGTTACTCCATCGACATACCTCATGACCCCAGTGAACGCCGTATCGACCCGCAGCGCGACCGGGCGGCATCCATTCGCGCCCGTGGGTGCTTACACGCGGGGCATGTCGCGACTCGTGAGCGGCCGCGTCGCGTCCCCATCGCGTCCCCATCGGCCTGTGGCCCCGCGCGAGGGGGCTGCTAGTTTGCTCAGGTCCGCCCGCGGTGGAGCGACGGGTTACGATCACGTCGCTCGGGGCAGGTCGACGTGAAGGGTGAAGGGGAGCGCGGTGGTCCAGCAGTTCAGTCGGGGGCAGAAGAGTCAACTGTCCGCGGTCACCCCGGGCACCGACCTCTACATCGGCATTGCGCTCAACGCTCCCGGCCTGACCTGGGACGTCTCCTGCTTCGGACTGGACGCGAACGACAAGCTGTCCGACGACCGGTACTTCATCTTCTTCAACCAGCCGAAGTCGCCGGAGGAGTCCGTTCAGCTTCTCGGTGAGCAGGCCGGCGACACCCAGTCGTTCCGGGTGACCCTGGAGAAGGTGCCCGCGAGCATCCACAAGCTGGCGTTCTGCGCGGCGATCGACGGAGCCGGAGCGGCGTCGGGGATTTCCTCGGGCTACTTCCGCATCGTCGTCGGGGGCAGCGAGGTCATGCGGTACGCGTTCACCGGAGCGGACTTCACCAGTGAACGCGCCGTCATGATCTGCGATCTGTACCGCAAGGGGGTCTGGCGGGTCTCGGCGGTCGGGCAGGGCTTCGCCGGCGGGCTTGCCGAGCTGATCCGCTCCTTCGGCGGCGACGTGGAGGACGAACCGGCCCCGCCGTTGGCGCCGGCCGCATCGACCGGCTTCGGCCCGCCTCTGGGCGCCACGCAGACCTTCGCGCCGCCGCCTGCACCCGTCGCGACCGGCCCGGCCTACAGCAAGCCGTCGCCATCCCAGGTACCGCCATCCCAGGTATCACCGCCATCCGTTCCCTCGGCATCAGCACCCGCGTACGCGCAGCCCGTGGCGCCTCCGGCCGCACCGGTACCCGTGCAACCACCCGGTTACGGCCAGCCGCAGCCGGGTTATGGCCAGCAGCAACCTGGGTATGGCCAGCAGGCATCCGGCGGGTACGGCCCGGCTGAGGTCCTGCCGTCCCAGGCCCAGCCGGTGCAGCCGGGTGCGATGAACAGCCTGAGCCCCTACCGCGAGGTCCCCACCGCTGGCCGTTGGACGCAGCAGAACGGCAAACTGGTCAAGGTCACCCTTGGCCAGGGCCCGGACGTGCTTGCGCTGCGTGGGTCGATGGTGGCCTACCAGGGCGACGTCGACTTCGACTACAAGAGCGCCGGTCTGCGCGGGATGCTGGAGAACAAACTCACCGGCCAGGGACTCAAGCTCATGACCTGCAAGGGCCGTGGAGAGGTCTTCCTCGCCCATGATGCCGGTGATCTGCACATCGTCGAGCTGAACGGCCAGTCGCTGTGCATCAGCACCAGGAACATCCTGGCGTTCGACAGCACCCTGCACACCGAGGTCAAGCGTATTGAAAGCCCCGGTATCCCGGGTGGTGGCCTTTTCCACTTCGAGGTGTCCGGTCAGGGCTCGATCGTGGTGATGACCAAGGGCGCGCCGATGACGCTGAACGTTGCCGGGCCGACGTTCGCCGACATGAACGCCCTGGTGGCCTGGACGTCCGGAATGCGGGTGAGCGTGTCGACCCAGGTGCGTATCTCCCGGCAGATCTACGCGGGCAGCAGCGGTGAATCCCTGGCGCTGCAGTTCATGGGATTCCAGGGTCATTTCGTGGTCGTCCAGCCGTACGAGGTCTGAGCGGGCGGGAGCTTTCCGTGCAGGGAACACTGATGGACCATTTCGGCCAGACGCAGATCATGGACCGGATGAGCAGGCATGGCTCCAAGATCGCCAAAGTGGTCATGCAGCCTGGGCAGGACCTGTTCGCCAGGGTCGGCTCGATGATCGCCTATGAGGGTCTGATCGACTTCAACCCGCAGCCGCCGCAGTTGCGCCGGATGGCCTCGTCCTGGGCGACCGGCGAGGGCGTGCCGCTGATGACCGCCGTCGGCCAGGGCCTGCTGTACCTGGCCGACTATGGCAAGGAGGTCATCGTCGTCCAGCTCGCCGGCGAGGGCCTGTCGGTCAACGGCAAGAACATCCTCGCGTTCGACGCCACCCTGCAGTGGGGGATCGAACGTGTCCGCGGCGTCAGCATGCTGTCCGGGATGGGCATGTTCAACGTGGTCATCCGCGGTCATGGTTGGGTCGCGATGACCTCGAAGGGCAACCCGGTCATGCTCGACACCCGGGAGGCGCCCACGTTCGTCGACACCGACGCGCTGGTTGCCTACACCGACGGGCTGCAGGTCCAGCCGCGGCGCACCGCCCGGCTCGGTGGGCTGATCGGCCGCGGTTCCGGTGAGGCGTTCCAGCTCGGTTTCTCCGGGCAGGGTTTCGTCGTGGTGCAGCCGAGCGAGGACGAACGACCGAACTTCTCGGTGCGTGGATGACCCGGTGCGTGGGTGAGAGGATTCGACGATGAGCCATCCTGGTTTCCCCGGCGGCCAGCCCGGCGGCTACCCACCGCCCGGCGGCCAGCCCGGCGGCTACCCACCGCCCGGCGGGACCCCCGGTGGATATCCGCCCGGTGGCGCACCGGGCGGGATCCGCAGCAGCCTGCTCGACAATCCTGAGGTGCAGGCGCGGGAACGCTTCACCCTGCAGAACGGCAAGATGCTCAAGGCGACCCTCGGCGCGGAGGGCATGAAGGAGTTCTACGCGCGCAAGGGCGCCATGGTCGCCTACCAGGGCGGCGCGAACTTCGACGGGCAGTGGGAAGGCTGGGGTCACCACGTCCGCTCGCTGTTCGGCGAGGGCGAGGGCCTGAACCTGATGAAGGTCTCCGGCGGCGGAACGGTCTTCCTCGCCCATCAGGCCCAGGACGTCCACATCCTCGACCTCGCCGGCGACGGGCTGACGGTCGACGGCAAGAACGTGCTCGCCTTCGACATCGACCTGCGCTGGGACATCGTCCGCATCGACTCCCAGGTGTCCATCGCGGGGGCCGGTAACTACCAGGTGGAGCTGTCCGGGAACGGCAAGGTCGCGCTGGTGACGTCGGGCGCTCCGCTGGTCATGCGGGTGACCCCGCAGAACTACTACTTCGCGGACGCGGACGCGGTGGTGGGCTGGTCGTCGAGCCTGCAGGTGTCGATGCAGGCCGCGGTCACCTCGTCGTCGGTGTGGAAGCCGCGCGGCAACACCGGTGAGAGCTGGCAGATGCAGTTCTCCGGGGACGGCTATGTCATCGTCCAGCCGTGTGAGCTGCTCCCGCCCTACAACGCGCTTGCCGGTGCCGGCCTCGGCGGCCACTTCGGGCTCGGCGAGGGCGGTTTCGCCGGTAACGAGATGCACGGCCACCAGGGCGGTCAGGGGCACGGCGGTCAGGGGCACGGCGGCGGGGGCCTTCCGGGTGGCATCCCCGGAGGTCTGGGCGGAGCCCTCGGCGGCCTGTTCGGCAATCAGGGCCGGGGCGGCCTGTTCGGCGGCCGCTGATCTGAACGGCCCGTCTGTCCGTTTCCGCCGTCCGTCTGTTCGTTTCTGCCTCGTCATGCTGTTCGTGGGCATCATCGATGGCCTGCTGTGCCGCCGCGGATTCCCGAGCCTTTCGCTCGGCGATCTTGGCGGCCTGAGCTTTCGTCCCCTCGGCTTTTCGTGCGGCATGCTTGGCCATAGCACCTAGGGTGTCGAGGTGTGCACGCACCGCCTTCCCGAGGGTGTCGAGTGTCGCGGCATTCCCGCTGAACATCGGATCGTTCAGCGCGCAGACGCTCAACACCAGGGCCCGGCGGGCGTCGGGATCGGTCAGCTGTTGGAAACGCAGGTTCCGCCAGTCGGCGTACTGGCGTGCCGCAAGCTCCTTCGCGATCCGGCGGCACTGCGTGCTGAGGAAAACTTGGCGTCAGTACGGGGACGAGGAAGGAGCCGGCTTCCAGTGAGCTGTCGATCCGTACCTTCTATCGGATCGGTGACGGGATCGGTGCAGGTGTCCACCTGCCGCGCCAGGGACTCCCGGTAGGCGCGTATCCGATCAGCGGCGATCGCGGCGATCAGCGGCGATCGGTTCGAGGGCCGCCCTGCCGACTGGGCTCGTCATTCGGGTATCTGGTGCTTCTCGGCATTTCTTGGATTTATCGGCTATAGTCGAACATACGTTCGGTTCCGGGGGTGGGAGGTGATGGGGATGGCCGAAGGCGTCGCGGGAGACGCGGCGGGCGGCGCCGCCTGTGTCGATCTTGATTCTGAGGTGTTGGTCGGGTGGCTGAGAACGTCGCCGCCGGGTCCGGGGGTGATCGGTGTGCTGGCCGGGGTCGACCCGGGGTTGCTGTCACATTCGCAGCAGGTGGATCTACTGGTGGTGTTCGAGCAGGTGGCCGCGTGGGTGGCGGCAGGTCAGCAGCGGGTGTTGGCGGTGCTCGCGGCCAGCCCGGATGGTCCGGCTTCCCCGTCCGTGGACGACGAGGCGGTGTCGGGTGGTGGGGACGACTGGGTTCGTGAGGAGGTGGCGGCGGCATTGCGACTGTCGCCGGTGACGGCGGATCGGCGGCTACAGGTCGCGCGGGCGTTGGACGGCCGGTTGGGTGATACCTGGTCCGCGTTGACGGAGGGGTCGATCAGCTATGTACAGGCGGCGGCGATCGTTGCCGCGCTCGACGAGCTGGATGATCGGACGGCCGCAGCGGTGCAGGCACGGGTGTTGGGCCGGGCGTCGGGGCAGAGCCTGGCGGAGCTGCGGCGGTGTCTGCGTCGGGCGGTACTCGCCGCGGATCCGGTGAGCGCGGGCGAGCGGCATGAGCAGGCCCGGGTGGAACGTCGGGTGGAGCTGTGGCCGGCGCGGGATGGGATGGCGGAACTGCACGCGGTGCTGTCGGCGGAGGAGGCAGCGACGGTATGGACGGCGGTGGACGCGCTGGCCCACCAGCCCACCGATCCCGACCGCCAGCACCACAACCCGGACGGTATCGATGCGCGTCGGGCGGATGCGCTGGTCGGGTTGGCCACAGCCACACTGGCCAGGCCCGAGTTGCCGAGTCGCCATGGTGCCCGGCCGCACATCCAGGTGACGGTGGCCGTGACCACGTTGCTGGGTGTGGACGACGCGCCGGGTGAGCTGGCGGGGTACGGGCCGGTGACGGCGGAGGTGGCGCGTCGGGTCGCCGCCGACGGTGTCTGGCGCCGGCTGCTGACCGATCCGGTGACCGGCCGGTTGGTGGACTACGGGCGGACGGTCTACCGGCCGCCGGCGGATCTGGCTCGGTTCGTGATCGCACGTGATCAGCGGTGCTCGTTTCCGCACTGCGGCCAGCCCGCTGTCCGCTGCGATCTGGATCATGTGATCCGCTACCCTGACGGTCCAATCAACGCCGACAATCTGGCTGCTCTGTGCAGGCGGCATCACAGGGCCAAGCATGAAGGTGGGTGGAAGCTCGCCGCTGCGGATGGTGGGCATGACTGGACCAGTCCGGCCGGTAGGAGCTACCACGTCCAGGTGCCCAGCGTCCTACCGGATCCGTAACCCGGCGTGGGTGGCCAGATCGATCTTCGGGATCGTAGGTTGGTTCGGGATTGTGGGCCGGGCAGTCAGATGGCGAACACTCGTCGAGCATTTCCGGCCAGGAACATCTCCTGTGCCTGCGCGTCAAGACCGAGGCCGTCCAGTCCTTCCAGCGCCCGCCTGGGAGTGATCATCGGGTAGTTCGTCCCGAACAGCACTTTATAGCGGCCCTGTCCCTGCATGTACGCGACCAGCTCGGAGGGGTAGCGGTGGCTGGCGTAGGCGGAGGTGTCGATGTGGACGTTCGGGTATTTCGTCGCCAGGGCGATCATTTCTGTGGTCCATGGGTAGCCGATATGGCCGCCGACAATGATGAGTTCCGGGAACTCCAAGGCCACGTCGTCGAGATATGGGATGGGTCTGCCGGTCTCCGAGGTACGCAGAGGCCCGGTGTGGCCGACCTGGGTGCAGAACGGGATACCCAGCTCGACGCATTCGGCGTACAGCGGGTAGTAACGGCGGTCGTTGGGCGGCAGGGTCCACAGCCACGGCACGATCCGCAGCGCCTTGAAACCCAGATCATGAATGGCTCGGCGGAGCTCGTGGACGGCGGCAACCGGGTAACGCAGATCGACGGCCGCGATCCCGGCGAGCCGATCGGGGTACTCGGAGACGAAGGCGGCGACCTCGTCGTTGGAGATCAGTGGTCCGTCCGGGCCGTGCCAGGCGCAGACCAGCCCGCGCGCGATCCCGGCTTCGTCCATGGCCGCGATCGTCCAGTCCAGTGACGGTTCCTCCGTCGGTTTCGCCGTACCCGTCCAGCGACGTAGAGATGCGAACATGTCGTCCCGCAGGAACCGAAGCGTCGGATGTTGCATCCACGCGTCGATGATTGTCGTCATGCAGGCCATACTTCCCAATAATCATGCCGGCGTGAGGACGACGCGGTGAGGACGACGCGGTGAGGACGACGCGGTGAGGACGACGCGGTGAGGACGACGCCGTGGTGAACGGTTGGCGCGCGGACGAGGAGTCTGGTTTATGAACGGCCGTGGCGAGGAGCTCGACGCCTCAGGTCCGTACGGCGGTGAGGTCCCGCAGCTGCCGGCCGGGGTGCGTCCGATGCCCGGGGATCCGCACCGTATCGGCCCGTACCGGGTGTTCGGCCGCCTGGGGGAGGGCGGCATGGGCGTGGTCTATTTCGGCCAGGCTCCCGACGGCCGGTTCGTCGCGGTGAAGGTGGTGGCCTCCCGGCACGCCCGGGACGAGGACTTCCTGCTCCGCTTCCGTCACGAGGGTGACCATGCGCGCCGGGTTCCCCGGTTCTGCACCGCCGAGGTTCTCGACGTCGACGTCACCGCTCAACCGCCGTACCTGGTGACCGAGTACATCGACGGCCCGACCCTGCAGGAGGCGGTGCGCTCCGGAGGGCCGCTGCGCAAGGCCGAACTGGACCAGCTTGCCGTCGCGATGGTGACCGCCCTGTCCGCGATCCACGGCGCGGGGCTTGTCCACCGTGATCTCAAACCTGGCAACGTCCTGCTGTCCCGGATGGGTCCCCGGGTGATCGATTTCGGGATCGCCCGGACGATGGAGGCGTCCGCCGGGCTGACCGCCACCGGAGTGGTGGTGGGAACGGGCAGCTACATGGCGCCCGAGCAGCACATGGGCGACGGCGCGACCCCGGCCTCGGATGTGTTCGCCTGGGGCGGGGTCATGGCCTACGCGGCCAGTGGTCACGCGCCGTTCGGCAACGGCCCGCCGCACATGATCGCCTATCGGGTTGTGCATGGTGAACCCGACATGGTGGCGTTGGACCCGCCCCTGCGCGAGGCGGTCACCGCGGCCCTGCGCAAGAATCCCGCCCACCGGCCCTCTGTCGGTCAGCTGCTGCACATGCTCGGAGTGCCCGGTGGTGCCGGGCCCGGCCACTACCAGCCTCCGGTGGGGCAGTTCCCGGTGGGGCAGTTCCCGGTTGTCAGGTCTGCGCCGGACCGGAACGGCCGACGATGGTGGCTGCCCGCATCCGTCGCCCTGGCGGCCGTCGTGCTGGTCGCCGCTGTGGGGGTGGTGCTCTCGAGTAGCGGGTCAGACCACTCGGACAGCCGGTCCGGTGTGCTCGTGGCGGGTGCGGCATCGTCGGTCCCCGCCAGGGTCACTTCCACCACAGGCTCTCCCACCACAGGCTCTCCTGTTCCTGCCGTCGGTTCTCTCGGCGGCCACTGGACCGGCACCTGGGGTAGCGGCGACCACGAGCACTTCGTGGCGGTGGACGGTGCGAACTTTCGAATGATCTACGACTATGAGAACGGACGGGTGTCCGGGACTCTCCGTGGTGACACGATCCGCGCCCGATGGGCGGAGGGGCCGATCAGCCTCCCACCGGTCCGCACCGGCTGGGTCGAGTTCCGGGTCGTCCGCAGCGGCGCCGGAGTCCGTCTCGACGGTCAGTGGGGCGACGACACGGGCGGTGGTGTCGGCACCTGGCAGATCTGGCGCGTCGACGGCGTGGTGACCCCGGACGCGGCTGCACGTCTTTCGGACAGGACCATCTTCCCTGCCCCGCCGTCATGACCAGGCCGTATGGCGATCTCCGCCGACTCGCTGGTTTCGGCTGACCGTGTCGATGATCTGCGCGGTCGGGCCGACGACGAGCACTTCGTCACCTGGCCGCAGCCGGGTGTGTCGGGTCGGCCGGTAGTTCGGCGCGCGGTCGACGGTGCCGTCGTACTCCGATGATGTGGCGACCGCGAGCATCCGTGTGCCGGTCGACAGTTCCTGCAGGGTCGGTCCGTCCAGCCCGCCGCCGGCGGCGACGGTGATCCGGGCGACCAGGAAGGGCGTGCGGTCGACGTAGAAGGTGCTGACAACCTCGTAGTCGAGGGCGGCTCCGACAAACCACGGCGTGGCCAGGGCGGAGGCACTTCGGGCCGTGTGGATGGCGAACCGGCGTTCGGCCTCGTCGGCAAGGGTGGTGTCGAAGATGCGCAGCACCACTCTGAGCCCGCGTTCGGTGTCGTCGTCGGTTCCGGTGTCGTCGTCGGTTCTGGTTTTGGTTCTGGGCGAGTCGGCTCTCGGCTTACGCCACCTGCGCTTACGCCGACGGCCATCCAGAAGATCTTTGAATGCCTCCCGCGCGGACAGCACCGTCTCCAGGTTCGCCACATCGTCGCTGGTCAAGGCGGCGAGTGTGGTTGCCCGGGCGAGCCCGGCCTCCATCAGCGTCGCGCGAACCGTGGCGTCACCGAACACGACCGGAATCTTGAGGTCCCGGACGACCGACAGGAAACGGTTGTTCTCGTCGCGTTCGACGATCACGACGTCGCGTCCGGCGGCGAGCAGACCTTCGACGGTCGCGAGCCCGACGGAACCCAGCCCGCAGACGATGACATGGTCACGTGCGGTGGTTGCGCGTCCTCGACCGATCGCCCGTTCCAATCTACGGCTGATGATCACGTTGGTGATGAACGCGTAGACGACCGCGATGGACAGCGCACCGATCAGGATCAGGACGATGCCGAAGACCTGCAGCCACTGGCCGGCTGCGCCGAAGTTGAAATCGCCGTAGCCGACAGTAGCCATTGTCTCGACGGTCAGGTAAAGCGCGTCGAGAGGGCTGAAGTCGGCCGGCGCGGTGGGGTCGTTGTCGACATAGGTCAGTGAGAGCACCAGCGTGCTGATAGCCATGATCGCCAGTACGGCGCCGAGAGCGATCCGGAACGGACGGTCGAACTCGGCTGCCGTGGTCACGGCGACGTCGCGTGCCCAGGTGCGCAGGGGACGCCGCCGGATTCGACCCGACGGCGGGTCGGCATGGTGCACCGAAAGGTCTGCGAGCGTGTCGGCGTCGTGCGCGCCGACCACCCGCACGCCGTTGTCGGCGAAATCCCCCAGCCTGCCGAGCAGAGCGAGACGGTCACCAGGTGTGATCACCGTATCCCGATCCGGGCACAGCTCGGCAAGTCGTTCACCCGGTCGCCGCAGCGAGACCGGTGTCAGGTTTCCGAAGATCTGCCGGAACGCTCCGGACGAGCTGACCGGGACGTCCACCACCGTGAAGACTTCCGGTCCGAGGCGGAACGCATGTCGCACATCGGACCTGATGCATGCTTCGACGAAACTGTGGCCGGCTTTCTCCGCCAGGTTCAGCACCCGTGCCGTGGGAAGAGCCGCGCCGAGCTGGTCG
>NZ_CADDZT010000065.1:37965-43616 GCF_902812655.1 Candidatus Frankia meridionalis | reverse complement strand
CGCGATCTCGGTGGCGACCAGGGCCGTCTCAAGGTTGTCGAGGTCGATATCGTGGCAGGCGATCAGCGCGTCCGCGCCGGTGATCGATGCCTGGCGCAGCGCTTCGCCCGTATGCGCCTGGTCAAGGAGGACGGGGACTCCCCACCGGTCCAGCCGGCGCCGCAGCGTAGCGATGTCACGTCCCGCGATGACGATGATCGGCACCCCGGCGGCGTGCAGCTGCTCGGCGATCCTGAAGCCCAGGTTGTTCAGCCCACAGACGATGACGTGGCCATATGCGTGACCGGACAGGACTGCCACCCCACCTCCACCCGCATGTGCGACCCGGCCGGTATGGATGCAGTATGCCGCTCTCCAAGCATGCGGGCCCGGCACCGGGGAACACTCTTGGACGGCTGCCAGCCGGTGAATCTCGGGTGGTGGTGCCGGCTGGTCGTGTGAGGGTACCGATGGCGAGGGGGTCGCAACGGTCGCGACGGCAACGGGACGACGGAACCGCGCCGAAGCTCCCGGTTCGCTCTGGGCGGTCCTGCTCGTTGTGGGTATCACCATGACGGTACTGGGCGTCCGTCGACGGGGTCGGGTGGATCGTCCTTGCGCTCGGTCTGCGGCGGGCCGCGTTGCGATATTCCTGTTGTGATATTCCTGCTGTGATATCCCTGCCGGAGCGCGGCGGGAGGCGCAGGCGGGACGGGAGAATCACGCGGCATGGCAGTGGTGGAGCCGTTTCGCGGGTCGGTGCTGGAAGCGGTGCTGGAACGGATCACCTACGCCAACGAGGACACGGGGTACACCGTCGCCCGGGTGGACGCCGGGCGCCACGGTGACCTGGTCACGGTGGTGGGTGCACTGCTGGGCGCGCAGCCCGGCGAGTCGCTGCGGATGCGGGGACGGTGGGGTTCGCATCCCCAGTATGGCAAGCAGTTCCAGGTCGAGGACTACACGACCGTGCTGCCGGCGACGGTTCAGGGTATTCGTCGCTATCTCGGTTCAGGGCTGATCAAAGGCATCGGGCCGAAGCTCGCCGAGCGGATCGTCGAGCATTTCGGGATCGCGGCCCTGGATGTCATCGAACAGCAGCCCGAACGGCTGATCGAGGTTCCGAAACTCGGGCCCAAGCGGACGAAGGCGATCGCGGCCGCCTGGGAGGAACAGAAGTCGATCAAGGAGGTGATGGTCTTCCTCCAGGGGGTCGGGGTGTCCACGTCGTTGGCGGTACGGATCTACAAGCAGTACGCCGATCGTTCGATCGACGTGGTCCGTAAGGAGCCGTACCGGTTGGCGACCGACGTGTGGGGCATCGGTTTCCGCACCGCGGACACGATCGCGAAAGCCGTCGGGATTCCGCATGACAGCCCGCAGCGGATCAAGGCCGGTCTGGTGTTCACGCTGTCGGAGTCCACCGGGGACGGGAACTGCTTCCTTCCCGAACATCAGCTGATCGCGGAGGCAATCAAGATCCTGCAGGTCGACACCGGGGCGGTGATCGAGTGCCTGGCCGAGCTCGTGGTCGAGGAAGGGGTGGTCCGCGAGGAGATCCCGGGGGACGACCCGGACGAGCCGGTCGCCGCGGTCTACCTGGTTCCGTTCCACCGCGCCGAGATCTCCCTGGCGAACCAGCTGCTGCGACTGCTGCGGACACCGACCGACCGGATGCCCGCGTTCGTGGACGTCGACTGGGGCCGGGCACTGTCCTGGCTGCACGCGCGGACCCGGACGCAGCTTGCGCCCGAGCAGGAAGCGGCGGTGAAACTCGCCCTGACCGAGAAGGTCGCCGTACTCACCGGCGGGCCGGGGTGCGGCAAGAGCTTCACCGTCCGGTCGGTGGTCACTCTCGCTCGGGCCAAGGGCGCGAAGGTGGTGCTGGCCGCACCCACCGGTCGAGCGGCCAAACGGCTCACCGAGCTGACCGGGCAGGATGCGTCCACCGTGCACCGGCTTTTGGAACTGCGCCCCGGTGGGGACGCCGCCTTCGACCGGGACCGGCCCCTCGATGCCGATCTCGTCGTCGTCGACGAGGCGTCCATGCTCGATCTCCTGTTGGCCAACAAGCTCGCCAAGGCCGTCCCGCCGGGGGCGCATCTGCTGCTGGTCGGGGACGTCGACCAGCTGCCGTCCGTCGGCGCCGGTGAGGTCCTGCGTGATCTGCTGGCCGTGGGTACGCCGGTCCCGCACGTGCGGCTCACCCGCGTCTTCCGGCAGGCGCAGGAGTCCGGTGTGGTGACCAACGCGCACCGCATCAACGCTGGCGACCACCCGTTGGTGCGCGGCTTGTCGGACTTCTTCTTCTTCGCCGCGGACGAGGCTGAGGACGCCGCGGTGATGACCGTCGACGTCGTGGCCCGCCGCATCCCGGCGAGGTTCGGGCTCGACCCACGCCGGGATGTGCAGGTGCTCGCCCCGATGCACCGCGGCCCGGCAGGTGCCGGCGCACTGAACACCCTGCTACAGGAGGCGCTGACGCCGTCCCGCCAGGACGTGCCCGAACGCAGGGTCGGCGGCCGGGTCTTTCGGGTCGGGGACAAGGTGACCCAGATCCGCAACAACTACGACAAGGGCGCGAGCGGTGTCTTCAACGGAACTCTCGGCGTGGTCACGGCCCTCGACCCCGACGAGCAGAAGCTCACGGTGCGCACGGACGAGGACGAGGACATCGACTACGAGTTCACCGAACTCGATGAGCTCGTCCATGCCTATGCCGTGACCATCCACCGTTCGCAGGGCAGCGAGTACCCGGCGGTGGTCATCCCGATCACTACCAGTGCCTGGATGATGCTGCAACGCAACCTTCTGTACACGGCGATCACCCGGGCCCGCAAACTGGTGGTCCTCGTCGGTTCGCGCAGGGCGATCGGGCAGGCCGTCCGCGCCGTCGGTGGCGGGCGTCGCCACACCGCGCTCGACCACCGGTTGCGTGCTGTCACCCGGTGATCTCGGGTGGCCCTATCCGGTTCTCGTGCGGTGCGCAGATGTGCCGTCCCGGCTGACGGGCCGTCCCGCCCGACCTCTTGCGGAATCGTGTAATTAATAGGAAGGTCCTGCTGTCGGTAGGCGAGGGCGGGTCGACCCGAAGGAGCTGGTCCGGTGCGTCGTACGCTGTTCGAACCCGAGCACGAAGAGTTCCGGAAGCTTGCTCGGGCCTTCTTCGAGAAGGAGTGCGTCCCGCACACCGGCGAGTGGGAGCAGGCCGGGGTCGTCGACCGGGAGGTCTGGCGGAAGGCGGGCCGCGCGGGTCTGCTGCTGTGGTCGGCGCCGGAGGAGTACGGCGGCGCCGGAGTCAACGACTACCGGTACAGCATGGTGCTCGCGGAGGAGTTCTGGGCGACCGGCACCGTCGGCGTCGGTTTCGGGCTGCAGAACGACGTGATGCCCCCCTACATCATCAAACTGACCACCGAGGAGCAGAAGGCCCGGTGGCTGCCCGGCTCGGTGAGCGGGGACATCATCTGGGCGCTGGCCATGAGCGAGCCCGGCGCCGGTTCGGACGTGAAGGCGATCCGCACGACAGCCCGCCGCGACGGTGACCACTACGTCGTGTCCGGTTCGAAGACGTTCATCACGAACGGGCTGCTGTGCGACAAGGCGCTCGTCGCCGTCAAGACCGACCCGGACGCCGGCCACCGGGGGATCAGCCTGCTCGTCATCGACGCGGATTCGCCGGGCTTCAGCCGTGGCCACAAGCTCGACAAGATCGGGCAGAAGGCGCAGGACACCGCCGAGTTGTTCTTCGACGAGGTGCGGGTGCCGATATCGAACCTGGTCGGCCAGGAGGGGCGCGGCTTCTACCACCTGATGGAGAGCCTCGGCACGGAGCGGCTCGGCGCGGGAGTCGGCGCGGTCGCCATCATGAAGCGGGCACTCGCGTTGACGATCGAGCAGGTGCGCACACGCAAGGCGTTCGGTACGACGATCGGTTCGTTCCAGAACACCCGGTTCGAGCTGGCCGCGATCAAGACGTTGTGCGACGTCGCGCAGGCGTATGTGGATTCCGCGGTGCAGGCGTATCTAGACGGTGAGCTCAGCGCGGTCGACTCCGCCGGTCTCAAGCAGTGGACGACCGACACCCAGTGTGAGGTCGTCGACCGCTGTCTGCAGCTGTTCGGCGGCTATGGCTACATGAACGAGTACGAGATCGCCCGGTTGTGGCGTGACGGTCGGGTGCAGCGGATCTACGCCGGTTCCAACGAGGTCATGAAGGAGATCGTGGGACGCTCGCTCAACCTCGATGGTGAATAAATCCTGACGGTGAACAAATCCTGACCATGAGTGAATCTCGAGGGTGAACAAATGGTGAGGCTCACCGCGGCCCACTGGCCGGCCGACACGAGTGTCGAGCTGGTCGAGGAGTCGGTCGGCAACTGGCTACGGCATGTTGCCCACCGGCACCCCGACCGGCCGGCGCTGCGCTGGTCGGTGGGCGAGGGCCTGGAGACCCTGACCTATGCCGGGTTGGTCGCTGATGCCGGCGCCGTCGCGGCGGGCCTGCTCGGCGTGGTGGAACCAGGGGACCGGATCGCGCTGTGGGCACCCAACTGCGTTGACTGGATCATCGTGCAGTGCGCCAGCGCGCTGGCGGGCACCGTGCTCGTACCGGTCAACACCTCGCTGCGGGACGACGAGGTCCGCCACGAGCTGCGACAGTCCGGCGCGAGGCTCGTCATCGCAGCGGCCGAACACCGCGGGTCGCCGTTGCGCGAGCGTGCCGAGGCGCTCGCCCGCGAGTTACCGCGACCTGCGCGCGTCCTGCCGCTTGAGGAACTGCGGCTTGCGCTGCCGGCGCAGTCGGGGCCGTTGCCCGTGGTGTCGCCCCAGGCGCCGTTCCTCATCCAGTACACGTCGGGGACGACGGGAAGACCCAAGGGCGCTGTCCTGTCCCACTTCGCCGTGCTCAACACCGGGCGCATCGCGGGGCGTGTCTTCCAAGCGCCGCTGGTGTGGTGTTCCGGCCTGCCCCTGCACCATGTGGGAGGTTCGGTGTCCGGGGTCCTGATGACATTCGGCGCGGAGGGCACGATGGTCCTGTCCCCGGGCTTCGAACCGGGGCGGACGCTGCGGCTCATCGAGCAGGCGCAGGTCACGGCGCTGGGGGCCGTTCCGACGATGTTGTACGACCTGCTGGCCTACCCCGCGCTCACCAGCCACGACATCAGTAGTCTCCAGGTCATCCAGACGGGCGGCACGACCGTGCCACCCGCGCTCATCCGCCGCGCCGAAGCAGTGCTGGGCTGCCGCGTAATCATCTCCTACGGTCAGTCCGAGGCGCCGAACGCAACCGCCTGCCTGCCTTCGGACAGCGATCTGATCAAGGCTGAGACGCTCGGGCGGGCACTCGCCCACCGTGAGGCACGCATCAGCGTGCCCGGCACCGGCACCGGCGGCGACACCGGCGGCACAGCGGGCATCGGTGAGCACGGCGAGCTGTTGATCCGCTCATCGCTGAGCATGAGTGGCTACCACGACGATCCCGACGCCACCAGCCGGACGCTCGACGATGACGGCTGGCTGCACACCGGTGACCTGTGCAGCATGGACGCCGACGGCATCCTGCGGATCCACGGCCGTATCCGGGACGTCATCATCCGCGGTGGGGAGAACATCTACCCGCGTGAGGTGGAGGAAACGCTTCTGGAGCATCCGGCTGTCGCGGACGT
>NZ_CADDZT010000065.1:30462-37940 GCF_902812655.1 Candidatus Frankia meridionalis | reverse complement strand
TCGGCGAGGTCCCGGTCGCCTTCGTCGTGCCCGCCCCCGGCCAGGAAACCGATGCGGCGGAGCTGGCGGCGTTCACGCGCTCCCGGCTCGCCTACTTCAAGGTGCCGGTCGACTGGTGTGTCGTGGACGCCCTTCCCCGCACGGCGTCAGGCAAGGTACAGAAGTTCCTCCTCCGCCAGTCGGTGGCGCGGACGGAGTGACATCGCGGCGGACCGGTCGGTTGCGCTGAGACAGTGACATCGCGGACCGGTCGGTTGCGCTGAGACAGTGACACCGCGGCGGACCGGTCGGTTGCGCTGAGACGCCGCCGCCGTTCGCGATTTTCACCCATCTGATCCGCATCGCGTGGGGATGGGTGTTGCCGCGCGTCATCGGAGACGCGACAGGTGGACGCACTGTGTGCTCAGCCTTACTCTCGGTAGGGAGGTCGGCCTGGACTGAAACATTGGTTCGCTGGAGGGGGAAAGCGCCATGAACAGATCGCTGATCGTTGCCAGAATAACGCCCGGTTCCCAGTCGGATGTCGCGGGTGTCTTCGCCGAGTCGGATGCCACTGGGCTGCCGCGTGTCGCGGGCGTCGTCCACCGTTCACTCTATTCGCTCGGGGACCTCTACATCCATCTTCTGGAGACGGCCGACGACGGTCGACGGGCGATTGAGAACGTCCGTGAGCACGAGGAGTTCAAAAACGTCAGCGACCGGCTTCGGCCGTATATCCAGCCGTACCTGCCGACCTGGCGTTCACCGCAGGATGCGATAGCGCAGTGCTTCTACACCTATGAATCCACTGGAACCACTGAACCCACACGGTCCGCGCGCCGCGGGGAGGCGGCGTGAGGATGCCCACGGATTTCCGTGTGGGGCAGCATTCCATCAGCCTGGTCGACCGCATGGTCGCAGCTTCGGAAAGAGACGACGATGAGTACTGAGGCTACCGGCCGCGCGCGGGCCGTCGTCACGCCGGCGCAGATATCGGAGATTCTCGCCACGAAGGCCGGTGTGGATCCCGAGGTGTTCACGGGGAATGACCAGCTTTCCCTCCGGGACCTTGAGATCGACTCGCTGGCGGTGCTGGAACTGCAAGCGGTGATCCTCGAGAGCTTCGGCGTCGAGATTCCCGAGAATGCCATCGACATGACCGTGGGCGAGATTGCCGGCGTTGTCACCGAAGGTGCCGGAGAGGTGCGTTGAAGATGTCGGGACACACGCGGAACTCGGTTCTCATTGCCGCTCCTCTTGACGTCGCCTGGAATATGACGAATGACCTGGAGAACTGGCCCGATCTGTTCACGGAATACGCCTCGGTGGAAATTCTTGAGCGCCGGGGCGACACGGTGCGCTTTCGGCTGACCATGCATCCGGACGAGCACGGTCAGGTCTGGTCATGGGTCAGCGAACGCACGGTTGACCGGGGTCGCCGGGAGGTGCGCGCGCACCGGGTCGAACCCGGTCCCTTCGAGTACATGAACATCTTCTGGTCGTACGAGGAGGCTGACGGCGGCGTCCGGATGACCTGGGTGCAGGACTTCGCCATGCGTCCGGACGCACCGGTCGACGACGAGGCCATGACCACCCGGATCAACGCCAACTCGGTGATCCAGATGGAGGTCATCCGGGGCAAGGTCGAGCGGCGGGCAGCAGCCAGCGGAGTCGGTGTCGCGGGCGCGGCTCGCGCCGCGGGCGCCTGATGAGAGGGACAGGAGCATCTGACATGACTGTCATATCCTGCTGTGGACACGTAGCTGCCTGTGACGTGCCGGCCGACCGGCGCCGCGGCGGTGAGCTGCGTGTCCTGCTCGGCCCGCGCACCGTCGGGAGTACCTCCGGCTTCATGGGGGTGGCCACCCTCCGACCTGGCGAGAAGATCGCCGAGCATTACCATCCGTACAGCGAAGAGTTCCTCTGCGTCACGCGGGGGACCATCACCGTCGACTGCGACGACGAGCCCGTGGTCGTCGCATCCGACGAGGGCCTGTACATCCCGGTCGGGATGCGGCACCGGCTGCGCAACACCGGGGCCGGGGACGCGTCGGTCGTCTTCCACCTCGGCCCCCTCGCGCCCCGTCCCGACCTGGGCCACGTCGACACCGAACGGGCCGACACCGAACGGGCCGACACGGAGAAGGCCACCGCCGACACCGAACGGGCCGACACCGAGAAGGCCACCGCCGGCACCGGCGACCTGGCGGCCCCTCAATGAACGGCCCCCGACGGGTGGCGGTGACAGGCGTGGGCGTGGTGGCACCGGGTGGGGTGACCCGGGAGGCGTTCTGGTCGAGCCTGACCGAAGGACGGACCGCCACTCGCCGTATCACCTTCTTCGACCCATCGCCGTTTCGCTCCCGGGTTGCCGCCGAATGCGATTTCGATCCTTCGGCGGCCGGACTGTCGCCCCGACAGATCCGCAGGTCCGACCGGTACATCCAGTTCGCCCTCGCCGCAGCGGCGGAGGCCGTCACCGACAGCGGAATCGTCTTCGACGAGGCGACCGCGGACGCGACCGGCGTGGCGATGGGCACGGCGGTCGGCGCCACCACCGCCCTGGAGACCGAGTACGTCGTGGCCAGCGATGCCGGACGGGAATGGCTCGTCGATCCCGATCATGCCGCTCCGTTCCTGTACCAGGCACTGGTCCCGTCCAGTCTCGCCGCGGACGTCGGCGTCCGGTTCGCCACGCACGGCCCGGCGCAGGTCGTCTCGACCGGCTGCACGTCCGGGATCGACGCCATCGGGTACGGCTACCAGCTCGTGATGGACGGGGAGGCCGACGTGGTGCTTGCCGGCGCGTCGGACTCGCCGATCTCCCCGGTCACGCTCGCCTCGTTCGACGCGATCAAGGCGACGTCGCCGGACGACTCCGATCCCGCGCACGCGTCCCGGCCGTTCGACCGGGACCGGCAGGGATTCATCCTGGGCGAGGGGGGAGCCGTTCTCGTCCTGGAGGAGATGGGCCGCGCACTGCGCCGTGGCGCGCACGTCTACTGCGAGGTCGCGGGCTTCGCCACCCGGGGCAACGCCTTCCACATGACCGGGCTGCGTCCCGACGGTGCGGAGATGGCGGTCGCCATCAGCGATGCGTTGGATCAGGGACGACTCGCGCCGGAGCGGGTCTCCTACATCAACGCCCACGGTTCGGGGACCAAGCAGAACGACCGGCACGAGACCGCCGCGTTCAAACGGGCCCTGGGTGAGCACGCCTACCAGGTCCCGATCAGCTCCATCAAGTCCATGGTCGGCCACTCCCTCGGCGCGATCGGCGCCATCGAGATGGCTGCCTGCGCCCTGGCGATCGAGCACGGGGTGGTACCGCCGACCGCGAACTGGGCCAACCGCGATCCCGAATGCGATCTTGATTACACGCCGAACACGGCGCGGGAGCACCGGGTCGACGTCGCGTTGTCGGTCGGCAGCGGCTTCGGCGGGTTCCAGTCCGCCATGGTCTTCGCCAGGTTGCGGGAGGCGGCGTGATGACCCGTCATGTGATGACCCGGCGCGCGGTGGTGACCGGTATCGGGATCGTGGCCGCGAGCGGCGTGGGCGTGGACACCTACTGGAAGACGGCGCTGTCCGGGGAGGGTCGGATCGGGCGCATCACCTCCTTCAACCCGTCCCGGTACGCCACCACCCTCGCCGGGGAGATCGACGGCTTCCAGGCGGGCGAGCACCTGCCGAGCCGGTTCGCGGTGCAGACCGACCGGTGGACCCATCTGGCCTTCGCCGCCGCAGGTCAGGCCCTTGCCGATGCCGAGATCGACCCGGGGGCACTCGACCCGTACGACATGTCCGTGGCGCTCGCGAGCGGTTCTGGTGGGAACGTGTTCGGTCAGCGTGAGCTCCAGCATCTGTGGGGCTCGCCGTCGCGCACGGTCGGCGCCTACCAGTCGATCGCCTGGTTCTACGCGGCCACGGTCGGTCAGCTCTCGATCCGCCACGGTATGAAGGGGCCGTCGGTGGTGCTGGTGTCCGAGAGCGCGGGCGGGGTGGACAGCCTCGCTCATGCGGCCCGCCTCGTCCGCCGCGGGACCGCCGTGGTGCTGGCGGGCGGGACCGAAGCGCCGCTGTCCCCGTATGCGCTCACCTGCCAGCAGCACAGTGGCGCGATGACGACCCGGACCGACCCGGAGCGGGCGTACTGTCCGTTCGACGTGGACGCGGACGGTTATGTTCCCGGTGAGGGCGGTGCCGTTCTCGTCGTCGAGGATCTCGACCATGCCCTGGCCCGAGGTGCCCCGGTGATCTACGGGGAGATCGCCGGGGCTGCCGCCACGTTCGACGGGCGGCACCGCGGTCCGCGGGGTGACGGCGACGTGGGCCAGTACGCCCGTGCCATGACCACGGCCCTGGAGCGGGCGGGGGTCCGACCGGATGATCTCGACGTCGTCTTCCCCGACGCGCTCGGCGTGCCCGCCGGTGACCGGGACGAGTGTGCCGCCATGGGACGCGCGTTCGGGTCGGCGTCACCGGCCGTCACCACACAAAAGCCCCTGGTGGGCCGGCTCTACCAGGGCGGGGCCGCTCTGGACGTGGCCACGGCGCTGCTGGCGATGCGCCATGACCTACTGCCGCCGACCGCGGGCACCCGTGATCCCGCACCCGGATGCGAGCTGAACTTCGTGTCCGAGGTGACCCCGACGCCGGTGCAGGCCGCGATGGTCAACGCCCGTGGGCTCGACGGGTTCAACGCCTCGCTTGTGCTGCGTCGCTACCACGAGGAGAACTAGATGACCAACCTGGATACCACTGAAAGCGTCGGTCCGGACACGGTTCGCACGCTGCTGCGCATGCGGGCCATCCCCGGCCACGAGCAGGAGTTCGAGAGCGCCTGGATGAAGGCAGCCCAGGTCATCAGCAGGGAGCCGGGCAACATCCGCCAGGACCTCATGCGGGATCCGGCCAGCCCCGGCGAGTTCGTGATCGTCAGCGACTGGGCGAACCGTGCGGCTCTCGACGCCTTCGGGCGCAGCGCCCGACGCGATCATCTCACCACCGCGCTACGCGAACTGCGCGACGACGCGGCCCGCCAGACCTACGAGGTGCTGCACACCCTGGAGGGGCGGGGGCCGGCGGTACGGGTCCTGGTGACGACAACCGTGCCCATCGGCGAGGAGGAAACCTTCGAACAGGCCTTCCTGGAGGTCGCCGCGCAGATGCGGGGCACCCCCGGGCACATCCGGGAGGAGCTGCTGCACGAGCCCGGAACGCAGACCTACCACCTGCTCGCGGAGTGGACGTCGAAGGACGCCTTCCTCACCTGGGTCCAGGACCCGCGTCACACCGACAAGACCCGTCAGCTCCTCCCACACCTCACCCGTGGGTTCGCGCGCCGTATCTTCACGATCGCGGCCCGCCCGCCGGAGGCTCCAGCCGGGCTCCCCGCATCGCCGCCCGCCTCCCTCGGCGCCGTTCCCGGATACGACCCGGTTGCCCGTGTCACAAGGCAGGGGGACCCGCGGGCGACCACCGACGTGCTGGTCGTCGGCGCGGGACCGACCGGGCTCACCCTGGCCGTCGAACTGGCGCGCCGCGGCGTCCGATGCCGGCTGGTGGAGAAGAGCACCGAGCCGCCGGGGCAGGCGGACAAGGCCATCGGAGTGCACTGCCGAACCATGGAGATCTGGGAGGACATGGGCATCGTCGCAGAGGCGATGGACACCGGGATCTGGTTCAACGGCCAGATCGTCGTCGTCAACGGACGACAGACGCACCGGGTCGAATGGAACCTGCCGGAACTCCCCTACGCCCATCTGGGGTTGCCGCAGTACGAGACCGAACGCATCCTCACCGATCGGCTGGCGGCGCTGGGCGGTTCGGTCGAGCGTGGCGTGGCGCTGCGCGGCTTCACCCAGGACGCCTCCGGCGTGACCGCGCGGCTGTCGACCGCGGGTGTCGACGGCGGCGGCGAGGAGACGGTGCGCGCCCGGTACATCGTCGGATGCGACGGCGCGCACAGCACCGTGCGCAAGGAACTGAACCTGGCCTTCAACGCCGGGGCCGGCCGGTTCCCGCAGCTGTTCATGCTCGCCGACCTCGAGGTCGACTGGTCGATGCCCGAGGGTTACCTGCTGCGTTTCATGCAGGTGACCGATGGTCAACTGGGCGGGATGCTCGTGTGCGTCCCGTTGCGGGGCAGGGGCCGCTACCGGATGGCGACGATGGCACCGCCGCGCATCATGGCGGAGGCCGCCCGCACCGATGTCCCGCCCGGCTTCACCAAGGAGTACGAGCCGCCGACGCTCGCGGAGTTCCAGGTCGCGCTCGACCGGTTGGCTCCGGCCGGTACCACCGGACGTAACCTCCGCTGGTCGTCGATCTTCCGGATCAGTCACGGGATCGTCGACCGGTACCGGGTCGACCGTGCCTTCGTCGCCGGCGACGCCGCCCACCTGCACCCGCCCGCCGGCGGCCAGGGCATGAACACCGGTATCCAGGACGCCTACAACCTCGGCTGGAAGCTCGCCCTCGCGGTGGGCGGGCACGCGGGGCCGGGCCTGCTTGACAGTTACGAGGCGGAGCGCCGCCCGGCGGGCCAGTCGGTCATGGACCGGGCGGTGCGGGTGGCGTTCACCGACGAGATCGACAACGCCGACGAGAAGGCGCAGTTCCTCGACGAGATGCAGATGACGCTGACCTACCATGGCACCCCGGGAGTCGGCGAGGCGTTGGGCTGGGACGCGCCGGAACGGGGCCCGGCGGCCGGGGACCGCGCGCCGGACGTGCACGGGCTCAGGCGCCCCGGTGTCGGCCATCCGCTGCGGCTGTTCGAGCTGACCCGCGGCACCGTCCACACCCTGCTGTTCTACGCGGACTCCTCGACGACCCTGGAAGACCTGCGCGGCTACGAGAAGCTTGCCGTCCTGGTACGTCAGCAGGTCGGTGGACTGGTCAGGATCTACGTCGTCGCAGACCCGGACGCGTCGCCGGCGGTTGGCGTCGACCCGGGCGTTGACCTACAGGTCATCCACGACACCGCACGCGCCTTCCGGGCCGGCTATGCGACCACCGGACCGTGCGCCTACCTGATCCGACCCGACGGGCACGTCGGTTTCCGGACCAGGCCGGTCCTTGCCGGCGCCATCGAGGATCACCTGCACGCCGTCTTCGGCGGTTGAGACCGGGACACAGGTCAAGGGCACGGGTAAGGCAACCGGTAACGGAGATCGGGGGATCGGATGGACAGCAGCGCACGGTTGCGGGTTGTGGTCTGCGGCGCAGGCGTGGCAGGGATGACGACATCCCTCGCGCTCGCCCGGCTCGGGCACCACGTGGTGCTCGTCGACCGGGACGTGGCCGTGCGACCGGCTCAGGTGGGGGACGCGGCGTCGTGGAAACGGCCCGGGGTCGCGCAGTTCCACCAGCCGCACGCCTTTCTCGCCAGGATCTGTTCCGAACTGCTGGCGGACCTGCCCGACGTCGTGGACGATCTGCGTGCCGCCGGTGCGGTCGACGTGGCCCTGCCGGATGGGCTGCGCTCGTTCTGG
>NZ_CADDZT010000065.1:29010-30251 GCF_902812655.1 Candidatus Frankia meridionalis | reverse complement strand
GGTCGAGGCCGAGCCGGGAATCAACGTCCGCCTCGATGCCGTGACGCGGGTCGAGGCGGAGCGGGGTGCGGTCACCGGGGTGCGTCTCGGCGGAAGTGGCCTGCATCCGGCGGATCTGGTGGTCGACTGCGGTGGTCGCAGCAGCCGACTGACCGCGGAACTGGTCGGCGAGCAGACCTTCTCCGAACCGGCGAACGAGGTCTACCGGTCACGCCGCTACCGGATGCGGCCCGGACGCCGGATGCCTTCGGTCAACCGCGGGGTGATCGGCGTCGACGAGTCGGACGGCTATGCGACCCTGGTCTTTCCACATGACGCCGGGATCTTCACGCTCACCTTCGTCCATCTGCCGGAGGACAGGACGCTGGCGGCCCTGCGGGCGGTGCCCGTCTTCGAGGCGGCCGCACGCTTCGTTCCGCTCGGGGCGGCGTGGACCGACCTGGACTTCGCCGAGCCGATCTCCGACATCATGGTCATGAGTGGCCTGCGTAACGTGTTCCGGCCGCTGCACCCGGCCGCGCCCCTGGGGCTGCACGCGATCGGTGACGTGGTCTGCACCACCAACCCGCACTTCGGCCGCGGCTCCTCCCTCGCTGTCGCGCACGCCCTCACGCTTACCCGGGCGGTGGCCGAGGACCCCGGCGACCGTGAGCTGTGGCGGACGAAGGTCAATGTCTGGGCCCACGACGAGCTGTGGGGGTGGTTCGACGACGCCCGGTCGCTGGACGGTGCGCGCACCGCGGCCTGGCGTTCGGTCATGGGCGGCGGGGTTCCGGTCATCCCGCGGATGAGCCCGTCCCCGGACGTCCTTCCGCAGATCATGGTGCTCGCAGCCGCCGGCGCCGACCCGGAGATCGCACGGATGGTGCTCCGCCACATGCACATGGCCGATCCGCCGGGGCGCCTGCGTGAGGTGGAACCGCGGGTGTTGGACCTGCTGGCAGGGGGTTGGCGACCGAGCCGCCCGCCCGGCATCCCGACCCGTGCCGAACTTGTCGACGCCATCTCGGTGGTCGGAGCCCCGGCAACGTGACGGCAGTGGTTCTCGGCTCGTCCTGACCCGTGACGACCCCGGTCAGATCGTGGCGTCCGTAGGGCTCGTGCTGTTCGATTCCGCCGGCGGTCTCAGTCCCGCCGGCCCGGCTCCGGCAGTATCTGCCGGGGGACGTTTCGCGGGCCGTTCCAGCTGCGCCACTCCCGGGGATAGCCGACCGAAACCTCCTCGAACCGGACGCCGTCGT
>NZ_CADDZT010000065.1:17174-28701 GCF_902812655.1 Candidatus Frankia meridionalis | reverse complement strand
ACGACGGCGGCGGCCCGGAACCGCAGGTGCCAGTCGGCGGTGCTCTCGGTGCCGCACCACTGCGCGAACTCGGGATAACGTAACGTGTATGTCGGGTCACGCACGAGCGGGAAATGGTTCACCAGGACGGTCGGAAGGTCGGGATCGCATGCGGCCAGCCGGGAACGGGTCTGCTCGACCCGTTCCCGGGACCATGCGTCCACGCCCGGGTACGGGGCGGGATCCAGCATGAACTCGTCCGTGCAGACAATGCCCGCTTTCCGCGCCCGGGCAAGGGCCTGCTCCTTCGTGGACGTGCCCGCCGGGCGGAACGTGTAGTCGTAGAGCAGGAACAGCGGCGCCACGATGACCGGGCCACCGACGCCCTCCCACACCGGGTAGGGATCCTCCGGGGTCAGTACGCCGAGACTTCCACACATCTGCACCAGGTGCTGGTAGCGCCGTGCACCGGACAACTGCACGGGATCCTTTCCCGGTGTCCACAACTCGTGGTTGCCCGGAACCCAGATCACCGTGGCGAACCGCCCGCGCAGCACACCGAGGGCCCATTCGACGTCGGCGATGAGTTCACCGACGTCACCGGCGACGATCAGCCAGTCGGCGTCCGACTCCGGTCGCAGGTCCTCCACGATCCGACGGTTGTCGGCAAAAGCGACATGCAGGTCGCTGATGGCCAGCAATTTCCCAGTCGCCCGGAACGCGGTCACCTGACCGACCTTAGCGTCCCGGGCTTCCGGTCGGCGTCGATCGATGACATCGGGTTGCGTCCCGATCGTCATTGCCCAGAGCCCGGCACGCCGCGAGTGTCACGGCCACGATCCGATCGCATTGTTCCTGGTCGGGTGGGGCCATGTCGGGTGACCACATGGTGGCCACGACGATCGCGCCGATGAAGGTCTGCACCAGCGGATCCAGGTCGACATCCGGGCGGAGCTCCCCTCGTGTCCGTGCGCGGATGAAGGCCTGACGGGTGTGGTCCAACCCAACCTCCACGATGTGGCGTCGATAGCGTTCCCGCAGGTTGGGGTGTCGCGCCGAGACCACGACCAGGTGCATCGCGAGTTCGAATCCCGGCGGGGTGAGAACCGCCGTCGTACGTTGCGCGATCAGGCGCAGTTCGGCGGCAAGGGACCCGAGATCGGGTACGGGATCCCACCCGAGCTGTTCGCGCAGGGCGTCGATGAGAAGGTCGAGGGGCTCGGGCCAGCGCAGCGAGACGGTGCCCTTGGCGACGCCGGCGCGGCGGGCCACCCGGCTGATGCTGAAGTGCGCGACGCCGTTGCCGGCCAACTCCGCGCGCGCGGCCTCGCGTACCCGTGTCCCGACAGCCTGGTCTCGGGGCCGTCCCCGACCGCGTCGTTTCTGCGGCACCCGCTCTGGTTCGAGGGTCATGCGGTCGTCCTCCTCTGCTGAACTCCTCGGGGCCGTCGCCAGCCACGAACCTGCTCCATCCCGCCTCTTGTGTACCAGCCTCCAAGTTATTACTGTCCGATCGTCGAGAAAATCGAAGGAGCATATGGATCATGTCTGGAGACATCCGGTACGGGCTCTATGACTGTGACAACCACTGTTACGAGCCGCGTGACTCGTTCACCCGATTCCTGCCGTCGCGCTACCTCGACGAAGCGGTCAGGCCGGGGCTGTCGCCGGACGGGCGGGAGGTCCCGTTCGTGGGTGACCGTCCGTTGACATTCGTCGACGGCGAGATCTACGGCCAGGTGGGCCGGCCTGGCTCGTTGGCCGAGATGCTGCGGAGCATGAAGTCGGGCACGGTCACCGAGGGGTACGCCTGGGAACAGCCGCGTCCCGAGTACCTCGACCGCGACGCACGCCTTCAGACGATGGACGCTCAGGGGGTGCAGGCCATCCTGCTGTTTCCGAGCGTCGCGGTGACCGCGGAAGGCTTCCATCGCACCTCGGAGCAGCTGTACCGCAACTTCCACGCGTTCAACGAGTGGTTCTACGAGGAGTGGGGGTTCGCCTACCGGGACAGGATCTTCGCCGCGCCCTCGATACCCATGAGGGATCTCGATGCCGCGGTGAGGGAGGTCGAGTTCGTTCTTGCCCGCGGGGCGCGGGTCGTGGCGATGCGCCCCGGCCCGGTGTACGGCCGGTCACCGGCCGACCCGTACTTCGACCCGGTCTGGTCGCGGCTCGACGAAGCTGGTGTGTCTGTCGCTTACCACGTTACTGAGAGTGGTTACAACCGTGACGTGTCGAGCCTGTGGGGCGAGAACCCGGATCCGTCGTCGTACTCCCAGTCGTCGTGGCAGTGGATGAACTGCTACTGCGATCGGCCGATAATGGATACTTTGTCCGCTCTGGTGTACGGAAATCTCTTCGGTCGCTTTCCCCGGTTGCGGGTGGTGTCCGTCGAACACGGCGCGGAGTGGTTTCCCTACTTCGTCCGGCGGCTCGACAAGATGCGTGGGATGGGGCGTAACGGACCATGGATCGGGGGCCGGCTACAGGAGCGGCCCAGTGAGATCGTCAAGCGGCATGTCAAGGTCACGCCGTTTCCCGAGGACGACGTTGTCAAGATCGCGAACGAGGCTGGGGCAGAAAGCATTGTGCTCGGCTCGGACTGGCCGCACCCCGAGGGCTACGCGACTCCGCGCGACTTCCTCGACCATGCTGCGGCTCTCACCGACGAGCAGCGCCGGACAATCGCGCACGACAATGGCAGGTCTCTGCTTGACGTGCGGTGAGATGTCCGGCACCACCGTTCGGTCATCCGTGAAGCAGACCGCGGATCAACAGGTTGTCGAAGAGGCGTGCGATGATCCAACTATTATCTGGTGTCCGTGTGCTGGAGTCGGCCATGCTGTTCAACGGGGACCATCTGGGTATGCTGCTGGGCGATCTCGGCGCCGATGTGATCAAGATTGAGAGTCCGTTTCAGGGCGACTACCTGCGGGACATGCTCGGTCAGATCACCCCTCATCGCAGCCCGGCGCACGTGCAGGTCAACAAGAACAAGCGAAGCGTCACCCTGAACCTGCGTACGGAACAGGGACGGGATTTATTCTGGGCCGAACTCAGCTACGGCGAGCAGGATGTCGATGGTTGGAAGAAAACCGGGGTCGTCTGACGGCGCGAGCCGGAAGCCTGGCTTGCGAAACACATCCTGGCCGGGCCTGAACCATCCGAGGATACCCTGCGGATCATCGGATGCGGACTGAAGAAAAGGCAGCCGTCCATTCCTCCGGCGGTCTTCCGGAGCCTCTTCCAGGGGAGAGTTGAAAAGTGATCTTGAACGGGCATGTGGCGTTGGTGACGGCGGCGGCCGGTGCGGGCATCGGCCGCGCCGTCGCCCGGCGCCTGGCCGCTGAGGGCGCGGCCGTGGTGGTGACGGATCGGCACGAGGGACGCAGCGTGAGCGTCGCGGCGGACATCGCCGCGGAGTTCGGTGTCGAGACGTTGGCGTTGCCGTTCGACGTGACCGACACCGGGCGGGCGGCCCAGGTCGTGGACCTCGTGACCGAGCGGTTCGGCGGCATCGACATCCTCGTCAACAACGCGGCGATCAACACGATGGAGCACCTGTTGCACGAGGTGCCGCCGGAGACGTTCGACCGGCTGTGGGCTGCGAACTATCGGACCCCGCACGAGTTGGTGGTCCTGACCCTGCCGTACATGGTCCACCGCCGGTGGGGGGTGATCGTCAACATCACCTCGACCGCTCCGTTCGTGGGCGCCGGTTACTTCGAGTCGCCGTACGCGATCGCCAAGGGGGCGCTGCACCAGCTTTCGCGTGCGGTGGCCGTGGAGTACAGCCGTTACGGGGTGCGGTCGAACGCGGTCGCGCCGGGTGCGATCTGGAATGAGCGGGACAGCCTGCTGGGTCTGATGCCCCAGGCGTACTGGGACGACGTGTTGGCGTTCATCCCACAGCAGCGTTTCGGGACGCCGGAGGAGATCTCCGGGGTGGTGTCGTTCCTGTGCTCTGAGGATGCCGCCTATGTGCAGGGCAACGTGATCCAGGTCGGTGGTGGGATCAACCTGGGAGGGCCGCCGCAGCAGGCCCGATTCGAGGCGAAGGACCTGTGAGCGGCGACTACCAACAGGTGCTGTGGGAGGTGGTGGAGCCGCATGTCGCGCGGCTCACCCTGAACCGACCGGAGCGGCTCAACGCGTACACGCCGACGATGTGCCATGAGATCGAGGCGGCATTACGCGGGTACGAGGCCGACGACGAGCTGCGCGCGCTTGTGCTCACCGGGGCGGGACGTGGCTTCTGCACGGGCGGGGACGTGGCCGGGGACGCCGCGGCCGGGTTCGGGCACGTCACCAGGCGTCCGCTCGGACGGGCCCGGGAACTGCGGGAGGATATGCACGCGGTGGCGCTGCGGCTCCTGCGTCTGGACAAACCGGTGATCGCGGCGGTGAACGGTGCTGCGGTCGCCGGAGGGCTCACCCTCGCGCTGCTGTGCGATCTGCGGGTAGCGGCGGCCGGCGCCCGGCTCGGTGACACCGCCGGACGGGTGGGCCTGCTCCCCGACGAGGGCGGCGCGTGGCTGTTCCCGCGTTTCATGGGCTTCGACCACGCGTTGCGGATGGTTGCCCTCGCCGAGGTCTACGACGCCGAGCGGGCCCGCGAGCTCGGCCTTGTCACCGAGGTCGTCCCCGATGACCTGCTTGCCGAGCGCGCGTTGGAACTTGCCCGTGCCTTCGCGGCGAGGTCGCCGATCGCGGTCCGGGTCGCCAAGCAGTTGCTGCGCAGCGGCCTGGAGTCGACGTTCGAGCAGTCGCTCGCGGATGCGCAGCTCGCGGTCATGGTCGTCAATCCTGGCCAGGACGCGCAGGAAGGCCTGCGTGCCTTCCAGGAGAAACGCCCACCCCGTTTCCCCGGCCGGTGAGGAGCCGCCCCGCGCCGGCACCGGTCAGCGGCCGGGGCGTTTCGGGCCGGTGACGCTGTTACCGAACTCGTCGATCAGACCGGCGCGGCGCAGGGCATCCGCGAGCGCACCGGTCGGCGCGCTGTTCGACTCGCCACGGCGAGGCCGGGGCTGGGCTGCGCGGGGCTGGTCTGGGCGCGGCGGGCCGCCGCGGTCGCGGCGCCCGGAGCCGGACTTGCTCTGCTGCTCGCCGCGGCCTTCGGCTTCGGCTTTGTCGTCGGCTTCGGCTTTGTCGTCGAGTCGCAGCGTGAGTGAGATGCGCTTGCGGGCGATGTCGACGTCGAGCACCTTCACCCGCACGATGTCACCCGACTTCACCACGTCACGTGGGTCGGAGACGAAGGTCCTCGACATCGCCGAGACGTGTACGAGGCCGTCGGAGTGCACACCAACGTCGACGAAGGCGCCGAACGCGGCGACGTTGGTGACGACGCCTTCGAGCAGCATCCCGGGCGTGAGATCGGCAAGAGTGTCCACGCCCTCGGCGAAGGTCGCGGTCTTGAACGCCGGACGCGGGTCGCGGCCCGGCTTCTCCAACTCGGCCAGGATGTCGGTGACGGTCGGCAGGCCGAAGACGTCGTCGACGAAGTCCGCGGGCCTGAAGGCACGCAGTGTGCCGGTGTTGCCGATCAACGCCGTGATGTCGCTGCCGGTCGCCGCCAGGATGCGGCGTACCACCGGATATGCCTCCGGGTGCACGCTGGATGCGTCGAGCGGATCGTCCCCGCCGCGGATGCGCAGGAAGCCGGCGCACTGCTCGAACGCCTTCGGGCCGAGCCGCGGGACGTCGGTGAGCGCCCGGCGCGAGTGGAACGGGCCGTGGGCGTCGCGGTGGCGCACGATGTTCTCCGCGAGCCCGTCGCCGATGCCGGACACCCGCGTCAACAGGGGTGCCGAGGCGGTGTTGACGTCGACGCCGACCGCGTTTACGGCGTCCTCGACAACCGCGTCGAGTGAGCGTGACAGCTTGACCTCGGAGAGGTCATGCTGGTATTGACCGACCCCGATCGACTTCGGGTCGATCTTGACGAGCTCCGCCAGCGGGTCCTGCAGCCGGCGCGCGATCGACACCGCGCCGCGCAGCGACACGTCCAGCTCGGGTAGCTCGCGGGAGGCGTACGCCGACGCCGAGTACACCGAGGCGCCGGCCTCCGACACCACGACAGTGGTGAGCGTCAACTCGGGGTGCAGCCTGATCAGCTCGCCCGCGAGCTTGTCCGTCTCCCGGGATGCGGTGCCGTTGCCGATCGCGATCAGCTCCACGCCGTGCTGGCTCGCGAGCCGGGCGAGAACCGCGATGGACTCGTCCCAGCGCCGCCGAGGCGCGTGCGGGTAGATGGTCTCGGTCGCCACCACCTGGCCGGTCGTGTCGACCACCGCGACCTTCACGCCGGTACGCAGGCCCGGGTCGAGGCCCATGGTCGCCCGTGCCCCGGCGGGCGCCGCGAGCAGCAGGTCGCGCAGGTTGACGGCGAACACCCCCACCGCGGTCTCCTCCGCCGCCTGCCACAGGCGCATCCGCAGGTCTATGTCGAGATGGACGAGGATGCGGGTGCGCCAGGCCCAACGCACCGTGTCCACCAGCCAGCGGTCGGCGGGCCGGTCCTGGTCGGCAATGGTGAAGCGTTCGGCGATCGTCAGCTCGTAGCCGCTCGGCGCGGGTGTCTGCCGGGGTGCGGCCTGCCCGTCGGGCTCCGCCTCCGGCTCGAGGGTGAGGTCGAGGATCTCCTCCTTCTCGCCGCGAAACAGCGCGAGGATCCGGTGCGAGGGCAGCTTGGTGAACGGCTCGGCAAAGTCGAAGTAGTCGGCGAACTTGGCACCGGCATCCTGCCTGCCGTCGCGTACCCGGGAGGTGAGCCGGCCCCGTGACCACATCCGTTCACGCAACGTCCCGATCAGGTCGGCGTCCTCGGCGAAGCGCTCGACCAGGATCGCGCGCGCGCCTTCCAGCGCTGCCGTGGCGTCCGCAACGCCCTTGTCCGCGTCGATGAAGGCGGCTGCGGCCGTCTGCGGGTCGAGGGTCGGATCGGCGAGCAGCGCCTCAGCGAGCGGTTCGAGCCCCGCCTCCCGGGCGATCTGCGCCTTGGTGCGGCGCTTGGGCTTGTAGGGCAGGTAGATGTCCTCCAGGCGTGCCTTGGAGTCCGCTGCCATGATCTGCGCCTCGAGCGCGTCGTCCAGCTTGCCCTGGGAGCGGATCGACTCGAGGATCGCGGTGCGCCGATCCTCCAGCTCACGCAGGTAGCGCAGTCGTTCTTCCAGGGTACGCAGCTGCGCGTCGTCGAGCATGCCGGTCGCTTCCTTGCGGTAGCGGGCGATGAACGGCACGGTGGCACCGCCGTCGAGCAGGTCGACGGCCGCGGTCACCTGCCCCTCGCGCACGCCGAGCTCCTCGGCGATCCTGCGATGCACAGACGTCGTCACGATGTTGATCCGCCTTCTCGCTGGAGGTTCGCAGTGTCCGTGCACAGCTTGCCCGACCGTGCGGTCCGTCCACGCAACACCCCCGGGACCCACCCGCTCGTCGATCTCCGGGCAGGGCGCTCCACGGGATGATCAGTCGGGGCTGGTGAACCATTCGGGGCCGACGCTGATGAACAGGCCGTCCGCCTGCGCGTGCACGGTGTCGCCGATCAGCAGGCGGGCCACCGCCCGGATCTTGCGACCGTCGACCTCGCCGATCTCGGACTCCAGCCGGAGCGATGTCGAGATGGGAACCGGCGCCCGGTAACGGATGGTCATCGTCCCGGTGGCGATGAGTGTCCCGGACAGGGCGGCGGCGTACCCGAGCATGACGTCGAACAACGCGGCGAGGTAGCCGCCGTGCACGTTGTTCCGGCTTCCCTCGTATGCCGGGCCGAGGCTTGCCTCGCCGTGGAAGGCCTCGCCGCGGCGTTCGATGACCAGCGGCGGGGCGAACGGATGGGAGAGCCCGAAGATCGGATGGCGTTCCCAGAGCACGGCGTTGTCGGCGCTGCCGATCCGCAGACCCGCCCGGCCGTCGTACCGGCTGGACCGGGCGTACGGCCGGGCCTGCTCCTCCATGAGCTCGGCCGCGTCGGCGATGGCGCGCAGGTCGTCCAGGGGCATGTCCCCGGTGGCGAGGTGACCGGCGAGTGTCCGCAACGCAGCCGCGGCTCGGCGTGCCTGCGCCAACGGCTCCGTCGGCGCCTTGCCCGGCGGGGTCGGCGGGGTCGTGCCCGGCGGGGTCGTCGGCACCGTCACGGCCTGCCCGTCGGGAGCGTCCTGGCTGTCCGGCATCCTGAAGGACCTCCTCCGGTCGGGCTTCGTGACCCTCAAACGGGTCACTCGTTGAAGCCTATTAGTAAAAATAGCTTAATAATTAGGCTAGTGCTGAGCGGCTAGGGATCTGAGCGGCTGGTGCCCACGCGACCTCGGATCTGGGCTGTAATTGAAGAGTTCGTGAATTCGCGACATGGTGGCAGCCTTCCCGGGGCCGGATGTGGGGGGATGAGAATGAGGGGAGCCGCGCGGATGCAGGTTCCGCTGTATCAGGCGAAGGCGGAGTTCTTCCGGATGCTCGGGCATCCGGTGCGGATCCGGGTGCTGGAACTGCTACAGGACGGGCCGATGCCGGTCCGGGATCTGCTCGTGGCCATCGAGGTGGAGCCGTCGAACCTCTCCCAGCAGCTGGCGGTGTTGCGCCGGTCGGGGATCGTGACCGCGACCCGGGACGGCTCGACCGTGGTGTACGCGCTCGCGGGCGGCGATGTGGCCGAGCTGATGCGGGCCGCGCGGCGGATCCTCACCGAGATGCTGGCCGGGCAGGAGGGGCTGCTCGCACAGCTTCGTGACGCCGAGGCGGGATCCGGGTGAGCGGACCGGTCCCGGGCGCCGCCGGGGTAAACCCCGCGTACAGCATCCAGATCCGCATCCTGGCACGGGCGATGGCCACGGTCGAGGCGGTCCTCGCCGACGCACCCGGCGCGGTCACCTGCCAGTCCGACGAGTCCGACGAGTCCGACGAGTCCGACCCGACCGGGGCCCGGCGCATGGTCCTCGACGCCGACAGCATGCCCACCCTGACGTGGCTCACCACCACGCTGCGGCGCCGTCTCGGCGCCGACCTGCTGCACGCCGAGGATCTGGTCTTCCTTGCCGCCTCCACCGGCAAGCTCTCCCAGCGGGTCTGCGCGGCCACCACCACCGGCCATGACGTCGCACTGCTGGACGCCGATGCCGACCGCCGCGTCATCACCCATCTGACCACCCACCCACGCCACACCGACCGCTACACCGGCCGTTCCCGGCGGGTAGCCCTGCTCACGGATGCGAGCGCCGTCCTGGACTTCGAGCCGCTGCCGGCCGAGACCGCCCTGCCCGCGGTGGAGTCCCAGGCCGTCCACCTGCACCGGGCCACCGGCCTGGACGTCATCCCGTTACCCGTTGCCGCCCACAGCGTCGATGATCTTGCGTGCGCCATTCGGATGCTTGCTCCCGGGTTTGCCGCCACTGTTCTGATCCACACTCATATCCGTCGCATCAACGCGGCCCGGGCCGTACTCGGCTCCGTACTTGACCCCGCTGATTCCGCCGGCTCCGCACCCCACCTGGTCCTGGACACCGTCAACGACGGTCTTGCCGTGGCAGCCGCTGCCGCCGCCCTGGGCGCCGTCCGCAGGATCGGTATCGACCCACGCCGTGCCCGGGTCGTCGTGGTGGATCCGGCCCGCGGCGGGGAACTCGCCAACCTGCTGGTCGCCGCCGGCATCGGTGACCTCACCCTCTACGATCCTGTCCAGTACGGCATCGGGCCACTACACCGGTTCGCCGACCAGACCGATCTGATCATCGATCTGATCGGCCTGGTAGCGCCGCCCGAGGGCGTTCCGCTGCTCCACACCCGCATGGAGACCCCGCCACCACTGATCGCAGCCACCGCCGGGCCCCGTCCGCTGCATGCGCTGCCAGGTCTGCTCACCGCGGCCATCACCACCCGTCACCCGATCACGACGGCGGCGCGCCTCGCCGCCGTGCATGCGATCACTGCGCAGACGCGGGCCGGACAGCTTCTGCCGTCACTCGACCACCCGCAGCTCACGCCCGCCGTCGCCGCAGCCGCGATCCGGGCACTTGCCCCGTGACAAGCGTTTTCCCGAAACGACATCACCGGCTGATGACCTGTGAGCGCGATGTGGATCGCGGCTAAAGCCCCGCCCGGTCGCCGCGACGGAAGCCGTCCCCGCCGTTGCGGGAGGTCTCGGGGCGGGAGATGTCGACGCGCCAGAACTCCGCGATGCCCCGACCGACCGGCCGGTTCGCCGTCGCCACCGTGGGACTATGAGCCCCATAGTTAGTCCGACAACGACAGCCGGCAGGACGACAGGGACGGCTACCGCCGAGTCGGGCCTGTGCGAGGCGAGGGTCGTCCGTGGCTCGTCGTCGGCGGCAGCTCACGCCGCAACACGTCGAGGTAGTCCTCGACGATCGCGGTCACCTCGTCCGCAGAGAACAGGGCACCGCGGTACTTGCACTCGACGAGGATCCCCCCCTCGTACTGGTACGCATAGAACATCATGTGGAAGCGCACGTCGATCGGCAGCTCGCGGGCGAACACGCCGCTGCCCGGTGGCAGCGCCATCGCGCCGCCCACATCCATCTTGGTGAAGAAGGTGTTGGTGACCGCGAACTTGTGCGGCTGCCGCTCGATGCCGAGGTCCTCAGCCATCCGGTCCAGCTGCCAGCGCTGGTGGGTCACCGCCTTGAACAGCTTCGTCTGCACGCCCTCGACCAGGTCCTTGAAGGCACCGTCCGGCTCGACCCGCATCCGGATCGGTACCAGGTTGATGAACATCCCGACCACGTCGCGGATGTCCGCCCGGTCTCGGCCGGCCAGCGGCGTGCCGATGATGAGGTCCCTGCCGCCGGTGCGCCGCCCGATCGCGGCGAAGAAGGCGGCGTACAGGATCGCCGCGACGCTGACCCTGCGGGGCGCGGCCGCCGCAGTGACCGCATCCGCCAGCTCGGCCGGCAGCGCCGCGACCACGCTCGCGCCGGCGGCGCTACCTGTCCTGGCCGCGGTGGCGTCGACTGGCAGCGTGTCCGGAAGGTCGCCGACCAGCTCCTCGCACCAGTACCGGCGGGAATCCTCGAGCAGGCCGGACGTCTCCAGGCGGTTCATCCAGACCGCGTAGTCGCGGTACCGGATCGGCACGGCCTCCGCCGGCTCCTGTGCCGGCCCTGATCCCGTGACCGCGGCCGTGTACGCGGCCTCGATCTGGTCCCGGACCGACAGGAACGACCAGCCATCGGCGATCATGTGATGGGCCGTCAGCAACAGCAGCGCGGCGTCCGGTGCGGTGCGCACCAGCGTCGCCCGGGTGAGTGGGCCGTTGGCCAGGTCGAACACGTGCGCGGCGGCGGCTCCCTCGATCGCGGCGAGCGCCACGCCCTGCTCCTCGTCCGGCAAGCCGCGCAGGTCGTGGACGTCGAGCGGCACATCGCAATCCGGTATGACGATCTGGCGAAGCTCGCCGGAGACCTCCGGGAACAGCGTGCGCAGCGACTCGTGCTGCAGCCATAGCGAACGGATCACGGCCTTCAGCACGTCCACGTCGACGGCGCCGAACGGGATCCGCTGGCTCATGTTGCCCCAGGTCCGCCGCCGGTCG
>NZ_CADDZT010000065.1:3768-16663 GCF_902812655.1 Candidatus Frankia meridionalis | reverse complement strand
CGACCGGCGGGATCGGGCTGCGCAACACGGCGACCGTCGCCTCGGCCGACGGTCGCGGCCCGTCGGCGCTGTCGGTACGGGTCAGCGCACCGGCGAGCCTGCGCACCGTCGGGTTCGCGTACAGGACACTCGCGTCGAAAGCGAGACCGAACTCGGCGGCAACGGCGGTCGCCTCGACCGCACGGAGTGAGTCCCCACCGAGCGCGAAGAAGTCGTCGTCGGGGCCGATCCCGTCCGCATCGATCACAGCCGCCAGCGCGAATGCGAGCTTGTCCTCCACCGTGTCGAGCGAGGCCGGAGCGCTGCGCCGCTGCCCGACCTCCAGCGTGCTGCTGGCGACGGTGGACAGCTCGCCGCCGAGGTATCCGGCCTTCGTCGCCGACCGGCGGATCTTGCCGCTGCTGGTCTTGGGGATCGTGCCGCGGGTCAACAGGACCAGTCCGTGAACGACGATGCCGTGATCCTGGGCGATCCGGCTGCGGACCCCCCGGGCGATCTCAGCCGCCGCCTCCTCGTTCACCGGGCTCGCGCACTCGGCCGCGATGACCAGCTGCTCTTCAGTGTCGGCGGTCACGCTGAACGCGGCCGCGCAGCCGGCGCGCAGGCGGCGGTCGGCCGACCAAGCGGCCTCTTCGAGGTCCTGGGGGAAGTAGTTGCGGCCGCGGATGATGATCATATCCTTGATCCGACCCGCCACGTACAGGTCTCCGTCCTGGATCAGACCCAGGTCGCCGGTGCGCAGGTATGGGCCGTTCCCACCGGCCAACTCGGCACGGAAGCTCTGCTCGCTGTCTTTGGGACGGTTCCAGTAGCCGTTCGCGACACCCGGGCCGGCTACCCAGATCTCGCCCACCTCGCCGTCCGGGCAGACCGTTCGGGTCTCCGGATCGACGATCTGCACCGCGGTAGCGGTAACCGGGCAGCCGACCGAGACCAGCTTCCCGGCCTGGGCGTCCGGCGCGGGGGTGGTATGGATCGGCGTACCGGGTGCGGAGCCGGCCACCAGGAGCGTGGCCTCGGCGAGCCCGTACACGGGCAGGAACGCCGCAGCGTCGAAGCCGCACGGAGCGAACGTCTCGGCGAACCGGTCCATGGTGGCGGCCCGTACCGGCTCCGCGCCGCTGAGCGTGAACTTCCAGTGGCTCAGGTCGAGCCCGCGTAGCCGATCCGGGTCGGCCTTGCGCACGCACAGGTCGTACGCGAAGTTCGGAGCGACACTGTGCGTGGTACTGAAGTGGGCCATCGCCTCCAGCCAGCACAGCGGGTCCCGCAGGAAGTCGAACGGCGCCATCAGCACGGTCTCGATGCCGGTACAGATCGGCATCAGGATCCCGCCGATGAGCCCCATGTCGTGGTATGGCGGTAGCCAGGACGTGACCCTGACGTCCGCGTCCGGCCGGCACAGGTCGACGATGGCGCTGATGTTCGCCAGCAGGTTGGCGTGGGTGACCATCACGCCACGCGGATTCCCGGTCGAACCGGAGGTGTACTGCAGGAAGGCGAGCGCGTCCGAAGCGACCGCGTCCGGCACCACGAACCCGGCCGGGTCGGTGGTCAGTGCGTCGGTGGCGAGCCACGGCACCGTGATCTCGTCGCCTTCGAGTGCGAGACCCGCACGGCAGCCGTCGAGCAGATCGGCGCTGGTGAGGAAGGTCGATGGGCTCGCGTCGCGGACAATGCCGACCAGCGTCGCCACCGACCTGCCCGCGTACGGCGGGTAGGCCGGGACTGCGACCACGCCCGCGTACAGGCAACCGAAGAACGCGGCGATGTAGTCGGGCCCAGGGGCGTACAGCAGCACGGCCCGGTCACCGGGCTTCGCATGCTCACCGAGCGCCGCGGCGATGGTCCCGGCCCGCGCGTCGAGTTCCCCGTAGGTCACCACGCGGCTGCCCGACTCGTCCTCGAACCGCCTCGCGTCCGTGATGAAGCGGAACGCGGTCTGGTGGGGGTGGGCCTGCGCCCGAGCACGCAGTGCATCACACAGGGTCGCAACGCCGGAGAGCGCCGGAGCCGCCGTCATGGCGTTGGTCGGGGCGGGAGTGGTCACGTGTCCTTCTTTCCCTCGTCGTAGAACAACGTCTGCCACTGCCGGACTATCCGCGGACACCCGTTTTGATCATTGTCACCTTGATCGGGATATCGTTGATCGCGCATGCGATCAGGTCCCGATCGGCCAGCTGGAAACACCCGTCCCCGTCGATCGCCTACACAGTTATCTCCGGCCGCCCCGCCTTCGCCCCCATCACCCGCCGCATGCCCCGTTATCTCGACCCACCCGGGTTCAACCACACATATGGATGCTCATCCGACACGATCAGATCCGCGATCATCGCCCGGCAGTCCCCACGATCGGCACGTCCGCCACCGGTTCTTCGAAATCTCCGCCGGATCGATCGGATCGATGTCCGCGTGCAGGATGTTCACCTCCAGCGCGAATGTGGTCAGCCTCACGGCCGTCCGATCATCGAACCGCGCCCTAAGGACACGATCAGACCCGCCTCCTGCGACGCCGCCACCGGCCAGGGCATCCCGGGCATCCCCAGATGCTGCCGGTTACTGCCCGGAAACGCCCCCGCGCCATCAACGTGGTCACCACCGGGATCCCGGTCACCTTGAGCAGCACTCGCGGCTCCACCGAAGCCAACGCCCTGAGTAGCCTACCCCCGACATACAGCACCGGACGGCACGCGGCCGCCATCAGCCACGCGGCCTCTCGCGCCTGCTTGGCATGCGACCCGATCGCGCCGCCCGGCGACGGACAGCTCAGCGGGACCGGACGATACAGCGGGAGGGAACTGTGCGGCTGGAACCGCCCTGCGGATCAGCCGTTGACGAGGTAGTCCGTGCCCGGAATGAAGTGCTCGGCGTGCGGAGCCAGATCGTCCACGTTGACGGATTTGATGATCCACCGTTCCCGGAGTGCGTCCTCGCTCCCGATTGAGATGATCTCCTTCGCGTGGACCGCATGGTTGTTGTACACGCAGGCAAAGTCGCCGGGGCTGATGAAGACGCGCTCCTTGACGTTGTGCAGGACCTTCTTCAGCTTCTGGCTGAGGGCCTCGGCCTCTGGGATGAGACCGACCGTGCGGTTCTCGAAGTACCGGATGTCGGTCTCGCCGCTCAGGACAGGGTGCTGGTCTGCGTCCCCGAGCTCGCGGTTGCCGCCGTACACCGTCAGGTCATCGAACGGTGTGTAAAAGTTGGGCCGGCGCAGCTGCTCCAGCTCCTCGGCGGTGAAGGCCTCGATGACGTCGATGTTACGGACGAAGGTGGTGTACACCTCGTTCACCGGATTACTGCGCATACCCAGCATGTAGACGTGGTCCGGCCGGACGAAGTGGTTCGCCAGGTCCTTGTGGAAGTAGATCTCCTTCAGTGCCTTCTGCGACTGCGACTCGGAAAGTGCGCGCTTGGGGTAGATGTCCTGAAACACGTCACCATCATTGACGTTGACATAGCCGATTCCCGGGGTCTTGCGCAATTCCGCGAACAGCGCTAGGAAAGCCTCTGCGATGAACGTCTTCTTGATTTCGTATTTCGAGCGTACCGGCTCGTCGAAGTCGAACGGTGGGACATCCCGGTCGATCGGCGCATTCTTCACGAGGATGACCGGATCGCGGTCACGGTCCCGGTCGACCAGCGACTCACTGAAGCGTACGAAACGCTCCGGTACCTTTCCGTCTGCTATTAGGACGCGTACCTGGAACAGGAAGGCGTCGTAGGTGCGGTACGGGTTTGCGTTGATCGAGTTGAGTTCCTTCGCGAGGCCGTCCCGCTCGCTGTCGGTGAACTCGAAGTCGACGGCAACATCTTTGGCGGTTTCGGCGGTGGCGACGGACACGAAGCCCTCCCAAAGGGGGTGGTTACTGCCTCTGCTGGTGACATGTACAAAGGCGCCATGCGGACCTCAACATCGCCGCATACCGGCCGCTCGTGGTGGTACGTCATCTGCGTTCCTGCAGGTAAGGCCTACTGGTACCGGTTAGGCAGAGACCTCACCTGGCACCGGCCCGCTGCCAGGTCGTACCTCGTCCAGCGGGGTGGCAGCATCCGGTCGGAACGCGCGCCTGTAACCACCAAGCATCTTTGCCCCTGAACATGAGGTAACTACAACACGCCGTCGCGTTACGTGTCAAGCTGATTCGTGCAGCGTGCGGCATCCAGATTCAATTTCGGCGAGAAACCCAGGTCACAAACCTCCCGCCGGATCAGGAAGCCGTACATCCCCTACCTGTCGCGACGACGGATCCGATGAGAAATCTTGACGACAGATTACCGAGAAGATCTTGAAGAAGCCCTTGTCAGCGCCGGCCCAGGAGACAGGAGGGATGAAAATCTACACGGGGTCGGTTCGTCTCGTCGGGGTGGCTGGCAGGGCCTCGCGAAGTTGCTTATCAGCAGGTCATGAGGGTCCGAGGCGGCTGTTCGGGTCGGCGGGCGGGTGCCGTCATCCTTTCGCGATGTTGATGGTGCCGGTCGGGCGGAGGATGCTGACGGCGAGGTTGCGCAGCGAGGCCATGGCGCGGGGGCCGTTGCCGGTTCGGATCCGGCTGTGGGCCGCGGCGAAGGTGACGTCGCAGGTCATCCCTGACAACCAACACACGAGCCGGTCTTCCAGCATGTAATAGACCGGTTTCCGGTAGACACTGGTCGATTCCATGCGGACGATTGTCACCTTGTTCTCGGCGAGTCAGTCGGTGAGCAGTGCCGGTGGCCTGCCGGTGGTGGTGAACATATAGAATCCGAGGAATACACTCGTGGCAACAGGAAAGGTGCCCCAGGTCCCCCGCCTTCATAATCATAGACGGGCTCTTCGTGCCGGAGCAAGCCGAGGCCGATCCGCATAGTACTACACCATCACCCTGGATGAGAAACATCTGATCATCCATCGACCCTGGTCAACAACAACTGGAAGCCCGCTCAAATTCTCATCCGAACGGGTGGTGACCAGTCGTCATGAATGCGCATAGGAGAAATAGTGACCAAGGATCTTCTCGTATTCCCTAGCGTTACTGCCGATGGAGTCCTCGCCGCCGTAGGGACAGTTATTACCGTTCCTGATCCACGAATTCTTGAGGTTGCGGTTAAGGCGGGGTGCGACTGGATTTTTGTCGATTGTGAGCATGGCAACATATCAACGGATCAGCTGAGTGGCCTTCTGTGTGCTGCTCCCGCGTCTGTATCGGTCCTGGTCCGAATTCCAGCCAATGAGGAGATATTTGTAAAGCAGGCGCTCGATGCGGGTTGCGGTGGAGTTATCTGCCCGAAGGTCGAGAGTCCCGTCGAAGCGGAACGACTCGTAAGATGGGCCAAGTATCCACCTCTAGGGGAGCGCTCGGTAGGAATCGCCCGAGCTCATGGGTATGGCCTGGAGTTCGATAACTATGTGAGTGAAGCCAACACGAAGACCTCGGTCGTCGTGCAGATTGAAACCGTCAGAGGTGTGGAGGAGTTGGCGAGAATTCTGGGTGTCGAAGGGCTTGGGGGCGTTTTCATCGGACCGTACGATCTTTCCGGAAGCATGGGAGTTCCGGGTAGGGTGGACGCTCCCACAGTTCAACGGTTAGTCATTGAGGTTGTCAAGACATGCAAGAAGACCTCTACGCCGGTTGGTCAGTTCTTCGGTACGGAGGTTGATTTTATAAAATGCCCTCATCGCGACGATCTCGATTTTGTAGCAATTGGACTCGATACTTCAATTCTAGCTCACGAAATTTCAAGGTCCATAGCCATGATAGGTGACAGCTTCCAGCAAGGGCAAGCACACAAGGTACGGGATACCCCGAATCATCCCCGCTCGCGCGGGGCCGACTCGAACGGCTGCGAATAGCTGCCATCGGAATATTGATCATCCCCGCTCGCGCGGGGCCGACGTGCGGGCAGCGGCGGCCGGTGAGCCGGGCGCAGGACGGCAATCAGCACAGCGTTCGTGGCGAGTACGCCGGTGGACAACGCCGCCATGACCATCGAGTGGGCTTGGTGGAAGTCGTGCATCGTCTCGGTCGGAACCGTGGATTTCTCGATCAACCGGAAGACGACGTCGCCTGCGACCTGCCGGCCTGGCTGTGCCCGCTCGCACTCGGCGGCGACCTCGCCGCCGCCGAGCCCAGGAACATCCGCTACACGCTGCTGCGCACCGCCGGCCGCATCATCCTCGACCAGCGACGCCGCCGAGGACGCATCCCCGAAACCTGGCCCTGGGCTGACGCGCTGGCCACCGTGTTTACCGGGACTTTCGCCCTGCCCGCGCCCACCTGACAGCATCCCGCCGACCCGTGGAGCCGGCGTCCTTATCGTCGGGCGTTCTAAAGAGATTACCGGGCGCTCTGACGAGGTTGGTATGTGAGGCAGTCGACGCCGTTCTGCTGGAAACCGACTGTGATGTTCGGGGCTTGACACTCAAAATCGACATTGTGTGTGCAGTCGGACATCTTGCAGGCGCCGACGCGGCCGGAGGATGACGAGTCGCCGCCCTTGGACGGGGCGACAAAGAACGTATCGCAGTGAGCGTGTCTGACATTTCCGACAGTGATTGCCAATGCATGGCAGTCACGACCACGGTTGTAGGCGCAGGGCTCGACCGCGCACTCGGTCACGGCTGGCATTTCCATGGCATCCTCCGATTTTCCGGAACTCCATTGTGATTATTTTTCTAAGTCTTGCAGGCACTTTTTAGCGAACCGTCACCAGGGCGTCAAGGCGAGTCAGGATCGGTAGCGGAAGTCATCTGGTGCTCCGTTTCTGTCATTTACACTTCTTCGCGAAATCGCCAAAACTCATGGTTTCGTGTGTTTCTGATGGTTGGGTCCGGTGGAAGAATTCCATCATTCTTGCAAATGTGGCATCCCGTAACGCGGCGCGCTGACGTCTCCCGTGGTACGTGTCCCGGTCGGCTGGGCGGGAGGCCGATCCCGACAGTCCCCGTGAAAACTTACCCGGTGTTCGAGCATCTGATTTCACCTTGCCCGTATCCGGATCGTGATGCTATATGATCTACGAGGCAAGGGGGTGGGTGGACGGCTTGCGTCCGGGGTTCGGGTGGTGTATTGGGGTGGTGTTTCATTCCGAGTCACTTGCTTGAGACTCCGGCGGATGGTGTGGTCCACCGCCGGCCGGTGGTGAGGACGAACCGCTGGCTGGACCATGGGCCGGATCTGTGCTTAACCGGCTGTTCCAACCTCGACCGAGACTTCGGGGCGGCGAACGTTACGGGATGTATTCACGCAAACGGCTTGTGAAACTCCTCGCGTGTACGTATAGTACGTCTGGCACCTTCACATGGCTTAAATTCGAGCGGTGAATGGTGTTGCCGTACAGGTGGTTGTCGGAAGAAGGCCGTCAGATCTCGAGGAGGAGCGCGTGGACGCAGACGACGATCTTATCGTGGCGGTGGAGACCTTGACCGGCATTCAGGACCGTTTCGATACCGAGCATTCGGACAGCGACGGTTCGGACGGCCTCAACTACCCTGAAGGCCAGTGACGGACCGGTCCGGAAACATGGGTGAACCCGACCCGCCGATCGCGCCAGGGCTGGACATGAGCCAGGACAGGTTGTCGATGGAACATCCGCTGGTTCGTGCCATCGAGGCGGCGCTCGGCTGGTCGGGCGCATCTTCTCTGGGGAAGAACTTCACTCGCGGTCACTTCGCTGACGAGGCGTTGTGTCAGCTACTGCTCACGCCGTCCCGGCTGTTGGATCTGGTGATGCGGCGTAACCTTGAGCCCCCGCAACTCAGGTGCTTTCAGAGCGGTGTGGAGATGAACTCGGGTGACTATCTCACCACCCGATTCGGCCGGCGGGGACAGCGGATCCGCCTCGTTGACATGAACCGGCTGGCCGACCTTCTCGATTCCGGGCTCACCCTGGTTCTCGACGGGCTTGACACGTTCGACGCAACGTTGGAGGTGGCCTGCCGGGCTCTTCAATGGTGGTCCCATGAGCTGGTCCAGGTGAACGCGTATCTGACCACCCGGTCGACAGCGGGTTTCCCGCTGCACTGGGACGACCACGATGTCATCGTCGTCCAGCTCCTGGGCGAGAAGACATGGGACGTGCGGAGCTTCTCCCGTACCGATCCGATGTACCGGGACGCGGAACGTAACAGTATCCCCAGCGAGCAGTCCATGTGGAAGGGCCTGCTCCGGGCCGGTGACGTCATGCACATTCCGCGTGGATACTGGCATCAGGCGACGCGCGCCGAGCACACCGGTGGCATGAGTCTCCATGTCACGTTCGGCTTCCCGAAACGGACCGGCGTCGACTGGCTCACCTGGCTCGCCGACCAGGCTCGTGGGGCCGAGGTGTTCCGGCGCGATCTGGTCCGTAACGGTAGCGAACAGGAACGGGTCGCCCAGGAACGCGCGTTGGCGGACGCGGCGGTCGATCTGCTGCGATCGTCGCCGCCCGCCGCGTTCCTTGCCGACCGTGAACGGATGCAGCCGCCGAGACGCCACCCACCGGCACTGCCCGTGGACTGCTCCGGCGAGGGTCCCGAATCGGTCGTCTGCATTACTGAATTCGAGCCCGAATTCGTTGAGAGCGGCGAGAACGTGATCGTTTCCGGGGGAGGGAAGAGGCTGACCTTCAGGAAGAAGGCCCGCCCGGCCCTCGATCGGCTGCTGAGCGGTCTCCCGGTCAACGTTGCCAAACTGGGTGTGGAGACTGGGACGGACGTCCGCAGGCTCGCCGACCTGGTGGTCAGGGAGGGGATGTGCGTCGGTCTGACACCCGAATTGTTCTCGGGCTACACAGGTCTCGGCATGACCGCGGACTGCTAGAGAGCGCTCTCGACCTCGGCATCCGGAATATCGACACGGCGTTCAACTACGTGGGTTTCCGTTCGCATGAGATCCTGGTCCGTACCGCGGCTGATCTCCTTCCCCATTTCTCCGTGTCCACCAAGGTGGGTTTCTTCCCGGGTACCGACGGCCGCAGCGATCATTCGCTGGAACCGGCCAGACTCCGCGAAGCCCTTGAGATGACGGCGGTGACGCTCGGGCGGGTGCCGGATGTTGTCTTCCTGCACAATCCCGAACGGTCGCTGGGCGACCTCGAACCCGCTGACGCTGCTGATCGTCTCGCGGTGGCGGCCGGTATCCTGGCGGACGCGGTCACTGCCGATCTCTGCCGCTCATGGGGTATTTCCACCTGGAATCCCCAGTCGGTGCTTGCGGCGGTCACCGCTGCCGGGCCGTCCGGGTTGGCCCGACCGCGGTATCTCATGCACCGTGCCGGCATCCTGGTCCCCGCGAGAATCCTGGACACCGTTGATGATCTCGCTCGCGCTCTCGATGTCGCGACCGGACGGCGGTGGGGTATGAGTCCTTTCGGGGGTGATACGGCGGACGGTGTCTGGCGCACGATGGCACTGCATCCGCTGATGGCGGCGAACGAGGAGTGCTCCACCGTGGCGGCGGCATTCCGCCTTGCTTTTGTTCTGCCCCCGGTCGGTCGGGTTGCGGTGGGCACGAACCGTCCCGGACACCTGGAGGAGCTGGTTCGCGCACTTGATCTGAATGTTGACGATCGCAACGTCGACCGATTCCGGGACATGCTCGCCCGGCGGCAGATGCGCGCCGTGGGGTAGGTGGGCCGTGGGGTAGGCGGGCCGTGGGGTAGGCGGGCCGGGATGCCGGATCAGCGACGGGCCATGACCCTCCATCGTCGACCGGTGGATTTCTCCGCTGCCGAACAGGTGAAGTGGATCTTGCTGCCCTCGTGCGTATCGTGATAGACGTCGAGCAGATGTTGCCGGCCTCCATGCTCGGCCGCGACCGTATAGTGATCACCATTCTGGCTGGTGACGGTGATATGCGGGAGATCTTCCGGTCGGCGCAGACGGTAGCGCTCCCGAAACCAGATCTCGGCGACGGATTCGGCTGGCGTGGAGCCGAGCCTGCCCCGGATGTGGCCGAGCGGCAGTAGACCGTCGAGGGCCAGCTCGGACAGCTGCTCGTCGGTGGCGCTGTCGAGGCGGCCGAGAAGGTATCCGCCCGGCAAGGCGATGGCGTTCGCCGCGAGGCGGTCACCGCCGATGTGGCTCACGCCGAAGGCCGGGGCGTCGGGTAGCAGGTCGTGGAGACGGCGCAGCAGGGGAGCGCCCACCAGACCGCAGCACGGGTCGTGGCGGCCGTGGATGCACACGCCGAGAAACGGGACCTGCGGCAACGGCGCGAGCGGCGCAGCGCTCGCGCCGTGGTCCGCCTCCGATCGCGTCGTGCCTCGCGTGATCCTCCGGCCGTGCACGTTCCACAGGAACGGCTCCAGTGCGGCCGAGCTGTTCGGGTATGACCGGTACAGGACAGTCGTGGTGTCGGCCGGGACCGGACCGAGACCGGGCACCGACGCCGGGGCGGGACCGGCGAACCGGGGCCACGGAGCGGGTGCGGGGAGGAACAGGTAGCTGCGATGCCGGGGGACCGTGCCACGGATGTCCTCATGGATGCCCCGCGACTCCGACGAGCAGACCACCGTGCGTGAGCCTGGCGGCGCGCATGTCGCCAGGCCCCCGGCAGATGACGATATTGGATGATCCTGTCGGGAACGCCGCGGTTGCGGGACTTCCGGTCGGGTAGCGTCGTCCACACGGCTCCTTGGGACTCACGAGATCCAGGCTTCAGGTAAGGCTAACTTTAACTTGTGGCGGCCGAGGATGGACGGGCCTTCCAGAAGACGGCGCTGTGACGTGACGGACAGATCCGGCATTCCAAGCGCCGGACTATGCGCCGCATAGCGCACCACCTCGTGCACCGGCCCGTTGCGTGCGAGTTCCCTGGCGTGGAACTTTGACAGGTGTAGGAAAGCCCGACCGAGCAAGGGAGGCCCGAGGATGGGTGATCTGCTGGTCCGGGGTGGAACGGTGATCGACGGGACGGGAGCGCCCGGCCGGCGCGGTGACGTGCGGGTACGCGACGGCAGCATCGTCGAGGTCGGGAAGGATCTGCGGCCGGACGGCGAGCCGGTGGTGGACGCGGCCGGTGCCTGTGTGGCTCCCGGATTCATCGACAATCACACCCACTACGACCCGACGTTATGGTGGGACCCGGCGTGCGACCCGATGCCGCAGCACGGGGTCACCTCGGTCCTGACCGGCAACTGCTCCCTGTCGCTGGCGCCGATGCGACCCGAGCACCGCGACGGCGTCGTCTCCGTGTTCAGTTTCATCGAGGACATTCCCAGCAGCGCGTTCGCGTGTTCGGTGCCGTGGACGTGGGAGTCCTATCCGGAGTACGCCAAGGCGCTCGGCGAGCGCACGTTCGGTCTCAACGTCGCGCAGCTCGTCGGCCATTCACCGCTGCGACTGTTCGTGATGGGGGACGAGGCGTGGGAGCGGCCGGCGACCGAGGCGGAGCGCGGCGAACTGGCCGCCATGCTGCGGGGCTGCCTGTCCGCCGGGGCTTTCGGCCTGTCCACGTCTTTTTTTGACGAGGACGCCCACGGCCGCCCCGTCCCCAGCCAGCTCGCCGACGACGCCGAACACGGCGCCCTGCTCGACGTGCTGGCCGAGCATGGGCGGTTCGTCGAGTTCATCCCCGGCCTCAACGGCCCGCACCCGCTGCGCGACGTCGACCGGCTCGCCGCGCTGTCCGGGCCTCGAGGGGTGGTCGCCACCTTCAACGGGGTGTTCCACACGAGCGCCTCGCCGCAGCGGGCGCAGCGGTGGCTGGATCACTGCGCCGGGCTGCAGGCCGCCGGCACCCCGATGTACGCGCAGGTGAGCCCCCGCACCCTGGACATGCGGATCAGCTGGGACAACAGCCTGCTGATGATGACGCTGAAGGACTCCTGGTCGGAGGTGCTCCGGGCCCGCGGGGAGGAGATGCGCCGGCTGCTGGAGGACCCCGCCTGGCGAGCACGTGCCCGCCTCGACTGGGACACCAACCTCCCGCGGATCAGCCCGCTGCGGCGGCTCGACGCGCTGCGGTTCATCAAGGTGAGCCGGCCCGAGAACGAGGTGTGGCTCGGCCGCAGCCTGGCGGACCTGCTCGCCGCCCGCGGCGGGCACGTCTCTGACGTCCTGGCCGACTGGGTCCTCGACAACGACCTCGCCCCCGGCGTCGTCTCGGCCGGGGTCGCCAACGAGGATCCGGCCGGCGTCGCGGGCACCCTGATTCATCCGGGTGCGGTCGTGGGGAACTCCGACGCCGGCGCCCATGTGCAGATGATGTGCGCGAGCGGCGACACCACGCTGCTACTCACCCGCCACGTCCGCGACCGTGGTGACCTCACCGTCGAACGTGCCGTCCACGAGCTGACCGGACGTCAGGCCGAGCTGTTCGGCTTCCGGCGGCGCGGGGTGATCGAACCCGGCCGGGCCGGCGACCTCGTCGTCTTCGCCCTCGACGAGCTGCACTGGGACACCGACGTCTTCGTCGCAGATCTCCCTGACGGCAGCAGTCGGCTCCGGCGACCCGAGGGCGGCTACCGTTACACCGTCGTCGACGGCACCATCACGCAGGAGGCCGGCACCCTCACCGGCGCACAACCCGGCAAGCTCCTGACCGACGGCTGAGCGGGCGGCCGACGGCGGAAAGCAGGAGACGCACATGAGCATCTATGCGGCGGATGCACTTGCGGGTCGGACAGTGTTGGTGACCGGCGGGAGCCGTGGCATCGGGGAGGCGTCCGCGCGGGCGTTGGACGCGGCCGGCGCCCGGGTGGTCCTCTCCGGACGCGACGAGGCCCGCCTCGAGGCGGTCGCCAAGGAGCTGACCGACCCCGTGGTGCTCGCGGCCGACCTGGCGCTGCCCGGAGCCGGGGCCGAGTTGGCCCGCCGGACACTCGACGCCGTCGGGCAGCTCGACATCCTGGTGAACTGCGCGGGCGTGCCGCGGCCCGCCGGGAAGCTCGGCGACGAGGAGCGGCTCGACGCGCTGCTCGCTGTCAACCT